>NZ_JAVIIT010000020.1:0-92954 GCF_033977265.1 Mesorhizobium australafricanum | reverse complement strand
CCACGGTGAGCGGCGATGCTGGCAACCTGGGCAGCCTGACGCTGGCCGCCAACGGCTCCTACACCTATTCGGTGGCCAATGCCGCCGTGCAGTATCTGGGCGAGAACGACACCAAGGTCGACACCTTTACCGTCACCGCCCTCGACGGCACCACCAAGCAGGTCAGCTTCACCATCCACGGCGCCAACGACGCGGCGGTGATCGGCGGCACGAGCACCGGTGCAGTGACCGAGGATGCCGTGCTGACCGTAAACGGGGCTTTGACCGTCAACGACCCCGACGCGGGCCAGAGTTCGTTCCAGGTACACAACGGCAGCAACCCGATCGCGGGTACCTACGGGTCGCTGACCATCGATGCCGGCGGAAACTGGGTCTACACGCTCAACAATGCCGCGGCCAATGTCCAGGCTCTGACCTCGGCGGACCATCCGCACGACCAGATCCATGTGTCGTCGACCGACGGCACGGACCATGTCATCGACATCACGGTGAACGGTGCCGACGAGCCCGTGACCAACCATGCGCCGAGTGCGCCGGTCTTCGTCCCGGCCTCGGCCCCGGTCGCTGACGGGAATCCTGTCGATTTGGGCCACTTCTTGTCCGTGGATCCGGATGCAGGCGATAGTGTCTCCTTTGCAAGTACCTGGAGTGGCTCCGGGACAGTCGCGGTTGCAGCAAACGGAGAGCTGACCGCCAACGTCGGAATAGGAAGCTCGGCAACAGGCACCCTTACTGTCACCGCCACCGATAATCATTCGACTTCATCGACTCCACAGTCGTTCACCGTTTGGATCGGAAACGCCAATGGGGGCAGTGTTGACAACACGATCACACTGGTAAGTACCGATCCGACTATCGCTGACGGTCGAGCTGGCACGGACAGCGTCACCGGAACCTCTGCCGTCGACTATATCTTCGGTGGTGCAGGCAACGACACGATTATTGGAAAGGCGAACGCTGATTGGTTGGTCGGCGGCGACGGTGCCGACCATTTCGTCTACACGGCAGTTACCGATTCTACACATGCCGCCTTCGATACGATCCAGGACTTCCTGCACGGGACGGACAAACTGGACTTCCTGAACGCACTCAACCTGACTGGCACTCCGACCAACTTAGGTGCTTCGACAACGCTTGCCGCGCACAGCGTCGGTTGGACGACGGATGGGACGAACACCATTGTCTACGCGAATGTCGGTCCGTCGGCCGAGGCGATTACAAGCGGTGCGGACGTCATCGAAATCCACCTCCTAGGGGTGAACAATCTGAGCAGCGCAGACTTCAATCTCCATGCCTGATGGGACCCGTAGGATGACTATGAAGAGGTAGATGATTGTGATGCAGGACCACTCTGCGCTCAAGCTTGCCCTTTCGCGTTGCCGCGGCGGTTTCGCCGCGGTGGCGGGGTTCAGCTTCGTCATCAACCTGCTCGTGCTTTCGACCTCGATCTACATGCTGCAGGTCTATGATCGCGTGCTGACGGGACGCAGTGTGGAGACGCTCGTCTATCTGACGCTGATTACGACGGCGGCGCTCGCTGCGATGGGCGCGCTCGAATTCTTCCGCTCGCGGCTCTTGGTGCAGCTCGCAGCCTGGATCGATCGCGTGCTGTCGCCGCAGGTGCTGGGCCGCGGACTTGAGAACGCGTTGCGCGGCTCCTCCTACCGCACCGAGGCGCTGCGCGACCTCGCCACGCTGCGCGGCTATCTTGGCGGCGGCGGCATCGTGGCGCTGTTCGATGCGCCATGGATGCCGCTTTATCTCGGCTTCATCTTCCTGCTGCATCCCCTGCTCGGACTTCTGGCGCTGGGCGGCGCGATCATCCTGTTCGGCCTCGCCCTTGCCAACAACGCGTTGACGGCAGGCACGCTCAAACAGGCAAACGCTGCTTCCGCGCGCGCTTATCAAGCGGCCGATGCCGGTTTCCGCAACGCCGAAGTCATCGACGGAATGGGCATGGGCGGCGTGCTCGCCCGGCGTTGGGATGCGGCCAACGCGTCCGTGCTCGCGCTGCAGACGGCCGCCAGCGACTGGGCCGGCCTGATCAATGCATTCACCAAGCCGTTCCGGATGTTCCTGCAGGTCGCGGTGCTGGGGCTCGGCGCCTGGCTGTCGCTGCGCCATGAAGTCTCGCCCGGTGCCATGATCGCGGCCTCGATCATCATGTCGCGCGCGCTCGCCCCTGTCGAGCAGGCTATCGCAACCTGGAAGCAGACGACCGCCGCTCGCGAGGCCTGGCGTCGGCTGGACCGGCTGTTCGAGGCTCCGTCGCTGCGCCCGCCAGGGATGGAATTGCCGCGGCCCAAGGGGCAGCTTTCGGTCGACGCCGTCGCATATATGCCGGCCGGCGCCAAGGAGCCCGTGCTGAGGAACCTCTCCTTCGTGGTGCCGCCAGGCCAGGTGCTTGCGGTGATCGGGCCGTCGGCCGCCGGCAAGTCGACGCTTGCCCGCCTGATCGTCGGCATGCTTTCGCCACAGCAAGGGCGGGTGCGGCTCGACGGCGTCGACGTGTTTGCCTGGAACCGCGCCGACTTCGGCTCATATGTGGGCTATCTTCCCCAGGACGTCGAACTCTTTCCCGGCACCATCCGCGAGAACATTGCCCGTATGGAGCAAGGCGATCCGGCCGAGATCGTGGCCGCCGCCCGGATGGCCGGCGTGCACGAGATGATCCTCCGGCTGCCGAATGGCTACGATACCGAGATCGGCGAACAGGGTTCTGTGCTCTCCGGCGGGCAACGCCAGCGCATCGGCCTTGCCAGGGCGCTCTATCGCCGCCCGGCGCTGGTGGTGCTGGACGAGCCGAACTCGAATCTCGATGCCGTCGGAGAGGAAGCGCTGAACCAGGGGATTGCCGCCATGAAGGAGGCAGGCTCGACGGTGGTGATCGTCGCCCACCGCCCGTCGATGATGGTGAACGTCGATTGCGTCCTGGTGCTTAACGAAGGCCAGTCGCAGTTGTTCGGCCCGCGCGACGTCGTGCTTGCGCAATTGCGCCGCCCCGAGCAGCAGTCCGCCCCGCCGCAGGTCCGGGTCGTGAGCTCCGAAAGGACCGGATCGTGACGGAAGCCGCCCTGTCGTTGAAAATGCCGCCGCCACCGCCCGCCTGGCCGGCGGTGAGTGCCCATGTCTTCGGCGGCCTGACCGTCATCGGCCTGTTGTTCGGCGGCTTCGGCTTCTGGGCGGCCACCGCGCCGCTGACGAGCGCGGCGGTCGCGCCCGGGGTGGTGAAGGTCGACAGCAACCGCAAGACCATCCAGCACCTGGAAGGCGGCATCATCCGCGAAATCCTGGTCCGGGAAGGAGACCTGGTCAAGCAGGGTCAGATACTGGTCCGCCTCGACGGGCTCGACGCGGAATCCGATCGCGATGCCGTGCGCGGCGAACTCGATTCCGCGCTCGCCGGCGAAGCCCGCCTGATCGCGCAGCGAGACGGCCTGAAGACAATTCCTTTTTCGGCGGACCTGTCGGCCCGGCGAAGCGAGACGACCGTCGCCGAGGCCATGGCCGGGCAGGAGCGTATCTTCCAGGACCAGGCCAAGGTTCAGGCGTCGGAGGTCGAGGTCTGGCAGCAGCGGATCGCCCAGTACCATGCTCAGATGTCGGCGCTCGCTGCGAGAGTTGCGGCCTTCGAGATCCAGTTGCCGTCTCTGCGGGAGGAGCTGGCGGATGCCCGCACACTTCTCAAGAAAGGCTATGGGGTGAAGTCCCGCGTGCTTCAGCTCGAACGGCAGATCATCGCAGCACAGGGCGAGGCTGACTCGAACCGTGGGAACATAGAAAGCCTCCGGCAGCAGATCGCCGAGGCGGACGCGCAGATCGACAATGGCCGGCTCTCCTATGTCAAGAAGGCCGCCGAGGATCTTCGTGACGTCCAGACCAAACGCTCCGAGCTCGAAAAGGCGCTTCAGAAGACCGACGCGCGCGCGGCGCGCCGGGATGTCGTTGCGCCGGAAGATGGGGCTGTAATGAACCTCCGGTATTTCACGCCGGGCGGAGTTGTACCCCCCGGCGGGATTATTCTCGATCTGGTTCCCGACCAGGACAAGATGGTGCTGGACGTCAAGATTCAGCCGCTGGATATCGATGTCGTTCGCCCCGGTCTGCCGGCGACGGTGCGGCTCGTCGCCTACAAGCAGAGAACCACACCCACGGTGAAGGGCGCCCTTACCCGGGTTTCGGCCGACGCCGAGATCGACGAGCGCAGCGGCGCGACGTTTTTCAGGGGGACGGTCGAGGTGGGTGCCGATGAACTCAAGAAGCTCCCACAAGTGAAGCTATATCCGGGAATGCCGGTGGACGTCTCCGTTGTCACCGGCAAGCGAACCCTGCTCGAATATCTGTTTCAGCCGGTCGCCGACAGTTTCGCTCACGCCTTCAAGGAGGAGTGAAAAGGCCGCCAGCCCCCGGTTGGCATGGCATTCACGGGTGCAGCTCGATCGTGCGGGCGTCGCGTAGCGGTGGCACGCGATGGGTGGAGACGACGACGATCCGATCGTTGAAGCGGGCGAGCAGCCGATCGAGGATACGCTCCCCCTGCGCCTCGTCGAGGTGCTCGGTCGGCTCGTCGAGCAGCATGAGGGGCTTGGTCGACAGCCAGGCGCGGGCGAGATTGATGCGCTGCGCCTCGCCAAGCGAGAACCGGTCCTGCCTGATCCAGGCGTCCAGCCCGCCCGCCTCGCGGATACGACCGTCCATCTCGACGGCTTCCAGCGCCCGCCAGAGTGCCGCATCCGGGGCATCGCCGGCGAAGAGATTGGCGCGAACGGTGTCTTCGAGGACGACCGCGTCGTGCAGGACGAGTGCCACGAGTGCTCGGCGCTCGCTTGCCGACAGGATGCGGTCGCCGGCGGCAAGGGCATCGTCACCGATCCAGCCGGCGATCTGCTTGAGCAGGCTCGTCTTGCCCGAACCGCTTGCGCCAACGAGCACCGTCGGCCGGCCGCGTGCGAGGAGCAGGGCGACGGGCATTCCAATCGCCCGGCCGTCAGGCGCGCGGCGCTGCAGGGCGCCGTGACGCAGGAGGCCGGGCTTGACGTCATCCGGTGCGAATTCGCGCCTGTCCGCCGCAGTGCCGCGCATCCATTGTCCGATCTCGATGCGAGCCGCGTCGCGGCGAAGCACGGCCACCAACATGCGCGATGCGCCATTCATGGTTTCGCTCAGCGCCAGCCAGGAGAAGGCGAGCAGCATCGGCGGGAGGAGGTCAGCGCCCTGCCTGCCGGCATGCCAGGCGGCTGCCATCACGCTGATGCCGGCAACCGGACCGAGGGCCGCGCCGAGCATGTCCAGCACCGCCTGCAGCTGACGAAGCGCAAGCAACGCCCCATCGGCACGGGACAGCGCGGCAAGGGCTTCGGCGCATTCGCGGCTCCAGGCGCCCTCCGCCTTCAGCGGGACGGCTGACGCCATGGCCGCGCCAAGCCGGCTTGCGCCCCGGCGACGCAGCGACCTGGTCTCACCCCATGCCATGGCGCCAGCCTTGGCCACCCGGTTCCCCGCGAACAGGATGGCAAGCAGCAAGAAGGTGATCGGCAGGAGGGACAAAGGCGCCAGCACCGCCGAGCCCGCGATCAGGATCGCGAGGCCGCAGGCGAGCGTCAGCGCCGGCAGGCCCGCGCGCAGCCTGGCGTAGTCGAGGTCCTCGACGTCGTCGAGATAGTCGGCAAGGCGCGCGTCGTCGCCGAGCTGCCATCCCGCCCGGCGCACCACCGGCGCCGCCGCCATGGCAGCGAAGAGCTCGACGCGACGCGCTACCTGATCGGCCAGCGCCGCCTTGTGTCCGGTCAGGCGCTCGCCATAGCGGGCGGCGGTGCGGCCGACCGCGAAGAGCCGGACCAGCGCCGCCGGGATGTGGAAGTTGAAGGTGAAGGCGGCGGCGGAAAGGCCCGCGATCGCCACCGAACCGAGCAGCCAGGCGGAAACGCCGCCCAGCAATATGGCGCAGGCCAGCGCGGCAAAGGCAAAGCCCGTCGCCAGCCGCCACGACTTCCGGCTCGATGACTGGAATGCCGCGCTCATGCCGCCGCCTCGACGGCATCGCCGTGGGTGAGATCGAGCACGATGTCGGCGGCAGCCGAGAGGTCCCGGTCATGTGTCGCCACAACGACCAGCCGCTCCCCTGAAATCTCGAGCAGCATATGCCGCACGGCCTCGGCCGTCTCGCGGTCGAGCTTTGCCGTCGGCTCGTCGGCCAGCACGGTTCGTCCGCGAAGTTGCGCGCGGGCGACCGCGATGCGAAGCCGCTGGCCGCCGGAAAGATTGGCGCCACCCTTGTCCAGCCAGGCGACGAGGCCGCCGGGCAGCAGCGCGTCGTCGAGCAGCCCGATCGCGCGGGCGACGTTCTCCAGCCGGTTCCGGTCTACCGCACCGGCGTTCCACGAAATGGCCTCGGCCAGCGTTCCTTCGGGCACGTAAGCGTCCGTCGAAATCCAGGCGATCTCTTCCGCGGCCAACGGATGGGTCCCCGGCGCCGCGCCCGGTTCGAGGCCGGCGAGACGGCGCAGCAAGGTCGATTTGCCCGATCCGCTCGGGCCGACGATGGCGACAAGGCCATGCGCCGGCAGCGCCAGGGACAGCCGGTCGAGCACCGGCAGGGCCTTGGCCACGACCGGGCCTCCATCGAGCAGCCGGTCCAGCGCGTCGGCGGCCGCCAGCCCTTCCGCCTTGGCGTGGTACTGTTCCGAGAAGCGCCGGAACGGCGCGAAATATTCCGGCGCGATCATCAGTATGAACAGGCTTTGCCAGAGCTCGAGATTGGAGAAGCCCGGGATCGTCGCAAGCTTCAGGTGCCCGAGGCCGAGGAAGACGGCGAGGATCGCAATCGAGAGCGAGGCGAAGAAGTCGATGATCCCGGCATTCGCAAAGGCGATACGCAGAAGGCCGATCGTCTTGCCCGCGTAGCCCTCCAGGCGCTGGCCGAGTTTTGCCTCCTCGGTTGCCGTCGCGTGGCTGGCAAGAATTGTGGGCAGCGTGCGGACGCGGTCGGCGAATTGGCCCGCCAGCCGGCCGAAGGCATGTTCCTGGGCGTCGGCGCGCCGGCGAATGGCGTCGCCCACCAGTGCGAAGAACAGGATCATCACCGGCGTCAGGCAGAGGACCAGCAGCGCTGCCTGCCAGGAGACGAAGCAAAGCACAATGGCCGCGAGCAAGGGGCCGGCGGCCATCATGGCCGAGGCGGCACGATGGCCCACCACCAGCGCGGCGATCGACTCTGGATGGCGCTGCATCGAGACGATCAAGGCGCCTGTCGAGAGCGACTGCAGCTGCCGCGCCGGCATTTCGCTCAGTCGCTCGCCTGCCAGCGTTCGCAGCCGCGTCGACACGGCGTTTTCCGAGGAAGCCTGCATCCTTTCGGCGGCGTATCCGGCGAAGCAGGCAGCTGCAAGCAGCACGATCATCCCGGCGACGAGCCACGGATAGACCGCCTCGCCCATCATGAGCCGGCCAGCGGCCATCGCCGCCGTCGCGGCGAAGCCGAGCCTCAATGCTGTGCGAACCGCCTGCAGGGCGACAAGACCGCGCAATCCGGGCCTTGCCAATCGCTCGGCGGTGGAGAGCGCCTCGAATGCGGCAGGCGCCGAGGCGGCGAGATCAGGGCTCGGTACGGGAACGGCGGCTATCTTCATGCACTCCTTTTGTCACACCCGGGACGAAACGAATTGATCCATGTCAAGTCGAGTATATCCTCTGCGCGTTAAGAGACGTAGCCAGAAAGGATACTTCCATGTCCGACGATCTCCTCGTAGACCTTTCCCGGCTGCAGTTCGCACTAACGGCCCTCTATCACTTCCTGTTCGTTCCGCTGACGCTCGGCCTTTCCATCCTGATCGCCATGATGGAAACCGTCTATGTGATGACCCGCCGCACCATCTGGCGCGACATGACGAAGTTCTGGGGCGTGCTGTTCGGCATCAACTTCGCGCTGGGCGTCGCCACCGGCATCACCATGGAATTCCAGTTCGGCATGAACTGGGCCTATTACTCGCATTATGTCGGCGACGTGTTCGGGGCGCCTCTCGCCATCGAGGGGCTGATGGCCTTCTTTCTCGAAGCCACTTTCGTCGGACTGTTCTTCTTCGGCTGGGACCGGCTTACGCCGCGCGCGCACATGATCGTGACCTGGCTGATGGCGCTCGGCACCAACTTCTCCGCGCTCTGGATCCTGATCGCCAATGGCTGGATGCAGAACCCAGTCGGCTCGGCCTTCAACCCGGACACGATGCGCATGGAAGTCACGGACTTTGTGGCGGTGATCTTCAATCCGGTGGCGCAGGCGAAGTTCGTCCACACCGTTTCCGCTGGCTATGTCTGCGCCGCCACCTTCGTGCTCGGCGTCTCGGCCTGGTATCTGCTGAAGGGGCGCCACGTCCAGCTTGCCAAGCGCTCCTTCGTGATCGCCTCGGCCTTTGGCCTGGCATCGGCCCTTTCCGTCATCGTGCTCGGCGATGAGAGCGGTTATGCGCTGACCGACAATCAGAAGATGAAGCTCGCGGCCATCGAAGCCATGTGGGAGACCGAGCCGGCACCGGCATCGTTCACGGCGTTCGGCATCCCGAGCCAGAGCGATCGGGAGACGCATTTCGCCATCCGCATTCCATGGGTGATGGGCATCATCGGCACCCGCTCGGTCGACAAGCAGATCGCCGGCATCGACGAGCTCGTCGCCCATGCGGAAGCCCGCATCCGCAACGGCATCCTCGCCTATGACGCGCTGGAGAAGATCAAGGCGGACCGCAAGGACACCGGCGCCCGCGCGGTCTTCGATGCCAGCTCCAAGGATCTCGGCTACGCGTTGTTGCTCAAACGGTACCTGCCCGATCCGCGGCAGGCGAGCGAACAGCAGATCAAGGACGCGGCCTGGTCGACGGTGCCTTACGTGCCGCTGCTCTTCTTCGGCTTCCGCCTGATGGTGGCCTGCGGCTTCGCGCTGCTGGCGCTGTTTGCGGTGTCGCTGTGGCATACGACGCGGGAGACGGAAGCGCCGCGCTGGCTGTTGCGCGCCGCGCTCATCGCCATGCCGCTGCCGTGGATCGCCATCGAGGTCGGCTGGTTCGTGGCCGAATTCGGCCGCCAGCCCTGGATCATCGACGGGGTGCTGCCGACCTTCCTTGCCACGTCGGAACTTGGCGTGAGCGACCTTCTGCTCACCATCGCCGGCTTCACGCTCGTCTACGGCGTGCTCGCCGTCATCGAGGTCAGGCTGATGCTGGCCGCCATTCGCCAGGGGCCGGAGGTCGCGAAGGTCATCGATGACCTGCGTCCGAGCACCGACCCCGCGATGCAACCGGCAGAGTGAAAGGATCACGACGATGATCGAATTTCTCTTCGACTATGAAACGCTGCGCGTGATCTGGTGGATACTGCTGGGCGTGCTTCTGATCGGCTTCGCCGCGACCGACGGGTTCGACATGGGCGTCGGCGCCCTGCTGCCCTTCGTCGCCAAGACGGATGCCGAGCGGCGTGTGGCGATCAACACCATCGGCCCGGTCTGGGAAGGCAACCAGGTATGGTTCATCCTCGGCGGCGGCGCCATCTTCGCGGCATGGCCGGCGCTCTATGCGGTGAGCTTCTCCGGCTTCTACCTTGCGATGTTCCTGGTGCTTCTGGCGCTGATCATGCGCCCGGTCGCCTTCAAGTACCGCTCGAAGCGACCGGATCCGGCCTGGCGCACGCGTTGGGACTGGGCGCTCTTCGTCGGGAGCGCGGTGCCGGCGTTGATCTTCGGCGTCGCCGTCGGCAATACGCTCAAGGGCGTGCCGTTCCACTTAACGCCGGACCTGCGCCCGATATATGAAGGCAGCCTCTTCGGGTTGCTCAATCCGCTCGCGCTCTATTGCGGCCTCACTTCGCTTGCCATGATGGTGACGCATGGCGCGGCCTGGCTGACCTTCAAGGCCGAAGGCAGCGTCGCCGACCGCGCCCGCGCTGTCGGAACGCGCTCGGCAATCGTCACGGCGGCGCTCTTTGCCGGCGGCGGCGTGCTGGTCTGGCTCGGTCTGCTCGGCGGCTACCGCGTAACGTCGCCAATCGTCTGGGACGGACCGTCCAATCCGCTGGTCAAGACGGTGGTGGCCGACGGCGGCGCCTGGCTGGCGAACTTCCATGCTCACCCGCTGCTCTGGATCGTGCCCGCGCTCGGCATCGCCGCGCCATTGCTTGCCGCCGCCGGTTTCCAGGCGCGGCTCGAAGGGTGGACCTTCATTGCCTCGAAGCTCGGCGTTGCGATGATCATCGCCACGGTGGGGCTCGCAATGTTCCCGATCCTGTTGCCGTCGAGCAGCAACCCCAGCCATTCGCTCGCGGTCTTCGACGCCTCGTCGAGCCGCGCCACGCTGCGCAACATGCTGATCGCCACGGTGATCTTCATGCCGCTGATCCTTGCCTACACCGCCTGGGTCTACAGCGTGCTGTGGGGCAAAGTCGGCGAAAAGAGCGTCGAAAAAGCGGGCTCGTCGGCCTATTGATCCAACCGGAGTTTCTGACCATGTGGTATTTTTCCTGGATACTCGGCCTCGGGCTGGCCGCCTCCGTCGGTATCCTCAACGCGCTCTGGTACGAGCTGCGCACCGTCCGCGAAGAACCCGTCGAGGACACTGTCGCCTTGCCCACGCCTTGAGCCGGGCGTGACGGAGGAGCGATCATGACGGGCGCAAAGTCCGAGCCGTTGCACAATCCGGCGGACATGAGACGGGCGCATGTACAGAAGCTTGCGCTCTGCCACATACTCGAAGGCATTGCCGACGACCTGCCGTCGCGTGTCGACCGGCTCCAGTGTCTGGCCGTGGCGGCCGACCTTTTGCCGTTGCTGCGTGAGTGCCACCGCTTCGAGGAAGAGGTCGTCTTCCCCGCCTTTGTGCGGAGAACCGGCGAGGAAGACACTATCGCGAGGCTCAAGCTCGAGCATCTGGAAGACGAAAGCGCGGCGGCGGATCTCAGCGAGGCGTTGCTTGCCTACGGCCACGGGCGGCCGATCGAAAATCCCGAGGCGTTCGGCTACATGCTGCGTGCCTTTTTCGAATCGATGCGCCGCCACATCGCCTTCGAGCACGACCATGTGCTGCCCGAGGTACTCGATCACCAATAAAGGGACAGGGGATCAATCTCCGGCCCGCGTAGCCAGTCGCTCGATGTCATCGACGATGACGTGGCGGTTGTTCTCGATGCGGATGACATTCTCGCTCCGCAGGCGGGTGATCTGCCGGCTCACCGTCTCCACGGTGAGACCCAGGAAATCCGCGATCTCCGCGCGCGACAGCGGCAGGTCGAAAGCGGCGCCGCGCCGCTCCGGCCCGGCGGCGGGATCGATGTTGCGCACGATCATCAAAAGGAAGCTCGCGATCTTCTCGGAGGCCGTCTTGCGGCCGAGCGCCACCATCCAGTCGCGCGCCTGATCGAGGTCGCGCAGCTTCTGTTCGAGCAGGCGATGCTCGAGGTCAGGCTGCTCCTTTATCATGCGCTCCAGCGCCTGGCGCGGGAACGAACACAATTCGACGTCGGTCGCGGCCTCGGCGGAGAGCGTGCTCTCGGTCTGGAAGGGCCTGCCGAGGAAATCGGGTGCGAATTGCAGGCCGACGATCTGCTGGCGGCCGTCGGAAAGCGTCTTGGTCAGTTTCACGACGCCCGAAAGCACGTTCGAGAAGCGCTCGACGCTCCTGGAATCGCCGATCAGTTCCTTGCCGGCCTCGGCCTTGTACCGTTTCGTCGATTTGGCAAGGGCGACAAGCTGCTCAGAGTTGAGCGCGCCGCATATGCCACGATGCCGCGCCTCGCATGAAACGCAGAGCACCGGGACGCCCGCCGTGTGAATGTCCTCGCGCACGATGGAACACCTATAGTGTTCCCTCCGCCTGCCAGCAACGCATGCGGGGGCGCGATAGCGTCGCAGCCCGTGCTTGCAGGCGGCGGAGTGAGCCGTAGCTGTCTCGGCCACGTTCGCCGGTTCTACCTGTCCTCGACGATCCGCAGATACGCCGCCGTCACGAACAGCACGATGAAGCCGAACAGGATGCGGCGGCCGCCTTCGGGCATCTGCAGGATGGTGAGCAGCGTCGTGAGCACGGTCAGGATCAGCGCGCCGATGATGGTGCCCGTGTAGCCGCCGCGGCCGCCGAAGATCGAGGTGCCGCCGATAACGGCGGCAGCCACCGAGGGCAGCACCAGCGGCTCGGCGAGCGACAGCGAGGGCGCCTTGATCAGGCCGATATAGAGCAGGCCCGTGATGCCGGCGAGCAGGCTGGAGACGATATAGAGCGCGGTGATCACCTGCCAGTAGCGGACGCCGGACAGACGCGCCGCGCGTTCGTTGTCGCCGACGGCGTAGAGCAGGCGGCCGAAGCCGGTGCGGTTGAGCGTGAAGACGATCAGCACCGCCACCGGCACGAACAGGAGAAGCGCGTTGGGAAAGCCGTAGCTGACGCCGGTGCCCAGCCAGTTGAGGAAATCCGGGATTTTTGCGCCCGAAGCGATCACGGTGCGCTGATAGACCTGCAGGAAGCCGGTGCCGATCAGGCTGGTGCCGAGCGTCATGATCAGCGGGTGCACCCGGAAGACGCCGACGCCGACGCCGTTGACGAGGCCGATCAGCACGGCGGGCAGCATGGCCAGCAGGAAAGCCACCGTCGGATCCTGGTTGACGATCTGGGTCGCCATGATGAAGGCGCTCATCGTCGCCACCGTGCCGACGGAGAGATCGATGCCGCCGGTGAGCATGGTCATGGTCTGGCAGCCGGCGAGGATCGCCAGCGGGATGGCGAATTTCGCCGTGTTGGCGAGCCAGCGCTCGTTGACGATGCCGGGGCGCAAGACCTGCAGGATCACCACGAGAATGATCAGCAGGATGATCAGCGGAATGAGTGGCCGGTCCGCCATGAAGCGCTTCAGGCGGCGGCCGAACGAGACCGGCTGGGGCAAGGTCGCGCTGTCGGTCATGGCGTTGCTCCCACCGGGCGGCCGCGGATGGTGATGAAGGCGCCGAACATCACGACCGCAACCATGATCAGGCCTTCGATGATCGCGGTGACGTTCGGATCGATGGCTAAAAGCGTGAGGTCAGTACGAACGAGCCTGAGCACGAAGACGGCGATGATCGGCCCGAGCAGGCCGCCCTTGCCGCCGCCGAGCGCCACACCCCCCAGCACCACCGCCGCGACGCTGGCGAGCAGATAGGGACCGGGGATGGGCGCGCCGATGCCCGTGCTCATCGTCAGCGCCAGCCCGCCCATGGCTGCGAACAGGCCCGACAGCGCATAGGCGATGATCCTGGTGCGCTTCACCGGCACGCCGCTGCGGAAGGCGGCCAGCTCGCTCGAGCCAATGGCGTAGATGGACAGGCCAAGGCGCGAGCGCCGGAGCGGTATCCAGATGATGCAGAGGCAGACAATCAGCACCAGCAGTGCCTTGGGCAGCCAGGCATCGATGGTCTCGGGGACGCCCGGTATCGGCACGGTGCCCGAGATCATCGCCTTCAGCCATTCGGCAGCGGCGCCGCCGGGAGCGCCGAGCACGAGCAGCGCCGCGCCCTGCAGCACGAACAGCGTGGCCAGCGTGACCACGATGTCGGGCACGCGGGTGACGACAATGAGGATGCCGTTCAATGCGCCGAGCACGAACCCCATGGCCAGCACGAAGGGCACGACGAACAGCGCATATTCCTCGCTGGCGCCGTTCATCATCGAGGCGGCCGTCACGCTGGTCAGCGCCATCATGGCGGCGACCGAAAGGTCGATGCCGCCGGCGATGACGACGACGGTCTGGGCGGCGACGGCGAAAGCGTAGGGCAAAACAGCCCGCGCGAGCGAGCCGAAGTCGCCGCTGCCATAGCCCGGCTGGATCAGCTTGGTGATGACGAAGAGAAAGATCAGCAGGGCGAACAGGCCGGCGACCCAGCCCTGGTTGCGCAAGAAGCGGCTCATGATGCGGCCTCGGCATTCGAACCGGGTTTCACGTCGGCAAGGATACCGACATCCGCCTTGGCGCCGCGTGGCAGGCCGTAGGCAGCCCGCATCAGCGCGGGCTCATCGGCCAGCTCGACCGGGAAGGTGTCGACGACGCGGCCGCCGAAGATGACGATGACGCGGTCGCAGACACGCTGCACCTCTTCCATTTCGGATGTATAGAACAGCACCGATTTGCCCTGGCCGGCGAGCTCGCGCAGCAGCTTGTAGATCTCCTGCTTGGTGCCGACATCGATGCCGCGCGTCGGGTCGAAGCAAAGGATGGTGCGGGCGTTCGCCGCGATCCAGCGGGCAATGGTCACCTTCTGCTGGTTGCCGCCGGAAAGGCGCTGCACTTCGCCCTGCGCGCGGGTGTCGATCTGCAATCTGCCGATGGCGCTGGAAACCACCACCTGCTCGCGCCGCATGCGGATCGGGCCCCATTTGCGAAGCGCGGCGCTGAAGGGGAGCGCGATGTTCTCACGCACCGAGCGCTGCATGGCTAAAGCCTCGGCGCGATCGCCCGGCACATAGGCGATGCCGGCCTGGATGGCATCGCTCGGATGCGAGAATTTCACCGGCGCGCCATCGACGTCGATGGCGCCGCCTGTCGGACGAATCGAGCCGGCGAGGGCGGCGAAGAGCTCGTCCTGGCCCTGGCCCTCGAGCGCAAACACGCCGACGACCTCGCCATTGGCGAGATCGAAGGAGACGTCGTTGAGCTTGGTGCCGAGCTGCAGGTTGCGGACCGACAGTCGCGGTCGACCGCCGACGGCGGCCGCCATATCGCCTGCCGCGCGTGCGGCGACACGTGTCTTCTCGATGCGGGTGCCGAGCATCATCTCGACGATCTTTTCCTCGATGCCCGGTTCGATGTCGACGACACCGACCGTGGAGCCGTCGCGCAGAACGGTGGCGCGGTCGCAGAGCGCGGAAATCTCGACGAAACGGTGCGAAATGAAGATGACGGAACGGCCGGCATCGCCTTGGCGGCGCACGACTTCGAGCACCTTCTCGGCGAGGTTTGCGGGAAGTGCGGCGGTCATCTCGTCGAGCAAAAGCACGTCCGGCTCGACGGCGAGCGCGCGCGCCAGGTCGAGCACGCGCAGAATGGCCAAAGGGATGTCGCGCGCGGTATCGCGGATGTCGAGGTTCGGAATGCCGAGCTCGCGCACCCAGGCGCGGAACGGCTCGACCGGCGTGCCGGTCAGCCGCAGGTTGGACAAGACGTCGAGATCGGGGATCAGCGAGGGTTCCTGGTAGACCGGCAGCAGGCCGGCGCGGCGCGCCGCGGCGGGCGAGCGGACATCAAGCTGCTGGCCGCGGATCAGGATGCGGCCGGCGTCGGCGTTGATCGCCCCGGTCAGGATCTTCACCAGCGTCGACTTGCCGGCGCCGTTGGCGCCCATCAGCGCATGGACTTCGCCCGGCAATACGGACAGCGATGCATTGCGCAGCGCTGCCACCGCGCCATAATTCTTCGCCACGCCGGTGGCATCGAGGAGAGGGCTTTGCGGCAACGGGCTTGTTGTCAAATCGTGTGGCTCCCGTTCCAGAACTAATGCAGGCGGTTGAAGCAGTGACCTCCCCTTCTCCCCTTGTGGGAGAAGGTGTCGCCGAAGGCGACGGATGAGGGGTGTTCCAGGGAAAGCCAGCGTCTCACTCCGCTGGAACACCCCTCATCCGTCTCGGCGCTGTCGCGCCGATCCACCTTCTCCCACAAGGGGAGAAGGCAGAAGGGCGTCTCATCCCTTATTCGCCTGGCCCCTTGCAGGCGACGATCTGGTCCTTGGTGTAGGTGGTCCAGTCCGGGATCGAGATCGAGACCGGCCATTCCGGGCTGAGCGACGGATCGGCGGCCGCTTTCAGCTTGGCCTTGCCCTCGTCGGTGGCGTTGTCCCACAACTGAGGGTCGACCAGAACGGTCTGCTGCGCCGGCTTCTTGCCGTCGAGGATCTGCAGGGCGAGCGTCACGCCCGCGCCGCCAATCGAGCCGGGGTTGGTGACGGCGGCGCCGACCAGACCCTTGACCGTGTTCAACTGGCCGACGAAGCCGGCATTGTCGGCGCCGACGACCGGCACCATGGGCGCCTGCTGTTCGACCAGCGCATCGACGATGACGTTGTCGATGCCGGAGGTCCAGATGCCGTTGATCGGCGTGCCGGTGGCGAGGAAGGAAAGGATCTGCTGCTTGGCCTGATCCTGCTGCCAGCCGGTGAACACTTCCTGCGCGACCTTCACGTCCGGGAATTCAGCCAGCGCCTTCTTGAAGCCCTTGTCGCGATCGCTGTCGGCCGATGCGCCAGCGGCGCCGCGCATGTAAAACACCTCGCCCTTGCCACCCATCTGCTGGAACAGCCACTTGGCGCCGAGATAGGCATATTGTTCCTGGTTGTTGGAAATGATGTAGGCGGACGGCTCGGTTACCGCCTGGTCGACGGCGACGACGACGATGCCGGCCTTGGTCGCTTCCTCGAGGCCGGCCTTGATGCCGGCCGGATCGGCAGGATTGACGACGATGGCGTCGACCTTGGCGCTGATCAGGTTGCGGATATCCTCGAGCTGGCCGGCGGCGTCGGTGTTGCGGTGGGCGATGTTCAACTTCGCCACTTCGCCGGAAGCGAGCGCCTGCGCCTTCATCGCGCAGACCATCTCCTCGCGCCAGCCATTGCCCTGCACGGTGTTGGAAATGCCGATCGTGTACTTGCCGGCAGCGACAGAGGCGCCCATCGAAGCAAGCAAGGCGGCGCCCGCGAGTAGCGAAGCCACGGTCAGATGTTTTTTCATTTCAGTACTCCTCCACATTGATTTTTCAGTTCAGTCTTAGGGCGCCGACGCGATCGGAGCCAAGTTTTTCGTCATTTGATGAAGGGGCGCAGCACGTCGCGGGCAAGCAGGAAGCCGCGCTTGACCTTTTCATCCGTCCCCTCGAAGCGCCGGTCCTCATGCTCGATGATGACCGGTCCGTCATATCCGGCCCGGTAAAGGCCGGAAAAAATCCTGCTCCAGTCGATGTCCCCAAGCCCCGGCATGCGCGGCACCTGCCAGCCTATGCCAGCCGAAAGGATTCCGCGCTCGTACAAACCATCATGATCAATCATCAGGTCCTTGGCATGCACATGCAGCATGTTCTTGCCGAACTCGCGGATGAAGCGCTCCTTGTCGATCATCTGCCAGACGAGATGCGAGGGGTCGAAATTCATGCCGACGTCGCCGCCCCAGGCCTCCAGGATGCGGCGCCAGACATAGGGCGAGTAGGCGATGTTGTGCCCGCCCGGCCATTCGTCATAGCTGAAGATCATCGGGCAGTTCTCGAAGGCGAGCTTCACGCCATGCTCGCGGGCATGGGCGATGATGGCGGGCCAGATTTTCTGCGCGTCTTCCCAGTTGGCGTCGACGGTCTTCGAGGCGTCGCCGCCGCAGAAGGTGTTGACCAGTTGCACACCCATGTTGCTCGCCAGCACGATCACCTTCTTCAGATGATCGATCACCGCCTCGCGATGCGCCTGGTCTGGATGCAAGGGGTTGGGGTAGAAGCCCAGGCCGGAGATGGTTACGCCTCTGCCGGCAAGCTCGGCGGCGATGTCCTTGGCCTGCGCGGCCGAGACATCCACGTCGATGTGGCTGGTGCCGGCATAGCGGCGGCTTGCTCCGGACGTCTTAGGCCAGCAGGCGATTTCCAACGCCTCGAAGCCGACCGAGCGCGCCCAGTCGACGATTTCGCCGAGCGGCGTATCCGGGAATGGTGCGGTGAGCAGTCCAAGCTTCATGTTCCCTCCCAGTTCCTAACTATGCAGATCACGCCGGCTGCTTCAACCGCGCATCTGTTGGCTCAGCGCAGACACCTCTGACAAAGCCCATCGGATCATCCGAAAGCAAGCCGTCGAGGGCCGCGACGACGTGAACGCGGAATGTGGCATTGGCGGCAAGTTGCGGATCGAAGATGGCGTCGATGGCAAGGAGCGCATCGACAAGCGCTTTGCTGTCCGAACCGATGCGATCGGCAATTGCTGAAATTTTGCCGGCAAAAGGATCGGACACCTGCCAGGCGCGGCCGAACCGTGCGGAAGCCTTGATCAGATAGGCCATCCAGCCGGCAACAGGCACCGAGAGGAGCGCGATGCTCTCGCCCTTCGCCAGGCGGTCGCGGATCGGGTTGAGCAGACGCTGCACGATCTTCTGCGAGCCGTCGGTGGCGATCTGGTGGTTGCGGTGACGGATCGCCGTGTTGCTGAGGCGCGAAAGGCTCTGCTCGAGATAGGCCGCCGGCGCCATGCCGGGCACTGGCATCAGCGTCGGCAGGGTTTCCTCGATCAGCATGCGGCGGACAAAGCCTGCCAGAAGCGGGTCGGCGATAGCATCCGAAGTGTGCTCGAAGCGGCCTAACACGCCGAGATAGGAGAGCGTCGTCTGGGCGCCGTTCAGCACCCGCATCTTGAGATGCTCGAATGGCGTGACGTCATCGACGAAACTGGCGCCGACGTGGTCCCAGCGCGGCACGCGGCCGGCGAAGCGGTTCTCGATCACCCATTGGCGGAAGCGCTCGCCGACGACGACGGCGCTGTCGCGATAGCCAAAGCGCTGCTCGACCGTGTCGATATCGGCCTCGGTCGTCGCCGGCGCGATGCGGTCGACCATGGCCGAGGGAACGGCGACATTGGCCTCGATCCACTTCGCCAGCTTGCTGCCGCGCCGCTCGGCGAATGTGCGCACGACGTTGCCGAGGATGGTGCCGTTGGTTGGGATGTTGTCGCAGGACAGCAGCGTCACCGGCCGGCCGTGCGTGGCCATGCGCAGTTCCAGCGCCCTTGCCAGGATGCCGGGCACGCTGCGTGGCGTCTCCGGATTGGCGAGATCGTGCGCGATGTCGGGATGGTCGAGGTCGAGCGCGCCGCTCGACGGGATGTGGCAATAGCCTTTCTCGGTCACCGTCATGGTGACCATCTCGATGTCAGGCGAGGCGAGCACGTCCAGCGCAGGCGCCGCACTGTCCTGACTGTCTACGACCCGCGCGATGCTGCCGATGACGCGGGCCTCCACCTCGTCGTTCTGGCGGATGAGGCGCGTGTAGAGGCCGCTCTGTTGCCCAAGCGTCCCGGCAAGCAGAGGCGGCCGTATGTTGATGCCGACCAGTCCCCAGCGGTCGAAACGGTTTGCCAGGAGGTCGTCGGTGTATTCGGCCTGATGGCAGCGGTGGAAGGCGCCGACGCCGATATGAGCGATCCCGGGCTTCAGCGCTGCGCGATCGTAAGCCGGCTTGCGGACCTCGGACGGCAGGCGGCCGAGCAGGGCAGGGCCGAGGCTTTCGGGCGGCTGTGCGCTCACCGGTTGGCCCCGATCACCCATTGCTCCTGGTCGACCACGGTGCCGGTCATCGGACCGGCCGCGTCGGAGAGCAGGAAGACGGCAAGGTTGGCTATGTCGGCAACGGAAAACAACCGGCCGAAGGGTTGCGTCGCATTGGCCGCGTCAAGCCAGCCCGGACCCTGACCAAGCGTGTCGGCCTGCATGATGCGTTCGGCCGGCGTGTCGGTCCAGCCGACATTGATGCCGTTGACACGGATGCGGTCGAAGCGATGGGCATTGGCGGCGTTCTTGGTCAGCGTCGCCAGCGCGCCCTTGGTGGCGGAATAGACGGCGAGTTCCGGCGATCCGCAATGCGCGTTGATCGACAGGATGTTGACGATGGCGCCGCCCTGTCCGCGCTTCCTCATGTCGGCGATCGCCGCCTGCATCAGGAAGAAGGGCGCGCGGGCGTTGACGGCAAACAGCGACGACCAATCGTGGAGCGTGGCATCGATGAAAGAGGCGCGATCAGTGAGACCGGCGGCATTGACCAGGCCGTCGATGCGGCCGAAGCGTTCGATGCAGGCCTGTGTCAGCCGCGACGGGGCCTTGGGATCGCCGAGGTCGGCAGCAGCGAAGGCGGCGGCAGTGCCCATGGCCGAGAGCTTGGCGGCGGCAGCGTCGCCGCGCTTCTGGTCCCGGCCGGTGATCAGCAGTCCGGCAGCGCCCGAGCGCGCGGCGATCTCGGCGATCGCCCGGCCGATGCCTTGCGTCGCGCCGGTGACCAGCACCACCTTTCCGTCGAGACGAACCTCCATTCCTCCTCCCGGAATAAAGTTTCTATTTTTTCAAACATGGAACGACAGTTCTCGATAGTCAATCGCGCCGGTCAGCCTGTCCGCCGCGCGACGACGCCGTGGACTAAGGCCATGCCGACGGCCAGCGAGGCGGCAAGCGAGCGGAAACCACCAAAGTCCTGCTCGACCACTTCCAGCCAGGTGTCGGAGAGTTTTACCAGCGGCGAAAAGGTGCTGTCGGTGATTGTTACGATGCGCGCCTTGCGCTCATGCGCGACCGCGACGAGGTCGGGCGTGATCGAATTGTAAGGGCTGAAGGAGACCGCAAGCACCGCGTCGCGCTGGCTTATGCAGCCGACCTGGTCGAGCGCGGTCGAACCGACATTGTCGACCAGCACATTGCGCACGCCCTGCTGCGAAAGTGTGAGCGACAGATAGGTGGTAACGGGGAAGGCACGCTTGCTGCCGATCACATAGATCAGCTCCGCCGCCGCCAGATGGTCGATCATCGTCTCGAAACTGTCGATGTCGAATGTGTTACCGATGCGGCCGAGCGAGGCCTGCGAGGCGCCGACCAGGCCGTTGAGGAAATGCAGGTGTGCGTTGGGTTCCGTCGCCTTTTCCTGGCCGCCTTGCGTATCCGGCCAGGAGCCTTTCATGCGGTCCTTGAACAGGGCCTGGAAATCGGAAAAGCCGGAATAGCCGAAGATCTGCGCGAAGCGCACCAGCGTCGAGGGCTGCACGCCGGCCTGATCCGCCACCTGCGCGATGGTGCCCAGCGCTACCTCGCTCGGATGCTGCCAGAGGAAGATCGCGACCTGACGAAGCCGTTTCGGAAAATGCACCGTGCCTGACGAAAGCACCGCCCGCAATTCTTCGTAGGTTTGCGGCTTGGTGTAACCCAGCGCCGCAAGCGAGCGGCTTCGCTTTCTCGCGGCCGTCTCCAGGCTATGGGCAGACGGTTCGTCGGCCGCTCCGTGGCGGCCGCTCATAGGATATGCCTCATTGTGACCCCAACCATCGGATGCGTCATCCGATCCCTACCCTTCGGATGCGGCCCGCTTGTTGAAGCATGATCTTTTCCGAAGACCGGTTCCCACTTTTCGGGATCATGCTCTAGCTGGACCTGTGCAAAAAGCTAACGCGGCACAATCGTTTTACAAAACAAAAAATAGAAATATCATTCGAAAACAATAGTGGTCGGTTGCGGCAAATACCGGCGCCGACCTCTAAGCGAGGAGAATAATCGCAATCATGGTCTATGCAACCGCCGATGGTATGTCGCGTCAACGCCTCCGGGTCGGCATGGTCGGAGGCGGCCGCAATGCCTTCATCGGCGCCGTGCACCGCCTGGCCATGCGGCTCGACGACCAGATCGCGCTGGTCGCGGGCGCGCTGTCCTCGGATCCGGACAATGCCGCGGCCTCCGCCGCCGAGATCGGCATCGCGCCCGAGCGCAGCTATGCCGACTACCACGCCATGGCGAAAGCCGAAGCGGCACGGCCGGACGGCATCGAGGCGGTGGTCATCGTCACGCCCAATCACCTGCATGCGCCGATCGCGACCGCCTTCCTCGAAGCCGGCATCGACGTGATCTGCGACAAGCCGCTGTCGACGACGCTTGCCGAGGCGCAAGCGCTGGTGGCGCTGACCAAAGCGAGAAAACGCCTTTTCGTCGTCACGCTCAACAATACCGGCTACGCCATGGTGCGCCAGGCGCGCGAGATGGTGGCAGCGGGCGAGCTTGGCCGCATCGTCTCGGTGCACGGCGCCTACATCCAGGACTGGCTGACCAAGCCGATCGACGCCGAAGGCCAGAAGCAGGCGGAATGGCGCACCGACCCGGCGCGCGCCGGGCAATCGGCGGTGCTCGCCGATATCGGCGTTCACGCCTTCAACCTCGCAAGCTTCGTCTCCGGTTTCGAGGCCGAGGCGGTTTCCGCCGATCTCTTCACGGCCGTGCCGGGGCGGCGGCTCGACGACAACGCGCATGTCTTGCTGCGTTGGACGGGCGGAGCGCGCGGCACGATCCTCGCCAGCCAGACCTCGCCCGGCCACTACAACGATCTCTCGGTGCGCATCTATGGCGAGAAGGCCGGTCTCGAATGGTCGGGCTCGCGGCCGGAGGAACTGCGCTTCTCGCCCTATGGCGAGGAAACGCGCACGCTGGTACGCGGCGGCCATGGCTCAACCGCGGAGGCTCGGCGCATGTCACGCATGCCGGCCGCGCATCCGGAGGGCTATATCGAGGCCTTCGCCAATTTCTACCGCGACGCCGCCGACATCATCCGCGAGCATCGCTCGGGCGGCACGGTCGATGCAAAGCGCGTGGCGCAGGTGCCCGATGTCGTCGACGGCGCGCGCGGCGTGAAGTTCGTGGCGGCGGCGGTGGAGTCGAGTGGGGCCGGTGGCGCGTGGACGGCGGCGAGGTTCGAGTGAGGCGTGCGAACCGCGCCGCAGGCGAATGGCGGCCGGAGATTTCGAACAGGATCAACTTGCGACGCGCAACCGACGAGATCGAACAAAGCTTCTCAATCCTTCGGGATCCATCGCGCGCCCGAATGCGTAGCCTTGCAATATGTCGCAGCCTAGCCCCTTGAGCAGACGTGCGTGCTTCATCGTTTCCACGCCTTCAGCAATGATTTCGATACCCAGGGATTTGCCGATCTCGATGATCGAGGAGACGACTTGCCTTTGCTGCGGCGAGTTCACGATAGGATCCACCAACTGGCGATCTATCTTCAAGCGGCGCGGTTGCAATTTGAGCAAACTGACAATGGACGCATAGCCGGTGCCAAAATCGTCAATTTCGATGTCGATGCCGAGTTGCTTGATCTGCTCGACGTTCCACGTGACCAGATCGTCGTTGTCGTCGAGGAAGATCGACTCGACCAGTTCAAAGGAAAAGGTTCCCTTTCTGATGTTGAGATCCCGCAGACTTTTCAGGAGTTGCTCATCCTGCAGGCGCCGCGCCGAAACGTTGACTGACACGCGCGGAATGCCAATCTTCTCGGCGGACCACGCTTCGAAATCCATTAGCGATTGCTGGAGGACTTTCCGGTCTATCACCGAGACGACGTTCAGTTCTTCGGCAGTCTTCAGGAAAACGTCAGGTGCCAGAATTCCCCTCTCTGGATGTTTCCACCGCGCCAGCGCTTCAACGCCCACGATTTCCAGCGTCTTCGCGTCAAATTGAGGCTGGTAGAATGCGACGAATTCGTTTCGCTCGAGACCGGCCAGAATCTCGTCGGCTATTCTCTTCGTGTTGACGATTTCGCTTTGCAGCTCGCCACTGAAGAATTCATGCCGGTTGCGGCCTCGCCGTTTTGCCCGGTAGAGCGCGATATCGGCGTTGACCAGCAGCTGCTTGGCATCGGCGTCTTTACCGTTGTCGATCGCAATTCCGACGCTGACGCCGAAACGGCATTGGTTGCCGTGGTAGTAAACGGGCTTGCGCATCTCGTCGATAATGCGGTTGGCGAGCTCGGCCGCCCGGCCGACATCGTCATGCACCGTGCAGAGCACGATGAATTCGTCTCCTCCCACCCGAGCGACGAAACCGCGGTCGCCGACATTGGACTGGAGAACGGATGATGCGTGCACCAGCATTGCGTCGCCCGCCGCGTGGCCGAGCGTATCGTTGATGTGCTTGAAGCGGTCCAGATCGACGTGGAGCAGCGCCGCGTAGCCCCCGCTGAGCCTGGCCTTTGCCGCATAGTCTTCCAACACCTGGTCCAGGTAACGCCGATTGGGCAAATCCGTCAGCGAATCGTGCAGGGCGACGTGTTCTATGCGCGCCCTGGCAGATTCAAGTTCCGTATTTTTCGACTCGGTCAGCTGTTTTGCACGAACCAGATCGGTATTCAGCAAAACGTCTGCCGTCACGTCCCACTCCGCGCCGACCATTCGCGGCGAGTTGTTTACGGTCTGGTAGAAGATAGCCCTGGAGCGGACATGACGGATTTCGCCGTCCGGACGGACAATCCGGTATTCCGATGAATATGTGCCCCGCTCGGCCGCGGCCTTGTCGAAGTCTGCAAGTGCCTGAGGCAGATCGGCAGGATGAATCGCCTCGGCCCAGTCCCGATATCCGCGTTCCCCGCCATCGGCCTCTCTGCCGTATATTTCGTTGACACGATCGTCCCACGCGAGGTGATTGGTCTCGAGGTCATGCTCCCACACTCCGATGGCTGACGCCTCCAGAGCAAGTTCCAGCCGTCGCGATAGCCGGTTCAGTTCCCAGTAGTTACGCTGTCTTTCATTGATCAGGCGGCCCGCTGCCAGGAAGGGAATCAAAATCAGCGCCGCTGCTGCCGCCATGATCGCCCGGAGCCGCCAGGCGTTGGCGGGCGTGGCGGGCCAACCGCCCTTGGGAATGGCAGCGATCTGCCAGGAGCCTGATGGAAAAAGAACGTCGGCCATCACCGGATCGCTTTTGACGACCCGTTCGCTACCGAAGAACTGCATTCCTTTGGCGCCAAGGGCGTCATTGCCGATAAGGGCGATGTCGATCCCGAGATTCTTGTCGAGAAGACCGCTCGCCTGGTAGAGGCGCTGCACGTCGACGACAGCGGAAACGATGCCCCAGAACCGTTCGGTGTTGCCCGCGCTTTTGACGAATACCGGAAATCGGCCGATGAACGCCTGTCCTCCTTGCGCCAGATCGACCGGGCCGGCGAGAATGAGCTTGCGCTCGTCGCGCGCGCGCAGCGCCGCCGCACGCTGCTGGTCGTTCTTGCGGTAATCGAGGCCGATGGCTTTCTCGTTGCCGGCCATCGGGTACATCAGGGAAATGACCAGGTCGGGCGCGCCGGCAATGTTGCGAAGCTGGGACTCTTCGTTGAACAGTCTGCTGGCAAGCTCAGCGAAACGTTGCTGTCCCATGTAGGGTTCGGTCGTGACTGCCGCGACCAGTCCGCGCGCCAGCTGAAGGTTGCCGTTGATCTTCCCTTCGAGCTTGGCGCGAACGACATTGACCTTGGCCAGGACGTCCGCGCGGTCGACCTGATCCGAAACGATCTTGTTTTGATGGTCGGCGAGCACCGCGCAAACGGCAATAACCACAACGGCGATCGCCACCGGGATCCTCGCCGGTGAAAAGACGCCACCCTTCACGCGGGCGAAAATATCGGCGAAAAAAGCCAATAAAGCCTGGTTCCCTGTGCTTTCAGGCTCTCGGAGCGAGCCTCGCCAAGGGAATATTAGTTCGCAATAACTTAATTTTAGCCTTCACGGTCTTTAAAAATTTTCCGCCTTCGGACACTGGTGCGCGCAGAACGCACCAGAACTTGCCGCATATGAAACTAAAGCGCGTCGCGCTGAAACGGATTCAGGCGCCCCGCTTTAAGTCGTTGTTTTTATGCATGTGGTTGTCCCAGAACCGCGTACACTTCTGGGCGACATGCATTAGTGGCTATCGACCTTCTTCTGGACGACCCGATACGTCCCGACACCGCGCTTGGTTGCCCCGATTGAATAGGCCATCGGAATCTTGGGAGCGTTGTCGGGAAGGCCATACATATCCTTGCCGGCCCTTACCGCGAATGAAAAGTGCTGCCAGGAAACTGTGTCGTGCTCGTTGAGGAAATCGAGCGACAGCCCCGCAGCGATCAAGGCGTTCACCACGTCGCTGATCGGATGGATCCATTCGTAGTAGCGAGGATGCTTCAAGGCGCGCTCATCGCCGGTATAGGTCAGCTTCTCGTTCCAGACGAGCGGTCGCGCTATAGGCGTTCGCCAATCGTCCTTCAACTCGAGCGCAGCAGCCTTGCGGTTGCACTGGAACATCAAGGGATGGCCTTCGGCCATATAGATCCGTCCGCCGGGCCGCAAAAGATCGGCGACCACTCGGGCCCAACGGAAGACATCGTCGAGCCAGTTCACCGATCCCCAGGTGACGTAGACGATGTCAAAGGTCAGGTCGAGCGCTTCGACAGCCTCGTACAGCGGCGCCTCCACGAAGCGAACATCGCTGCCCGCCTTGGAGGCGAAATCTCGCGCCGCAGCGATTGCCTTTGGTGAAAAATCCAGGCCCGTCACGCTGCCTGCGCCGAGATTCCTCAGGCTGATCGTGTCGAGCCCGATGTGACATTGCAGATGGACGATGTCCTTGCCGAAAATGTCACCAACCTCGCGCGTTTCCAGCTCATAGAGGTTGGATCCACCAGACAGCACGTTCTCGATGCGGTAGCTGCCCGTTCTGTCGGTCGCGTGCAACTCGGCGCGATCGTCCCAATTCAGGAGATTTGCGTCCAGAAACGGTTCCAAATTGCCCCCGATCTCAGCCGCCGTAGGGTTAACAGCTGGTTAACAGACATTGCAGCGAGAGCGGATGAGCGTCAATCCCGGATGTCGTATCCGCGTGGCGCAAGGCGGCACGATGACAGTGCTCCGCACTTGACCGGAGTTGCGCGCTGACCGTCGGAATGCCGCATAGGCTAGCCCTTGATCGCCGAGCCGACGATCGAATCGACGAAGAAGCGCTGCAGGAAGGCGAACAGGATCAGCGGCGGCAGCACGGCGAGCGTGGCGCCGGCCATCACCAGGCCGGTGTTGACGGCGCCGCGGTTGTAGCTGAGCAGCCGGCTCAGGCTGATCGCCGGCGCGGTTTGAGGGCGAGCCAGCCACGTCCTTGACGAGTTGAGGCAGGCGCCTACGATCACTTACAGGCTGTCATGGAAGAATCGGTGCCGGGAAGAATGAACTCGAGCCTGAGGCGCTTCGACGTCGTTGCCTTGCGCAAGCTCGCAGGCGAAAAGGTATTTGCGCGCGGCGAAGCTTATCATCTCAACGGCCATGTGGAGATACTCTCCATCGACAACTGGCGCGTGCTTGCGCAAGTTGCCGGCAGCGAGGAATACCGCACGGAAGTTACCGGACGAGACTTCGAAATCGCGGGAAGCTGTTCTTGCCCGGCCTTCGGGGACACGGGATTCTGCAAGCACATGGTCGCGGTCGCCTTGGCGGGGAATGTTGAAGCCGCCGGGACGGGCGCAGAAGCGATAGGTGTTCTCGATCGCATCCGACAATATCTGCGGTCGAAAGGCCCCGATACGCTGGTCGAAATGATTGTCGAGCAGATCGACCGCGATCCGGTGCTGTTTCCCGCGAAGCGGTCGCGACCTATGCGGTACGCGTTGATCAACTCGTCGGAAACGGCACAACGCCCGCATATCAGCGGGCCGTGTCACTCTTGGCCCGAATGGCCGGGCTGCGCTCGCCGGAGGAACAGGCGGCCCATATCGCCGACCTCAAGCTCCACTTCAGGAGCAAACGCAACTTGATGAAGCTCTTGGGATGAATCCATGCGGCGGTCCGAGATCGAAAGCCAGAATCGTTATCTTCTGAAAAGACAGCACGAGTTCCGCATGGCGGCCGATGTCGTCGCGAAGGCCTGGATGGCATTCCCTGAGATACAGGCGATTGCTGTCATTGGCTCGGTGGCGAAGCCGCTCTGGAAGGAGATCCCCAGGTTCAGCGAGTTCCGTCGCGCAGGCATCGAGGTCTGGCACGAGTGTGGCGATCTCGACTTGGCTGTCTGGGTCGATTCGCAACAGCGGCTTGGCGAGTTGCGCCGCGCCGGGGCCGCGGCGCTGCGGCAGGCGTTCGAGGCGGGCGTAGGCATCAGTATCGTCGGCAATCAGCTCGACGTCTTCCTGTTCGAGCCTGTAAGTGACCGCTACCTCGGCCGGCTCTGTTCCTTCAGCCAGTGTCCGAAAGGAAAGCACGACTGCCTGGTTCCCGGTTGCGGTGCGGTGCCCTTCAACAAACGCATCGCGGATTTCCGGCCTTACGCCGACCTGCTCGCGCCAATCGACTATTCGACGCTCTACCAGCGGGGCGTTGGCCTGCTGCGCTCGGCGCTTGAATTGCCCAATGTCGATGATGGCGGTGCATCTGCGAAATGATAGGGACGGAGGCTTAAGGCGGGCTACCGTCTGGAGATCCGGGGTTCTTCCGCCTCGATCGCGCCCTTTGCGTGCCGGCGCTCGGAACTATAGCAGCCTTAGCCTTTGGTCGATGAGTTGGAACAGCCGCTCGTCGTTTACCTCGGTTATCACGTGGCAAACCGGCAGGCCATCGGCGGCGCCGTTCTCAACCAGCTTTGCCCGCGTGCGGCCATAGGCGCCGGATTGATCGCAATCGACGTCGATCACCGCATCCACGCCTTTGAACAGGGTGGGGTCGATCAGGAAGGCGGTCACGCAAGGGTCGTGCAGGCTGGCGTCGCCGCTGCCATAGTGGCGCATCATGGCTATTGCCGTTCTCATGATCGGGGTGGCGTCGCGCTCGAGCTGGTCGAACCGCGCCTTTGTCAGTGTTGCATGGCGCGTCACATCGAGGCCGAACATTGTCATCGGGATACCAGACGGCAGCACGACCTGCGCGGCGTGCGGGTCGATCCATATGTTGAACTCGGCGTCGGTCGCTGTGTTGCCGGGGCTGAAGACGGCGCCGCCCATGAAGACGATGGACTTGATCTTGGCGGCGATGGCCGGCTCCTTGATCAGCGCCAGCGCGATGTTGGTCATCGGGCCGATCGGGCAGAGCGTGATCTCACCCGGTTCGCGCAACACTGTGTCGATGATGAAATCGACCGCGTGCTGGTCCTTCGCTTTGTGGGTGGCATCAGGCACGCCGAGGTCGCCGAGTCCGTCGATGCCGTGCACCGAGGCTTCTCTCGGGTGGCGGGGCAGGATGATCGGACGGCTGCAGCCGGCATAGACCGGAATGTCCTGGCGATTGGCCATGGCGGTGATGCGAAGCGCGTTGCGGGTCGTCGATGGCAGCGAGACGTTGCCGACCACCGTGGTGATGCCGACGATCTCGATCTCGTCGGGCGAGGCAAAGGCCAGAAGAAGCGCGATGGCGTCGTCGACGCCGGGGTCGCAATCGATGATAATTCTGCTCTTGGCCATGCTCGAAAGTCCATTTTCCGTGTAGCGTTGAAAAGGGCCACCCGTTGAAGGCGGCCCTCGAGGTCTGCTTGCCGCCGCGCTTATTTCAGCAGTTCGTTGGTGTAGTATTTCGAGCTGGGCAGAACTTCCTTTATCTGGTCGGTGTCCTTCAGCGCCTGGGCGATCGGCAGCCAGTTCTTGTCTTCCTGCATCATGTAGCCGGTCTCGCCCTTCATTAGGGCGGCCGTCAGCTTCCAGCCGGAGACGTTGTATGCCAGGCTGCCGCCTTCCGGATAAGCCTTGGTGAACATCTCGGCGGCTTCTTCGGGATGCTCGGCGGCCCACTCGGTCGCCTTGATCGTCGCGCGCATCCACTTCTTGGCGATATCGCCATGGTCGGCGAGATAGGTGGTGGAAGCGGTGTAGGTCCAGACCGGGACGTCAGGCGCGCCGGCAGCCTTGCCAACGAGATTGGTCGGGTCCTTCTTCAAAGTCTCCTGAACCTGCGGCACCAGGTAGTTCTCGGTGTTGGTGGCGATGTCGATCTTGCCGGCGAGCAACAGATTGGTGTCGGAATCCTGCGCGATGATCAGCTTGACATCGTCCTCGGTCAGCTTGGCAGCCTTGAGCACGAAGGGCATCATGGCCTTGGTCCAGGAGTCGGTGTAGATGGCGATCGACTTGCCTTTGAGATTGTCGAGCGAAAGCGGCTCGTCCGGGCGGCCGAACAGGCCCCAATTGTTGCTCTTGGTGTAAAGGCCGATCGAGGTGATCGGGATGCCTTGCGAAGCGCCGAAGACGACGTCGGTCGTGGCCTCGAAACCAATCTCGGCCTGGCCGACAGCGAGCAGGCGCGCCGTGGTCTGCGAGTCCGGCGGGAAGATGACATCGACCTTGATGCCTTCGGCTTCATAAAAGCCCTTTTGCTGGCCGACCAGCGTCGGGATCAGCTCGAAGTCGGCGCTCGGCCAGTCGTAGACAAAGCGGACGGTGGTGAGGTCGGCGGCGGTGGCCGGAGCCGCGCCGAAGGCTGTGCCAAGGGCAAGCAGGCCCACGGTTGCCGAGATCATTCCGGTGTAGGTCATATGCACTAACTCCTCCTGTTGTCGTTGGTTGGCATGTCGAAATGTTTGTTCTTCATGGGGTTGGACGCGCGGGTTTCCACTGCGCCCAGGCGGGTGCCGTGGAGCGGGAACGCCATGGCGTCATCAGCACTTCCAGCCCGAAGACGAGCAGGAAGGAGCCGACGCCGATGACGGTGAGAAGCAGCATGGCGGCGTAGACGCCGGCGGTGTTCATCTGCGCATTGGCGGTGAGCAGGTAGGTGCCCAGGCCCTGCTTGGATGAGGCAGTCCATTCGCCGATGACGGCGCCCGTCACGGCGTAGGTGGCGCCGATCTTGAGGCCCGAGAACAGCGGGCCGATGCAGGCCGGCAGCTTGACGATGGCGAAGGTGCGGAGACTCCCGCCCCCCATCAGGCGGGCGAGGTTCAGCATGTCTCGGTCGACCGACGCCAGGCCGTCGAGGACGTTGACGACGACGGGGAAGAACACGATCCAGGCGACGATGATCAGCTTGGGCGTCAGGCCGAAGCCGAAGATGATCACAAGGGGCGCCGCGATGGCGACGATGGGTACGGCCTGCGAGATGATCAACGCCGGCATGACCAGCCGCTGCACGACGCGGATCTGCCCCATTGACAAAGCGAGCAGGAAGCCGATGACGGCGCCGAGCACGTAGCCGATCGCTGTTTCATAGAGCGTCTGGCCGGTGAGCACCGAAAGCCGTGGCCAGTTGTCGTACAGCGTCGAGACGGCGAGCGCCGGCGGCGGGATGACATAGGCCGGAAGGCCAGTGATCCAGACCAGCAATTGCCAGGAGGCCAGGATCAGCACCATGGCCACGACCCAGATCATGAACGGGCCAGCCGCCGCTCCAAACCGTGTGTTCATCGCTTGCTTCCCCGATGTCAGTGATAGAGATGCTGCATGATCTGCCGCTTCAGGCCGACGAAGGTGTCGGTCGTCAGCACTTCCAGCGGCCTCGGCCTGGGCAGGCCCACGGTGAGGATCTCGGCTATGCGGCCAGGGCGCGGCGTCATCACCACGATGCGGTCGGCAAGATAGATCGCCTCATCCACGTCGTGGGTGACGAACAGGATTGTGCGGTTGAGGTCTCGCCAGAGCTGCAGCAGCCATTGCTGCATGCCAAGTCGCGTCTGCGCGTCGAGCGCGCCGAACGGCTCGTCCAAAAGCATCACCTGGCGTCCCGCAGCGATAGTGCGCATCATGGCGACGCGCTGGCGCATGCCGCCGGAGAGCGCGTGTGGATAGTGGTTGAGGAAATCGCCGAGGCCGTAGCGGGCGGCAAGCTCTGCCGCCTCAGCCTTGTCCCGCGCGGTGGCGCCGCGTGTCAGCGAGGCCCCGAGCGTGATGTTGCCGAGCACGGTTCGCCAAGGCAGCATCAGGTCCTTCTGCAGCATGTAGCCGACCTGGCCGGGTCGATCGCTGACGTCCTGGCCGTCAAGCACGATCTTCCCGGATGTTGCCTTGAGCAGCCCCGAGACGACGTTAAACAGCGTGCTCTTGCCGCAGCCGGAGGCGCCGAGGATGCAGACGAACTCGCCGTCGGCGATGTGGAGGCTGACATCCTTCAGCGCGACGACCGAGCCGAAACTGACGTTGAGATTTTCGACCGACAATTTGGTCGCGGATGAGGTCGACGAGCCGGGCGCTTCCTGCATTCAGAAATCCCTCTGACGCAGAGAAATGCGGGTTTGAAAAAACATAAATCCTCCCATTCCAAGCCTGGCCTCCTGCATCCCGACTGATGATCGACCACTAGCCCGGTCGGCATAAAGGGCAGAAAATTCACTTAGGTAAACGTTTACCTATCGACTTATACGGCTGTTGTCAAATCCCCGCCCTGGGCTATCAATTGGCGACCGGTTTCTCGGGAGCGGGATTCATGCTAGTCGCGTGCCGATGTTCGATGGCGGCTGGAGACCGGCCATCGTTCGTCGAACTGGCGAGGGAATGTGGCAACCACGATCAAGGATATCGCGCGGCAGGCGGGAGTCTCGGCCGCAACGGTTTCAAAGGTCCTCAACCGGAAAGACCAGTTCATAAGCGAGGAGACCCGGGAAAAGATCTGGTCCCTTGTCAAAGAGCTCAACTACACGCCCAACTCGATCGCCCGCTCGCTGATCACTCGCAGCTCGCGCGTCATCGGCATCATCGTCCCGGACATCCTCAACGCCTATTTCACCGAGTTGGTCCGCGCCTGCGACGTCGCCGCGCGCGAGCGCGGTTATTCGACCATCCTGTGCAATTCCGACAGCGATCCGGAAAAGGAGGCCTCGCACTTGACGTTCCTTGCCAGTCACGGCGTCGACGGCATCGTTATGGCTGCAAGCGATCTGATCCCGGACTCTGAATTGCTGGGTCGGCTGAGGATTCCCCTGATCTCGATGGACCGCGAGATACCGGACCTCGATTGCCTCGCCGCGCGCATCGACACGGATTACGAGCAGGGCGCCTTTCTGTCGGCCAGCCATTTGATCCGGGTCGGACACACGCGCATCGCCTTTGTCAGCGGCAATCCCTTGGCCTCGAACACCAAGATCAGGCGGGCCGGGTTCGAGCGGGCGCACCGCGAGGCCGGGCTGTCGGTCGATCCGGATCTTATCGAATGTGGTGCATTCAATCATCGCTTCGGACTGATCGCCACGCGCACGCTGCTCGACCGTACAAGCTTCTCGGCCATGTGCTGCATGAGCGACATGCTGGCGATGGGGGCCACCGTCGCGCTGCGCGAAAGAGGATTGAGCGTGCCGGAGGATTGCGCGGTGATGGGCTTCGACAACATCTATATCGCGCCGCTTCTCGTGCGGCCGCTTTCAACCGTCGAACGACGCATTTCGGAGGCAGGCCATCTGGCGATCGGCGCGCTGATCGATTTCCTGGAGGATCCGTCCCAGCCGCGTCGGATGGTGCTGATGGAGCCGACCGTGATCGAGCGTCAAACGACGTGATGGCATCCGGCGGTTTGTTCGGCTTCAGCCCTTGATCGCCGAGCCGACGATCGAATCGACGAAGAAGCGCTGCAGGAAGGCGAACAGGATCAGCGGCGGCAGCACGGCGAGCGTGGCGCCGGCCATCACCAGGCCGGTGTTGACGGCGCCGCGATTGTAGCTGAGCAGCCGGCTCAGGCTGATGACGATCGGGTAGGCGTCGGCATTGCCCTGCAGCACGGTGAGCGGCCAGAGATAGCTGTTCCAGTGATATACGAAAGCGAAGAGCGCAAGTGCAGCGATCGCCGGTGCCACGCTCGGCGCCACGATCTTGAACAGGATCAGCAGTTCGGAAGCGCCGTCCATGCGCGCCGCGTCGATCAAATCGTCCGGCACGCCGGCGATGAACTGGCGCATCAGGAAGATGCCGAAGGCGTTGGCGAGGTTGGGCACGATGATGCCGGCGAGGCTGGCGCTCAAGCCCAGCGAGCCGACCATGCGGTAGAGCGGGATCAGCGTCACGATCGGCGGCAGGAACATGGTGGCGATCAGCAGCGAAAACAGAAGCGAGCGGCCGGGGAAGGAATATTTGGCGAAGGCGTAGCCGGCCATCATGCTGGTGATCAGGATGCCGGCCGTGGTGACCGAGGCGATGACAAACGAATTCCACATCGAGCGTCCGACATTGATGACGCCGGCGACCTTCTCATAGGCCTCAAGAGTTGGCGTGTGCGGGATCCAGACCGGCGGGACCTGCATGGTTTCGGCCGGTGTCTTCAGGCTGGAGAGCACCATCCAGGCAAGCGGGAAGGCGGAGGCCACGGCGACCAGAAGCATTGCGGTTGCCAGCAGCGCCTTGCGGCCCGAAGGGCGCTTGCGGGAAAGCGATCGGATTGCCGCGCTCATTCGCCGTCCTTCCGGTTGACGAAGGCAAACAGCGCCGAGACGCAGACGATCAGCGACAGCATCAGCATCACCGCCATGGCCGAGCCAAGTCCGCCCTGCGCGCGTTCGATGCCGACGCGGCGGATATGGTAGGTGAGCACACTGGTCGAGCCGACCGGCCCGCCCTGCGTGATCAGCGCCACCGGCTCGAACACCTGCACCGCGTTGATGATGGCGATGACGGCGCTGAACAGAAGCGTGCGGCGAAGCAGCGGCAGCGTGATGAAGCGGAACTGCTCTTGGCCGTTGGCGCCGTCGAGCCTCGCCGCCTCATAGAGGCTGCCGGGGATCTGCGTCAGCCCGGCAATCGCCAGCACGGTGAAATAGCCGACCTGCTGCCAGACATTGAGGAGCACGATCGAGACCAGCGCCGAGCGGGGCGACGAGAGCCAGGGCTGCGGGCCGATGCCGACCAGGCCGAGCAGCTGGTTGAGCGGGCCCTCGCTCGGCGAGTAGAGCTTCGACCAGACCAGCGCGACCGCGATCATCGGCACCATGTAGGTGGAAAACAGCACCGTGCGCAGCGCCGTGCCGCCCGCGACATTGCGCTGATGGACCATCAGGCCGAAGACGACCGACAGCGGCAGGATGAGGACGACGGACAGCGCGGTATAGATCGCGGTGTTGAGCAGGGCCGCCTTGAAATCACGGCCGACCGAGGTCGGCCCGAAGATCTCCCGGAAATTGCTAAGGCCGACGAAGCTCGCGTCCAAAAACGGCGTCTGCGTCGACCAGTCCTGGAAGGACAGCCAGACGGTGAGCAGCATCGGCAGCAACACGAACACGCCGACCAATGTCACGGCGGGCGCAAGCATGATGCCCGCCGAGGCACGAAAAGCTTTGGCCATTCACCTGCTTCCGGTCAGCGACCCGAACTTACCTGGCAGCTCGCTCCAGGATCGACGTGGCGTCGGCCTGCGCGTTCGCCTGCGCATCCTTGGCCGAGACCTGGCCATACTGCAACGCCTCGAGCGTCTGCTGCAGGGATTCGGAGAATTCCTGGCCGCCGAGCACGACCGGGAAGGGCCGCGCGTCGGCAAGCGCGGAGACATAGCCGGACAGGAATTCGGACCCGAGCTTGTCCTTATGCGCCTCGATGTCGGACGTGCGCGACGGCAGGATGCCCATCGACATCAGGATGTCGGACATGGCCGAAGCGCCGTTCTTGCCCGATTTCGGGCTGTTCAGCCAGGCGAGGAATTCCCAGGCCGCCTTCTGCTCAGCTTCGCCGGCCTTGGCGTTGACGACAGTCATCCAGGAATAGGAGATCGAATGCGGCTTGTCGCCGCTCGGGCCGACGGGGATAGGTGCTGTGGCGATGTTTGCGAACTTGTCGCCCATGCCGGCCTTCAGCGCGCTTTCCCACCAGTTGGCCATGATGATCATGCCGGTCTTGCCGGAGACGAAATTGTCGAGGAACGGACCGGTGGTGTTGGCGTCGGCCGTCGCCATCGCCGGATTGCTCGCGCCGGACTTTATCAAGTCTTCATAGAGCGCGAAGGTCTCGCCGGCCTGGGCGCTGCCCAGCGCCGGCTTGCCGTCCTTGACCAGGTTGCCACCATTGGAGACGAGCAGCGAGGCGAAAGGATGGACCACGCCCGCCGCCCATGAATTGATCATGCCGAAGCCCTGCTGGCCCTTGTCCTTGTCGGTCAGCTTGGCGGCGGCTTCCTTGAATTCGGCCCAGGTCCTGGGCGGGGCGGCAATGCCTGCCTGCTTGAACAGCTCCTTGTTGTAGTTCAGCGCGTAGACGTCGATCTCGTTCGGGATGCCGTAAAGCGTGCCGCCGACCGAGGCGGCGCTGACGACGCCCGCCGGCCAGGCGCTCTTCACCTCGGCCGCGACCGCGTCGGGGGCAGGGGCGACGAGCTTGTCCTTCGCCAGTTCCGGCAGCCACAGATCGTAGATGCCGCCGATCGTCGGCCCGTCGGGGCCGCCGCCCTGCGAGCGCAGCGTGGTGAGCAGATCGCCGAAGGGAACCGCGCGAACGGTGATGGCGACATCCGGATTGGCCTTGGAAAAATCCTTGGCTGCCGCCTCGAGCAGCGCAACCGTCTCGGGCGACCAATGGGTCAGATAGGAGATGTTCACCGATTGCGCCCAGCCGGTCGTGGGAAGGGCGATGAGCCCCGCTGCGAGAGCCAGTTTCGAGATCCAGGCAAGCGACATCGGCATCCTCCACACAAGCCGTGACAAGAATGACGACGTTATGACAAGTTTGATCTCACGCGCAAGCCCTTACGTGCGGGCGTTCGGCAGGCGTTTGGATGCCAAAAACTCCGCAACGGCAATTTTGGAAAATAATCTAGATAAATCAGCTTATTATGCATTCTGCTCCTGGTTGACATATAACCGTCCATGATTTTGAGCTCTTGCGGTTAGCGTCATGTCGTTATAATGACTTTGGGAAAAAGCGGATGACTCGCTTGCGGGTCTCGCCGCCGTGCAAGCCTAAAAATCAAAAATGGGAGAACTGGCAATGAGCATGCTTTCAATCCATCGGCGCGCCGCGCTCGGCCTGATCGGCGGTCTCGCCGCGGCTTGCGCGGGGGTCATCACGACACAGCCGGCCCGCGCCGATAGCACGGTGACGCTGTGGAGCTGGCGCACCGAGGACGAGGCGGCAATGCACCGCATCTTCGAGGCCTTCGAGAAGAAGAACCCGGGCATCAAGGTCGACATCCAGTTTACGCCCGACGCCGACTACCAGAACCGCCTGAGCACGGCGCTGCGCGGAGGCCGCGGACCCGATATCGCGCAGCTCAAGGCCTATGGCGAATTGCAGCCCTTCATCGAGGGCGGCTATCTCGACGCGCTCGACGACAGCGTGGCGGAACTGAAGAACATGCCCGACGCAGCCCTCGGCGGCGCGCGCGGCCGCGCCGACGGCAAGCTCTACGGCGTGCCCTATTCGGTGCCGATGATGGGCGTCTTCTACAACGAGGAGATTTTTTCCGCGCAAGGCATCGAGATCCCGAAGACCTACAAGGACTTCGTCGCCGCCTGCGAGAAGCTCAAGGCGGCGGGAATCACGCCGATCGCCAATGGCGGCGCCAACGGCTCGGCCTGGGAATTGGAGATCGGCGTCGGCGTCATCGGGCCGACGCTCTATGGCCCCGGCTTCTATGACGAGATGATGAGCGGCAAGGCGACTTTCGAGGACCCGCGCTATGTCGCGGCGCTGAAGCGCTTCGCCGAGCTGAAGTCCTACTATTCCGACGGTTTTGCCGGCATCGATTACACCACCGCGACGCAGCAGTTCATCGGCGGCAAGGCGGCGATGTTCTTCGGCGGCTCGTTCGAGAACGGCAGCTTCAAGTCGCAGAACCCGAAGCTGAAATTCTCGATCTTCCCGTTCCCGGCCGATGACGCCTCGACCAAGCTCTACACCTCGGCCTTCTCCGACGGCTCCTATGGTCTCGTCTCGGAAAGCCAGAACAAGGAAGCGGCGACCAAGGTGCTGAACTACATGGCCTCGGCCGAGTTCGCGCAGGCCTTCGCCGACGAGCTCGGCTGGCCGCCGGCCCGTACCGACGTCACCGTCAAGGACCCGGTGCTTTCCAAGATGATGGAGATGTCGAAGAACTCGACGCCGTACCTGACCCTCGTCGGCTTCCGCTGGCAGGCGCCGACCGCATCTTCGGTGATGCAGTCCGAGATCATCGACATGGTCGAAGGCAACGTCACGCCGGAGAAGCTGGCGGCCGACATGCAAGCGGCCGTCGCCACCTGGTTCAAGCCCAAGCAGTAAGGAGTGCCGGCTGCTCTAATAAAAGCGATGGAGCATGATGTCGTCCGAAAACCGCTTCACATTTTTCGGCATCATGCTCCAGTCGGCCGGCATCTTCACCCCTACAGAGCAACGCATGATCAAGCCCCGCCGCACGACCAGCCTCCAGCGCACACAGCAGCGCATGGCGGTGCTGTTCATCCTGCCGGCGCTCGCCGTCTACGGGCTGTTCGTGCTCTATCCGCTGTTCCTGTCGCTGTGGGGCAGTTTCTTCACCTGGAAGGGGCTGCGCATGCAGGAGTTCGCGGGCCTCGCGAACTTCTCGCGCCTGTTCGTGTTCCCAAGCGGCGCGCGGCTCTATGGGGCGCTGTGGCACAACATCGCGTGGTTCTTCGGCATCATGGTGCTGCAGAATGGGCTCGGCCTGTTGTTCGCCTGGCTGCTTTTCCTGCGTAGCAGGGGCGCTGCCTTCTTCCAGTCGGTATTCTTCTTCCCGGCGGTGCTCAGCCCCGTCATCGTCGGCGCGCTGTGGCGTCTGCTGTTGGCGCCGGGCGGCATCGTCGAATGGGCGCTCAACGGGCTTGGCCTGCACCAGGGCAGCCTGACCGCGCTCGGCAACAGCCACACCGCGCTTGGCATGCTGATCGCCGTAGATGCCTGGAACTGGATGGGCCTGCCGGTGCTGATCTACACGGCGGGCTTGAGGCAAATCTCGCCGCAGGTGTTCGAGGCGGCGAAGCTCGACGGCGCCGGCAATGCGCGCATGCTTTATTCCGTCGCGCTGCCGCTGCTGATGCCGGCGCTCGGCACGCTGACGACGCTCTCCTTCATCAACACCTTCAACCAGTTCGACATCGTCTATGTGATGCAGGGCGTGCAGGGCAATCCAAGCTATGCCACTGACACGCTCGTCACCTATTTCTATCGGCTCGCCTTCGGCGCCGAGGGCGCGGTCGGCATCACCGACATCGGGCTGGCGCTTGCGCTGGGCACGATGCTGTTCCTCATCCTCAGCATCGGCACGCTTTTGATGCTGCGCTTCTTCGACAAGCGGACGGTCGAGCTATGAGCACGCCGTCCTTTCAGCAAACATTGGCACTTCCGCAGCGACTGGCGCGAGTGCCGGGCTGGATCATCCTGCTGATCTGGACGGCGGCGGTGCTGCTGCCGCTCTATATCCTGGTCGTTTCCTGCTTCAAGACGACGGCGCAAATCTACGACAACCGGCTCGGCTTGCCGCAGAGCTGGGGCTTCGACAATTTCGTCCGCGCCTGGACGCGCGCCGATCTCGGCCACAATTTCATCAACAGCCTGATCGTCACCGGCGGCGCGGTGATCCTCACCATCGTCGTCTCGGCGATGGCCGCCTATCCGCTCAGCCGCTACAGGCTCGGCTGGAACGGCATCATGCTCGGCCTTTTCCTCTCCGGCATCATGCTGCCGATCCGGCTCGCCTCGGTGGAGCTGTTCACGCTAATGCGAAGCCTCGGCCTGCTCGATTCGCTCACCGGGCTGATCCTGGTCTATTCGGCGATCCGCATTCCGTTCGCCGTCTTCATCTTCGCCAATTTCATGCGGGTCCTGCCGTCCGAACTTGATGAAGCGGCGCGCATGGACGGCGCCGGCGAGACGCGCATCCTGTTCCAGATCGTGCTGCCGATGGTGAAGCCGGCCGTGTCGATCGTCGCCATCTTCACGGCGATCGCGGTGTGGAACGACTTCTTCTTCCCGCTGATCTTCATCTTCGACGACCGCTACAAGACGGTGCCGCTGGCGATCAGCGTGTTCGTCGGACAGTTCCGCACCGATTGGGGCCTGGTGTTCGCTTCGCTGGCGATCTCCATGGCGCCGATCCTGATCATGTATTGTTTGCTGGCGCGCCAGATTCGCGAGGGCGTCGGCGCCGGGGGAGGCATGAAATGATCGAGGACAAGGTCTATGCCGCGCGCTCGATCCTGGTCGTCGGGGCGCATGCGTTCGACGCCGAGGTCATCGCCGGGCCGCTGGCGGCGGCTGCCGCCAAGAATGGAGCCCAGGTCACCTTCCTGCATCTCTCGATGGGTGAGCAGGGCCATCCCTGCCTGATCCCGGAGCATTATTCGGGACAGAAGGAGGACGAGGCGGCGAAGGCGGCGGCGCGGCTCGGCGTTGAAATGCGCAACATGAAGCTGCGCGACGCTTTTCTGCCCAACGACAACGCGACCGCCTTGCAGGTCTGCGACGTCATCCGCGAGGTGCGACCGGAGGTCGTCATCACCCACTGGCACGGCAGCTGGCACAAGGACCATCGCGCTGCGGCGCATCTCACCCAGACCGGCGTCTTCTTTTCGGCGTTGCCGACGCTGAAGCGCGCCCATCCCGCGCATACGCCGCAGTTCCTGCTCTTCGGCGAGAATTGGGAGGACGACGAAGGCTTTCGCCCCGAGCATCTTGTCGATGTCAGCGACGGCTTCGACGCCTGGCACGAGGCTGTCATGGAATATGAGCTGGCGCGGGGCTTAAGCAGCTTTCCCTACGTCGACTATTACAGCGCGCTCTACAGGCTGCGCGGTTGCCTGCGCGGCACCCGCCATGCGCAGGCCTTCGCTGCAGCCTCGCATTCCTGGAATGCCGGCAGCGGGCTGTTCGCGCCGCCCGCCGATCGGAGCCGGAAGACATGACGCGGGTTCTCGCCATCGATCTCGGCGGCACCAACCTGCGCGCCGCCATCCATACGGGCGATATCGCTGACCTGACGCAGCAGGTCCGCGAGCCGGCGCCGGAGAGCCTCGACGCGTTCGTGACGCGCGTCAGCGCGCTTGCGGCCACGGGCGAAGCCAAGGCGCTCGGGCTTGCGGTACCGGGTCTGGTCGACGGTTCCGTCTGCCGCTGGATCCCGAACCTGGCCTGGCTGGACGGTATCGACATCGCGGCTTTGTTTCCCGACATCAGCGTCGCGGTCGGTAACGACGCGCAGATCGCGCTTCTGGCGGAAGCGGCTGAGGGCGCGGCTAGGGGCGTTTCCGACGCGATCCTGCTTGCGATCGGCACCGGTATCGGCTCGGCGGTGCTGGCCAATGGCCGCATCGTCGCCGGCGCCCAAGGCGGCGCCTGCTCGTTCGGCTGGGCCTGCGCCGATATCGAAGACCAGGGCGACGAACGCAGTGGCTGGCTGGAGCGCGTCGCCTCGGGCCGCGCGCTCGATGCGCTTGCCGCCCAGGTTGGGCTGGCGAATGGCGGCGAGTTGATCGAGGCCGCACGAGCCGGGCGATCGGCCGCGCTTGCCGTCGTCGAGCAGGCAGCGCTACGGCTGGGCATCGCGCTCGCCGGCGCCGTGGGCCTGCTCGATCCGGGCGTTATCCTGGTGTCCGGCGGCCTGGCGGATGCGCTGGACGTAATTGCGCCGCCATTGCTTGCGGCGCTTCGGCGTCAACTGCCGCCGCATCTGCGCGGCATCGAACTCAAGCCTGGACTATTCGGCTCCCGCGCCGGCCTGATCGGCGCCGCCCTTGCCGGGCAGGCGGGAAGTGGGTGGAGGCAGGTCCGATGAGCGAAGCAAGCTTTCAGCAGCCGGACCGCAGGCGTCCGGAGCCGCTCTGGTATCAGGTCGAGGAGGCGATCCGCGCCATCGTCAAGAGCGGCGAGTGGGCGACCGGCGATCAGATCCCGGCCGAGGACCGGCTCTGCGCGCTGTTCGGCGTCAGCCGCATCACCTTGCGCCACGCGCTGCGCAATCTTGAGGAAAGCGGGCTGCTCAGGCGCGAGCATGGCCGGGGCACATTCGTTCGCTCGACCACGCTGGTTGCCGGCACGCGCGAGCTCACCTCCTTCACCCAGGAGATGGGCAATATCGGCGTGGTGGCCGGCTCGCGCCTGCTCGACTGCAGCCTGACGACGGCGAGTGCCGCCGCCGCCGGCGCGCTCGAGATCGAGGAGGGCGACCCGGTGGTGCGGATCAGGCGGCTGCGGCTCGGCAACAACGAGCCGATCGGCATCCAGACGGCGCAACTGGCAGCCGCGCGCGTACCGGGCTTCCTCGATGCCGGCCTGCTCAAGGGCTCGCTCTACGAGGCGCTGGGGCGCCAGTACGGCATCGTGCCGGTCGAGGCGCGCGAGAACTATCGCGTCGGCGCCGTGAGCGCGGCGGACGCCGAATTGCTCGACCTGACCGCAGGCAGTCCCGCCTTCGTCGTCGAGCGCATCACCATCGACGAGCGCGGCCCGTTCGAATTCACCGTCTCCGTGATGCGCGGCGACCGCTACGAGATCCGTTCGACGCTGCGCGCCGGCCGCCTCCCAAACACCAGAAGCTGACACGATTAACAGGAGTACCGAAGTGTCCGATCTCTACATTCCCCGTCTCGTCGCCCTCATCGAACAGGCATCGAAGGCCAATTCGGAAGCGTTCGGCCAGGCGGCGAGCCGCTTCGCCGACACGCTTGAGAATGGCGGACTGGTCCATCTCTACGGCTCGGGCCACTCGGTACTGCCGGCGCAGGAGATGTTCCCGCGCTATGGCAGCTTCGTCGGCTTCAATCCGCTGACCGACCCGCGCGTGATGTGGCACAACGTGCTCGGCGCGGGCGGCGTGCGCGAGCTTTTGTGGCTGGAGCGGACCGAGAAATATGCGGAGAAGTTCCTTGACCATCAGCCGCTGAACAAGGGCGATTCCATCATCATCTTCGGCCATAGCGGCCGCAATTCCTCCGGCATCGACACCGCGCTCTACGCCAAGAAGCGAGGCATCTTCGTCGTTGCGGTCACCAGCAAGAACAATCTCGACAAGCCGGCCACGCATTCCTCCGGCAAGCGGCTGGCGGACGCCGCCGACCTCGTCATCGACACCTGCTCGCCGATCGAGGACGCGGTTGTGCCGATCGACGGCTGGAGCCGACCGGTGTCGGGCTCGTCGACGGTGCTGGCGATGATCATGGCGCACGAGCTGCTCGCGCGCACGGCCGAGCAATTGTCGAAGCGCGGCATCGAGCTGCCGGTCTTTGCTTCGCCGACGATCGCGGGCGTCACGCTGCACGACACCGACGTCATCTACGGCGTCTACCGCGAACGCATGATCGAGGCGCAGAAAAAGCATCTGCCCACCTTCCAGGCGACGATGCGCGGAGAGTGATTAGGCTTAATGGGAGGCGCCGCGGCGCCTCCCATAAGCCGTTCAGAGCCAGCGCTGCATTGTTGCGGAATGCTTGGGCGGCGCGTCATTCTCATCGGGATTTGGGATCGGCTCCTCGTCGGGCAGCCGATCCGGATCCGGCTCGCGCATCGGCTTCGGTTCGGGGATGGGCGGCGGCGTGGGCACCGGCGTCGGAGACGGGTCCGGATTGGGGAGAATGGCCATCGCGTTTTCCTTCCGCTCGGTGTCTCGGCAAGCTCTGCTGCGATCCCAACATGCGGGATGTGCTGCCCGACCTGAAATGATGCTCGACCTGAAATGATGGAGGTGATCGCCGCATTCAGACGCTTCGTCGGGAGCGATCGGCGGCGCAAGCTGGCAGAACGGTCGCGCCCGCGGATGGTTCCAACACGATCTGGCCGCGCGCCGGCGACAAGTAGCGATCAAATGATTCTGCGCGCCTGTTTCGGCTCTTGCCGGCGTCGGTCGGCGCCTTAGTTCCCATTGCGGGCGGGTGATCATCTGTCGAGACAGGAGACGGCCGTGAAGCACCAAACCCTTGACCAAATCAACGCCGTTGCCGACGTTCAAGCCGAAGCACCGGCTCTCATCGCCAATCGCGGTCAGCGCCTCGAGCGCTGGGCGCAACTTCTCGAACAAAGTCCGAGCCGCCTCACGGCGCTCGCAGGCACCGAATACACCTCACCCGACATGCGTGAAAGAATGCGCACCGACGGATCGGCGATCGCCGTCGCTTTCGCGGATCCGATCTTCCGCGCGCAAGGCTTGCAGGACGACACATACGGCGAAGCCAAGCGCTTCTTCGAAATGAGCGACTGGCAGCTGCATGAGGTCGTCTGCCATTGCCATGTCGGCGCCAACATGCCGGCACGCTGGGCGGCGTCGCGGGTGCGCGCGGCGATCTCTCCGGGCGCAGGCATTCTTGCCTGGCTGAGGGCGGTGTTCATGTATTAGCCGTGTCACAATGCACGGGACCGCACCGGTTCGAGATCTTGATGGGAGCGACGGAGACCTGACTGGTTCTCCGCACTCCCTTTTTGCTGTGCGCGGGCTGCGGCCCGAAATTTCGGCGTCACTCTTGTGGAGACCGCCATAACCTGAACAGATGGGTCGCACGCGGCCGGTCATGCGGTCATCTGGATGATCAACGTCAGTGTGCCGTCACCGTCAATGTTGGCGGCAACGACCTGTGTCGAGTTGAGGCCGTTGGCGCGCAGGACCGACGTTGCCTCGGGTGAGGCATCGACCGAGCTCTGCAGCTTGGCCAGCTCGTTGGCAGTCGTCCTGGTGACTACGGCTTCGGCCTGCGCCTTCACCTCCGAAGGCAGGTCCTCGATCGCCACCACGACAATGTTGGTAACGCTCTGGTCGGCGTTATCCTGACCGGGCTGGGCCTGATCGGGGACGGGCTCCTGGGCCGGCGGCGGGACCTGCGGCTGCGGATCGGCGAGTTGAGCAGAAGCGGGCTGCGCCAGTGCCAATGCCGACAGCGTCAGGACCATGGTCAAGGTGCGCATCGTCTTTCCTTTCCATCTGGAAATCTGACGACACAACCCCCCGAGCCGGACGATGGTTCCCGCATAGACGTCGATGCGGCAACTCAAGAGACGCGTATTGTGCGGAAGGTGACGGAATAGCGGTGTCGTTCGACCGGCGGGATGCTGTGTTCCCACTCGTTTCGCGCCGGGCCGGCCATGAGATAAACGGACCTGGGCTCTACGTCGATCGTTTCGCGATCCCACGCCGCGCCTTTCTTGCGGCGCAGCCGGAAGCTGCAGGGCGCCAGCAGCGAGACGCCGGCAACCAGCTCGAAATGCGGCTTGTCCCGGTGCCAGCCTATGCCGGCGCCCGGGCGATATTCGTTGATCAGCGCTTGCCCGAACGCGGCGGCAGGAACGCCCGCGAACTCGGCGACCTTGGCGCGAACCGGCAGCAGGAAGTCCGGTATGGACGGGGCCTCCACGACCTGCCGGCGTTCATAGTCGTAGCGCAAGCCGAAGCCGACGATCTGCCTGTTGGCAAGGTGACCGTGAAAATCGAACGGTTGGAAAGACAAGCCCTGGATATGACGGACCAGTTCGCGCTCTTCGTCCTGGCTAATCAGGTCCGGTCGGTAGGAGAAGCCTTCGGGCATGCTTGTGGGCGGCAGGCCTGCGGGCGCACCGAAGAGATCGCCCTGGAAGGCGCTCTCTGCTGTTTGGCGTTTGGCTGGTGACATGCGGCTCAGATAGGCAATCGGAGCCCTTGTGCAAGGTCAGTCCCCGGCATGGCGGAACTTGGCGCTGCGCGAAGGATTAGGGGTTGGAAAGCAGGACACCGGATATGCCTTCCACCGCGATCCAGAATATCCGTTACGATCCGTCGAGGCGGATCCTTTCTGTGTGGTTCGTCCCAAGCGGCGACCGTTACGACTATGAGGATGTCGGACCCGAGACCTACATGGCTTTCAAGGCGGCTTTCTCAAAAGGGCAATTCTTCAACGAATTCGTGCGCGATCATTTCAGATATCATCTGGTTGAGCATGGAAGATCGTCGTAGAGCGCCAAGGCATCGAAGCTTGCCTGCCTCTGGCTGTCCTTCAACGCGTCGCCGGCGTGAGGATGCGCGCCACTTGATCGGCAATCGCCAGGCTGGAGGTCAGGCCGGGGCTTTCGATGCCGAACAGGTTGACCAGGCCGTCGATGCCGTGCGTCGCGGCATCCTGGATCACGAAGTCGCTGTTGGCGTCGCCAGGGCCGGAGAGTTTCGGCCGGATGCCGCTATAGGCCGCCTGCAGGCTGTCGTCGGCCAGATCGGGCCAGTATTTGCGGATCGCGGCATAGAAGCGCTCGCCGCGCGCCGGATCGACGCGATAGTCGAGAGTGTCCGTCCACTCGACGTCCGGTCCGAAACGGGCGGTGCCGGCAAGGTCGAGGGTCAGATGGACGCCGAGCCCGCCGGGCTCGGGCACAGGATAGACGAGATGTGAAAAGGGCGCGCGCCCGGCAACCGAGAAATAATTGCCCTTGGCGTAGCGAAGCGTCGGCAGAAACTGCCGGCCAAACCCTTCGAGCGAGCCTGCCAAGGCGATAGCGCCGAGGCCGGCCGCGTTGATGAGGCGCGATGCGGCAATCTCGAACTGCTCGCCGCTCGCCGTGTCTATGGTCCGTAGCACGATCCTGCCCGCCTCGACACGACCCGAGACGATGCGGGTGTTGAGCGACAGCATCGCGCCGCTCTCCTCGGCATCGCCAAGCAGGGCAAGCATCAGACCGTGGCTGTCGACAATGCCGGTCGAGGGCGAGAGCAGCGCCGCGGTGCAATGCAGCGCCGGTTCCAATATCTGCGCCTCCATGGCGCAGAGGGATCGCAAGTCCCCGACACCGCAGGCCGCGGCGTTGGCGCGAATGGTGGCCAGCACCGGCTCGTGTGTCTCGTCGGTCGCGACGATTAGCTTGCCGCAGCGGCGGTGGGGGATCGACCGGTCGCCGCAGTAGCGGTAGAGCATGTCGCGTCCCGCCACGCACAGACGGGCCTTCAGCGAGGCTTGCGGGTAATAGATGCCGGCGTGGATGACTTCGGAATTGCGCGAACTCGTTTCGGTGCCGATGGCGTCCGCCGCTTCGAGGATCAGGGTATCGAGGCCCTGCGCGGCCAATCTGCGCGCAATGGCCAGACCAGTCACGCCAGCGCCCGCGATGATGCAATCGACTTGTTCCATGCTCTGATCCTGCTGCACCATCGTTGCCGCGACAGTCGAGGCTTGTTGGCGCTATCGATCTCGACATCGCGGCCCTTGCGATCAGCCTGCGCGATGAGGCATCAACCGCCACAATGCAAGGCGGAACTTTCGGATTTCTCAACGAGGACGCCCCGTCCTATTTCCGCTTTGGACGCCGCAAACAGGAGCCACTATGATGGACGTCAGACCGAATTCGCCCGAAGCCCGCGATATCCGCTACCACCTGCATGCCTATACCAACGCCCGCAAGCACCAGGAAACCGGTCCGCTGGTCATCGAAAAGGGCGACGGCGTCTATGTCGAGGACATCGCCGGCAACCGCTATATCGAGGCGATGGCGGGCTTGTGGAGCGTTGCCGTCGGCTTCTCGGAAAAGCGGCTGGTGGACGCTGCGACAAGACAGATGTCGAAGCTGCCCTTCTATCACGACTTCGGCTCGAAGGCGCATTCACCGCTGATCGACCTGGCCGAGAAGCTGGTGCAGATGGCGCCGGTGCCGATGAGCAAGGCCTATTTCACCAATTCCGGCTCCGAGGCCAACGATACCGCGATCAAGATGATCTGGTATCGCTCGAACGCGCTCGGCCAGCCGGCGCGCAAGAAGATCATCAGCCGCAAGCGGGGCTATCATGGCGTCACCATCGCCTCGGCGAGCCTGACCGGCCTGCCCAACAACCATCTTTCCTTCGACCTGCCGATCGCCAACATCCTGCACACGTCGACGCCGCATCACTGGCGCGACGCTGAGCCCGGCGAGAGCGAGGAACAATTCTCCGCGCGGCTTGCCGACGATCTGGAAAAGCTGATCCTCGCCGAGGGGGCTGAAACGGTTGCGGCCTTCATCGGCGAGCCGATCATGGGCGCCGGCGGTGTCGTCGTCCCGCCCGCCGGCTATTGGGAAAAGATCCAGGCGGTGCTGTCGAAATACGGCATCTTGCTTGTGGCCGACGAGGTCATCTGCGGTTTTGGCCGGACCGGTGAGATGTTCGGCTCGCAGACCTTCGGCATGAAGCCCGACATCATGGTGCTGTCGAAGCAGATTTCCTCCTCCTACCTGCCGATCTCGGCGCTGCTGATCAACGATCGTGTGTTCGAGCCGATCGCCGACGAGAGCGACCGCATCGGCACTTTCGGCCACGGCTTCACGGGCGGCGGTCATCCGGTCGCCGCGGCCGTCGCGCTTGAGAACATCAAGCTGATCGAGGAGCGTGACCTTGTCGGCAATGCGCGCAAGGTCGGCGCGCATCTGCAGGCAAGGCTGCGCAAACTCGCCTCGCATCCGCTGGTGGGTGAAGTGCGCGGTGTCGGCCTCATCGCGGCGGTCGAGTTCGTCGCAGACAAGGCAACCAAGGCGCCTTGGGGCAAGCCAGCGGCGCTCGGCGCACTGGTCAACGGCTTCCTGCAACAGAACGGCGTCATCTCGCGCAACATGGGCGACGCGATTGCCTTCTGCCCGCCGCTGATCATCACCGAGGCGCAGATCGACATGCTGGTCGATGCATTCGAGCGCTCGCTCGACACGGCTCTGCCGCAGGTCCATCCGCAGGGCTGATAGCTTCGTCAGGCGTTCAGCGCCTGGTGGGCAGCAGCTGGCCTATCTCCCGCCCAGAAAATGAAGAAGCTAGCGATGTTTTGAGATTAAGATGGCAAGGCACTGAAAAGCGTCAGGTCAATCATCAATTACAGTGCCAGTTTGATTGGCGGAGAGAGCGTCTTTCGATTTGGCGCCTATAGCATTGAAAACATTTATCTTTTCGCGCCGCATGTTACACAGTTTGTTACACAGCTACCTGGCCCGCCAGGCGAGCCAGACGATCGTCGCCGGAAGCCGACGGCTACGCGCCAACAATCCTTATTTAGGCAAATTCCTACTCCGTCCTCCCGCTTACCAGGGAACCGGACAACTAAGGCTGCCGTTCTCCTGCGCCGATCAGGAGTGCTGCAATGTTCAACCCTTGGGTGGATCTGTGCCTTACGATGATGGAGGCGCAACAAGTCATCTGGCTCCGGGGTCTGCGGATCGCGCAAGGCGGCAAGACAGCGGAACGCGAGTCCCTGCTGATGGTCAGTGAAAAAATCGAGGCAGCCGGCCGCGCCGGAACGATGCTCACCATGGGAACATCCGCCCCGACAAGCTCGATCAATTTTACGGCGGGAAAATCAGGGCGAACAGAAAGCGTCTCTCACGGTGAAGCAGCGTCCCCACTAGGGGCGTTCTATTTTTTAATCGCAATGAGTATCGCCTCATAAACGCTGCCAACCTCTTCGTCGATTTGCGTACTGGATATCTTGAGAGACTTTGCGTCAGCAAATAGCTGCTGCGTTAGCTCGGCGACCGACAAAATGTCCGAACCCCTGGCCGTAGGAATGTTGTTCGCCAACCATTTCCGAAGGAAATCGGCGCCGCGTTTGCTCATTCAAGTCAAGCTGGCTGTTGCCATTAGGTTCCTTCCTCCCGGAAGTCGTGCAAAGATGCATGTCGTAGGTCGTTCTCACCGCGCAGTCGGGGCCGATCAAGCCCGGTTATATCCACTGCATCGCGGTCTAGAGAGGGTTCTGCTCCTGGTCCAAAGACCTCCCAGCCCGGCCAACCACGCCTTCGGTCGAACTCGTCCCGGCGCCTGTTACGCAGTTTGTCACAGCTATGTGACGAGTCGCGATCAAAGTCGCTGCTTCAGAGTTCGGCAGCTAATCCCTCCTAGCTGACGAAGACCGGCCGCTTGGAGACAGCCTCGTCGCTCCTTCTGCATGCCTCAGCGCCAGAAGCGTCTTGTGTTGACCAAGGCGTCGTGTGCCTCCGCGGCGTCCTTGAGAAGCTTGGACTTGTCCTCGGCGCTATAGAGGTCCTTTGCACTAGCAACGTCCGAAAGCCACAGCGCTGCCAGCATATCAGGGGCGGTGGCGAGATCGTTGAGACTGCCGAGCTGGTCCTGCAGGTCTTCCATCGCCTCTATGAACCGTCGATGGCGTTTGGCTTCCGCCTTGCTCTTGTAGAGCGGCTCGAAGAACTCAGCCGCATAGCGTAGCTTCTTTGCGGCGATGCGCAATTTATGGCGGGTCTCGTCATCGGCATCGATGAGACTGTTGCCGCCCTTCACCACCTTTTTCCAAAATTTATCAAATACACCGGAGGCGAAATCCCTTGCCGACTGCCCGTGCAGCGTGTCGCTCGATTGGTCGGTCCGCCAGTCCCTGATGGAGATCCACTCGGTGGCATCGATCATCAAGGAGCGGGCGCGCACCGAGGAAAGCGATGTTTCGACTGCCGCATAGGCATCGTCGCGCGCATTGTGAAGACGGCTTGAAAGAGCCTCGCTCGAAGCACGGTCGATCATCACGTCGATATTGCGAGCATCGCCAAATTCCGAGGCGAGCCATTTCAATTCTTCCCGCAGGTGGTCAAAACGGCTGTCATGGAACAGCGACTTGCAGATCGAGCAAAGCGAGCGCAGCCGGCGCAGCGACACGCGAGCCTGATGCAGGGCCTCGGCATCGCGGGACCAGCCCAGCACCGTTTCATTGAGACGAAACTGTTTGAGACAGGCCGCCGCGATGTGCGCGAAAGCCGTTGCCGCGCTCATCTCGGACGTGAGCGGGGTCGAAGCCGCTTTCACAGCGCCGGGAGCTGTGCCCAGCAGATGATAGCCCCGTTCAGCTTTGCTCAGCACTCCGACATGTGTCGGTGTGATGAGGTCGACTTTCCTGGCGAGCGCGAACAGCGCTTTCGGCGAGCCCGCCTTCTTTTCGAACTCGATCTCGCAGAGTGGCGCCTCGCGATCGGCTGCAACGACCTTGCCAAGATCCAACGCAACTTCGATCGTGGCGTCCTGATCCGACACATTCCAACGATGCCGTTTGACATGGACCTCGAACAACGCGGCGAGCTTTGGGCCAGCATCTGCGAGCAGATCTCGGATCTGCGGATCATCAAGTATCGGTGTGTCGCCGGCGACCGGCCGTTCCCACTCCTCGCGTGTGAACGATCCGGCTGCGACACCATCACCGGCTTTGACGGTTTGTATGCGTTCATTTCCCGATTGCCGGATGCGAAGCGACAGGCCGCGCTTGGACAGATCCCATCCGGGAGTGTCGAAATAGATGGATGTCTGCTGAAGAATGATGGGCGGGGATCCGAACGGATTCTTCTTCAGGAGCGACCGCGCACCCGATTGCAAAAGCTCGAGCTTCAGTTCCGTTTCCTGCATGATGCTCTCGGCGTCGCTCACGGCAATCGAGGCGACCCACCCCATCGTGCGTCATAAGACTGTCACAAACAACCGCCCGCCTCGACCACTGTGGCCAGACCTCAAGCGGACAGACGACAAGGAGCGAGCCGGAACCGGGCGCGGACGGGCGTCAGGATTTCTAGAGCCGAAAAGTCTCCAGTTGCGCGAAGCTCCAGACAACATTTCGGAGGCGGCTCCAATGACAATTTGGCGGCTTTGGAGCCTCCGCTTTCACGTCCTGCTCTCGTTAGACGTTAATATGGAAATTGGCAGCCGCGGTATCATCCCCACGCGATAACAAGGTCGCGCAACCAGCCTCACATTGTTGGCGGGCATTAGTAAGTGGAAATTTTGCAGCTCATATTAACGGTTGACGTTGGCAAGATGCATATTATGCTCCTTGTTAACGTTTATCATTAATAAGGAGCGCCGGGATGGCTGCGGAGGGAAGAAGCGGACGGTATGTGAGACAGCCCCCAGGCTACCGAGCTTTCATACCTTCTCCGTTGCCGCCCAATCCCCAACTCACCATCGACGCCGAGCTTCAGAATCTCCTCTCCAGGGCCGATCGAGCTTTGGGCCGACTGGACGGCTCCATACAAACGCTTCCGAACCCTGATCTGTTCGTGATGATGTACGTCAGAAAGGAGGCGGTCCTATCCAGTCAGATAGAAGGCACCCAAGCTTCTATCAATGATCTCCTGAAGGCCGAAGCCGACATTTATGACCAACAGATGCCAAAGGATGTTGACGAAGTAGTCAACTACCTTTCCGCGATGAACCATGGCATTGCTCGCCTTGACGAACTGCCTTTGTCGGTTCGCTTGATTAAGGAAATCCACGAGAAGCTCTTGCATGGGGTCCGCGGTCACAAGCTCCAGCCAGGGGAGCTTCGGCAAAGCCAGAACTGGATCGGACCCGGCGGAAGCAATTTGAATTCTGCTAGTTTCATTCCGCCGCCCCATGAGGTTGCTGCTGAGGCGTTAAGCGACCTCGAGAAATTCCTTCACGCTGAAGATCACATTCCGCCGCTCATCAAAATCGGTTTAAGCCACGCCCAATTTGAAACGATACATCCATTTCTCGACGGGAATGGAAGGGTCGGCCGATTGCTCATAGCGTTTTTCCTTTTCGAACGACGGCTATTGATGCGGCCGGTCCTCTACCTTTCCCACTACTTCAAGCAGAATCGGCAGGAGTATTATGATCGCCTCCAAAAGACGCGCGTTGAAGGAGATTGGGAGGGGTGGATAAAATTCTTTCTGAAAGGTGTGGGGGACGTCGCAGAACAGGCTACGGAAACGGCCCGCGAAATAGTAAGCCTCCGAGAGGGCCATAGGTCAATAATATCTGATCAATTCGGAAATTCTGCTGGCAAAGCGAACAAGGTCTTGGAGCACTTATACCGTCGCCCGACTGTTAGCATAAATAACGTTCGCGACGTGCTCGGAATCAGTTTTCCAAATGCAAGCGCTTTAATTGACAAATTTGTTGAGGCCGGCATGCTAGTGGAGATCACTGGGCAGGCCCGTAACAGGCGCTACTTCTATGCGCCGTACATCAACCTTTTTTCCAACCTTTAGGTTAATGGTCAGCCTCCAGTTGACCCGATGAAATTCGCACGCTTCGCTACGCGCATCTCGTTAGGGCGCAGCAACGGGAAATTCGGTTTTCGTACATTTGCTCAATTCCGTCTTTGCTGGTGGGCACAGCCAAACCGTCACATTCGGCGTGAAATGACGGAGCGCATTCGTCATCTCCTGGACATTCTGCTCGCAACTTCCCTCAGCGCAGTCCTGTAGAATGAGCCCAGGAATGCGCGTCGCAGTTCCTTGCGTAAACTGCCGGAACTCACCCGACTGCTTAAGAGCACGTTCCAGTGCATGCTCCCACAGGTAGACCGGTTCGATTGCGATCAGGTTTCTGTCGCTGAGGCAGTCTATGGGCTCTCCTCCCAGGCTCAAACCTTTCGCCATGCCGGCACAGTACATATCCCTTCTGGCCACTCTAGTGTCGTCGACCCCGCCTATCTCCATCGGAGAGGTGTCGCCAGCAGTGTACGCTATCGTTGCGATCTTGGCTCCGTACTTGTCTGAGTAATTCAGCATGCAAGTATTTGGCTCTTTCGTGGCGCCGTAACCGTCATCCTTCGACCCCATATCCCGCAGCGCCACGTTTACAAACGAAGGCTTCTTCGGATCGACCTCAATGTCGTCCAGAACCTTCTTCTGAGTCTGGATGTCTATGAAATAGAAATGTCCGGTAATTGTCTTGGAATTGCTGTCCATCTGGGAGCACATAAACTCAGGTCGCACGGTGGCGACGGATGCTCCTTCGTTCACAAGAACGGAACGCAGAAACGGCACATGAACGAAGATCTCGTCGCCTTGGCGCGATGCCGACGTGTCGTCAGCCCCCACGTTGATCAAATCCTGTCGCAAAAATTGCATGGTTACGCTGGCTGTATCCAGCCTAAGTATCTGCAAAACATTGGTTTCAGCGGCCAGTATGAAAGCCGCGATTGCCGTGAAGGCTGCAGCTGGGAAACTGATCCAGTCTTTCAAAAACGCGGCGACCTTTAGAAGTCGATCCCGGCGTATTTCTCCGGCCGTCTTCTCGCCGATGTCGGATCTGCAGACAGGACAAACCACGGCAAGCTGGGGAATTGTGCTGCCGCACTTGGGACAGCTTTTCGTGCCTGCGGAATCTGGCTCCGCCGGCTTTGGGTGAGCTTCCTTCGTCATGGATGATCTCCCGGAAGAAGAAACTCTTGGGCCGCTTCAAAGGACCACTTCTGGCTCTCGTCCGACAGACTGAGCAACCATATGCTGGAGTAGTCTTCGTCATCCCAGCCATCCGGTGTGATTTGAGCGTACCCGACGATCGAGCGCGCTAGGGCAGGTATCGATTCGTGCTGCCAGCAGACAAGAACGGGGGCAGACTGCTTGATGATATCCTCAGCTGCCTCGCTCTCCTGCCCCTTTGAGTTGCGTGTATCCGGCTCGATTAACAGGCGTTGCGCAAGCGGCGTGACCGTCTGAAGCGGCCGCCGGCTTCGACTGCCTGTCCCATCCTTTTTGATAACGCCAGAGGCCACGATCGCCTTCGGAACCCGTAGTGATGCCGGCGGAGAAAAGAACAGGCTGGCCAGCGCGCCGGCACGTTGCCAGCCACGAACCGTCAGCGACTTGTCATCCTCCTGGCCGAATTCGTCGACGCCGAGTGCCGGGTTGCCAGGAAGGGGCTTTTCCGCATGCCGGATGATCATGATCAGTTTGTCAACCATGCTTCTACCCCACAGGTTTGCGTTCCGGAGTCGGATTTCCGAGCAGGTCGGTCGGCACCAATTGATGTTCAAAGGCGGCGAAGTAGGCAGCCCACCGGTCGTCCGAACTTGCGAAAAAGACAGCGCCATCTTGCCAGGTGTCATTGGTCGTTGTGGTCGTCCCTTCGCGGTAGGCGAACTGCTTTCCCGTCGATCCCTGGTTCATATTGGTGTCGTGGATGCCGGCGCCCTCTGAGTAGAACCGCCCGAACACATAGACATCCCACGCAGCTTGACCTGCTTGCTGCAAGAGGCGGCTCACGATGCTACCGGCTCGGGATGCAGGCTCCCGTCCATCGGATCGCTCAGGCGCCACGGCCGGTTTCCGCCAGAACGTCGGACCGTGTGAAGTCCAGCGCCGGAAGCGCGTTCTTGTCGATTAAATCACACCGGCCCGCTTGCGTCGCCTGGAGCGCCTGGACTATCGCAACGTCCCACGCCGCCCCGGCAACATCCAGGGGCACATGCAAATGATACTGAGTTTCGTGACCGAGGGGCTTTGCCTTGAGAACCGGCGCGCCGTTGATTTTTGCTTTCACGAAACCGTAGCTGAGGGACATGGGACGGATGCTCTTTCTTTTGAATGCGGCGCCAAGGTGGCCTCACTTCGGGCTACTAGGCCGCTAGGGGGCCATTTGCAGGCTGCAGGTCGCCTTCAGGCGAAATGGTGCCAAGGGCTCAAGCTAGGTTGGTGGAGCCCCAAACCAGAAGTCGAGTTCCCGGATGCGCCGCTGGTCGTACGGTCCTGCCGGTGACTTGATTTGCCAGTCGCCGTTATCGGCAAGGCCAGTCCATTTCGGCTTGCCGTTCTGCTGCTGTACAGACTGCCGCCAACGGTATTGGGCGTAGATCTCCATGATCTTGCCGGCATACTGACTTGCCAAGGCGCTGTTACCCGTGACGATCACCATGTTTTCGTCGTTCACGCCGCTTGCCTTTGGCCCAAGGTTGTGGGAGCCGGTAATCACGACCGAGTTGTCGCCGTAGGGATCGATCACGATCACCTTACTGTGCACCATGGCATGGGCTGTCGGGAGCTTCAGGGTCTCTTTCGCCCAGTAGGCAAAGCGACCGGGTATCTCGGCGGGCAGCACTACATCGGAATTTGCATCGATCCGCTCGCCGCGATTGAACAGCACGACGGGGTTCTTGGCTGTGCCCGGATTCTGATTAAGCACTCCCTGAATGTAGAGGTCCGGTTTGAACGACGGGCTCGAAGGAGAGGCAAGCTCAATGATGTCGTTGAGGAGGGTGCCTCTCGGGCCAGGGTTGAACATCGCAAAAAGGATACCTTGCCGGGCTGACTTGATCAGCTCTCCGCCCTGTTCAAGATCGGATCCGTCGTGCATTGGTGTGAACCAGACGGTGGCTCCCTTCGACTTCGGCGTTGTTCGCGGCTTTGAATTGCTCTCGTAGAGCGAAGTGGGCGACTCATCGCCATCTCCGGCGACTACTTTCCATTGGTCGAAATAGAATTGGGCGACCGCTGGATTTTCGATCAGCAGGGCATTGTTTGCCTGCGTGCAAAGGCCGGTCATGGTCCAGTTCGTGCTGCCGGTCCACACTGACTGAGGCGTCTTGTCGGCATCGCAGATGACCAGGAACTTATTGTGCGCGAGCGCACGGGGAGCGCTCATGCGGTTTCTGACGTCGCAACCCGACAGAGCCGATCGCGCCGCTTCGTTTTCATCCTCGCCTTTTTTCTTCACGCTTCCGTTGCCGAGCACGATGTGGGCCCGCTTTTTGAGGTCCTGAAGGAGGGGGATGAGCTCCGGGTCGTCAAGTTCGAAGAGGGCGGCGTAGACGTGCGCTTTGCCTGCTTTGGCGGACTGAAGCAGCGATACAAGCTTGTCGCGGATCGGCCCGGCCAGGAAGCGGCGAATCTGGTCGTGGGGATCCGCAATTGCCTTCTTTAGCTTCGTCGTCGGTGCTTGCTCAGGCAAGGCCCGGGCGAGCCATTGGCTGGCAACGATGCCGCGGTTGAAGAAGCAGCTTGCGCGCCCGTCGGTTTCGGCGCCGATCTCTGCATTCTCACTCCAGGCGGAAACAAATTCCTTGGATTCCTGTAACTTGTCAGCCTGTCTGATCATTGCTGACACACGATAGCCAACGACGTCGCCTGGGTTCACAGCAAAATCGGCCCAAAGATACTTCTGAATTGGCCACTCCGTTGTGGGTTTGCGCGTTCCTTCGGGAACGTCAGGTCCTCCGGCAAATCCGACCCAGCTTGCTACGATTTCCTCAACGAAACCGTCGGAGTCAGCGGGCGCTATCGTGTTTGGACTATGAGCGCTTCCAGGCGCACGTTTGATTTTCCGGCGCAGCGCAAAGCCTCTGCACTGATCGATGAACGGGCTGCGCCACGCCAACAGCGCGCTGTCGACACCAGGATGAACGATCAGCTCTATGCTCATTGCCCCTCTCCCCGCTGATGATTTTGCCTGGCAAACATTCACGACATTATGACAACGCAGCAAACTGTTTGGTCGGCGGTAATTTTCAAGTCGGCTAACTATAATTGCGCATGCTTATTGGGAAACCAAGCCGTCCGCCTGACTTCAGCAAGTGCTCCCTCCAAATAAAGCATTATGCTACACAACTCTATTCGAGCGAGGTGAAATCGAAGCAGCTCTTGCTACGTTCGTACCAAAGCGATGGAACCGTATTATTGAGCTTACATTGAGTCAATGTACATAATAACTATTCGATTGCATTCAACTTATAATTGCTGGACAAACTGCTCAGTTGGGTGAGCCGAACAGTAAAGGAATGATGAGCCGGCTCAATGCCGACAGCTGTCATCTTGCTCGGGACTTTGGGTTCGGGGTAGACGTTGTCGGGACGAATTCAGCCGATCCACGCGAGCTCGGAGCAACCGAGAGGCAGCAAAGAGCGATGGTCTCGCCACCAACCAGCTAGATAAGGGTTGTCACCTCAAGCAATCCGCCGATCGGAGCTCGAACGCAGGCAGCGCATTTCGATGTGATCTTTGTGCACGTTGAAGGTGAGCCCAACCCGCGCGACGATCGCGACCCCGTGGCGCTGTTCGGCCGCGGTCTTCAGCTTCTCGGCCGCAGATGCGCATTCCTATGGGAACCAGCGACGTGCGGCGCGGATGATTGGCCTGACTGCCAAACCGGCGCGCAAGCTTTGCTCGTGCGCCGCTCGGCTGTGGAGCGAAAGGACACGCAAAGTACGTATAGAAAAAGCGGTGCGTTGAGCTCAAAACCTGCAAGCCCAACGATATTTCTGAACCAGAGCCTAAGGTCGGTTCTGTTGTGCACGTCAGCGAAGCTGCTGTGCATCGAAGACCGGATCTTTGATCTTACGGGCGGAGCAGAGCTCGCACGCTGGGCAGCCAACGCTGCAAGTCGAGCAGGGCGCAAAGTAGCTTTGCTTTGCCATGACACACAATCAGTATACCGCAACCAACAGCGAATTATTGGAGAAATCGGCCTGAGGATTGGCATTTTGATCGGGGAGCCCCGATCCATCCTTCCCATCTATGATTTCCATCGCATTGACTCGCTTGTTCCGCGCTTGGCTCGTGAAGAGATCGCTTTGATCATGAACCGGATGACATACCCTCCTTTGGTTCTCGGCCCCGACGGCGAACTTGTCCTCGGGGACGCATGTGTGTCTGAAGAAGATTTTTGGTCGGTATTCGCCCCGGCCGAGCTTAACAGGTGGCTCGCACCAAATAACTGAGATTCCGGCCGCCGCTCAGGGCAATCCTGATGCTAGCCGACACTCTTGCCTGTAAGCCTTCCACGGCTGGGTTCTGGGGTTTCAAACGCGCAGAAGGCATCGAAGCTGCCGTGGGGACTATTTGCATCGAAAGCGCGGCTGCGGTTCATAGCTTGAAGTGTCATGATACAGTAATAGGCATTCGGGATATTCAACTCCGGTGGAGGGGTTGGGCGATGAACCGGCTAACGGTATTGGCTACATTTATAGCGATCACTTGTCCTTGTTTGGCCGAAGCACAATGCCTTGCGGAGGCGGGTGATTTTGCAGAGCGCATTTGCGGTGAAGTCAAGCAAACGGGAAAGTCCACCCTGATCACGGGCAAAGGCGATTTGACAGCTGCCGCCAAGGGACTGATCGCAAAGGCACTTGGGCAACTCGGCGGGGATGTGGGAGTCGATATTCAAACGAACGACTTCGAAAACGTCCTTCAGGAACAGTTGGCTGGCGAGCTCATCAACGTACGTCAATGCGGGACGCAGATGGCAACACTCGCCATCAATCAAGTCTGCACCAAGGCGCCGCACTGGAAGGTACGTTCGAATCAGGCTTTTGGGCTTGATCACTGGGAAGATGAAGCAAAACTGACTGGGGCCACCGGCTGGCGCGGAGGCGGTTATAATCCCGAGGCGTATTGCACCGATTTTATCAACGCTGTTCTCAACAGTCGCAGCCTGGGCGACAAACCACATGACGTCACCGATATTAAGTCGTCAGAGGAAAGGAGACGAACCGGCTTGTTAAGGGACCATGCTGAATATAACTACCATTGCACTATCAATCTGCACTGGAATCCCGTCTACAAGCAGAAATCGGATCCAATCTGCGGACAAGAATAGCCGCGGCTGGGCGCTGTTCATCCATGGAAAAGCGAACTGCGCAGCGCTCAGGGTCGTCTGGGCGCGCGCCAGCCGGGCGGCGATGAGTTTACAGCGTCGCCACGGGCGAGAACGCCCGGCTGCATCCACGGCTACTCCAGGCGTCGCCATTTGTGCGCTGCCCGTTATATTAGATACAGCCAGATAGCTGGCCACAAAAACGAGGCAAGCGCACCCTGCAGCCGGGTGCTCGGCGACGCGGCCGCAGAGAAGCTCGACATTAGTCTCGATCAGAGGGCAACCGCTACGTTCGCGATTTTTTTGCTCGCGACTTTGCTACCGCTGACTTGGTTGTCGCGGCGGCGGTACGAGTTGCCCGCTTCTGCTTGGGCTCTGCGATCGGCTCTGACGGCTTTCGGCCAAGACCGGCTGCTTTCGCCAGTGCAGAGCGGGCGGCAGCGTAGTTGGGTGCCACCATTGGATAATCGGCAGGTAATTTCCATTTCTGCCTATAGTCATCCGGCGTGAAATTGTAGTGGACATTCAGATGGCGCCGCAGCGACTTGAATTTCTTTCCGTCCTCAAGGCAGACGATATAATCCGGTGTCACCGATCTCTTTATCGAAATCGCCGGCTCCTGCTTAGTGGCGGTCTCCGTCTCAGACGTACCAACCCACTGTAAGGCAGCGTAAATATCCCCGATCAGCTTCGGGAGTTCCGGCACCGGTACCGGATTGTTAGACACGTATGCGGAAACTATGTCGGCGGCGAGTGCTATCAGATCGCTGTTGTCTTGCTGCTCAGCGGATTCGGTCATGGTGCTTCCCTTTGAGGTCCATCAGTTACAGCACACCCCCATTTGTGCAGTTTGTGCAGGTACATTGTCGAGATCGCTTTCTCAATGACGAAATCCTCTGAACGTCGTGGATTCCATTAATGCCAAGCCAAATATCTCATTGATTGTTCGGACCTCACCGCGCATTATCGCGCTGGGGGTGGGCTATGACAAAATTACCGAACGCTGCTCAATTCGAAGTCGTGGTGCAGGTTCCACGACAGTTCGACAAATACGTCGATTCGGCGATGCTTCGGCTCCAATCTCTCTATCCTACCTGCCGTCTCGCAACGATTGACGGTGCGATATCCATAGGTTCGTCGGGCAGTCTTGCCGAGGATCAGCTTCGCAGGGCTGTTCTCCATACCCTCTACCGCGAGAAAATCTATGCGGAAACTCTGTCGATGCGTCAGGCGCTGTTCAGGGCGGTAACTGGCCGATGAACTTCTGGCCGCTGAAGTTTCGCGAGACGTCGGACGGTTCGATGCTCTTTTGCGACGACGCTGGCGGTTTCTTCAAAGCCGATCACGGCTTTCTGGACCGGTATGCCGCCGACGAGCTGTCTGCCGCCGATCTGGCGTTCCTCAAAGAAGGAGGTCATGGCTTCGACCGAGAGCTGGATGTTCACTGGACATCGTTCGCCTACAGGTGGGCGCGGCGGCAGTCCAAACCGCAAGAAATGAACTACGTCATTCTGGTTCCGACGCTCAGGTGCAATCTCACCTGCGGCTACTGCCAAGTCTCGCGCGCGCCTGAGAATGCCCGTGGCTTCGACTGGTCACACGAAACCCTCGAAGGCGTCCTTTCCTTCGTCGACGGCTTGCAAGGCCCGGACATCAAGATCGAATTTCAGGGTGGCGAGCCCTTGCTGCGGATCGACTTGCTTGAAGCTGTTCGGAACTTTTGCCGCGAAAAATTTGCGCGACCGCAGTTCATCGTCTGCACGAACCTGCAAACGTTGGACGCACGCGCATGGGCTTTCCTGGACGCCGAAGACACCCTCATCAGCACCTCGCTGGATGGAGATCGGATGACACATGAGCGTCAGCGCACCCACGACAACAAGGTTACTGACACTTTTTTCCGAAACCTCGAGACAGCTGTTTCTCGCTATCCCGAGGGGAAGATTTCGACGCTGCCGACGGTCGACATTGCCAACCCGCCCGACCTTGAAGGACTTCTCGACAACTATGAGCGATACGGAATTCGATCCGTCTACCTGCGCCCGATAAACCACCAGGGATTTGCCCGGAAGCTCGATCAGGGCAACAACGTGCTGACGCGCTGGAATCGTCTCCATTCCGAATTCATCGACCTGTTGATCGCTCGCAATCACCGGACCGGCCGCTTCATGGAGGAGCACTATTTCAGCCAGTGCCTGAAGCGTGTGCTCCGCTTGGATGCCGACAATCACGTGGACATACGCAACCCCAACTTCTTCGCCTCCGACTATATAGTCATAGATCATGACGGCCGCTTCTATCCGACAGACGAAGCCCGGATGCTGTCCAGGATCGGCCGCATAGATCTAAGCATTGGCGACGTCAGGACGGGGATCGACCGGGCAACGGTCAACCTTCTCGATTCCGGAGCATTCAATCACTTCGATCCGGATTGCATCCATTGCGCCTATCAGCCGTTCTGCGGCACCGACGTCATCGATGACATTTCCCGCTACGGCCGGATCGACCTTCCCAGGCCCGACACGTGGTTCTGCGGCCGGCATTTGTCACTCTTCGACAAAGTGTTCGAGGTGCTCTACCGCAAGGACGCGCCGGCCCGTGCCTCGGTAGCCGCGTGGCTCGGCGTGAATACGTGGGACGACAGCATGGCCCCGGTGCATTCATGATTCCACTGCGCATCAAGGTCGAGGCAAACGCTGATCGGCCCTTTGTCGTGCGTATGCGCTCGTTTGAAGCGGGGGCCTGGCAGCAAAGGGCTGAGCAATTGAACCCCTTCGACGTGACCTTGGAGCGCGTCAGCTCGGAAGGAGCTGACTACGTAGGCGAGGGCGGCTCGATCCGAGTCCTGGGGATTGATCCTTCCAAGATAGACGGGGACGTGTTGTTGGTTAATCCCAGGCGCGGAACCGCGGATCGCCTCATCCGCAGCTCCTCGCAGCACAACACCTTTCTGGTGACCGAGCGATGTGACCAGGTTTGCCTGATGTGCTCGCAGCCCCCTAAGCAGCACCATGTGGACCTGTTCCCATATTTCGAGGCTGCGGCGTTGCTTGCTCCGGAAGGCGCAACGATCGGCATTTCCGGCGGGGAGCCAACGCTTTTCAAGGCCCAACTCTTCGGGTTTCTGGAGAAGCTGCTTGAGGCACGCCCGGATCTTTCTTTCCATGTGCTGACGAACGGCCAGCATTTCGATCAGGATGATTGGGGGCCGATGAACCGTATCGATCAGGGTAGGGTGCTTTGGGGGATTCCCCTGTATTCGAGCGACCCGGCCGTACACGACGAGATCGTTGGCAAGACAGGCGCGCACACGCAGCTCATGGAGAACCTCGCTCTCCTATGCGGCCTCGGTGCGTCGATCGAACTTCGCACCGTTTTGATGCGCCCGAATGCTTATGGGCTGCCTCAGCTGGCAAGATTTATTGCGACTGCTCTTCCGTTCATTCGGATATGGGCACTCATGCAGATGGAGAACATCGGCTTTGGCCGCATGAATTGGAAAATCCTGTTCTACGACAGTTCAGAGGGCTTCGACGTAGTCGGACAATCCATCGATTTCGTCAGAACCCGCGGCATCAACGCCCGGCTTTATAATTTCCCGCTTTGCACCGTACCGGAACCATACCACCATCTGGCACCCGCCACGATCTCCGACTGGAAACGTGCGTATCGGGAAGAATGCTACGGATGCGCTTTGAAGCCGCAGTGCGGCGGATTTTTCGAGTGGCATCCGCGCAATCACGGATTCAGCAAGTTCGGAGCTCTCCAATGAAGAAGCGGCTTTTCGCGATTCCATCTCTGCTCGCGGCGGGGTTCCTGCCGGTCAATGCACAGGCTTATCTAATCAAGCCAACATTGGATGGCGACCTCGGCAAGAGAAGATCGCTGTTCGATATCTTCAAGCTTGACCACATATACACCTTGGCCGGACATAGCAGCCACAGCTCGCACAGCAGTCACGTCTCGCATTCGAGCCATCGGTCGTCGACGGGCGGTTACACCTACATCCCGCCGGCACCCAGCGATCCCGCCCCGCTCTACAGTGCGCCAGCGGCGCCGGCACCGACCTACCAGGCGCCCGCTGTCGCGCCTGCGCCCACACCGCTTAAGACGCTTCCAGGCAACGCTTACCGATTCAAGGAAATTGTGCAACAAGTCGAGTTCGCTTTGCTCGCGTTCGGCTACTACAGTGGGGAGATAGACGGCGAGATGAATCCCGAACTGAGGGCAGGGCTTCAGCGTATGCAGACAGACTACGGGCTAAAGGTAACCGGCACCATTACCCCCGAAACGCTGACCGCACTGAGGATCGAGGCGCGTTGAGCGCTCAGCCGGCCAAGGAAATTGCCGACAACTTGAATAACCCGGGCATTTGCCCTCACGGTCGTGGCAGGAGTAGAAGCTCTCCCGGGGGAACGAACGACCGCATTCGGGATCGGCCACGCAGACAGCAAACGACCATAGTCAGGCGCAAAGCGGCCGTCGCAACTGAGCTATTTTTGAATTTCGTTTAGTAGGAGGGCGGCCGAAGCAGCGATCGCCGCTAATTGTTGCGTCATTTCGGGCAATCTGTTAGCTTGTATGGATGTATGAATTATCATTAGAACTGATGGCTCTGCTAGCGGGGACGTTCTCTCTGATATCGAACGTGATCCAAACAGTCGATCTTTTTAAAAATACCTGAAATTTTGGATATGATTTCTTAGACGCGAGCGAATAAACCCTCGCCAGATCAAGAAATCTTGAAGGAGGTTTGGCGCAAAGAGCTGTTAAGGTCGTTGCGAGACTTCTGGCGCAAACCAAACGAGCGGCTGGCAGTCAAGTCTCTCTGAGAAGTTTATCCCGGCAGTGACGTTAGGGGCAACCAAAGCTCCCCATAAAAAGCCTTGGGTGGGCGCTCACGTAAAGGAGCCGCTTAGAAATATGTTGTCCGAAGCCGGTTGAGCTATCTTTCGGTGCCTAACAGGGCAGGCGTCGTCCTTAATCGCTTGACCTTCAGACCAGCCCCCGCCAATTTCCTCATTGGGGGGGAATCTTGGCAAGTTCCGTAGTATCTTCAGTGTCGGATGCTTCGCGTCCGCAAATTTTCGGTCAACTCGGCCCGGACATCTTTACGGTGTTCTCTGGCGGCAACCGGCTGCTCTATGAGCGTGCGATCCTCGCCGTCTACGACGACCTTTACCGGTCCGACCTTCTATTCCCGACGGAGGCGGAGGTAGTCGGCGTGATTTACAACTGCATTACGCGGGAGCCCGGCCTTTGGGCCGAGGACGAAGCCGCCGTCGATCTCGACCGCCTCGTCACGCGGACCGGCCGACGAGTCAGGCGTCGACGCGTCGCAGGTGTAGACGATCAGGCCACCGGGACCGCGATCAGCCGGTCCCGGCACATCTACAACCGGATGCTGCAGACGGGCTGGCTGGACGAGGCGAGCTATGGCCTCAAGACAACCGTGGAAATGCCGTCCGGCGCGATGCGTCTCGCCGAATTCCTGTGCTCCCTGAAGGATGGCGGGGCCGAGCAACTCGGCGGCCTGGTGGTGGAGGTGAGGAACGCGATCCGTGCGGTGCGCGAGAAGCCGGCCGAGAACGCTCTCGGCCTCAACAAGGCCGCCCAAGACTCGGCGCGTTTCGGACGGTACCTAAGAAGCGTGCTCGCGGCCCTGCGGGAAGTTGATCGGCAAGTGCTTTCCTCAGAGACGCTTGCCGAGCGGCTGCGGCACTATTTCGAGGACTTCGTCGAGCGGGTGCTCCTGCGCGACTACACGTCCATCTCGACCACGGCGCATCCATATCGACATCGGCGAACTATTCTCACCTCCCTCGACGAGTTGGAAGATTCCGAGATTGACTTGGCAGCGGTTGCCGACGCGTATCTTGAAGCCCGGCTCGTTCCCGATGGGCAAGCGGCGCGCGACCTGGTACAAGAGGACCTGTTCCGAATCCGCCGCGTGTTCGAGCGGATCGAGGAATCCTTCGAGGCGATCCAGCAGCATCGGTCCAGGCTCGAAACGCGACTGCGCAACGTGGTCCGATATGCGGGGCGCCGGACCAATTTCCTTCAGCGCAGCGAGCACGTGATCCAGAGTCTCGACGACGCTCTTTCGCGGGGCGTTGACGATCTTACGGTGCGAGGATTGATTGAGCCTCGCATGACCGTTGTCGCGCCCGAGCTTCTCGCGAAGCCGCGCGGTGCCCGGCCGGAAATCGCCGACGCCGACCTGGCCCTTCCGCCGCCCGATCCGATACGCGAGTTTAGGCGTCATCTTGAGCGGGAGTACTTGGATCGCCTGACTGTCTCGCCGGCAAAGGTCAGCCGTTTCCTCGAACGACGGGTACCGCCCTTTGGCGAGACCACAGCGGCCTCCATGAGGATCGAAACCGTCGATGATTTCCTGGCTTTCGAAGCCATCCGATTGATGGTCGCCGGCGGCCTCGGTGCCGACGCGGACTCGCGGCTCGCGAAGGCGCTCGAAGGCCGATTCGAACTCGTAGCCTGCGGTGAGACAGTGTCGAACGAGTGGCTGGATTGCGGCGGCTTTCACGTGAAGCGCCTCGACGACAGCATCACCCTCGAGGTCGGGTATGCTGCTTGAGTTCAACGCCCTCGAAAGCTCGAACCCCCGCGGCTTCCTGCGGGTCACGCAGCTCATCGCACATCTGATGCGGAACCAGTTCGCCCACGTGGAGGACCGTGGGGCCGCGACGCTGCTCGAAACGCTGCACCGTCCGGAACTCGCGAAACTCGTCTCGGCTTACTTTGACGTCGCCGGCTACCGTCTCGTCCATCGGGAGACCGAAGGCTGGGCTGGGATCCTGCCCGATCCGGAGCGCACGTCGCTGCCGCGGATGCGCATCGATGAGACGATCGCCCTACTCGTCATGCGACGGCTATGGGAAGAGGCGCTCCAACTCGGCGAAATCTACACCAACGGAACTGTCCGCACGACCCTCAACGAGGCGTATGCGGCCTATCAGGGCATAGTCGCCGGCACCCGGCGTGCGGCGCTTGCGCCGAACGAGTTCCGCGACGTGCTCCGGATGCTCGAACGCAAGGCGATCGTTCGCCTCGATGAGTTCGACGTAGACGCGCAGGATATGGATCTCGACATTCGCGCGCTCGTCACGAGCGTCGCCGGCGACGACTTCGTTGCGTCGCTCGAGCAGATCCTGTCGCGTCCGGTCGCCTCGAGGCCCGATGCGGACGATGAGGCCACGGCGGGAGGCCAGGCATGATGGAACTGCGGCGTATCGTCCTCGTGAACTGGCACATGATGGTGCAGGCCGACCTCGATCTTGCCGGCGATGCGGCCATCCTCGGACAGAACCGATCCGGCAAGTCCACGATCATCGATCTGATACAGGCGATCATGGCGGGCGGTTCGTCCCGTCTATACCGGTTCAACCGTTCGGCGGGCGAGAGCGGCGGCCGCTCGGACCGCACGCTAGGAGGGTACTGCCTCGGCCAGCTCAACGAAGATACGTTCCTCAGACCCCAGGCGAGGAGCCACATCGCGCTTGTCTTCGAGGATCCGGAGAGGCGACGGAAGCCGGTGAGTATCGGGCTGTCCATCGAGGCCGCACGCGGCCAGCAGACGGAGGTTGCGGGGCGCTTTGTCGCCGAGGGTATTGGCGTCGATAGCTCGATGCTGCTGGATACCAGCGAAGATGCGTCCCGGCCGACCGCGTGGCCCGTCGTCCGCCGGCGGCTCGACCAGGCCTGCGGCGAAGCGGGTGGTCAGCTCCTCACGCTGGACGACGCTAAGACGTTCATCCGCGAATACATGCGTGCGCTGTTCACAGGTCGTCGCACGTCGGATCCCGAGCGGTTCGTCCGCACTTTCGTGGCCGCGCTCTCCTTCACGGACATCTCGTCTGTCGAGCAGTTCGTGCATCGCTACCTACTCGAACCCAAGCCGATCGACATTGCCGAGCTGCGCGACTCCATCCGCCGCTACCGCGAGATCCAGAAGACGATCGCCGATCTCAACAGAAGGCTGGAGGCGCTTCGCGCGATTCGTGCTCAAGTGGAGGAGTTCGACCGGCTTCTCGCCGAGGAGCTCACCTGCCGCGCGATCGAGAAGACCGCCATGCTGGTCGAAGGATTCTCCCGGCTGTTGGCGAATATCAGTGAACAAAGGTCGAAGTCGCACGAACTTCATGCAGTCACGGAGGAGTTCGCGCGGGTGGAGGAGGAGATAGAGCACGAAAACGAGGCGCTCGCATCCATCCGGCGACAGCTTGCCGCGACCGGCGCGCAGGGGCAGCGCGCCATCGTCGAGCAGGAGATCAAGGGGCTGGAGCGGGACCATGCCGGCATCATGGAACGTCTGCTGGCTCGACACCTCAGCGCGGCGCGCGCGATCCAACTCCTGGAGTTGCGCGACAAGCTGAGCGTCATAAACCCGGGCGAATTGTTCCGCGCGCTCGAGCGCGTCGAGGAGGCCAGCCGCGGGCTCGCGCCGCCCGATTGGCCACGCGATCCGGCGAAGATGGACGATCTGCTGGAAGCGGTCTCCGAAGCGGCGATCGCCCGGATGGAAAAGGCGACCGATCAGCGAGATGAGGCCATCGTCTGGGTCAAGCAGCTTGAGGCCGAGGCAGCCGAGGATAGCAAACAACTTGCTAGTGCCAGGCAGGGACAGATCACCCTTAGCGCAGCGACCTCCAAACTTATGGAGGCCCTGCGCCGCGAGGGCATGACGCCGCGCACACTGTGTGAGGTCGCCGACGTCGTAGACGAACGGTGGCGCAATGCGCTTGAGGCGCTGCTAACCCGCGACCGCGAAGCCATTATTGTCGATCCGGAACATGCCTACCTTGCCACCGAGATCCTGCGGCATGGACGCGACGCCTATCCGGGATGCCGCGTAGCCAACACCCGCAAGCTCCAGTCAAGGACCACCGTTCCTGAAGGCGGCACGTTGGCCTCGATGATCCACAGTGACGACAGGCTGGCCATGGCGTTCGTTGTCTTCAGGATAGGCAATGTCCGGCTTGCGCAGAGCCAGGACGAACTTCTGTCCGGTGGTCGCGCCATCATGGCTGACGGAGCTTATTACGACGGCCTAATCACCGAGATGCGCCGGCCGGACGGCCTCAAGATTGGCCGGGCTGCGGCGCCGCTGATGGAGGCCACGCTGCGAGAGCGGATCGAACAGCGCTCGCAGCTTCTGAGGATTCATCTCGAGAAGAAGCGCTTCTTCGAGGATGCGATCCGGCGGCTCGAGGATTGCAGCAGGCTGGTCGCCGAAAAGGACAGGTTGGAGGCGCTTGCATTCGCGCTGGGGGATCTTGCCGACAGGCGCATCGACGCGCGGCACAGGCTGGATCGGATATCGGCCCACGTCGATCCCGAACTACTCGACGCCGAAACGCGGTCGCAGGCCTTATTGAAGAGCCTCAACTTAAATCGCGATGAACTGATCGGTAGCCGCGAGACGCTCAAAACGCAGATCGAGCAGGTCAAGGCGAGGCTAGGCGCCGGCGACCAAAGCGTCGGTTCTTATCTATGTCTTGCCCTTCGCCGCCGGCAGTTCCGCAGTGTCGTGACCTCCACAGCACAAATACAATCGCTCCGCGAGCGATATAGAGCGCATCCGGCTAAAAATCCGGCCAGGATTGCTTCTGACATGCAGAAGGCTGCGGACGAAGCGAAGCAGGGGTATCGGGAACTCGGTCACGAGATCAGGACATCTCTTGGGAGGTATGCGATCGACTTCCCCGACGCGCTCCAGGGCTATGCGGACGTACCGATCATCGGCACCATGGGTGTCGGACGGCATTGCGATGCTGGAAGATAACGAGCTCATCCGGTACCGCGAGCAAGCGGACGAGGCGGCGGATCGGGTTTCACGTCTTTTCAAAACAACCTTCATTCATGAGCTGAACAGCCGCTTCGGGCAACTTCATTCGGAGATGGAGAAGGTGTCGGCAGCGCTCCGTACACGCCCCCTTCACGGCGAGATCTATCGCCTGGCGGAGCTCGTTAAACCGGAGTTCGACGACCTTTATCATCTCGCTAAGGACAGCGAGGCCGACGAGCGCGTGCTGGATGCTCTGTTCGGCCGGGCCGAGCCTCGCGACGAGCGGCACGCGCGGGCGCTCAGGCAGATAGAACAGCTCCTCGCTGACGAGTCCTTCGACTTTACGGTCTTTCAGGACTACCGCAGCTATTTCACCTATGACCTCAGGATGCGGGACGTCACCACCGGACGGACGACGAGTTTCGATCGCCGACGCGGCGTGGCCAGCGGTGCGGAACGCCAGGTGCCGTTCTACGTCGTGATCGGAGCAGCCCTCGCCAGCGCTTACCACGGCGTCCGCCAGGCGACCGCGCCGAGCGATCTCGGGATAGGACTTGCCGTGTTCGACGAGGCCTTTAGCAAGATGGATGGCCCCAACCAGCGGACGCTGCTCGACTTCTACCGCGCGATCGGCCTTCAGGTCGTCATTGCCGCGCCGACCGAGAAACGCGCGGTCGTCTACGAGAACCTCGACTATATAATAGATGTATTCCGCAGCGGCGACGTTTCCCTCGCCGAATCCATCCGAATCAAGGATCGCGCCCGCGAAGAGATGCGCGCTGCCAATCCGCAGCACGCGACGGACGACGAACTCGCGGAACGCCTCGGTCTAAAGGCAAGTGCTGCCGAATGAGCCGGCGTGGGTTTTCGACTATCATTTCACTTATCGACAATCTGCTCGCGCGACATGAACGCAATCCCGCCGCGCGAAACCTGATCGCCGCGATCGACAATGACGGCTTCGCCAACATGGACTTGCGAGACACCTTCGATGAGGAACTCGCAGTGCTGGAACGAGCGGGCGGAATCGAGCTGATCCAAACCGGCCCCAGGACGGAGCGTCGGGTAACCGGTGTAAGGCTAAGGGATGCTAGGGTGCTCTACCGAAAGGTCGAACGGCGACCGGCTGGCGAACTAGCGTACCAAGCTGTTTCAGAACTGCGGTCGCAGCCGGGGCTGCCCGCCGGCGCCACCAGCTTGATCGACGACGTCGTCGCAGCTTGGTCGCGGGGCGTGTCCCACATCGGAATCCGGAAGGGGGAAGGGCGAACGCTTGCAGACGTGATAGGCCTCGCCATCGCAGTACGCGATCGCATGTCGGGCGATCCGCAGGAGGATCAGGACTTCCGGACGTTCTCGCGGCTCACGGTCGGCAACAGTAAGGTGCTAGAGAAGAATGTCCGGCAGGTCGCAGCAGCGATGACGAAGATCTTCGCGGGCATGGACGAGCAGACTCGCCTCAATCCGGAGGAGCTGCTTGCTAGCGCCGGTCTCAGACGCCTGCCGCAACCAATCCTGCTGCACGGTGACGTATCGCTGGACGGACGGTCTTTTCCGGCGATGCCCTATGTCGGAATACCCACTGACTGCGCCGGCGGGATAGGTCTTCTGACGAAGCCCGACTACGTCCTGACGATCGAGAACTTCACTTCATTCGTTCGGCACGTCCGGGAGGTCGCACGGTCCGAACAGGCCCTCGTCATCTATTCGGGTGGCTTCCCTTCACGACCGGCGCTCGCGACGATCACAAGGCTGGCAGCCCAAGCGCAAGTGCCGACATTTCACTGGGGAGACATGGACGCCGGAGGTGTCCGCATATTCCAGCACCTCGAAAGACATCTTGCCGGCTTCGACATTCCGCTGCGTCCCCATATGATGGACACTGAACTGCTCCGGCGCTTCGGGAAACCCGCACCGGGCGTGGCCGGTCCTGTCGCTGACAGGCACGCGAGCGCGGTCGCCGCCTTGGCGGATTTCCTCACCGCGAGTGGTCTTGTGCACGAGCAGGAGGAGTTCGATCCCAGAAGCCCGATCACGGAGACTCTTGCTCCGAAGGAGCAGAAGGCGCCCATGCTCCGCCCGGATCCCTTGCAGTGAACGGGGATCATGCATGGTTTATGCCGTCGTAGGCGGCAGTCGGCTGACTACCGCAGTCGTCGATAACAGCGAATTTAGACGTCAAGTTGCCAAGCAGCGTAAGCCCTGAGCGTGACTAACCAGCTACGCGACAATTATGCGATCCATGAAGTAGATGTAGCCTGCGTCGCGCTCAATCCCGCAAGCCCGGCTTGACTCGTATTTGACCTTCTCGAAGTGCACCTGACGACCGCCGACCTCAATTCGAACGAAGTGGTCGTGATGAGGAACCTTTCCCGCCGGAACCATCCTCGACACGACGCTGCCCTTGTGGCGCATGAGCGAGGTCTTCTTGCATGCGAAGAGTCTTGGGTTGCTGCTGCGCAAGGATCCGGATGATTCCGTGGTGGTCCATTTCCGCGCCATGTTTGCGGGGCTTGCCGGCCGCGTCCTGCGCTCATGGGCAAACCCGCTGAATGACCTCCTTGTCCAGGGCCGCTCCGCGCGAAGCGATGAAGCGGTCCTGGAGACAAGACTCCCCGTAGATGCCATCGAGGAGCGGCTGGCCGAATTCCTGACGCCATTGCTCGCATCCCTTTATGACAGGTTCGGCGTGGCCGGCCTCTCGCTCAACCGCGTCGAAGCCGAGGTGCAGCGCCTGCTCAACAGCGCTGTCGGCAAAGAACGCGCGCCAGCTCCTTCATAATGAGGACGATCCAAGGGCGAAGCTCCGCAGTGACCGGTCACCATAGAACAGGGCTTCACGATAACGCCCAACGAATTCCTGGAAGGCATCATTGCCCGCTTGGGAGTTGGTCGCGGAATCGACCTCGACGATGGTGGGTTCACCGTCACCGGAATCGACGCCCATCAGGCCCTCAGCCGCGGTGCGGCCGGCCTTCATGTGGCGTTGGAGACGAAAAGGCAGCTTGGAGACCGCAGAAGGACTTGTCGGTTCCGACAACACAGCGTTCTTAGCGGGCTCCAGGGAAATTGCGACTAAACCTGCTGAGTCACATCCGGCTCGACGAATACCTGGCGCAAATTGGACTGCGCTCAGTCACGAAGAACTACGGCAGCTAACTGGCGTAGCAGCGGTAAGTGAGGCGCGAGACAGCCTAGGGGTAGGGAGGCCATACCGGAGGACTGTCAGGCGGGCCGCACTTGGCGCCCCCCGTCGGCGAGGTCTCAAAGTAGACGGGCGAAATGTGATCCATCCGCCACGTGGATGAACAATATCCAAGCAATCGATTTTCAAGAACCCAAAGTAAAGTGTTAAGGGAGCGATGGGGACCATTATCAGGAGTATGTCCGATGGCAAACGCTCTTCGCGGCATGACCGGACCCGATACCTTCTTCAGCAGTGAGAGCGACGATCTGATCGAGCAGCCTCAGGGCGTTGACTGGATCGACGGTCGCGGCGGCCACGAGTCCATCCCGTCCGGTGAGGTCATTTACGGCGCAAGGAGAGACCAGATCTTCGGACAAGAGGGCGTTGACTACCCTCTACCCGACGGCCACGACAAACCGCGCACTATTCGGGACCCATGTTTTGACGTGCTTGATTGGTGATGAAATGCGAACGCTGCTCATTGACCATCATGCCCACCTTACACGCACGATACAGGGGGCGCTCGAGGATTGCGGTTTCGCCGTTGACGTGGCTCGTTCCCTGGACGAGGCATCCACTGCATTTTGTTGCGCGAGCTATCACATTCTCCTGTTGGAGTTGGTCATGCCGGACGGTGATAGCTTGCCCTGGCTGGCACAGTTAAGGAGCAACGGGCATTCGGTTCCTGCCCTCATCATGAGCAGTGTCGACGATCTCGAAAAACGTATCGCGATTTTCAACGGTGGTGCGGATGATTTCCTGCGTAAGCCCTTCTGCACCGAAGAGCTCATCGCCAGAATGCGAGCCATTCTGCGGCGTTCAACACAAATTACCGACCCCACCGTTGCATTTGGCAACCTGCAATTCGATCCGATCGGCCGACAAGTTTTCGTTGAGGGCCAGCCAATAAAGATAGCACGCCGCGAACTGTGTATTCTCGAGCATCTACTCAACCGCGCAGGTCGCACTGTTCCACGCGCGCAGCTAGAAGATAGCCTCTATGCGTTCGACGATGAAGTTTCGGCCAACGCACTCGAAGTCGGCATCTATCGTTTGCGCAAAAATCTGAGTCAGTCAGGGGCTACGCTGCGAATCAACACAGCGCGTGGCATTGGCTACATCCTTGAATTGACTGACGCGCCATCTGCCTAAGCTGGTCGCATTTGAAAGCGAAGGTTGCCTTGAAAGTCGTTCCTAATGACCATCCTGCCACCAATCGTCGGTCGACCGTCGTTGGCGGTTTGAGAAGTATGGTTTCTCCTTGCTCGGCCTATCTTTTTTGCGCGCTCATTCTGTTCTTCCCATTTTCTGCTACGGCCCAAAACAAGCGGTACGAAGGCGAACCGCGTGCCGCTGCCAATAGCATCAACGGCACGCTGAAGCTTTCCTCTTCACTTGGCAAGACAATTCATTTGTCCGCGCCAGCCGCCAGCATTTTTATTGCCGATCCGACGATCGCAGATTTTCAGGCACCCTCGAATAAGACTGTCTTCGTTTTTGGCAAGAAATCCGGGCGGACCAGCCTATTCGCTTTGGACGCCAACGGGGAGGCTCTCGCGCAATTGCATATTGTTGTCACTGAACCGATCGAGGATCTGCGCGCCATGTTGAGGACTCGGGTCGGCGACTATCCAATCCACGTCAGCTATACGCCGCGCGGCGCGATCCTTAGCGGGACAGCGCCCAATGCCCAAGTCGTCGACACCGCAACGAAAGTCACTGAGCAATTTCTCGGTGACGGTGCGCAGGTCGTCAATGAGATTCAAGTCGCTGGGTCGTTGCAGGTCAATCTGAGTGTGCGCGTAGCTGAGGTCTCCCGTAGCGCCATGAAGGAACTCGGTATCAACCTGTCCGCTTTCGGCAAGATCGGCAATCTGACAGTGGGTTTGGCCAGCGGCAAAGGTGCCGGTTCTGGTGCGGCGAGCGGCGGCGGTACGGCCGGCGTCGCGTACAATGATGGCAATGTCAGCCTTGGCGCGGTTCTCGACGCGCTTGCAAAGGAGCATGTCGCTTCTGTCTTAGCTGAGCCGAATCTCACCGCGATGTCCGGTGAATCCGCCAACTTCCTGGCGGGCGGTGAATTTCCCATTCCGGTCGTGCAGGGGAGTGGGCAAGTCTCGGTTGAATTCCGTCACTTCGGCGTCGGCCTGGAGTTCGTGCCAACCGTTCTCAACAACGAGCAGATCAATATTCGCGTGAAGTCGGAAGCCAGTGAACTATCGACGCAAGGTGCCGTCCAAATCAACGGTATTTCCGTGCCTGCCATCTCCACGCGGCGTGCCGAGACCGCTGTTGAGCTCGGCAGCGGTCAAAGTTTTGCAATCGGTGGGCTGATCAGGCGTAGCGTCAATACTGATATTCGCGCCTTCCCTTGGCTGGGCGACTTGCCGATCCTCGGCGCGCTGTTCCGTTCGTCATCATTTCAAAAGGAGGAGACGGAACTGGTTATCATAGTCACACCTTACATCGTGAGGCCTGGATCAAATCCCAAGCAGATGAGCGCACCCACCGATCGACTCGGCTCAGCTTCCGACGTGGAGGCCACTCCGATGAATTCATCGGAAAGCCCGCCGCAAGACCACGCTACCGGCGGCTCAGGCGCCCTGGACGGCTTCATCATCGAATAGTAACGCCCAATGATGATGCGGATCACAAGCCTCCTGGTCGCTCTGAGCGCAAGCGTGAGTGGCTGCACAAGCTCCTCGCCGGTTGAGTCATCGACCGAAATCATTGTCCGGCAGGAGAACAAGGTCTTGTTCTTGCAGAGCCTTCGCGCTGTCGAACGGCAGCGTTTGCGTAATTTCATTGCGAGTGCCAGCCGTGGCCGGAGCGATGCCGTCCATCTTTTTATCAGCGGCCCGCCCTGGCTCGGCGCACAGATCGCCAGTCAGGTGATGGAGATGGGAGTTGACGGCTACAACATCCGCCTCTTTGAACAGCACCACCGTTCTGCAGCGCGAATAGAGGCGATTGTCTACGACAGCCTCCCTCCTGACTGTCCGCCATTTTCCGGCCCTTTAGCCAATGACAGTTCCTTCGACCGGACGCTTGGCTGTTCGACTCGCCGCAATTTGGCGGTCATGGTCAACGATCCGCGCGACTTGATCGACAACAACGCTGTCAGGCCAAGTCTCGGTGATCGCGCGGCTATCCCGGTTGCCAAATACAGGACCTTCGAGACGGGCAAGACCAGCAGCGCAGAACAGGGAAAGTAGCAGCAATTGGGGCCATGGCACATACGCCGCCAGGCAACGCATGACGGCGGTTGCGCAAGGGCAGGAATGGTCGCTGGGTGCCGCGGGTATCGATGGAGGCATTACGCAACGGGCTATGCCGGGCGGCGATTAAATTTAGGCGATCGGACTTGAGGAACCTCTCCCCAAAAGCCCTTCAGAGCGTTGTCAGAATGTTGCCTGGGTTGCCCTGGGATGAAGCATTCGTTGGAATTACTGATCGACTTCTCACGCCGCCGCCGTGAAATACCTCCTGTCCTGTTTCACATTTTCGATCCGCCTGTACCACGTGCAGAAGGTGATCGGGATAACTATGGTGCTCCGGCTCTGACGCTCGAGGAGTTCGCGCGTTGTTCGACAACTCCTCCTCGTCACCCACGCCTGCAAATGGCAATGGTCGTGGGAAGATCAGTCTAAAGACAGCCGCGCATTCATTGGGGGGCGCTATCGCAGTCGGACAGACTTCGCCTTCCTGCCAGGCTACTCTCAGGCACCGGATCGAGTAGAGCTACGCTCTGCGTCGGCGATCGACCCGCGGAACTGTTGTCCGAAGGATTCACGAAAATCGTTTTTGGATGGCGCGCCGACGATGCAATGCACGATCTGTCACGTCCAAGGGTTCACCCTGTCGCCACCTAGCTGTGAGCTTTCAGGAGGTTGTCCATTCGGACCGGACCGAGGAGACTGGAGTTACCAGGCTTCAGAACTCACCGGAGGGTCCGAATGAACATTCACAAGAATGCCCGTCTCACGCCGCTGCGTCGAGAGGAGATGGCGCTGTCGGTGATAGAGGGCGGTTTTTCCAAAGCCCATGCGCGCATCTATGGCGTGTCAGCCAAGATCGTGGCGCGCTGGGTCGGGCGCTACAAGGCCGAAGGACGGGCCGGCATGATCGACCGTTCTTCGCGGCCCGCCCATATGCCACAGGCCACCACTGCGTCGATCGCCGAGCGCATCATGGCGCTGCGGCGGCAACGTTGAACCGGCAAGCACATCGCCCATGAGGTCGGCGTCTCGCCCGCTACCGTCAGCCGGGTTCTCAAGCGTGCCGGACTGTCGCGGTTGAGGGATGTCGAACCGGCCGAACCGGTGCGCCGCTACGAGCGCGAGAAGCCCGGCGAGATGATCCACATCGACATCAAGAAACTCGGGCGCTTCGAGCGCGTCGGCCACCGCATCACCGGCGATCGCGTCGGCCAGTCCAACAGCCGCGGCGTCGGCTGGGAGTTCGTCCATGTCTGCATCGACGACGCCTCGCGCGTCGCCTTCTCGCAGGTCTTGCCGGACCAGAGGAAGGAGAGCGCTATCGCCTTCCTGAAGGCGGCGGTCGCCTACTACGCCAGCTTGGGCATCGTGGTCGAGCGCGTCATGATCGACTACGGGTCCTGCTACAGGTCGAAAGCCTTTGCCAAGGCTGCCGCAAGCTTGGCCTCAAGCACATTCGCACCAAACCCTACACGCCCAAGACCAACGGCAAGGCCGAGCGCTTCATCCAGACCGCGCTGCGCGAATGGGCCTATGCCATCGCCTATCCGACTTCAGATCACCGTTCCGCCGAGCTGCCTGTCTGGCTGCACAGATACAATTGGCATCGCCCACATGGCAGCCTAAAGTCCAAAACACCTATCAGTCGCCTCGCTCTAACCAGGACAACCTGTTGAGGCTCCACACCTAGCCCACCAATCAAGCGACAAAGTTTGTACAGCCGCTGATTGGCAGGATAGGCCAATCCGCGCCGAAGGAGACGCGGATTGCTTTGTCAGGCCACGCGTTGAGCCAGCGTCGCCATACCTACAAAGTCGGGAACGCCTGCCGCTTGCATGGGGCCAGCCTCAAGGCTTGCCTTCAGATCGGCTAGATAATTCTCCGCGTAGGATTTGGCGGCTTCGACCGGTAGGTTGACGCCGGCCGTAAAGGCCTCTTCCAGCGCCGCCTTCGCGAGCCCGTTGCGAATCGCGAGTTTGACCTCGGGGCCAGCGACAAGGCCTACAGCCTGAGCAGCGAGATCCAGCCCTGCCTCGGCCAATGCCTTCTTAATGTTGCCTCCACTAATAGCGGTATGAATGAGTTTCCCTGCTTGCGACGCCCCCTCGAGCGCCATTGAAACGGCATCGGCGATTTGGCCCAGGCCCGGAACGAAGCTGAGGAGGCCTACAGCCGTCGCGGCCCAATCAAAAACTTTGGAACCCACCTTGAGCACGCCGTCGATGGTGTGCATAAAAGCCCCGCCATTCTTCTTGGCAGACTTGGTGTCGGGCTGGTCCGCCACACCCATCTTCATATCCGCGACCGCGTCCTGATCTGCCGCGGTCTTGGGAACATGGGCCTTCGCCTGCTGAACCGTGCGGTTCGCAACGGTCATATCGTTATAAAATTTGGCGAAGTCCCGGTTGCTGATGTTGCCAGAATCGACAGTATGTCCGCCGCCAAAATCGAAGAACCGATGATGGGTCTTATAGCCCGTAATTGAATTGTTCAGCAAACCGAACAATAAGGGATCTGACAGTAGCTGCGACGCCGCTTGTCGTACCTTTGGACTGAGACTCTTGTCGTCCGCCATCTTCGCCAGTTTGTCCCGGGTCAGGACACCGCTACCAAAAAAGGCTTGCTGATTGCGGTTAATCATATCGAGCGTGTTCAGCTCGGGTTGCGTGAGGCTCATCGACGATGAAGCGACTTGCAGGAAGTCGTATTTGTGGACCTTATCGATCGAGCCACCGTATAACTGCTTCCAGGAATCCGGGTGGGTGAGGAAGTATTGGGCGGCCGCAGTGACTTGGGGCGGGCATTTGCCGGTTTTTGCTGTGCCGTCAACGATCTGCCGGAAATCAGCCAAGCTCAGGTTCTCGGGTAGGTTGTCGGAGTACCGGTAAAGCTCGCGCACTGCATCGTTCAAGGTCATGACCGTCGGCTGACCATTTCCAGATCCGTCGGATGGGATGTAGTTCTGCTCGTAGCTTCGTGCCTGCTGGTCCTGGAAGGCGGCGACTTGTGGGTGAAGGTCTGAGAACCCGGACAAATCCTTTGCCTTGATCTTGCCGCCGCAGCGGCCATCACCCTGCGAGCCGATGGCATAAAAGAGCTCCGGGTCCTGCTGCAAGCTTTCGATTGCAGCCTTAAGATCCGGCGGCGTGGACGGATCATTGGCTAGCTCGCTCAGCGAATCCCAACTGAGCGGGCATTTGTCCTTATGGCGGTTCAGCACCGCTACAATCTGCAGCTCTGGCTCAGTCAGCTTGCCGCCACACCACGTGATCCGCGTGCCCGCTATCGGCGCCGGCGCGATGGGAGGTGGCGCGATGGGAGGCGAAGCGACTGCAGGGAGGGCTTGATCCATTGATTTCAATGCCTCCCTCAGAGCGGGTGGCATGAGCTCGAGCGGGTGCTGTCGCAAGGCTTGCAGCGATGACTTCACATCTGGCGACAGTTCGTCAAGCGGGTGCTGCTGGAGTTCGTCCATGGCCGACTTCAAATTCGCTGACGGCAGGCCCAGTTGCGCGAAGGAATCGGGAGCGTTTTCCTGCGGCGAGCAACTGGACAGCATCGCCTGGAAGGGCAGAAACGCGCCTTGCCCGGTCTGGGCGACAATTTGTGGAGAAGGTTCCGGGCCCGACCAGGCCTGGGGGGAGGGGGCGGGGGTGGAGCTATTTGCTGTCAAAAGGTTAAGCGACATCGTGCATCCTCACAGTTGAGATTAAAAGCCGCCACAATTGCGTCACCTGGTGCCACTGTCGTTCCCGACGAACGACGGCCGCATGACTAACGCGCGGCTATCAATGCTGCCGATTCTTAGTTCCTCGTCAGCGACAACACCGGTTACAAGGTTCAGCTGTCGAACAGCTGACGAGTGCGGAAGGAAGCGCGATTGCTAGGGTATGGCGGCCGTGTTGCTTCGTGCGGGAAGCTGCGGTGTATCCTCAATTGTCATCTCTGGCTCTGTGCAGGCTCACGGACGACGCTGTCCTGATGCGGCACTTCGGAAGAGAACGGGCCTTCCGGTCGCCCATCGCGAACGACCACGGTCGAGGAGCCACGAAACAACATCAGTTCCGTCTCCTTTGGAGGCGTCCCGCTGTCGTGAGGTCGCGCCTGTGCCTCGGCTACGAGACCGTTGTATGTCTGCTCCACAAGCACAATGAAGCGGGGTGGGCCGGAAACCATGACCAGGCCCTTTCCCGGTGCCGGTCTCACAACGTAGCGCTCGTCGGAAATTCCAAGCTCATCAAGGGCCGCCTTGAACACCTCGAAGCGGACCGAAGTCAAAACCAGCATACGAGTCTGCGCTTCTTTCGCAGCAGTTACGTGGAGCACAAGCCCATCATAATACCATTGGAGATCGTAGAGATCGGTCAAGCGGTCCAGAAACGCGCGCGGCGACATACTCGGCATACGCCCGCGGATGCGCCCCTTTACCTCGGAGCTGACGTCGACGTCGACATTGAGGTTGTTGCCGAATTCTCGCAAAGCGGCAGACAGGTCCTGATCCAGAACTGTATACCTATAAGGCGTTGACGGCAGCGACAGCGGGGCCGCCAGCGTCGCATGAATGCCGGTAGAGAGAAGAACACCGAGAAAGAGAACTCTCATCCCAATGTGGAGAATGGTAGACTGGATCAACTTTCCCGGCATCTTGTCCCCAATCGAAGGCTGAAATTCGTGCTGACCTGGACGCCGAACGTGGCCTTTAAATGACGCTTCGTGGCCAGTTCGTCAGCTTGTCGTCAGTTCGCCTCCCTAGGAGAGAAGCTCGATAGCGGGTGATGAGCGATCAACTCATCACACTTCAAACAGAACAACTGAGTCTTTGCATGACAATTGGTGTTACGTCCATCTCTGCCAATTTTGCGGACAACCTGTCTAGGGTAGGGCCAACGTCAGCATGCGGCGAGCAGGCCCAGTTTGAGTGCGCACTTGTAGAGGCGGTCGCCTCGATTAAAAACGATGGCCCGTCGGCGACGGCGGGGGCGGGGCCTGTTGCTCCAGTCCTGGAGGTTCCGCGCGCGACAAGCGAGACGAGCCCATTGGGCGACCGCGTGCTCCAGACCCTTTCATCGCTGTATAGGGACAACGCCGTGGCACCTGCCACGCCCGACCAAGAGGTACCCCTTGTGAAGGACGTCCTACTCGGGCCGGTGGAGCAGTCTCCTTCCCAAGCAGGGTCGGGAATGCGCATGTCAGGCGCTCCGCCAGGAAGGGAGAATTTCGAAGCGATGATTGCCGGTCTGCGGGAAGTATACAGCGCCGTCACTGAGGTTTCCCTTGTCACCAAGAGTATCAGCGGCGCTACGTCATCCGTGAATACGCTAATAAAACAAGGATGAACGAGGCGCATGATCGCGTCACCGCACGGCGAAGGCATTGATCGCCGCCCGGCTGGTCGGCGATCGTGTCATTATGTTTTGCCGCTGCTCTTGGTTCTGAGCGGTTGCAAGGACGATCTCTACACAAAATTGCAGGAACGCGATGCCAATGAGATGCTCGCGCTTTTGCTTGACAACGGCGTGGATGCGGTCCGCGTCGCCGCCAAGGATGGGACCAGCACGATCCAGGTCGAAAATGAGCAGGTTGCCTTCTCAATCAACCTGTTGAATGCGAAGGGGCTGCCGCGTCAGGTTTTCAAGAATCTCGGCGAAATATTCCAAGGATCGGGCCTGATTGCCTCGCCGACCGAGGAGCGCGCCCGTTACGTCTATGCGTTAAACGAAGAATTGTCGCATACCATTAGCGAAATCGATGGCGTTTTCTCAGCACGTGTCCATGTTGTTTTGCCTGACAACGACCTGTTGCGGGAGCGCGCCACACCATCCTCGGCCTCGGTATTCGTCCGCCACGATGCCAACATAAATGTCTCGGCTCTGCTGCCGCAGATAAAGATGCTCGTTGCAAACAGCATCCAAGGCTTATCCTACGACAAGGTAGAGGTCGTGTTCGTGCCGGCGGAACGGCCGGCAGTTGAGCAACGGCCTGCCTTGACCCAGGCAGCTAAATCAATTCCGGTGCCACTTCTGGCGGTCATTGTGGGTCTCGCCGTGGCAGTATTCGCGGTGCTGTCCTACTTGGCCAGTTCTCTTGTCTATGGGCGGAGGCAGCCATCGCAACGAGCCAGGATCGAGGGGCGCTCGGGTGTTTCAGCAATCGGGGCCGCTCGTAAAAACACCATCGGCGATGCCACATAGGAGGTATTCCCAGTGCAAATACGGATGCAAACCTTCAAACACGATGACTCCTTCAAATTGCCTTTTACGGTCCTGGGCGAGCTTGCCGCTTCAACTCATCCGACCCGCCTTGCTGCACGCCTTGACCCGGCTTTGTCGGCTGCGACGTTGGTGCGGTTGCAGAACAACCAAAGACTGCAGCCAAGACTGGCAAAATTACTCCTCGACGATGGAATGGACCTGAATGGAAGCGGCTGGGGGCCGGACCTTCTGCATGGGCATGATCCGCGCCAAGCTGCTGTGTTTGCCGGTAGTATCTGGCATGCCCGTTCGCTGCTGAAGCTGGTTTCCAAGTCTGAACTTGCCGTTCTGATCGAACGTATCGGCGCTGAAGCGCATACGTTTGGCATCCGACACCAGGCGCAGGCGATCTCAACCAGCTTGATCGCGGATCCGGAAAAACTCGCCCAACGGATTGAACACGATGGATTAGCCTGTCTTGGGGTTTGGCTCGATGAGCATTCTTTGCTCGACCGCCACCGGGTGTTCCTACGCTTGCCCGTCGGGACCGCGGCCGAGAATCCTGCGACCGAACACCGCGATGCCGCAGACCAATTGTTTTCGCTTGTGCTGTCGTATCTGAGGACGGAGGTCCCGGCGATATGACGCTCGACGATATCGTAGCGCCGGTCGCTCCGCGGATGCGCCCCGTCGGGCCGCTGGTCCCGGCCAGTGAGCTCGAAATCTGGCACAATGCCTTTGAGGCGCGCGCGGCGGCGGAACGGTATCTGCTGCGGGTTCGCCGCTGGGCCCGCATAGCTTATCAGCGGGAACGGGAGCGCGGACGTAGTGAGGGGATGAATCGTGGCGCTGAGGAAATGGCACGGCTAATTGCGCAGTCCGTCTCTGAAGCGGCACGCCAAAGGGCAGCCCTGGAGCAGCAATTGCCACAACTCGTCATGCAGATCGTAAGCGACCTGCTGGGCGCTTTTGACCCCGGTGAGCTGTTGGTGAGCGCCGTTCGCCACGCGATCGAACGGAAAGGCGGCGCGGAAGTCCGCCTTAAGGTGTGTCCCACGCAAGCCGATGCCGTCGCAGGCGAGTTCGCTGCGTACGATGGACGGGAAGGCCGGCCGAAAGTTCGAGTTGATCCGGATCCGGCGCTGTCGCCGCAGCAATGCGTGCTGTGGAGCGACTATGGCAATGTCGATCTTGGACTTGATGCGCAATTGCGGGCGCTGCGCCTCGGCTTTGGATTGCATGCTGAACAAGGCGAGCTATGACCGAACTGCTACCACAACGCGGCAGTCCGGCTGTAGACAGGACAATGGATGCGGCGCTCTCGTCTCTGAGATCGACCGCAAAGCATATCGACACGCGTGTCGTGCGCGGACGCCTAACTAGGGCCGTCGGTACGGTGCTCCATGCCGTGTTGCCGGATGCTCGAATTGGGGAACTTTGTCTGTTGCAGGATCCGCGCACCGGACGCTCTCTCGAAGCCGAGGTGATCGGTTTCCTTCAAAATGGCGTGCTGCTCACCCCGATCGGTGACATGGTGGGCCTGTCCAGTCGCGCAGAAGTGGTTGCTAGCGGTCGAATGCATGAAGTGCCAGTCGGCCCCGATTTGCTTGGCCGCGTGATCGACAGCTTTGGCCGTCCCCTCGACGGCAAAGGCGCTCTCAAAGCCGGCCAAACGCGCCCGCTTCGGGGCAAGGCGCCCAACCCCATGACAAGGCGCATGATCGAGCGACCATTCCCACTTGGCATCCGCGCCTTGGATGGTCTCCTGACATGCGGCGAAGGCCAGCGGATCGGGATCTATGGAGAGCCTGGTTGCGGCAAGTCAACGTTACTATCGCAGATCATAAAGGGCGCGGCCGCCGACGTTAACATAGTTGCCCTCATTGGCGAGCGCGGGCGGGAAGTGCGCGAATTCGTTGAGCGACACCTTGGGGAAGCGGCTCTTCGTCGTACGATCGTTGTGGTCGAAACATCCGACCGCTCGGCAATGGAGCGGGCGCAATGTGCTCACATGGCAAGCGCACTTGCCGAACATTTTCGCGAACAAGGACAACGCGTCGTTCTGATGATGGATTCCTTGACGCGCTTTTGCCGGGCCATGCGCGAAATCGGACTTGCTGCGGGCGAGCCGCCGACCCGGCGAGGCTTTCCGCCTTCCGTGTTTGCCATGCTGCCAGGCCTGCTGGAGCGCGCGGGCATGGGCGAGCGTGGCTCAATTACGGCCTTCTATACAGTGCTTGTCGAAGGTGACGGCGTGGGGGATCCCATCGCAGAAGAATCGCGCGGCATTCTCGATGGCCATGTCGTCCTCTCACGCACGATCGCTGCGCGATCCCATTTCCCCGCGATCGATGTGCTGCAAAGTCGCAGCCGCGTAATGGATGCGGTCGTGTCTATGGCACATCGCAAGGCGGCATCGACGTTCCGTGATCTCCTCTCGCGCTATGCCGAGTCCGAGTTTTTGGTCAAGGTCGGCGAATACAAGCAAGGCAACGATCCGCTTACTGACAGGGCTATCGACTCGATCGGCGACCTGCAGGAATTTTTGCGTCAGGGAGAAGACGAGGCGAGCGACTTTGAGGAAACCTTCGCATGGATGTTGCAGCTGACCGCATGAATTGTCTCCACGCTACGAGCTTGCGGCTTTTGAAGGATATGCGAGAGCGTAGCGCCCTTCGTGAGCTGTCCAAAAAGGAAGCTAAGGCCCACCTAGCGGCCGAGGCCGCACAGCATGCTTCCCGCGAGCTTGCAATCGCACAACAACACTGCGCAAGGGCGGAAATGGAGCTTTACCAACGGTTTGCATCGCTTGATGCCTTGTCCATCCAGACGCTCGACCAAGGCCATCTCCACATAGAGCGCCTTGAGGCTGAGGTCGCCTCGAGGCGCAAGACGCTTGATAACGCCTGCATCGCTCAGGAACAGACCGAGACAGCGGCGTCTGAGGCAAGGTCGCACTGGATCAGCTGTTCGGCGGCAAGGCACAAGTGGCAACAAATTGAGGACGACGTCCGGCGCGGCGTCGATATCCACTCTCAGACCGCAGCCGAGACGGAGGCCGAGGATGAGATCCTGCTTCGGTACGCGAGTGTCTCGCTCACCGATGTGGCGGGCAAGTCAATCTGATGACCGCTAGCATTCTTGTCGTGTCGCAATGGTGCCGTCTTGTAGAGCCGAAAACACTTTGAGCACACACGATTCACTGAAGCCAAAGCTAAGTCTGTCCCACGACGTCGTCTCGTGGCTCAACGAGTGCGCACACCCCCGCACGCCTTTTCAGTGCCGACTTGGCGACGAGCCGCTATCGGTGCGAATAGGACGGCTTGTCTGGCAGCCGGAATCGCTTCCCATTCCGATGCTCGAGTGCATTTGGCGGCTCGGAGATGAGACGATCGTCTTGTCGATCTCCCGTGCACTGATAGAGAGGCTCATCTCGACCGTGCAGAGCGGCATTGGCTTGCCTTCCGAGCCAACCGGTTCAATGGTTCTCGAACTCGCACTTGAGCCGCTTCTCGCTCGACTCGAGGCTCAGACACGGCAGGACGTGCAACTGGCTCAGCTGCGCGAAACCACCATGCCACCTCCCTATCTCGAATATGACGTCGCCTGCGGCCCGATCAACGGCAAAGCTCGTCTGTGCCTATTCTCGCCTCTAGATGGCCCGGTGCCGTTCGCGTTCCACGCCCTGGGAGATCTGCTTCGACAGTTGCCGCGACAACCGTGCGAATTACCCGCAGAGCTCCCGGTCCTGGTTGCAGGAAAGATCGGCTCGCTTTGCGTTCCGGCGGCGCTTATTCGCAAAACATCTGCCGGTGATGCTTTGATACCAGACGTATTACCGTTCCACCGCGATCAGATCATCCTCTCTGCGGGCCGGCTCTGGGCCGTGGCAGATGTTGCGGACGACCGCCTGATCCAGCGGGGGCCTTTCCGCCCGCAACCATGCCCCTTGGAGAGTGCGCACATCATGACAGAACCGGAATTGCAGCAAGGGCCATCGGATGCCGAGCTCGACGATATCGAAATCACTCTGGTTTTTGAATGCGGCCGCTGGCTGATGCCGCTAGGGGAACTGAGGAGTGCCGGCGAAGGGCATATCTTCGAACTTGGTCGGCCGGTCGACGGTCCGATCGATATAGTTGCCAACGGCCGGCGTATCGGCCGTGGCGACATCGTGCGCATCGGCGACGAGCTTGGCATCAGGCTACGTGGCGGGTTGGCATGCAATGAGTGAGGTCCAACCCGGGATTCTGGCGCTTCTTGCGGTTACGGCTGGGCTGGGTCTGCTGCTGCTCACAGTCGTCACAACCACGGCCTTTATAAAGATATCTGTGGTTCTCTTCCTCGTCCGCAACGCGCTCGGGACGCAGACGATACCCCCCAATATAGTTCTTTACGCGACGGCATTAATTCTCACCGTTTTCGTTAGCGCGCCTGTTATCGAGCAGACCTATGCGCGCGTCACGGACCCGAAACTCCACTATCAGACCTTCGACGACTGGGTTACCGCTGCTGAAGAGGGACGAGAGCCTTTGCGTGGCTATCTCAAGAAGTTCACAAGCGAAGAGCAGCGTCGATTTTTCCTATCGTCGACCAAACAAGTCTGGCCAGAGGAAATGCGCGCCAGGACGACACCTGATGATTTCGCCATTCTCGTACCATCCTTTCTAATTTCAGAACTCAAGCGTGCCTTCGAAATTGGCTTTCTTCTTTATCTTCCGTTTATCTGCATCGATCTCATCGTAACCACGATTTTGATGGCGATGGGCATGTCAATGGTATCACCCACAATGATAGCTGTCCCTTTCAAACTATTTCTATTTGTTACTATTGATGGCTGGTCCCGACTAATGCACGGGCTTGTGTTGAGTTATACAACACCGGGAGGTTGAGCATGGATGAGGCCAGCATTGTAGCCCAAATGAGCCAAACCTTAATCGTTTTCATGATTTGGGTTCTGCCGCCACTCATTGCCGCTGTGGTTGTCGGCCTGGGCATCGGCATTATCCAGGCGGCAACACAGATTCAGGACGAAACCTTGCACCTGACAGTGAAACTATTGGTCGTTGTTGCGATCATTGTTCTGTTTGCTCCTGTGCTAAGCGCTCCGCTCATCGAGCAAGCCGATTACGTGTTCTCCCAGTTTCCCGCGATTATACCGAGTTACTAGCCTTCATGATGTCTGGTTCGTCACTCACCGACGCCCAAATGCTCATCCATGCGGCCATCGAACTCATCATCGCCGCCGGTCTTGCTGCGGCTCGCGCTGTCGGCATTATGCTGGTCCTGCCAGTATTTACGCGGTCTCAAATTGGCGGGCTGATCAGAACATGCCTTGCTGTCGCGTTCGGGCTACCGTGCTTGGCACCCATCAGAGACGGGTTACAGCTGCTCGATACTGATACCCGTTTCATCCAAGTGACACTGCTCGGTTTGAAGGAGATTTTTGTCGGGCTGCTACTTGGGATTCCGCTCGGAATCCCGATATGGAGCCTCCAGGCGGCCGGTGAGCTTGTCGACACCCAGCGCGGCATCACCAGCCAAGTCGGTCCGGTAGACCCCGCGACGAACACTCAGGCATCCGCGATGGGACTTTTTCTCGGAATCACAGCGATCACGATCTTCGTCGCATCGGAAGGTCTGGAGATCATGATCGGCAGCCTTTATGGCAGCTACTCAATCTGGCCCGTATATCAATTTTACCCCACGCTGACCTCACAAGGGGCAATGGAATTAATCGCCCTCCTCGACCGGATTATGGTGACGAGTTTACTAGTCTCCGGGCCTGTCGTGGCCTTTCTGTTGCTAGTTGACATTTCGATAATGATCCTTACCCGCTTTGCCCCGCAACTCAAGTCGAACCGTCTTTCCCCGACAATCAAAAATATCGGCTTTCCGATCATTATGGTCACCTACACTGCGTATCTCATCGACGCCATGGCGTCAGATATCGCACAGGCCAAAGGCGGGCTCGAGGCGTTCGAAAAGATGCTGAAATGAGCACGAGCGAAGAGAAGAAACACCCGGGCAGTCACAAGAAGCTAAGCGAAGCACGCAAGAAGGGGCAGATTGCGCGCAACACCGATTTCGTCCGCGCCGTCGGCACCTGCGCCGGTCTCGGCTATCTGTGGTTGAGAGCTAGCGCGATCGAAGACAAATGCATCGAGGCGGTATTATTGACCGATAAGCTGCAGGATCTGCCTTTCAATATCGCTGTCGGGCAAGCGCTAATTCTCTTGACCGAACTCACCGTGACGACAGTCGGCCCGCTGCTTGGAACTGTAGCCGCCGCGGCGGTCTCGGCCGCATTCATCTCTAACGGTGGACTACTCTTCTCGTTCGAGCCGATGGCGCCCAAGTTTGAAAAAATCAATCCTTTTCAGGGATTGAAGCGCATCGTGACGGTGCGCTCCTTAACCGACCTTGGCAAGGCGCTGGTGAAGCTATTAATCCTCGGCGCTATCTTTCTTTTTTCTATTCTGGGCATGTGGAAAACGATGGTCTATCTGCCGGTCTGCGGCGTTTCGTGCCTCGGCTTCGTCTTTACGGAGGTGAAACTGCTGGTCGGGATTGGTGCCGGTGCACTTCTGGTCGGCGGCTTGATCGATCTCCTGCTCCAACGCTGGTTGTTTTTGCGCGACATGCGCATGACTGAGACCGAGGTCAAGCGCGAAAGGAAGGAACAAGAAGGTACGCCAGAGTTGAAGCATGAACAACGTCGCCTACGTCAAGAGATGGCTAGCGAACCTCCGCTTGGCGTGCATCACGCCACATTGATCTTGAGAGGGCGGGCGATATTGGTCGGTCTGCGTTACGTGAGGGGCGAGACTGGGGTGCCGGTCTTGGTTTGCCGCGGCGAGGGCGAGGCCGTTTCACCTATCTTCGGAGCGGCGCAGGCGCTACGTCTAAGTATTGTCGACGATGATGGCCTGACGCGTCAGCTCATCCAAACGACCAAGTTAGGAAAACCTGTTCCTATGCAGTATTTCGAGCCAGTTGCGAGAGCACTCCATGCCGCTGGGTTAGTCTAGACGAGTATACAAAATCGGTTCTCTGTGATTGCGCAGGCGACGCCGCTATGGACCATAGGCAAGCCAGAATCGTCTATGTGGCCGGCCAACCTCACATGTTTTGGAGAATTATCACAATGTTCGCTACCATCGCGACTCCCGCTACTACTCAGCGCGCTTGGTCCGCCGTCACAAGTCATGTGCCACTTGCCTTGCGTGTGTGTTGATACGCGCCATTCGCTGCTTTCTGATCACCTGTCTACCTGCGGAAAAAATCGATCCGGCCAAACAGTGTAACCGGATCGAGCGCATGCTCGGTCACCTCAAGATCCACCGCGCCACCGCCACTCGCTGCTCGTAGCAGCGATGGACGCCTCAAACTACACTGTCTTCCGAAGCGTTGCCCGAGCGAGAGCCTGACCGGATCGGCGTGCACACGAACCTCTTCTGGGTGGCGTGCCGAAGTTCCTGGTCCCTGGTTATATTATGCCTCCCAGGGCACATAACCGTTCGGGACACGAAAGTGCGACAATCTCAAGGCCGCCGTCACCAACCCCGATCGCTGCGACCCCGGTCTCAACAGAACCTATGCGGAGATGGCGAGCCATTGCGGAACGCGGTACTCTGGGCAGAGGCCGAGACAGTTGCGGTACAAATTGCACAGCGCTGGTTCCTGGCGTGGCTGCCGTCGGCAGATCGCCATGATCGACCGATCGACCTCCGTGGGCCAGCGACAGCCGGCGCATCTTGCAATTGTCTCAAAAAACAACATGCGCAAATGTCTCCGATCGAACCGGAGGTGTCGGGCGAAATGAGAAATTGACTCCTCGGAGGTGCGGACGAATTGTTGGACTGCCTATGCTGCAATTCCGAGATTCCGGCGGTATTCCGTAGGGCTGACGCCGCCCAGTGAGATTTTTATACGGTGCTGATTGTACCACCGGATATAGGAATTCAGCTGCTGCATGAAGTCGTGAAGGGTCGTATTGATCCAGGTGCGATTATAGTACATCTCGTTTTTCAGCCGTCCAAAGAAGCCCTCGCAGGCTGAGTTATCCGGTGAGCACCCTTTGCGCGACATGGAGCGGGCCAGCTGAGCACTTTGCATGCGTGACAACCAGCCAGGCCAGCGATAATGGGCACCCCGATCAGAGTGCACCACAGGACGCTCCGAACTGTCGGCGATCGTTTCGATCGCGGCATCAAGCATCGTGTTCACGAGTTCTGCGTCTGGACGCGTGCTCACAGACCAACTGACTACAAGGCCGTCGAAGCAATCGATTATGGGCGACAGATACACTTTACCAGCCGGCAGTTGGAATTCGGTGATATCGGTAAGCCATTTCTCGTTCGGCCTCGCAGCGTGGAAATCGCGATTGACCAAATTTTCCGGCGCAGGGTCTAATTCGCCCTGGTAAGACGTGTACCGACGCCGCCTAGCAGTGGTCACGATGAGCCGCTCCTGTTTCATCAAGCGGCGGACCACCTTTTCGGAGACCAGTTCTCCGCCTCTGACCAATGCCGCATGAATGCGTCTGTAGCCATAGCAGTTACGGTTGGTTTCGAAGAGCGTCACAATGTTCTGCCGAAGCTCTGCGTATCGGTCCTCGAGAGAAAGCAGAGATCGATGATAAAAATAGGAGCTGCGGGCGAACCCAAGCCGCGTGAGGAGTTCAGGTAATGCATATGTCTGTCGCAGGGCATCAACCAGCAGTGTCTTTTCCCGATTTCCCAGGAGCCGCAGATCGATGCCCAGCTCTTTTTTTATGAGTTCGTTAGCTTTCGTAAGCAGGTCGTGTTCGAGTTGAAGGCGCTTCACATCGCTGCGCAGTGCCTCGAGTTCACGCTCAAGTTCGTCTCGGCTGGCAGTCGGTGGTAATTCGCGATGGCGTGTCATGGATGCAGGAACCTCACGACCAAGTTGCTGGTTCTTCCAGTCGTACAACGTCTGCCGGCTCACGCCTACCTTCTGAGCCACCGAGCGGGCACTCTCACGCCGAGAGCACAAATCGATCACGGCCGTTCGCTTCTGCTGCTCCGATCTCGTGCTGTTTGAGTTGCCGGTGAGAACTCGTCGCCTGCCACCGGGCTCATCCTCATCGATCCAAGCCGAAAGCTTTCCACGGCAAGGGTAGCCAAGCGCCTTAATAGTCCATGCTAGGCAACGGCCGTGGTCCAGATAGTGGTCGACAGCAGTCCTCTTTTGCTCATCCGAATACCGTCGTTTGGTGCGTACATAACCTGCCGACAAGTCGTGACCACGTGCGAATTCGCGATACCAATGCTTAAGCGCATTCTTCGTCGGATAGCCCAACTGACGGATGGTGACATTCACCCTCTTGCCGAGCTTGATATAGAGCTGCACAGCTCTCATGCGGTCTTCGTACGAATACATGAACTATCTCCTGTTAGTCCAACAATTCGTCCGCACCTCCCTCTCGTTTCATGAAAAGTCCCGCCACGGTCCATCTCAAAACTCGTGCGCCCGAATGACGATGGCTTCCACTGCATTGCTGCCTCCGTCAGATTGTCGAAAGCCAAGCACCGTAGAGATAGAACCGCTTGAAGTGCTCGGAACTTGCAAAGGAAGTAGGATGGATCTCTTCGACAATATCGGTGCGTCCCCCGCCTCAGATCCCGCCCGAAGAGATGAGCCAGGGTTGCAACAGCACCAGGTCGAGCAGAGGAGTTTTGAGCAGCGCCTGAACGAGTTACAAGGAAGCGTGCCTCGGCAGGTCAATCCAACCTCGGGTCCACCGCTCCACTCGCCTGCGCCAAGTGTCTACCACGACGAGATTCTTGCAGCCGCCGATCGCGGTGCCCGCTTACCGGCTGAAAGTTTCGCTTCGGCGAAGTTTTGGCAGGGAATTGATGGCGTGACCAACTCGCCTGCCCCAAACGTCGATCAGGAGGAGCTTCCGCAGTCCGGCGGCCATGCTGTGTCGGTGTCTGCAGGCGACCCAGCGATTGGAGGTGCTTGCCTGCAAGATTTGGCTTCCCTGCCACCGCCGGTCAACCTCCCAAGCGTCCCTTTGAGAAGCGCTCCCCACAGCCCCCTACCTCGCGCTCCCCGGGCAGGTTTAGGGCAGCCTCCGGCCAATCAACCGGGCGGTCCAATCAGCGAACCTCCCACAGAGCCGACCGAGGCGCGCTACCAAGCTGTCCTCCTGCAGCGAACTGCGCTGCTGCGTAAGCGAGAACGCCGCCACCCAGACGAGCTGCTTTTTAACACCTACCGCAGGCTGGCTACGGCCAAGGGAAATCGAATCAGCCAGAACAGGATTTCGAAAGACATAGCGGCGTTGCGGAAGTTCAGTGTGCGCCTTGCCAAGGACCACCAGAGCCAAATCGCCGGCCGGATTCACGATCGGCAACTGGACAGCCTAGTGAAGCTCTGCGCGGCCGGCGATACCAAATTACTTGGTCAAATCAACTCAGCATTGGGCAGGCTCCGACAGGCCCAGGCCGAAGAGCAGGTGATAGTTGGCCGGAATCGACCTAGCACGGAGGATGACGAGGTCTTCGCTGACTACCACACAAAAGCCACAACCGACAAAGTGAGCGAAACCACGGTGAAGACCGACTTGGCGACGCTGCGTAAGTTCAGCGCATGGCTTGCAAAGAACCACCAGAGCCAAATCCGCGGCAGGATTCAGGATCAGCAATTGGACAGCCTGGCTAGGGACTACGCGGGCAACGATCCCCTACTACTGCGTCAAATCAACTTTGCGTTGACCAGACTCCGGCAAGCATCTGCCGGAAAGCGGGTGACCGTTGCTCGGGGCGCTCGACCGGTCACGCAGGATGACGAGGTCTTCGCCGACTACCACACAAAGGCCACAGCCGGCAACGTAACCGCGGTGAAGACCGACTTAGCGGCGCTGCGTAAGTTCAGCGCATGGCTTGCAAAGAACCACCAGAGCCAAATCAGTGGCAGGATTCAGGATCGGCAATTGGACAGCCTGGCTAGGGACTTCGCGGGCAGCGATCCCATACTACTCCGTCACATCAACCTTGCGTTGATTAGAATCCGGCAAGCATCTGCCGGAGAGCGGATGACCGTCGCTCGGAAACCTAGTAGCAGGGACGATGAGGAACTCTTTGCCACCTACGAGGCAAAAGCTACCGCCGACAAAATAAACTCACACACGGTGAAGACCGACATCGTGGCGCTGCGTAAGTTCAGCAAATGGCTTGCGCAGAACCACCGGACGCAAATCGCCGACCGGCTTGAAAGTCCGGAGTTGGACGCGCTGGCGAAAGCCTATGCGGGCCGCGAGGCCTGGCGTATAACACCAGCGTTGAGAAGGCTCCGGCAGACCAAGGCCGAACAGCGGGTGACAGTTAAAGACCATCGTCCTGTCACCAAAGACCATCGTCCTGTCACCGAAGACACCAGAGTGATTGAGGCTGCCTGTAACGAAGCCGCCAGTAAAGGATATTACGGGAGAACGATTAGGAATTATCGACCTGTTTTGCTGCGTTTCAATGATTGGCTCACTGAGAACTTTGGTAAGGGTGTTGCCCGGATTGAACCTGCGGTGCTGAACCGTGCGGTTGAAGAGTACAAGAAGAACGAATCACGTGGGTTCCGCAGCGCGTGGAGCTTCTTTCAGAGATTTCGACAGATGTCCGCAGCAAACGAGGTCCTGCACTTGGCCGCCAACGGGCAGGCGGGTTGGCGCCAGGATGAAGGCCGCGCACACAAAGCGGCGGCGCAAACCGCTTCCTTGTCGCCTTTCCCCCTGCCTCCAGCCGACCCGTCTTGGAACCAGCTGCGAGACCTCATTCAAAAAGACCTTGCGCAGCCTAGCTCGTCCTCGGCCTTCGCAGGCGCCCAGCAGGCCAGCTCGTTTCAAGAGTTTTCCTCAGCTCCAGTTACCCCGTTCGAGGGGGCTTGGGATTGGCTCACCACGCAGATGCAGTCCTCCACGCCCTCGTCTGCGAGGTCTCCGTCC
>NZ_JAVIIT010000001.1:0-726971 GCF_033977265.1 Mesorhizobium australafricanum | reverse complement strand
GGTAGACGAGGCCCTTAGTGCCGGCCGGCAACGCATTCAGTTGATCGACGGATTGGACATCGATCAGATTGAATCCTGCGGTTGCAACATCCGTGGCCAGTCCACCGGATCCGGCAGTGTAGTGGAGTGTCATCGGATTTCCTTCAAAGTTCGGAGCCCGCCGGACGCCCACCTACTCGAATGCCATATTATCCTCAAATCAAATACAAATATCTCTCGTTCAGAATAATTGATCTCAACCAATGGCTCCACTGCCAAAGGTTGAAATTCCAGTGGCGATGTCGTCATGCCGCAAAACGGCAGATTCATGGCGTCTATCATCCAGAGATATTCAGCGATCGTTAGTGATGGACCCGTTTTGGTCGCGCTCATTCCTACGACTTATGCGGGTATTAACCTTGATCAACTGCGGCATCGAAACGAATAACTGTCGATGCTGTATCGCCTTGGATGATCGGCCGAGCCGACTGGCCAGGCGTTTCGGTATTGCGCTCCAAGCTGGGACGTCGCGGATTACCCGCCGTGAGGCAAAAAACCCCGTTCGCATCGGCCGGCTATGCTGGCGGCCTGTCTGCCGGTCGCCAGCACGCCGCTCCGGTCGAGAATGTGATCGCGGCAATGGCTGGGCCACGATGTCGCGGGCATGCCTTGATCGCATCCCAGCCGTGAGGTCAGACGCTTGCCGAGGGCTAGAGCGTGATCGCCTTGCCGATCTCCGGCAGCGCCACCTTGACGCCCGAGCCTTCCATGCCGGCGACGAACTTGTCGGCGGTCTGGTCGATCATCGAGAAGGTGCCGAAATGGCAGGGAACGACGGTATCGAAGCCGAAAAAGCGGCGGCAGGCAAGGGCCGCCACCGCACCGCCCATGGTGAAGCGGTCGCCGATCGGCACGATGCCGATCTTCGGCTCGTGCAGTTCGTTGATCAGCCCCATGTCGGAGAAGATGTCGGTGTCGCCCATGTGGTAGAGGGTCTTGTCCTCCGGGAAGTGCAGGACGAGCCCGCCCGGATTGCCGAGATAGGTGTTGGTACCGCCTTCGCCCCCGAAAGAGGACGAGTGCAGCGCCTGGACGAAGGTCGTGGTGAACGGCCCGCAATCGACGGTGCCACCGATATTGCCCGGATTGATCTTGTCGCCGCTGACACCCTGGCCGACGAGATACATGCAGATCTCGAAATTGGCGACCAGCATGGCGCCGCTTTTCTTCTGCACTTCGACCGCGCCGCTGACATGGTCGTTGTGGCCATGGGTCAGAAGGATATGCGTGACGCCTTCCGCCGGCTCTTCCCAGCCGCCCGTCCAAGACGGATTGCCGACCAGATAGGGGTCGATGAGGATGGTGGCGTCCTTGGTCTCGACGCGGAATGCCGAATGTCCGTACCAGGTCAGTTTCATGAATGCTTTCCTCGATTTTTCCGTTGCCGGAAGATAGAACGCTGGCGACAAATTGAAAGTAGCGCGGCGCTCCCCACCGTCAAAAGGTTGTGTGGCGCCCGGATGTCAGGGGAAGCCGGTGGCCGTTATTTCAATCGAGGAATTGCCGGCACGGCTTGCCGGCCGCCGCACGCTCGCCGGGCTCGACCTTGGCGACAAGACGATCGGCGTGGCCGTTTCAGATCGCGGACTTTCTTTCGCCCACCCGCGCCCGGTCATCTTGCGCAAGAAGTTTTCGCTCGATGCCGCCCAGTTGCTCGCTCAGCTCGAGAAGGACAATGTCGGCGCCATCGTGCTAGGTCTTCCGGTCAACATGGACGGTTCGGAAGGGCCTCGTGCGCAAAAATCCCGCGCCTTCGCACGCAACATGGCGACGCTTTCCGACTTGCCCTTCGTGCTGTGGGACGAGCGGCTGTCGACGGTGGCAGCGGAACGCACGCTGATCGAGATGGATTTCTCGCGCAAGAAGCGCGCCGGGAAGATCGATTCGGCGGCTGCCGCCTTTATTCTGCAGGGAGCGTTGGACCGGCTTCAGTCGCTCGGCCGAGGCGATCTTCGCTGATCGCGCCTTGCCGGCGCTGCTTGATCAATTCGGCGATTTCGCGCCGGCGGCGGAAGGCCCAAAGTCCCATCAGCAGGAAAAAGTCAAAAATGCAGGTCCGCGCCACCATGCCCGGGATGATAGCCGGATCGATCCCGAGCATCTGGCCGTAGAGCTGGAAAGCGAAATCGTGCACCTGTCGGCTCAGCATTGCGTAGCCGAAATTCATGTCGTTGGCCGACAGGAAGAACCATCCCCAGAAGATGGCCATCGGAGCCGCCCAGAGTGTGAATATCGTGCGCATCAGCGGCCGCCTCCAGGATTGTTTTCCGGGCGGCCGGATATGCGGGAAAGAAGTGAGCTGTGCGCGGCGCCCATCGCCATGCGCGAGGCGGCGCGAACATCGCCCTCGTGTAAATTCATCGCAGCGAAGGCAAAGCGGCGTTCGGTCAGCACCGCGACATAGGAGGCAAGCAGCGCCGTCATCTGGATGGCGACGATCATGAACAGGCCGTCGATACCTTGCGCCACGCCGCCGATGAGGATCAGCGAAAGCAGGAAAGATGCGCAGATGAAGGCAATCCGCGCCACGCTCTCGCCCGCGTCCGGCCTTGCCGCCGCGTTCAGCAGCGTTTCGACGAAGGTCCAGCAGAACAGCACCGCGACGGTCAGGAGCGCGATCGAGAGCGGCGCCACCACGGCAATATTTTCAAACTCGGGATACCGGCTGCCCTCGATGGAGAGGCCAAGCACGCCAAGCGCGGTCGCTATGCCGCGGCTGCCGTCCATGCAGATATAGGCAAGCAGGGCGAAAACCACCGCCCAATGCAAGGCCAGAACTGAGCTTAACACGTGCCGCATGCGCTTCCCGCTTCGCGGAGACCGGGAGGTCATGGTTAACCTTTCCCTACTCCAGCAAGCAGAGATTGGGCTTTGCAAAGGCCCGCCGCAATGGAAACCATTCGTTAAGGTTAACGGCCATCCACAGGCCGGCAATCCGGCCTTGGAGCATGATGCCGAAAAGTGTGAAGCGGTTTTCGGATGACATCATGCTCTATGATTTGGAGCCGGATCAGGTCACCGGCGGATAAAGCGTGTCGATGATCATGCGCGCGTCGTGGCGCGAATCGAGCATGCCGTAGGTGGTGCGCCACTGTCCGCCGAGGCGTGTCTCGACGAAGGCATCGGCGATCCGCCCTGCCCCCAGCCTGCGAAGCTCCGCCGCGGCAGCCGACAGCGCCAGTTGTTCGGTGAGCAGCCGCGCCGAACCCTGGTCGGTCGCCGCCACCTGCATAGCCGCGTTGAGCACGCCGATGGTGCCGCGCCCGCCGGTGCCGAGGTCGCGGTCGATGCCGGCCAGCACCTCCTCGAACAGGCCGGGCGCGCGGCCTAGCACGCGCAGCACGTCGAGCGCCATGACATTGCCCGAGCCTTCCCAGATCGCGTTGACCGGCGCCTCGCGGTAGTAGCGGGCAAGCGGCGCTTCCTCGACATAGCCGTTGCCGCCAAGGCATTCCATCGCCTCGTAAAGCAGCTGCGGTGCGATCTTGCAGACCCAGTATTTGACGACCGGCGTCATGGCGCGGGCAAAGGCCGCCTCGCCGCGATCGCTTGCCGCCTCGTCGAAAGAGCGCGCCAGCCGGAAGGACAGCGCCGTCGCCGCGGCGACGTCGAGGGCCATGTCCGCCAGAACCCGCTGCATCAGCGGCTGGTCGATCAGGTTTGAACCGAACACCTGGCGATGGCGTGTGTGGTGAATGGCCTCGGCGAGCCCCGCCCGCATCAGCGCCGATGAAGCGACCGCGCAATCGAGCCTGGTCAGCGTCACCATGTCCATGATCGTCTTGACGCCGGCGCCGGGGTCACCGACCATCTCGCCGATCGCGTTGACGAACTCCACCTCCGACGAGGCGTTCGAGCGGTTGCCGAGCTTGTCTTTCAGCCGCTGGAAGCGGAAGCCGTTGCCGGAACCGTCGCCCAGGATGCGCGGGACCAGGAAACAGGACAGGCCCTCCGGTGCCTGACCGAGCACCAGGAAGGCATCCGACATCGGCGCCGACATGAACCATTTGTGGCCGGTCAACCGGTAAAAGCCACTGCCGGTACGCTCGGCGCGGGTGGTGTTGGCGCGCACATCGGTGCCGCCCTGCTTTTCCGTCATGCCCATGCCGAGCGTCAGACCGGTCTTCTGCACCGGCGGCTTCTGCGTCTGGTCGTATTTACGCGTCGTCACGCGCGGCGCCCATTCGCGGAAAAGTTTCGGGCTTGCCATCAAGGCCGCCAGCGAGGCGCTGGTCATGGTGATAGGGCAAAGGTGCCCGGTCTCGAGTTCTGCCGTCAGGTAAAAGCGCGCCGCCCTCACCTGATGGCGGCGGCCGATCTCGGCATCGCCGTTTTCCCACACCGAGGAATGCAGGCCGCCGGCGACCGAGCGGCGCATCAGGGCGTGATAGGCCGGATGGTACTCGACCAGGTCGAGGCGGCGGCCCTGGCGGTCATGCGTCCTCAATTTCGGCGTGTCGGTATTGGCAAGGCGGGCGAGTTCCTGCGCCTCCGGCGTCATCACGAACCGGCCAAGCCCGTCGAGATCCTTTCGCACAGGGTCGGAAAAACGCTCGGCGAGCTGGATGAGCAACGGATCGCCCCGCCATGCATTGCCGCCCGTCAACGGCGGCGGCTGGTTGATCACCTCGTCGGTCACGCCCAATCCTTCAGTTGCCCAATCCCAGTTGGCCGAGAGGTCCTTGCCATTTTCAAGGCCGCGGTCGCGAATCCGAAGCCTCTGGGCCTTATAGCCCAAGCCATGGAAGGCGCGCGACGAAAATACCGGGGAGAACGCGCGCAATCCAAAGCTGGCGCTTGCGGCTGGTCGGGCGGCACCCTATAGCAGCGCCTTGAGATGACCGACGCTTCGTCCCTGCCGCTCTTTCCCCACCGCCATCTTCTGGGCATCCGCGATCTTTCCCCCGCCGACATCGAGCTGTTGCTCGATCGCGCCGACCGGGCCGTGGCGATCTCGCGCCAGCCGGAAAAGAAGACCTCCACGCTACGCGGCCGCACCCAGATCAACCTCTTCTACGAGGCTTCGACGCGCACGCAGTCGTCCTTCGAGTTGGCCGGGAAAAGGCTTGGCGCCGACGTCATGAACATGTCGGTGGCAAGCTCCTCGGTGAAGAAGGGAGAGACGCTGATCGATACGGCGATGACCCTCAACGCCATGCGGCCGGACATCCTGATCATCCGCCACCAGTCGGCCGGGGCGGCAGCCCTTTTGGCCCAGAAGGTCGGCTGCTCGGTGGTCAATGCCGGCGACGGCGCGCATGAACATCCGACGCAGGCGCTGCTCGACGCACTGACCATCCGCCGCGCCAAGGGGCCGCTGTCGAAGCTGATCGTAGCGATCTGCGGCGACATCCTGCATTCGCGCGTCGCCCGCTCCAACATCATGCTCTTGAATGCGCTTGGCGCGCAGGTGCGTGTCGTCGCGCCCTCGACACTGCTGCCGTCCGGGATCGACAGGATGGGCGTGATCGTCGCGCGCTCGATGGCCGAGGGGCTGAAGGATGCCGATGTCGTCATGATGCTGCGCCTGCAACGCGAGCGCATGGAGGGCGCCTTCGTGCCGTCGATCCGCGAATATTTCCACTATTTCGGCCTGGATGCCGAAAAGCTGAAGGCCGCCAAGGACGATGCGCTGGTCATGCATCCCGGCCCGATGAACCGTGGCGTCGAGATTGCCTCCGAAATCGCCGACGGACCGCAAAGCGTCATCCAGGAGCAGGTGGAGATGGGTGTGGCCGTGCGCATGGCGGTCATGGAAGCGCTGCTGGACCCGCGCCGCAATCATGAGGGGCGCGGCGCATGAGCGTGACCGTCTTCAGCAAGGCGCACATTGTCGACCCGTCGCGGGGCGTCGACGAGATCGGCAGCGTCATTGTCGACGGTCGCAAGATCGTTGCGGCCGGAAAGGCCGCATTGAACCAGGGCGTGCCGGAAGGCGCCACGGTCGTCGACTGCGCCGGCAAGACAATCGTTCCGGGCCTTGTCGACGCGCGCGTCTTCATCGGCGAGCCCGGCGGCGAGCATCGCGAAACCATCGCTTCGGCAAGCGTCGCGGCGGCGGCGGGCGGCGTCACTTCCGTCGTCATGATGCCCGACACCGATCCGGTGATCGACAATGTGGCCCTGGTCGAATTCGTGCTGCGCACCGCCAGAGACACGGCAAGCGTCAACATCTTCCCCGCCGCTGCGATCACCAAGGGCCTCGAAGGCCGCGAGATGACTGAATTCGGCCTGCTGCGCGAGGCAGGCGCCGTCGCCTACACCGACGGCCGCCACACGATCGCCAATGCGCTGGTGATGCGCCGCGCGCTCACCTACGCGCGCGATTTCGGCGGCGTCATCGCGCACGAAACCCAGGACGCCGACCTCGCCTCGTCCGGCGTGATGAACGAAGGCCTTTACGCAAGCTGGCTCGGCCTGTCGGGCGTTCCGCGCGAGGCGGAGCTCATCCCGCTTGAACGCGACCTGGCGTTGGCACGGCTGACCGGCGGCACCTATCACGCCGCCAAGATCTCGTCTGGCATGGCGGCCGGTGCGGTGAATCGGGCAAAGACGGATGGCGCCAATGTCACGGCCGGCGTCGCCATCCACAATTTGTCGCTCAACGAGAACGATGTCGGCGAATACCGCACCTTCTTCCGGCTGACCCCGCCCCTGCGCGCCGAGGACGACCGGCTGGCGATGATCGAAGCAATCAAGGACGGCACTGTAGACATCATCGTCTCCTCGCACGACCCGCAGGACGTCGACACCAAGCGCCTGCCCTTCGCCGACGCCGCCGCCGGCGCAATCGGGCTGGAGACGCTGCTTGGCGCGGCACTTCGGCTTTACCACAATGGCGACGTGCCGCTGCTAAGGCTGATCGAGACGCTGTCCACGGCGCCGGCAAGGCTGTTCGGCCTGCCGGGTGGCACGCTGAAGCCGGGCGCGCCGGCCGATCTCGCCGTGGTCGATCTCGACGAGCCGTGGATCGTCAGCGAAAGCGGACTGCGCTCGCGTTCCAAGAACACCTGTTTCGAAGGCGCGCGCCTGCAGGGCAAGGTCTTGCAAACGATGGTGGCGGGCCGCACAGTGTTTTCGGCATAAATCACCCAGCGCTTTGAGCCCTGCCGAACCTGCCCGCACAGAGTTGCTTGGCGAACCCTCCCGACTCTACCATTATGACCAACTGATGCCCGAGCAGGGCTAGCTCTTGCAAATCATGGTTGCATCGACCAAAGTATCTCAATCCTAGAGCGAGCAACCGAAGCGACAGGAAATATGGGGGAAACAATGGGTTACGCGATCGCGCTCGTCTTCGGCTATCTGCTCGGCTCGATCCCGTTTGGACTCTTGATCACTCGCGCGGCCGGACTCGGCGACGTCCGCAACATCGGCTCCGGCAATATCGGCGCGACCAATGTTCTGCGCACTGGAAACAAGGGCCTTGCCGCCGCCACCCTGCTGCTCGATGCGCTGAAAGGCACGGCCGCCGTCTTGATCGCCGGGCATTTTTCGCCCGACTTCGGGCTTCTGGCAGGCTTCGGCGCCTTTCTCGGCCATCTCTTCCCGGTGTGGCTCGGCTTCAAGGGCGGCAAGGGCGTCGCAACTTATCTCGGCGTGCTGCTCGGGCTTGCCTGGCAAGGCGCGCTGGTCTTCGCCGTCGTCTGGCTCGCGATGGCCTTCCTGTTCCGCTACTCCTCGCTGGCCGCGCTGACCGCGGCGGTGATCGTGCCGATCGCGCTTTATTTCATCGCCGCGCCGCAGATCGCCGGCCTGTTCGCGATGATGAGCCTGATCGTCATCGTCAAGCATCGCGCCAACATCTCGCGGCTGCTCGCTGGCTCCGAGGGCAAGATCGGGGCGAAGGGATGACCGCGCCGGCCGCCGGCCCGCGGCTCAGCGGCCGGCAGCGGCTTGCCTGGCTTCGCCTGATCCGCACGCCCAATGTCGGCCCGGCCTCATTTCGCGAGTTGATCAACCGCTTCGGCTCGGCGGAAGCCGCGCTCGAAATGCTGCCCGAGCTGATGATCTCGGGCGGCGCCAATCGTATCGTGCGAATTCCCTCGGTCGCCGAAGCCGAAGCGGAACTGGAGGCCGCCCGACGTGCCGGCGCCCGCTTCGTCGGTATCGGGGAAGCCTGCTACCCGCCATTGCTGAAGACCCTCGACAACCCGCCGCCGCTGCTCGCGGTGAAAGGCGAAGGCGCGGTCTTCCGTTTGCCGGCGGTGGCCATTGTCGGCGCCCGCAACGCCTCGCTTGCCGGCATCAAGATGGCGCGCATGCTGGCGGCCGATCTTGGCCGCGACGGCTACGCCATCGTCTCCGGCCTGGCGCGCGGGATCGACACGGCCGCGCATAAGGGCAGCGTTTCGACCGGCACGGTCGGCGTGCTGGCCGGCGGGCTGGATGTCCCCTACCCGCCCGAAAATGCCGGCCTGTGCGACGAGATCGCCGATCGTGGCGGCGCCATCGTTTCGGAGATGCCGTTCGGCTGGCAGCCTCGCGCCCAGGATTTTCCACGCCGCAACCGCCTGGTCGCCGGCATGGCCCTGGGGTTGGTGGTGGTCGAGGCGGCACAGCGCTCCGGCTCGCTGATCAGCGCCCGCCTCGCCAACGAAATGGGTCGGCTGGTCTTCGCCGTGCCGGGCTCGCCCCTCGATCCGCGCGCCGCCGGGTGCAATGCGCTGCTCAAGGACGGCGTCACGCTCGTCACCGAAGCCGCCGATGTGCTCGGCGCGCTGGCGCCGCTTGCCGGCACCCGTCGCCCGAGAACCGTGCCGCTTGCCGAGGCGCCCGACATATCCGCCATGCCGCCGCCCGCCGAAAGCGAGCGCGCCGATGTGCTGGAAGCGCTTGGGCCCACGCCGATCGCGGTGGACGATATCATCCGCCACACGGGATTAAGCGCCGCGCAGATTGCGATGGTGCTTTTGGAACTCGACCTCGCCGGAAGGTTGGAGCGCCACGCTGGCGGCAATGTGTCGCTGATCGCGTGAACCTGCGGCGTCGCGCGCAGGTTCAGACTTCGCTACCGGAACAGATATTTGGACACTTCCGGATTGCCGCGACGCCACATGACATTGTCGAGGAAGTAGTGGTGCACGTTGATGAAGATCAGCACGATGAAGAAGAACAGCGAGGAACCGAGGACCTGCTTGTCATACGGAATCATAGCGGTCAGCACGAACGGGATAAGCGAGAAGCCGAGATAGCCAAGGGCTGCGCCCCCGATGATGAATCCGAGAACCCGCAGCCTGTAGCGAGGCCCAAGCGCGGATAGTATTTTCGGCTCCGGATCCCGCGCGGCGTCCGAGACGTCACGCTCGACATTGGTCTGATAGCGCCAGACAACGGCCAGGTATTGCAGCGAGTGGAGCGCCGGCACCACGAGCAGCCAGAGCGGATTTATCCTGGCAATCAGGATCCATAGATAGAGCGAGGCGACATAGGCCACGATGCCATTGTAAGGCAGGCCGCCACCGTTCCTTCGCCAGCGGTTGACCAGCATCAGAAGCGTGGCCGCCGTCGATCCGACCGCCGCCACCACGGCAATGTCGGTGATCCAGGGTGGCGCCGCGAAGGTGTAGTACTGAAGGCCGTAATACTGCCCCTGGGTCACCGCCGTATTCGTCTGCAGCCAGGCCAGGATCCAAACCGCATAGCTGTTGACCAGCAGCACTTTCTTGTCCCGGCCATCGAAGAATTTGCGCTTCAGCACGGCGTCGACCATCAGCATGCCGTAGCCCTGCTTGACGTAGTGCCAGCCGACGAAGAAGAACATGGCGTTGGCCGCAAATCCGAGCAGCCGAGTGTTCGACGTCGCCGCGCCATAGACAAAAAACAGGGCCATGATCACCGGAACGATGACGCCGGCGAAAAAGTAGCGCAGCTGCAGGCTCCTGTCATAGCCGTCGCCACGTACCTTCCGACCGAAATTGCGGTAGAAAATCTGGTAGGAATGGGCGAAGTGCGGATAGTTCACCAGATAGGCCACAACGACCATCGTCGCGGCCAAGGGGCCTTCATAGTCGCGCGGCACGAGAAACAAGATCGGCAGGATCACAAACGCACTGCCGCCGAGCATGAGGAAGTCGGCGACCGGACCGAAGAGATATCTGCCGGGCGGCGTCCCCGCCTTGGGGGCCTGAGCATCTATCGAAAGGTCTAGTGCCATCCTGGAGCCTCCCTCGGAGGCCCGAGTTTAACCACGACCCCATCGAGGGACAAGGTTGCCGCTGGCGGCGTCTCGCCGGTCTTGGGAATATCCCTCGGTCAGGCCGAGGCGGTGGCAGCGATCTTCATCAGCCGCTTTCTGGCCTCTACCACCCGCTTCTGTTCCGACCTTATGCGGCCGCACAGCGCGAGATTGATGCCGACGCCACATTCTTCATCCAGCATTTCTTTTGCGTGATTGAGCGAAATCTCTGCGCGCTTGACGCGCAGTCTGGCCCTGGCCAGTTCCATGTTCAGTACGTCCACTGTCCGCATCCCGAATTGCGGTCCCTTCGATGGGGAAACAGCCGCGGGATAGCTTTTGTTCCGGTTGCCGCAGTCGGCCCCGGCCCAATGTCGAAGCCTCGGCAGTTCCATTCCGCAAGACAAGCGGAGCCGCCGTTAGCCCTGGCCTCCAGTGCTGGCCGCTCTGGCAGGAACATTAGCGCATCCTAACGGTTCTCTCTGCGAAATCCTTGACGATCCTAAGGAAGGTGGACCATGGCCGAGTTGGCATTCGCTTTCGTATATTATTCAGGGCTGACCGGCCAGGACATGCCAGGCGCCATCGTGTCGTTGATGGCGGGCCTGCTCCTCTACAATGTTATGCGCGAGGACAGGCCAAACCGGTAGCTCCTGCCACGACGACCGGAACGGAACGAGCGGCCCGGCAGGCTGACCGGGGGAGGCCAGCAAACGCCGGGCCTAACCGGCGGGGGCTCGGGGGCGAGACACGGCACCGGCTGACGATAAGCATACGCGCTTGCTGGAATGATCGGCACGCATCCAAAAGGACGAAGCCGGGAGTAGGCGTGCTAGGAGTCGCCGGCGTAGCTACCCAGGAAGCGTTGTCCCAAAAATGTTCCGCTGCAGAGCGGCAGCGTAGAGACCGTCATTTGCAAGTCGATCCCACACGGAGAAACAGGCCGAGAGCGCGGCCAGAGCCAGAATTGTGCGCATTGGAACTCCCCACAGGCGCCCGAAAACGCTTAATGGTAGGGTCGTCTCCAAATGCGAACTATTGCTCCGAAGGACGTAGCCGCGCTTCACCCTACAAAGGCCTCCTAGCCGGCGATGGCTAATGCATGTCGCCCAGAAGTGTGCAGCGGTTCTGGGACAACGACATGCATCAAAACAAAAACTTAAAGCGCGTCGCCTGAATCCGGTTCAGCGCGACGCGCTTTAGTCCCGAGGGCGGGCCCGATCCAGGCCGGTCGGCAGCTTGGCGAGTTGATGGATGACCGCGAGTGCGAAAGCTACAGCGGCCTCTGACATTCCCTCAATTGCGCGAATGTAGCCTGGATGCAGGTGGCATTGTGGAACAAGAGCGCCGGGATTCCAGTTAACCCGGTATGTCGACCAAGGTCAAAGAGCCACAACCGAAGCCCGACCAGAGAAAGCCGCCTGTCCGTTCCGACAAGGCTGGATCGCCAGAGCCAAGCCACGCCGATCCGCCCCCACGAGATTGTCGAGAGGCACCCACGCCAAATCCCAACGGCGATAAGAAATCCTGAGGCGACTGGCCGCTTCGGCGCTGGGCTTTGTTATCAGTCAGGAAGAACAGGCCGCGAACAATCCAAAAGCGGGCGTTTACTCTTTGAGATGCGAAAGCCCTAGCCGCGCCCGTTCTCCATGGGCGAAGGTGTTGGCATCTCCTTTGGACCTAAAGCTTTTGATGCTTATGACGCCGTCTTCGATGACGCGCACGTAATGCCAGCTTTCGACTTCCTCAATTTCGACCGAGGTCTTCCACGGTTGCTTGTTCATCAGGTTCCCCGTAACCGCCCATTCAGCTGCTGGAAACGTCGTCACCGGGGAAATGTTCCAGTTTCCGCACGGCCTGCTTCAGAGTGGCGGGCTTTTCAATTTAACCCCTCAGACCTCAGGACGCTGAAGCGCCAGCAGGTCATACGTCGCAAATATTTGAATTTATTGGATTATTTGGTGAGCGCGATGGGATTCGAACCCATGACCTACTGATTAAAAGTCAGTTGCTCTACCGGCTGAGCTACGCGCTCCCGCGGGCTCGGAAATGCCGCCCTCGAAATTGCGCGGAACATAGGGAGAGTGGTGCGGCCGGTCAACCGGAAAAAGATGCCGTCGGAGGCCGATCTTGACGGGGTTTCCGAGAGGTCGCTCCAGGGTTTCCGGGAATGACGGGGCACACGCCATGCCGCCTGCTTTGAAAGCCTCGGATATTTCAGAAACCTCTACAATAACAAGGGTTTGAGATTCATTCGGGAACCATTGCAACCTCTAGCCCGTTTCTCCGGCACAAGGGACGTCAACCATCCTTTCGAGGAGAAGAACCATGAAAAAGATCGTGTCGGGCCTGCTTGCCGTCACACTGTCGGTTTCGTTCGCCGCCGCCGCGGCAGTGCCTGCCAATGCCGCGCAGGTGTTCGTCCCACAGGCTTCGCCGGCTTCGTCCAACATCCAGACGGTCGCGGAGCGCGATTGGCGCTGGAGACATAACCACTGGCGTGGTGAACCGCGCTTCTCGCGCAATGACGGCATGTATTGGAACGGCCATCGCGGCTATCGCGAATATCGCCACGGCTATCGCCGTCATGGCGACTATTGGTTCCCGCTTGCTGCTTTCGCCACCGGCGCGCTGATCACCGGCGCTATTATCAACAGCGAGAACAAGCGTGTCTATCGCGGCAACTCGCATGTCCAATGGTGCTATGACCGCTACCGCTCATACCGCGCCTCGGACAACACCTTCCAGCCTTACAACGGCCCGCGTCAGCAGTGCGTTTCGCCCTACTGACGGCCTCCAGTCAGTACCCAAGGGTCGTTGACTGAGCCCGTGCCTCCCGAGGCACGGGCTCTCTCTATTCCGATCTCAGTTCGCACTCAAAGTCCTGCGCACGGCATCGCGCCAGCCGGCCAGCTTCGCCACGCGCGTTGCGGCATCCATCTCCGGCTTGAAGCGCTGTTCGAGCGCCCAGCTCTTGGCGAATTCCTTTGCCTTCGGCCACACGCCGGCCTTCGATCCCGCGAGCCACGCCGCGCCCAAGGCGGTCGTCTCCAGGATCGTCGGACGGTCGACCGGCGCATCGAGAATGTCGGCGAGCCGCTGCATGGTCCAGTCGGAGGCTACCATGCCGCCGTCGACGCGAAGCACCGTCTTGGCCGAGGCGCCTTTCCAATCCTTGCGCATGGCGTCGAGCAGGTCGCGCGTCTGGAAGGCCACGGATTCGAGAGCTGCGCGCGCGAACTCGGCCGGGCCTGAATTGCGCGTCAGGCCGAAGATGGCGCCGCGGGCGTCCGCGTCCCAATGCGGCGCGCCAAGCCCGACGAAGGCCGGCACCAGATAGACCTGCTGCGCCGGGTCGGCAGTCGCCGCCAGCGCGCCGCTCTGGTCTGCCTTGCCGATCACCTTGATGCCGTCACGCAGCCACTGCACGGCGGCCCCCGCGATGAAGATCGAACCTTCCAGCGCATAGGTGGTCCTGCCGTTCAACCGGTAGGCGATGGTGGTGAGCAGCCGGTTCTTCGAGCGCACTAGGTCGGCGCCAGTGTTGAGCAGCGCGAAACAGCCGGTGCCGTAAGTGGATTTCATCATGCCGGGTTCGAAGCAGGCCTGGCCGATCGTCGCCGCATGCTGGTCGCCGGCAACGCCTAGGATCCGCATCTCGGCCCCGAAGAGGCTTTTTGCGGTGACGCCGAAATCATCGGCGCAGTCTTTCACCTGCGGCAGGATCGCAGCCGGTATGTTCAGGATCGAGAGCAGCTCGTCGTCCCAGACATTCTTCTCGATGTTGTAGACCAGTGTGCGCGAGGCGTTGGTGGCATCGGTGGCGTGCACTTGGCCAGCGGTCAGCCGCCAGATCAGGAAGCTGTCGACGGTGCCGGCAAGCAGTTCGCCTTTCTCGGCACGCTTGCGCGCGCCCTTCACCTTGTCCAGCATCCAGGCGATCTTGGTGCCGGAGAAATAGGGATCGAGCAGCAGGCCGGTCTTCTTCGTGAATTTCTTCTCCAGCCCCTGCTTCTTCAGCTTCTGGCAGAGCTGTGCCGTGCGCCTGTCCTGCCAGACGATCGCGTTGTGGATCGGCTTGCCGGTCGCCTTGTCCCAGATGACGACCGTTTCGCGCTGGTTGGTGATGCCGATCGCAGCCACCTCCGATGCCGTGCGGCCAGCGGCCATCAGCGCCGCCTTCACCGTGGCAAGCACGCTCGCCCAGATGTCTTCCGGATCATGCTCGACCCAGCCGGAGGCCGGGTAATGTTGCGCAAATTCCTGCTGGCCGGTGCCGGCGACTTTCATCTTGTCGTCGAACAGGATCGCCCGGGTCGATGTCGTTCCCTGGTCGATGGCCAGCACAAAACCGCTCATTCCGCTTCCTCCACCTTATGCAACAGGGGAGACGGCAAAGCCGCCTCCCCTGCATTTCCCAAACGGGCGAACTTGCCCAAGTCACGCAGTTACTTCTGCCAGCTCTTCACCAGTTCGTCGTAGTTGATGGTGATCGGCTTTTCCTTCTCGTTCTCGATCTTGAGCTGAGGAGCGAGATTGCCCTTCTTGACAGCGTCGGCGTTCCAGTAGGCGAGGTCGTGCTCTTCGGCCATCTTTGGGCCGATATCGCCCTGGACGCCCGACTTCTCGATGCGGCTCATGACCTTTTCCTGCTCGGCGCAGAGCGAGTCCATCGCCTCCTGTGCGGTCTTGGCGCCCGACGATGCATCGCCGATCGCCTGCCACCAGAGTTGGGCCAGCTTCGGATAGTCAGGTACGTTGGTGCCGGTAGGCGACCACTGGACGCGGGCTGGCGAGCGGTAGAACTCGATCAGGCCGCCGAGCTTCGGAGCGCGCTCGGTGAAGCTCTTGTCGTGGATCGTGCTTTCGCGGATGAAGGTCAGGCCGACATGGCTCTTCTTCACGTCGACGGTCTTGGAGGTGACGAACTGCGCATAGAGCCAGGCGGCCTTGGCGCGGTCGTCCGGCGTCGACTTCATCAGCGTCCAGGAGCCCACGTCCTGGTAGCCGAGCTTCATGCCGTCCTTCCAGTACACACCGTGCGGCGACGGCGCCATGCGCCATTTCGGCGTGCCGTCGTCGTTCAACACCGCCTTGGCACCGGCATCGACCATCGAGGCGGTGAAGGCCGTGTACCAAAAGATCTGTTGCGCGACCGCGCCCTGCGCCGGCACCGGACCGGATTCAGAGAAGGTCATGCCTTGTGCTTCCGCCGGAGCGTAGGCCTTCAGCCAGTCGAGATACTTCTGGATCGAATAGACCGCCGCGGGACCATTGGTGTCGCCGCCGCGCGCCGTGCAGGAGCCGACAGGACGCGAATTCTCGTCGACCTTGATGCCCCATTCGTCGACCGGCAGACCGTTCGGAATGCCCTTGTCGCCATTGCCGGCCATCGACAGCCAGGCGTCGGTGAACCGCCAGCCGAGCGACGGGTCCTTCTTGCCGTAGTCCATGTGTCCATAGACCTTCTTGCCGTCGATCTCGCGGCCGGTGAAGAATTGGGCGATGTCCTCATAGGCCGACCAGTTGACGGGAACGCCGAGGTCGTAGCCATACTTGGCCTTGAAGTCGGCCTTGTTCTTCTCGTCGTTGAACCAGTCGTAGCGGAACCAGTAGAGGTTGGCGAATTGCTGGTCGGGAAGCTGGTAGAGCTTCTTGTCAGGCGCCGTCGTGAACGAGGTGCCGATGAAGTCCTTCAGGTCGAGGTTCGGATTGGTGACGTCCTTGCCCTCATTCGCCATCCAGTCGGTCAGGTTGCGCACCTGCTGGTAGCGCCAGTGCGTGCCGATGAGGTCAGAGTCGTTGACCCAGCCGTCATAGAGGTTCTGTCCCGTCTGCATCTGGGTCTGGATTTTCTCGACGACGTCGCCTTCCTGGATGACGTCATGCGTGACCTTGATGCCGGTGATGGCGCTGAAGGCCGGAGCCAGTACCTGCGATTCATACTGGTGCGTGGCGATGGTCTCCGAGACGACCTTGATGTCCATGCCGGCAAACGGCTTGGCGGCGTCGATGAACCACTGCATTTCCTTTTCCTGATCGGCGCGCGAAAGCGTCGACAGCGGGCCTATCTCCTTGTCCAGAAAGGCTTTTGCCTCATCCATCCCCGCATAGGCATTGCCGACCCCGAGCAATAGGGCAAGGGCGGTCGTTGATGTTAGAAATTGCCGTCGCATAGGTTTCCTCCACAGTTTAGAAGTTTCAAGTATTATCTGGAGCGGCCGCCAGCACGCGGCCGCCCCAACCATTTCCCCCTCTATACGTAGCGGAACACGCCAATGGCGTAGACCACGGAGAGAGCGAGAGCCCACCAAAGGTTGGGTCCTACCAAACCCAGCCAAGCGAGATGGATGAAGGCGCTGCCGAGCAGCGACAGGAAAAGACGGTCGCCGCGCGTCGTCTCGAAGCGCAGCACGCCGATGCGCGGATTGCCGCCCGGCGAGGCATATTCCCAGGCCGCCATGCCGCACAGCATCAGCGCAATGACAATGAAGAAGGCGGCCGTCGGCCAGGTCCACGCCATCCAAGAGAGGTCGAGATTCATGATCACACCCTCCCCAGGGCGAAGCCCTTGGCGATGGCGGTGAGGATGAACTCATGCGTTTGTTTCATCACACCCTCCCCAGGGCGAAGCCCTTCGCGATGTAGTTACGGACAAACCAGATCACCAGCGCGCCGGGGATCAGCGTCAGCACGCCGGCGGCGGCGAGCAGGCCCCAGTCCATGCCGGCTGCAGAGACTGTGCGGGTCATGGTGGCGGCGATCGGCTTGGCGTCGGTGGTGGTCAGCGTACGCGCGATCAAGAGTTCCACCCACGAGAACATGAAGCAGAAGAAGCAGGCGACGCCGATGCCGCTCGCGATCAGCGGCATGAAGATTTTTACGAAGAAGCGCGGGAACGAGTAGCCGTCGATATAGGCGGTCTCGTCGATCTCCTTCGGCACGCCCGACATGAAGCCTTCGAGGATCCAGACCGCCAGCGGCACGTTGAACAGGCAGTGGGCCAGCGCCACCGCGATATGCGTGTCGATGAGACCGAAGGCCGAATAGAGCTGGAAGAACGGCAGCGCGAACACCGCGGGCGGCGCCATGCGGTTGGTGAGCAGCCAGAAGAACAGATGCTTGTCGCCGAGGAAGCGATAGCGCGAGAAGGCGTAGGCCGCCGGCAGCGCCACCGCCACCGAGATAACCATGTTCATGACCACATAGGTGATCGAGTTGATGTAGCCCGAATACCAGGATGCGTCGGTGAAGATGGTGCGGTAATTCGCGAGTGTCGGATTGTGCGGGAACAGCGTCAGCGACGACACGATCTCCGCATTGGTCTTGAAGCTCATGTTGATGAGCCAGTAGATCGGCAGCAGGATAACGATGATGTAGAGCGTCGGCACGATCCACCACCAGCGCGATTCCTCGCCGCGGCGGCGCATCAGCTTTGCCACCTCGTCCTGCGACAGCGTGCTGCCGACCTCGGTGATCGCCGCTTCGCTCACGCGTGTCGTCTCGTTGGCGCCCGCCATCTCAGCTCTCCGCGTCGTAGTTGGTCATCACGGTGTAGAACACCCACGACAACAACAGGATGATGAGGAAGTAGACCAGCGACATCGCGGCTGCCGGACCGAGGTCGAACTGGCCGAGCGCCGTCTTGACCAGGTCGATCGACAGGAAAGTGGTAGAATTGCCCGGACCGCCGCCAGTGACGACGAAGGGCTCGGTATAGATCATGAAACTGTCCATGAAGCGCAAAAGCACGGCGATCAAAAGCACGCGCTGCATCTTCGGCAGCTGGATGTAGCGGAACACCGCCCAGCGCGAGGCGCCGTCGATCTTGGCTGCCTGGTAGAAGGCGTCGGGAATAGAGACCAGTCCGGCATAACAGAGCAGCACGACCAGGCTGGTCCAGTGCCAGACATCCATGATGATGACGGTGACCCAGGCGTCGATCGGATCCTGGACATAGTTGTAGTCGATGCCCAGCGCATTGACGTAGTAGCCGAGCAGGCCGATGTCGTTGCGGCCGAACACCTGCCAGATCGTGCCGACGACATTCCACGGAACCAGCAGCGGCAGTGCCATCAGCACCAGGCAGACCGGCACGCCCCAGCCCTTCTTCGGCATGTTGAGCGCGATGAAGATGCCGAGCGGCACCTCGATCGCCAGGATGATGAAGGAGAAGATCAGGTTGCGCACCATCGCTTCCCAGAAGCGGCTGGAATGCAGAAGGTCCTCGAACCATTCGGTGCCGGCCCAGAAGAAGACGTTGTTGCCGAACGTGTCCTGCACCGAATAGTTGACGACGGTCATCAGCGGGATGACGGCCGAGAAGGCCACCAGCACCAGCATCGGCAGGACAAGGAACCATGCCTTGTTGTTCCAGGTCTTGTTCATCTACGCCCCCATCTCGACGCGCCAGGAATCGGCATAGATGTTGATACCCGCGGGATCGAATCGGACCTTCGGGTCGGCCGGAACTTCATCGTCCTCGCCGATCACCGCTGCAATTTCTCTACCCTCCAGGTTGGCGCGCACCACCTTGTGGCGGCCGACGTCCTCGACCTTGCTGACCTGGACGGCCATCCCTTCACGGCCGAGCCGCACATATTCGGGACGGATGCCAAGTTCGACGGCACCGGTTTCGGCCTTCGGCACCCCGGGCAGCTCGATGCGCTGCGCGCCGAGCCTCGCGGTCCTGCCCTCGAGCGCCACCGGCAGCACGTTCATGCCTGGCGAGCCGATGAAATAGCCGACAAAGGTATGGCGCGGGCGCTCGAAGAGTTCCGCCGGCGTGCCTATCTGCACGATCTCGCCGTCATACATGACCACCACTCGGTCGGCGAAAGTCAGCGCTTCGGTCTGGTCATGCGTGACATAGACCATGGTGTAGCCAAAGCGGCGGTGCAGCTGCTTCAACTGCGAGCGCAGCACCCATTTCATATGCGGGTCGATCACCGTCAGCGGCTCATCGAACAGGATGGCGTTGACATCCGAGCGCACCAGGCCGCGTCCAAGCGAGATCTTCTGCTTCTGGTCGGCGGTGAGCCCGCGTGCCTTCTTCTTCGCCATCGAGGCGAGATCGATCATGTCGAGCGTTTCGCGTACCTTGCGGTCGACATCGGCTTCCGGCACGCGGCGATTGCGCAGCGGGAAGGCCAGATTGTCGTAGACGGTCATGGTGTCGTAGATGACCGGGAACTGGAACACCTGGGCGATGTTGCGCTCCTGTGTCGACAGGTTGGTCACGTCCCGGCCGTTGAACAGCAATTGGCCGTGCGAGGGATGCAGCAGTCCCGAAATGATGTTGAGCAAGGTGGTCTTGCCGCAGCCCGAAGGTCCAAGCAGCGCATAGGCGCCGCCATCCTCGAAGGTGTGATGCACCTCCTTCAGCGCGAAATCGGAATCCTTCTGCGGGTTGGGCAGGTAGGAGTGGCGGATATGGTTGACCTCGATGCGCGCCATCGCTTTGCTCCTCAGGCCGCCAGCTTCGACGCAGTCACGGCGCGGCCGTTCTGGTCGAAAGCCATGATGTGGCGTGGATCGATGTACACCTCGACCTCGTCGTCGGTCTCGAAGTCGAGAATGCCATGCGCAAGCATCACCCAACGCGCATCGGCGAAGTCGAGGTGGACGAAGCTTTCCGAGCCGGTGATCTCGGTGATGGTGACCTTGGCCCGCACCGGCACGGCGCTGGCGTTCGGCCGCTCCAGCGACAGATGGTGCGGCTGGAAACCGATCGTATAGCTGGCGTCCGGAATGCCGTTGAGCTCCGGCGGCACCGGCAGCTTGACGCCGCCTTCGAGCAGGAAGTCCGACCCCTTCTTGGCGAGCACGATGGTGTTGAGCGGCGGATCGGCGAAAGTCCTCGCCGTCACCAGGTCGACCGGCTTGCGGAACACTTCGACGGTCGGGCCGAATTGCGTGACCCGGCCTTCCGAAAGTGTAGCCGTATTGCCGCCGAGCAAGAGCGCCTCGTGTGGTTCGGTCGTGGCATAGACGAAGATCGTGCCGGCAGCGGCAAAGATCTTCGGCAGCTCGGCGCGCAGCTCCTCGCGCAGCTTGTAGTCGAGATTGGCTAAAGGCTCGTCGAGCAGCACCAGGCTGGCATTCTTGACGATGGCGCGGGCAAGCGCCGTGCGCTGCTGCTGGCCGCCGGACAGGTTGAGCGGCGTGCGGTCGAGATAAGGCGTGAGCTTTAGCAGCGCGGCGGCGTTCCGCACCTCCTTGTCGATCCTGGCCCGGTCGACGCCGGCAACCCGAAGCGGCGAGGCGATGTTCTCGTAGACGGTCATCGCCGGGTAGTTGATGAACTGCTGGTAGACCATGGCAACGTTGCGCTTCTGCACCGGCTGCCCGGTGACGTCCTTGCCGTCGAACCAGACCGAGCCGGAAGTCGGCGCGTCGAGACCTGCCATCAGCCGCATCAGGCTGGTCTTGCCGGAGAGCGTCGGCCCGAGAAGGACGTTCAGCGAGCCGTGCTGAAGCGTCAGCGACACGTCGCGGATGTGCTCCTGCGCGCCGACCGTCTTAGTCACGTTCCTCAGTTCCAGCATCACGCCTCCTCCCAGGCCTTGCGCAACAGCGGTAGATCCTTATTCCGCCGCAGCGACATGGCGGCTGCTCAGTCCGCGCATGAATTCTTCCAGTGCCGCCGTCTGTTCACGGCTGAAATGCAGGCCGCGCTTGGTGCGGCGCCAAAGCACGTCCTCGGCGGTGACCGCCCATTCGTTTTCAACCAGATAGCGAACTTCCGCTTCAAAAACGTCGGCGCCGAAATTGCGGCCGAGATCGGCATTCGACTTGGCGAGCCCGAGCAGCTTTTCCGCGCGCGTGCCGTAAAGCCGGGTGAACCGGCGCGCCAGCCGCTGGTCGAGGAACGGATAGGTGCTCTTCAGCCTGGCGACCTGGGCATCGAAACCGGTCGCCGGAAAATCGCCGCCAGGCAGCGGCGCGTCATGCGTCCACGGCTTGCCGCGCTTGCCGAGAAAACCTTCGATCTTCTCCAGCATCGATTCCGCCAGCCGGCGGAAGGTCGTGATCTTGCCGCCGAAGGCGTTGACCAAGGGGGCCGCGCCCTCCCCGCCATCGGCCTTCAGCACGTAGTCGCGCGTCGCCTCCTGCGCCTTGGAGGCACCGTCGTCATAGAGCGGACGCACCGCCGAATAGGTCCAGACGATGTCGGAGCGCTTCACGGGCTGCGCGAAATATTCGCTTGCCGCGGCGCACAAATAGTCGATCTCGGTATCGGAGATCTTCACCTCATGCGGATCGCCAGGATAGTCGCGGTCGGTGGTGCCGATCAGCGTGAATTCTTCCTCGTAAGGAATGGCGAAGATGATGCGGCCATCCTTGTTCTGGAAGAAATAGGCGCGCGGATCGTCGAACTTCTTGCTGACGACGATATGGCTGCCCTGCACGAGGCGGACATTATGGACTTCGTTCTGGCCGACGGCGGTCTGCAATACGTGATCGACCCACGGGCCGGCGGCGTTGACGAGAAGCCGCGCGCGAACCTCTTCAGTCTCACCGGTAAGCACATTCTGCACTTTTACGGTCCAAAGCGCGCCGTCGCGCCGCGCGCTGACGACCTTGGTGCGGGTGCGGACAATGGCGCCCCGGTCGGCGGCGTCACGGGCGTTCAGCGCCACCAGGCGCGCATCATTGACCCAACCGTCCGAATATTCGAAAGCCTTGCGGAACAATGGCTTGAGCGGCTTGCCTGCCGGATCGCTGGCCATGTCCAGCGTCTTCGTCGCCGGCAGCAGCTTGCGCCCGCCGATATGATCGTAGAGGAAAAGTCCGAGCCGGATCAGCCAGGCGGGCCTGAGGCCCTTGGCGTAAGGCAGCACGAAGCGCATCGGCCAGATGATGTGCGGCGCGTTCTTCCACAGAACCTCGCGCTCCATCAGTGCTTCGCGCACCAGCCGGAACTCGTAGAATTCGAGATAGCGAAGGCCGCCATGGATGAGCTTGGTCGAGCCTGACGAGGTTCCGCTGGCGAGATCGTTCATCTCGGCGAGGTATACCGAAAATCCGCGACCAACGGCGTCGCGGGCTATGCCGCAGCCGTTGATGCCGCCGCCTATGACGAAAATGTCATGGATCGGAGATGCGTCCAAGGAATCCTCCAACGATTTCGCATTGCACCATTTTTGTGTTTTACGAAACCGTGGCGGGATTATTTCGAACTCAAACCGAATGTCAAACGAAATATCACAGCTGGGTGAGACAACCCTGAATACGAGCCCTATTCGAGCGCTGTCTCGATCAGCCGAACCTCGGTCTCCTCGCAGATTTTGCGGATCGAGGGTATCTCGCAACGATCGGTGATGAAGGTATTCACCTGCGAGAGATGGCCGATCCGAACCGGCGCCGTGCGCTCGAACTTGGTCCGGTCGGAGACCAGAATGACATGGCGGGCATTGGCGATGATGGCCTGCGCCACCTTCACCTCGCGGAAATCGAAATCGAGCAGCGCGCCGTCATGGTCGATCGCCGAGGCGCCGATGACGGCGTAATCGACCTTGAACTGGCGGATGAAATCGACGGCCGCCTCGCCGACAATGCCGCCGTCGGAGCCGCGCACCACACCGCCGGCGATCACCACCTCGATCGTAGGATAGATGCGCATCCTATTGGCAACATTGATGTTATTGGTGATGATCATAAGCCCGCTATGGTCGAGCAACGCCTTGCTGACGGCCTCCGTCGTGGTGCCGATATTGATGAACAGCGAGGCGTTGTCCGGGATCAACCTCGCCGCCGCGCCGCCGATCGCTTCCTTCTCGTCGGCGGCAATCTTGCGCCGCGCCTCATACTCCATGTTCTCGATGCCGGACGGGAACAGCGCGCCGCCATGGATGCGGGTCAGCAGGCGCTGATCGCACAGATCGTTGAGGTCTTTGCGGATGGTCTGGGGAGTCACGTTGAAATGCGTCGCTAGGTCATCGACCAGCACCCGGCCATGGTCTTTCGCCATCTGGATGATTTCGGCGTGGCGTGGCGAAAGAAACATCGCGCATCCTCTCGTTTTCGTTTTTCCCCTCTATACGAGAAAACGAAAGCAGTGAAAAGGCAACCGGTCGGCTAATGAAATTTCGGGTGGCCGCAATCAACACGCCGCCCACTCCAGGTATCAGACGCGCTCCGCCACCTTGCGCTCCACGGAAGCGGCCTTGCCCGGTGAGCGGATCATCAGAAACCTGCCCGACCAGTTCCCGCGGATACGCCAGGTCCCTTCGATCTCAGTGGCATCGCCGTTCAGGCGTCCGCTGTAGTCGATCGGCTGCACATGCGATCCGGCGTTGGCGTAGGTCTTCACGAAAGCAACCGCTTTGCCGTCGCGCCGTCCCTCCAAGGTCGCATAGCGCAAGGCGCTGCTGGCCGGACCGGCCTGCTCATGCGTCGTTCCCGTCAAACCGGATGCCGTCTCGAAAAGCGTCGCAACGAAGGAGACCGGCGCCAGCTCGCGCGGATAGAAATAGCGGCCATTCCAGACGCCCGTAAGATTTTGCGCTGTCGCGTCGCGGACGGTCACGATCTTCTCCCCGGCCGCGTTTCGGCAGCTATCTCAGGATGCGAGCGATCTCGCACATTCGCAGATGACATTGAAGGCCGCATCGACATCCGCTGCCGTCGATTCGAACTGGCCGGCCTGGAAGCGGATGGCAACCCGTCCATCCACACGGGTCTGCGTGAGATAGATCCGGCCATCCGCATTGATGGCGTCGACCAGGCGCAGATTGTGCTCGTCCAAATCCGCGCCGGACGTCGCGCGATGCCGGAACGAAAACAGCGACAGCATGGGTTCGGAAACAAGCTCGAAATCCGCTTCCTTGGCCAGGCGCGCGGCAAGCCCTTCGCTCCAGGCGACATGGTTGCGGATCATATTGCGCAGGCCCTCGAGGCCATGGGCACGCAGCAGAAACCAGAGCTTTAGCGCCCGGAACCGTCGGCCGAGCGGCACCGACCATTCCGAATAGTTGATGATGACGTCATGGCCTCGCGTCTTCAGATAATCCGGCTTGATCGCCAGCGTGCGCACCAGGTCTTCCGGCTGGCGCACGAACTGGATCGAGCAATCGAACTGCGCGCCCAGCCATTTATGCGGGTTGAAGACGATGGAATCCGCGCCTTCGACGCCGGTCCAGAAATGCCGGTATTCCGGGCAGATCATCGCCGACCCGGCCCAAGCGGCGTCGACATGCAGGTAAAGCCCGTGCCGCTTCGCAATCGCGGCCACCGCCGCAATGTCGTCTGTGCCGCCGGTGCTGGTGCCGCCGACGCACGCGATGATGCCGGCCGGCAGCAGGCCGGCGTTGCGATCGGCGACGATAGCCGTCTCCAGCGCCGCCGCGTCCATCGCGCGGAAGCGTCCGCTGACCGGGATGCGGACGAGGTTTTCCTCGCCGATGCCGGAGACCCAGATGGCGCGGTCGATCGATGTATGGACCTGGTCGGAGGAATAGACGCGGAGCCTGCCCTGCCCCGCCAGGCCCTTCTTGTTGCCCTGCCAGTCGAGCGCCCGCTCGCGCATGGTGAGCACCGCCGCAAGCGTCGCCGACGAGGCCGAATCCTGGATGACGCCGGAAAAGCCTTCCGGCAGGCCAAGCGCCTGGCGCATCCAGTCGACGATGCGCATCTCGAGCTCGGTCGCCGCCGGCGAGGTCTGCCACAGCATGCACTGCGCGGCCATCGCCGAGACCAGATATTCCGCCACGACCGACACCGGCGCTGCATTGGCCGGGAAATAAGCGAAGAAACGCGGATGCTGCCAATGCGTCATGCCCGGCACGATCTTCGCTTCGAAATCGGCGAAGATCTTTTCCATAGGCTCAGGCATTTCGGGCGGCGAGGTCTCGATGCTCCTGAAAATCTCGCCCGGCGCGATGGTCGGCCGCACGGGTCGGTCGCGCAGACCGGCACGATAATCGACGCCCCAATCGGCCGCCCGCCTCGACCAGTCGCGGAATTCGTCATTGTCCATGCTTCCTCCAAACGGCTTGCCGGACGCGCTGACCAGTCCGATCGCCTCGGATTTTGATTAACATGTTAAATACATCGAGGCAATGGCCGGCAATTTCGCCCGGCCTGCGCTACCCTGGAAAATCCGGCAGGCTGGCAAAAGCCGCCTTGAGCGCGTTCGACCAGCCCTCGGAAATGGCGAGATAGTACTGATCGTCCCGACCGATACGTTTCTTCAGGCCGACCTTCAACGTGTCCTGTTCCAGGAACAAAAGGTCGAGCGGAAGGCCGACCGACAGGTTCGACTTCAGCGTCGAGTCAAACGAGACCAGCAGCAGCTTCACGGTCTCGGCCAAGCTCATCGCGCGATCATAGGCTCGGATGATGATCGGCTTGCCGTATTTGGTCTCGCCGATCTGGAAGAACGGCGTGTCGTCGGTCGATTCGATGAAATTGCCCTCGGGGTAGATCATGAACAGCCTGGGCGGGCTGCCCTTGATCTGGCCGCCGAGAATGAAGGAGGCATTGAAATAGGAATCCGCCTTCTCGCCATCCGGCGACGCATGCGCGATAACTTCCTTGACCGTATCCCCGACCAGCCGCACCGTCTGGTACATGGAAGGCGTCTCGAGCAATTTCTCATGCCGCTCGCCGATCGCCTTGTTGCGCTCGTCGAGCAGGCTGACGACCGCCTGCGTCGTGGCAAGGTTGCCGGCCGACATCAGCACGATCACCCGCTCGCCCGGTTGCTCCCAGACATGCATCTTCTTGAAGGTCGAGATCGAATCCATGCCGGCATTGGTACGCGTGTCCGACATGAACACGAGCCCACGATCGATCTTGAGGCCGACGCAATAAGTCATGGAATCTCTTCAGGCAGCAATCTCGCCGAGAACTACTGCTCTACCGTGACGGTGACCGCAAGCTGTTCCTCCGCCTGTCCCAGTCGAATTCCCGACACCGGCGAGGCGTCGCGGTAGTCGCGGCCGGTAGCCACCCTGACATAGCGCTCATCAGGGGAAATGCCGTTGGCGGCGTCAAAAGCGACCCAGCCGAGACCTTGCACGTGGGCTTCGGCCCAGGCATGGCTTGCCGCCTGCTCGATTGCCGCGTCCATCATCAGATAGCCGCTGACATAGCGGGCCGGAAAGCCCATGGCACGCGCGCCTGCGACAAAGATATGACTGTGATCCTGGCAAACGCCGGTCTTCAGCGCCAAAGCCTCTTCCGCCGGCGTCGTCACGCTGGTGGTGCCCGGCGTATAGGCGACGCGTTCGACGATCAGCGCCATCAGCCTGTGCAGCCTTTCAATGTCGGCGCCGTTGCCGACCGCCGCGGCAAGGTCGCGAATGCCCTCGCCGGGAACGGTCAAAGCGGTCTCCTGGCTGAACAGCCACAGCGGCGCAAAGCCATGATGTGGGCCCGAAACGCCCGCTGTGTCGCGCGTGACAACCTCGCCGGAGGCCTCGACGGTGATGAAGTCGCGCTCGCCCTCGACGCTCAGCAGCCTGTTATCGTTGCCGAAATGATCGTTGAAGCGCACTTCCTCGCGCGCACCTTCGATCTTCAGCGCCCAGGACAAGACCGTCTGCGTCGGGCCGCTGACCGGCAACAGCCGCAGCCGCTGCAACAAATAATGCACCGGCGCATCGTAGCGATATTCGGTCCGGTGGGTGATTTTCAATCGCATAACTTGTCTTCCGCTTTGAGCATGACCTTATCCGAAAACCGGGTCCCACTTTTAGGAGGCATGCTCAATTGAACCGGTAGTCTTGCGCGATCTCGTCACCGAGCTTGGTGTTGTCCTGAATGAACTCGGCCAGGAACTCGTGCAGGCCGTGATCGAATATATCCTTGATCGACCCCCTCTTGAGCAGCGCCTGGATCTTCTCGGCCGTGCCGTGGCAGGCATGGCGCGCGCCATAATCGTCGGCGAGGAATTTCAGGTGCTCGCCGAGGAAGCGGTAGCAGAAGGTCAGCGAGCGCGGCATGCGAACATTGAGGATCAGATAGTCGGCAATATTCGTCGGCTTATAGTCGGCTTCATAAACCCAGCGATAGGAGCGGTGCGCCGACACCGAGCGCAGGATCGACTCCCACTGGTAGTTGTCGAGCGTCGAGCCGACCCAGGACAGTGAAGGCAAGAGCACATAATATTTCACGTCGAGGATGCGCGCCGTGTTGTCGGCGCGCTCGACATAGGTGCCGAGCTGCGAGAAATCGAAAATCTCGTTGCGCAGCATCGTGCCGTAGAACGAACCGCGGATCAGCGCTGTTTCGCGCTTGATGGCATCGAGCACCGTCGGCAGGTCGCGTTCGTCGATCGGCCTCGCCAGCATACGCTTCAGCGACATCCAGGCTTCGTTGATGCTTTCCCAGGTTTCGCGCGTCAGCGCCGTGCGCACCATGCGGGCATTGTTACGCGCCGTCTCGATCGACGACATCGTGCTCGACGGGTTCGAGATGTCGCGCAGCAGGAAGTCGGAGACGTTGGCTGCGGTGTAGTCCTGATACTTCTGGCTGAAGGCGATGTCCGAGCCGGCACTGAGCAGCACCGAGTTCCATTCCTCCGACGCGCTCTGCGTGCGCGTCAGCGCCATGCGCAGACCGGCATCGACGAGGCGCGCCATGTTTTCGGCCCGCTCGATATAGCGGTTCATCCAGTAGAGACCGTTGGCGGTGCGGCCCAAAAGCATATCAGCTTGCTCCGATGTCGAGCGAGTAGCGAATAGCGAGTAGCGAGTAGCGGAAAAAGGACTTCATGACTTTTGTTGCAGGCTCCTGATCATCGAACGTAGCATTTTCCCGATCTCATCAGTTTGGCCAAGCAAGGTGGCGACCTCCGCTTCGACCATCGATCCTACCTCCCCACACAGGATGAGATGTGTTTCCAACTCTTTCAGCGAGCCCTGCGCCGTGCGAAGAAATTGAATAAAGACTCCCGTACTTTCTCTTCCGTGACCTTCTGCAACATTCGCAGCGATGGAAGCTGCCGAGCGTCGTATCTGAGAGGTCATCCCATACACCTCGCTGTTTGGAAAACCTTTCGTGGCCGTGTAGCAATCCACCGCCAACTTCAAGGCCGCCTTCCAAACAATCAGATCTCTGTAGGAATTGATTGCCGTCGTATTCCCCTCTTTTCCCTACTCGCTACTCGCTATTCGCTACTCGCTCTTTCAATCATCCAACACCCAAGTGTCTTTCGTCCCGCCACCTTGTGATGAGTTCACAACCAGCGAGCCTTCCTTCAGGGCAACGCGCGTGAGGCCGCCCGGCACGATCTGAATGCGGTCGGAAACCAGCACATAGGGCCGAAGGTCGACATGGCGCGGCGCCAGGCCCTTTTCGGTCAGGATCGGGCAGGTCGACAGCGCCAGCGTCGGCTGGGCGATGTAGTTCGAAGGCTTTGCCTGCAGCTTCTTGGCGAACTCCTGGCATTCCTTCTTGGTCGCCGCCGGGCCGACCAGCATGCCGTAGCCGCCGGAGCCATGCACTTCCTTGATGACGAGTTCGTGGATGTGCTCGAGCACATATTTGAGGCTGTCCGCTTCCGAGCAGCGCCAGGTCGGGATGTTGCCGAGGATCGCCTTGCGGCCGGTGTAGAACTCGACGATCTCCGGCATGTAGGAATAGATCGCCTTGTCGTCGGCAATGCCGGTGCCGGGCGCGTTGGCGATGGTGATGTTGCCGGCGCGGTAGACATCCATGATGCCCGGCACGCCAAGTGCCGAGTCCGGCCGGAAGGTCAGCGGATCGAGGAAGGAATCATCGACGCGCCGGTAGAGCACGTCGATCTGTTTGTAGCCTTCGGTCGTGCGCATCGCGACATGGCCGTCGACGACACGCAGATCCTGCCCTTCGACGAGTTGCACACCCATCTGGTCGGCGAGGAAGGCATGTTCGAAATAGGCCGAGTTGTAGGAACCGGGCGTCAGCACGGCGATGGTCGGCGTGCCCTTGGTGCTTTGCGGGCGCACCGCGGCGAGCGACTGGCGCAGGAGCTGCGGATAGTTCTCGACCGGCCGCACCTTGATCTTCTGGAACAGCTCCGGAAAGAGCTGCATCATCGTCTCGCGGTTCTCCAGCATGTAGGAGACGCCCGATGGCGTGCGGGCATTGTCCTCCAGCACGTAGAACTCGTTCTCCGAGATGCGCACGATGTCGACGCCGATGATATGGGTGTAAACGCCTGCCGGCGGTTTGACGCCGATCATCTCGGGCAGAAACGCCTCGTTCTTGGCGATGAGGTCCCTCGGCACCCGTCCGGCGCGCAGGATCTCCTGGCGGTGGTAGATGTCGTCGAGAAAGGCGTTCAGCGCCTGCACGCGCTGCTCGATGCCCTGCGTCAGCCGGCGCCATTCCTGGCCGGAGAGGATGCGCGGCACAATGTCGAAAGGAATCAGCCGCTCGGAAGCTTCCTGCTCGCCATAGACGGCAAAGGTGATGCCGGTCTTGCGGAAGACGCGCTCGGCATCCTGCATTTTCTCGGTAAGCCTGGCCGGGTCCTGCTCCTTCAGCCAGCGATCGTAAGCCTCATAAGGTCTTCTCAATCCGGAGACTTCCGGAAGCATTTCGTCGAACGCTGCCAATCGCGTACTCCCCTCTGAGACCATTTCACTGGCCTCGCCGGAGAAAATCAAGCGCAATCGGTGATTCAGGAAGCTGCGGAGGCCACTCCATGCAAATTGCCTAAATTTAAGGCATGAGCGGCAAGGCCGGGTCAGCTCCTGCTTCCCGGCGGGGCATCGCCAGGCCGGTCAGAACGCCCGGAAGGTGACGATGGTGAAGGTGTCCTTGATTCCGGGCAGAATCTGCACCCGTTCGTTGACGAAGTGGCCGACGTCCTCCTCGTCATCGATATAAAATTTGGCGAGCAGGTCGAAATTGCCGGCGGTCGAGTAGATCTCGGAGGCGATCTCGGCATCGGCGAGCGCGCTGGCGACCTCATAGGATTTGCCCAGATCGCATTTAATCTGCACGAAAAATGCCTTCATTGCCCGGTCCTGCCAGCCTGCTTCACGAATGAGCGGCCCTTGTGGCAGACTGCCGCCCGGCTTTCAAGCATCACGCGCTGCGCGCCTCAAAGAGTGCCTGATCCCGCCCCATGGCGCCGAAATGGCGAAATCTTCGCAGGTTGGTGAAACCACGCCATGTCGAAACGCGTATGTTAGATTGCGTTCGCCAAGCGAATTCCGGGAGGCAAGCCATGCGCCGCGCTTTGTTCGCACTAGCCCTTGTTCCAATGTTGATAGCCTCGCTTGCCTTCGCCGGCGATGCCGAGATCAAGGCCGCCCAGACCGTCATAGACAGCCAGTTGAAGGCCTTCGTCGCCAATGACGGCGCCACCGCCTATAGTTTCGCCGCGCCGAACGTGAAGCAGATCTTTCCGACCGTCGACACCTTCATGAACATGGTGACCAACGGCTACGCGCCGGTGCGCAAGCCCCAATCCTACTCTTTCGGCAAGGTCGAGCAGACCGGGCCCGGTTCGATCGTCCAGCAGGTGCTGATCGTCGGACCCGACGGCAAGGACTATGAAGCGGTCTATACGCTGCAGCAGCAGCCTGACGGCAGTTTCAAGATCACCGGCTGCAGCCTGCGGGCCTCGACTTCGGTCAGCACTTGAGCAATCAAGCAAAGGCGTGTGACGTCCGGATTCCGACTGGGTCCGCACTCAATTCCGGCGCTGATACAGCGTCCAGCCCAGGCCTGAAAGACCCCAGCTCGTCGAGGCGTCGACACGCTCATAGGTCGACCTGCAGCCCGGCACGGCATCGACATGTTGCGGCTGCCGGTCGATGGCGCCTTCGAGGATCAGCCAGGACGGACGTTCGTCACATATTTTGTCTTTCGCGACAAACGATGCCTGGCGTCCCAGGCGTTTGGCAAAATAGCCGACGATCATGACGGTCCGGAATTCCTGGTTGGTAGCGTAGTCCGCCGTGCCGTCACGCGTCATTTTGTCGACCATCGTGGCGTAGGATCCCCGTCCATATTCATAGAATGGCAGCAGAAACGTCGTCGTGCCGGCAAGGATTGCCACCATCGCGGCCGCCGCCAACACCCGGTACTTGCCCCCGGCGGCGAAACCACGCCCAAGCAACTCGCCCGCCCACAGCAACATCAATGTTGCGGGAACGAGGAAGTAACGCTGGAATTCGGCATTGGGCAGTCGCGCCATTGCCATGACAATGGGCAACCCGACGATCCCGATGAGATAGAGGCTGGCCCGCCGGTCGCGCCATATTGCGGCGCAGACGCAGACGAGGCCGCATGCGGCGACAATACAGACCCAGCCGCCGATCCAATCCGGCACGCCGAACAGATAGCGGATCATTCCGCCATAGCCCTGCGCGAAGGCCTGAAGCGAGAATGGCAAGGCGCCGCCGATCCTGAAGCCAAACAGCAGCCTGCCAACGAGCATGCAGGCAGCGAGCGGCAGCACAGCCAGGAAGGCCGGCGCGAAAATCTGACCGAGCTCGGCATTGACCCGCTCGAAGCTGCCGGTGCGCCGCCAGATGAGCCAGGCGGTCCAGGCTACCAGGACGGCCACGGTTTCTACCATGATGAGATGAGACAGAAAGCCGAGGAGGACGATCGCCCCGAACGCAATGCCCGAACCCCGTTTGTCGAGCCGGCGCTCCAGCAACACGACCGCAAGAAGCGTGAACAACACCAGGCCGGCATAGCCTCTTGCTTCCGAGCCGTAGTGAACCATCGGATAGCTGACGGCGAACAGCAGGCTTGTGGCGACAGCGGCCCACCGGCCGCGAGCAGCCGCCCCCGCGGCAACGACAGCGCCGACACCAAGCGCTATCGACAGCCCGCGCTGAAGCAATGGCGAGGCATCGGGGCCGATCAAATAGAGGTAGATCGAATTGAGGAAATGATTGTTGTCGTGATTTACGCGCCAGAATATCTGGTCGATCGAGGTGAGCGGCTCGAGCAGCACCAGGCTCCAGATCTCATCCAACCAGAGATCGCCACGCGCGCCGAGCAGCCGCAGGACGAGGCCAGCCACCCCAATGGCCGCGACAGCGAGCAATACCGCTCCTGACCATTGTTGGACGGCAGCAACAGGCTCAGAAGAGCCGCTTGCGCGGTTGGTTTGTGCCTCGCCCGACGCTGCGGCTTGTCCCGGGATGAGCAAGGTCTCCGCCTTTGCCTGATATCATCCCGGCAATCTGTATAGTCGCAGTCGTTTCAAAATAGTTCGCACACGCTCAAGCAGAGGCCTGCAGCCTGCGGGCCTCGACGTCGCTCAGCGCATAAGCCAGTGTTCAGTAGCGAGCCCTGCCGCCGGACATGTCGAATACCGCGCCTGTGTTGAAGCTGACGGCATCGGAACAAAGCCAGAGTACCAGCGCCGCGACCTCATCAACGGCGCCAAGGCGCTTGAGCGGACTTGCCCCGATCATGTCGCTGACGACTTCATTGCCAAGTCGCCTGATAAGGTCGGTATCGATCGGCCCGGGCGCGACGCAATTGACGCGAATACCGGTGTCATTAACTTCGCGCGACAAGGCTTTGGTAAAAGCGATGATACCCGCGCTCGCCGCTGAATAGGCAGCAAGGTTAGGCAATCCCTCCTTGCCGGCCAGCGACCCCATATTGACGATGCGGCCGCTGCCGGCCTTGCGCATGACCGGCAAAACCTGGTGCGTGACCTCGAAAGTCCCGATGAGGTTGATCCCGATGATGCGCTGCCACTCGGCCGGTTCGAAGGCCTCGAAGCTGCGATAAGGCCCGAGATAGCCCGCGTTGTTGACCAGAATATCGACCCGACCGGTCTCGGCGATTACCTCGCGGAGAGCATTCTCGACATCGCCTGCCGTCGTTACGTCGACCGTCTGGCTGCGGGTTCCGTCGAGTGGCGCCGGGTCGGCATCCCATATCCAGACGTCGGATCCCGACCGTGCCAGCTGCGTGGCCACGGCCTTGCCGATGCCCCTCGATCCACCGGTCACGATCGCCGTCTTGCCGGCAAAGTCGAATGTCACAGCCATGGCTGATCCCCGAGACATGACTCTGCTCCCTGGCAGAAACTCCGTCAATCGCGGACGAGCGGCTAGATGGCCGGGACGTCGCCCCGCGTCCAGCCTTCGGTGATCTCGGCGGCGCGCGCTTCAAAAGCCTGCGCCTCGATGGCTGCCCGGATGTCCTGCATCAGCTTCTGATAGTAGGACAGGTTGTTCCAGGTCAGCAGCATGGCGCCGAGCCCCTCCTGCGAGCGTACCAGGTGATGCAGATAGGCTCGCGAGTAATCACGCGCGGCCGGGCAATCGCTTTCCTCGTCGAGCGGCCGCGGATCGTCGGCATGGCGGGCATTCCTGAGATTGACCTTGCCGCGCCGCGTGTAGGCCAAGCCGTGGCGGCCGGCGCGGGTCGGCATCACGCAGTCGAACATGTCGATGCCGCGTGCCACCGATTTCAGGATATCGTCCGGCGTGCCGACGCCCATCAGGTAGCGCGGCTTGTCGGCCGGCAGTTCCGGGCAGGTGATGTCGAGCATCTCCAGCATCACCGGCTGCGGCTCGCCGACCGCCAGCCCGCCGACGGCATAGCCCTTCAGGTCCATCGCCTTCAGCGCCTGCGCCGAACGCACGCGCAAGGCCGCGCTGTCGCCGCCCTGGACAATGCCGAACATCGCCTTGCCCGGCTGGTCGCCGAACGCCGTCTTGCAGCGCTCGGCCCAGCGAAGCGACAATTCCATGGCGCGCTCGATCTCGTTGGGCTTGGCCGGGAGCGCTGTGCATTCGTCGAGCTGCATCTGGATGTCGGAATCAAGCAACCCCTGGATCTCGATCGACCGCTCCGGCGACATTTCGTAGGGCGCGCCGTCGATATGCGAGCGGAAGGTGACGCCCTGTTCGGTCAGCTTCCTGAGCTTCGACAGCGACATAACCTGGAAGCCGCCGCTGTCGGTGAGGATCGGATAGGGCCAGCGCGCGAATTCATGCAGGCCGCCAAGCCTGGCCACGCGCTCGGCGCCGGGCCGCAGCATCAGGTGGTAGGTGTTGCCGAGGATGATGTCGGCGCCGACCCCGCGCACCTGGTCCATATACATGGCCTTGACGGTGCCGCCGGTGCCGACCGGCATGAAGGCCGGCGTGCGGATCTCGCCGCGCGGCATCGACACCAGGCCGCGCCGCGCCCTGCCGTCGGTGGCGGTGAGCTTGAAGGAGAAATTCTCAGCCATTGAATTCCTTGTCGTGCACCGGCGCACAGGGCGCCTGCTCGTCGAGCGACTGCCGGTAGCGGATGCAGCCGCGCATGAATTTCGGCCATGGCGGCACGGCGATCGCCGGCTCGGTCTTTTCCGGCAGCAGGCCCCAGAGGTCGGGGTGATGCCAGCAGAGATCATGTCCGGTCGTGTCGCGATGCGCGCGGATGCCGGCGCGCAGCTTCTTCACCTCAGCAATCAGGCTGTCGCGGTCCATGCTGTCGAGATCATCGTCCATCGCTCGTCTCCGCTCGGTAAAGCAGGCTGGCGTCGCCATAGGAATAGAACCTGTAGCGGTGATCGATGGCATGCGCATAGGCAGAACGCATCGTCTCCAGCCCGCTGAAGGCCGAGACCAGCATGAACAGCGTCGAGCGCGGCAGATGGAAATTGGTCATCAGCATATCGGCCGTGCGGAAGCTGTAGCCCGGCGTGATGAAGATGTCGGTCGGTCCGGACCAGGGCTCGATCCTGCCGTCTTCGCGCGCCGCGCTCTCCAGCAGGCGCAGCGATGTCGTGCCGACAGCGATGATACGGCCTCCCCGTGCCTTGGCCGCATTGAGCGCCTCCGCTGTCTCGGGACTTACCGAGCCGGTCTCGGCATGCATCTTGTGATCGACCGTGTCGTCGGCCTTCACCGGCAGGAAGGTGCCGGCGCCGACATGCAGCGTGACGAAACGGCGCTCGACACCCTTGGCGTCGAGCGCGGCGAACAGCTCCGGCGTGAAATGCAGGCCGGCGGTCGGGGCCGCGACCGCGCCCTCGTCCCTGGCATAGATGGTTTGGTAGTCGCTGCGGTCGCGCTCGTCATCATCGCGCTTCGAGGCGATATAGGGCGGCAACGGAATGTGGCCGACGGCGCGCAGCGCCTCGTCGAGGAACGGTCCGGAAAGGTCGAAGCCGAGCAGCGCCTCGCCCGCCTCGCCTTTCTCGAGCACCGTCGCGTCGAGCTGGCCGAGGAAGCAGGAATTGCCGTCATGGCCGAAATGGATGCGGTCGCCGGCGGCGATGCGCTTGCCCGGCCGCATGAAGGCCTGCCAGCGGTCCGGCGCCACGCGCATGTGAAGCGTCGCCTCGACCTGCGCCATAGCCTCGCCACGCCTGCGGATGCCTTTCAGCTGAGCCGGAATGACCTTGGTGTCGTTGAACACCAGCACGTCGCCTTCGCGCAGCAGCGACGGCAGATCGCTGACGGTGCTGTCCTGTAGCGTTTCGCCCGGTTTGACAACCAGCAGCCTGGCACTGTCGCGCGGCTCTGCCGGGCGAAGCGCGATGCGCTCCTCCGGCAGGTCGAAATCGAACAGGTCGACGCGCATCAGTAGAGCCGGATGAGCAGCGCCCCGGCTAGCAGCAGCACGGCGCCGGCGACGCGGCCAAGCGATATTTCGCGCACCGCGACGCCAAGGAAACCGGCGCGGTCGATCAGCATGCCGGCGAGCAGTTGCCCGGCGACCAGGAAGGCCATCAGCGCAGCCGCGCCGATGCGCGGCGTCAGGATCGTCGACAGCGTCACGTAAAAGCCGCCGAGCATGCCGCCGGCGATGAACAGCCAGGGCGCCGGCGCCTTCCAGTCGAGCGCGATGCCTTGCAGCTTCACCACCGCGAAGGCAATGATGCCAAGGACGATGGCGCCCGACAGGAAGGAGAACGCCGCGGCCGCGACCGGAAGGCCGAGGCCGCGCGCCAATTGCGAGTTGATCGGCGCCTGGATGGCGATGAAGGCGCCGGACAGGATGCCAAGCAGGGACCAGACTGCGCCCATCATCGTTTGCCTTTACTTGACGTCGGCCGCGACTTTCAGCGACACGATCTTGTCGGGATCCTGAACCGGCTCGCCGCGCTTGATCTTGTCGATATTCTCCATGCCTTCGATGACCTGGCCCCACACCGTGTACTGACGGTTGAGGAAGGCAGCGTCGTCGAAGCAGATGAAGAACTGCGAGTTCGCCGAATTCGGGTTCTGGGCGCGTGCCATCGAGCAGGTGCCGCGGCCGTGATTGGCGTTGGAGAACTCTGCCTTGAGGTCCGGCTTGTCCGAGCCGCCCATGCCCGCGCGGGACGGGGCGAATGTGGGCTTCGAGGAATTGCCGAACTTGACGTCGCCGGTCTGTGCCATGAAGCCGTCGATGACGCGGTGGAACACCACGCCGTCATAAGCGCCTTCACGCGCCAGTTCCTTGATGCGGGCGACGTGGCCGGGCGCCAGCTCGGGATACATTTCAATGACGACCTGGCCCTTGGTCGTTTCCATGATGAGCGCGTTCTCGCGGTCTTTGATGTCAGCCATGTCAGAAATCCTTTTGAAAACTGAGGAAGTTACTTGCCGTCGGCGGCGATGCGAACCTTGATCATGCGGTCCGGGTCGGTGACCGTGCCGTTGTCGGCCTCGTCGCCCTTCTTGATCTTGTCGACGAGGTCCATGCCGCCGACCACCTTGCCGACGATGGTGTACTGGCCATCGAGGTTCGGCGCCGGCGCGAACATGATGAAGAACTGCGAGTTGGCCGAATTCGGATCCTGCGAACGGGCCATGCCGAGAACGCCGCGGGTGAACTGCTCGCTCTGCGAGAATTCGGCCGGCAGGTCGGGCAGGTCGGAACCGCCGGTGCCGACGGCTCCGGGGTTGAATCCCTTCTTCATGTTCCCGAATTTGACGTCGCCGGTCTGGGCCATGAAGCCGTCGATGACGCGGTGGAAGGCGACATTGTCATAGGCGCCGTCACGCACCAGCTTCTTGATCTGCGCGACATGTTTGGGTGCCAGATCTGGACGCAGCGCGATGGTCACGTCGCCATCCTTCAGCGTGATGATCATGGTGTTTTCCTTGTCGGCGGCAACGGCCGGCATGGATGCCGCGAAAAGGCCGGCAAGCACGACAAGGAACGAAGCAAGCTTCTTCAGCTGCATGGGGATCTCCGGAAAGCTTATTTGGTGAACTTGGCGGTGAGAGCGCCGGCAACGGCCGCCGGCACGAATGGGCGGATGTCGCCGCCCATCGACGCAATCTGGCGCACAAGTGTGGCGGTAATGGTGCGCACCGAAGGGCTCGCGGGCAGAAAAACCGTCTGCAATTCCGGCGCCATCGTCTCGTTCATGCCGGCCATCTGCATCTCGTAATCGAGGTCGGTGCCGTCGCGCAGCCCCCGGATCATGATCGAAGCGCCGTGCTTGCGGGCCGCCTCGATGACCAGCCCGTCGAAGGAAACGACCTTGATGCGATCGCCGTCGCGGCCGAACTCGGCTTTGGTTGCCGCGTCGATCAGCTTCACGCGTTCCTCGAAGGAAAACAACGGGTTCTTGCCCGGATGAATGCCGATCGCCGCATAGACGGTGTCGGCCACCGCCAGCGACGCCTTGAGCACGTCGAGATGGCCATTGGTCAGCGGGTCGAAGGAGCCGGCGTAAAGGGCGGTGCGTTCGGTCATGGCAGGCTTCTAGAGCAATTCCAGGAAAAGTGTGAACGGTTTTCCGTCCGGAATTGCGTAAAACAAAAGATAGAGCGGTTCGCCGTTTCCCTGAAACGGTGAAACGCTTTAGCGAGCCTCTCAAACAAAGGCAAATCCCATCGATTGCCTAGAGCAATTCCAGGAAAAGTGTGAGCGGTTAGGCTCGGCGACTTCGCCGTAGCCTTCCGTCCGGAATTGCGGCAAAACAAAGAGATAGAGCGGTTCGCCGTTTCCATGAAACGGTGAGCCGCTCTAGCCGTGAACCTTTTCGCGCCGATGAACGACAGATGAATGCGACGATCACGAACGTTTCACGCAGCGTTCATTAGGTTGCCGCTTCAAGAGGTGAAACCAAATCACCATTTCATCGTTGTAAGCGCAGGAGAACACGCAAATGCTGATCTACATGCTTGCCACTGCAATGACCATCGTGATGCTGATCGCTACTGCATTAGGGTTGCATCAGGAGGCAGCGCGGGTGCGCGTCAAGGCCAACACCAAGCGTCTTGATGGCTTCGCCCGGCGCAACGTCTACCGCCGCTACTGATCCAACCATGATCGCACCGGCCCAAAGGGGCCGGTGACCTCACGCCAAGCCCTATTCGCTCTCACCCGTATCGTCGGCGCCCGCCTCGCCAGACGGCGCTTCATCCCCCTCCTCGTCCGACTGCGGCTCCGAAATCCGCTCCACCGAGACAACCTTCTCGCCTTCTGCCGTGTTGAAGATCGTCACGCCCTTGGTGGCGCGGCTGGCGAAGCGTATGCCGTTGACCGGCACGCGGATGACCGTGCCCCCGTCCGAAACCAGCATGATCTGATCGTCATTGCCGACCGGGAAGGTCGCGACCAGACGGCCGATTTCGGTCACTTTCGACACGTCGGTGGCACGGATACCCTTGCCACCGCGACCCGTCAGGCGGAAATCGTAGGACGACGAGCGCTTGCCATAGCCATACTCGGTCACCGTCAGCACAAGCTGCTCATGCGCCTTGAGGAATTCATAGCGCTCCTCGGAGAGCTCGGCTTCCTCGCCGACCTCTTCATTGGTCAGCGCGATCTCCTCTTCGTCGCCCGTGGCACCAGCGGTAAGCCGGCGCTCTGCCGCCGCGCGCTTCAGATAAGCAGCGCGCTCGGCGGGTGACGCATCGACATTTTCGATCACCGACATCGAGATGATGCGGTCCGTCTCGGCCATGGTTATGCCGCGCACGCCGACGGAATTGCGGCTCTGGAAGACGCGCACATCGCCGACCGAGAAGCGGATGCACTGGCCCGAATTCGCCGTCAGAAGCACGTCGTCATTGTCGGTGCAGGTCTCGACGCCGAGGATCTCGTCGCCCTCTTCCTCCAGCTTCATGGCGATCTTGCCGTTGCGGTTGACCTGGACGAAGTCGGACAGCTTGTTGCGGCGCACCGTGCCGCGCGTGGTGGCGAACATCACGTCGAGCTCGCCCCAGCTTGTCTCGTCCTCGGGCAGCGGCATGATCGTGGTGATGCGCTCGCCCTGCTCGAGCGGCAGCATGTTGATCAGCGCCTTGCCGCGCGACTGCGGGTTGCCGATCGGCAGCCGCCAGACCTTTTCCTTGTAGACGATGCCGCGCGAGGAGAAGAACAGCACCGGCGTATGCGTGTTGGCCACGAACAGCCGGGTGACGAAATCCTCTTCCTTGGTCGACATGCCGGAGCGGCCCTTGCCGCCGCGGCGCTGCGCCCGGTAGAGCGAAAGCGGCACGCGCTTGATGTAGCCGGAGTGACTGACGGTGACGACCATGTCCTCGCGCTGGATCAGGTCCTCGTCTTCCATGTCCGAACCGCCGTCGGTCAGCTCCGTGCGGCGCGGTGTGCCGAACTCGTCACGGACCGCGACCAGCTCGTCCTTGACGATCTTCTGGATGCGCGCGCGAGACGATAAAATATCAAGGAAATCAACGATCTCAACGCCGATCTTGTTCAACTCGTCGGCGATCTCGTCGCGGCCGAGCGCGGTCAGGCGCTGCAGGCGCAGTTCAAGGATGGCGCGCGCCTGCTCCTCGGAGAGATTGTAGGTGCCGTCCTCATTGATGCGGTGGCGTGGATCGTCGATCAACTGGATCAGCGGCGCCACGTCGTGAGACGGCCAGCGCCGTTCCATCAACTGCTCGCGCGCCGTCTGCGGGTCGGGTGCGGTGCGGATGAGCTTGATCACTTCGTCGATGTTGGCGACGGCAATCGCCAGGCCGACCAACACATGCGCCCGCTCACGCGCCTTGCGCAGCAGATACTTCGTGCGACGGCTGACGACTTCCTCGCGAAAGCCGACAAAGGCCCTCAGCATGTCGATCAGCGTCATCACTTCCGGCTTGCCGCCGTTGAGCGCCACCATGTTGGCGCCGAACGAGGTCTGCAGCGGCGTGAAGCGGTAGAGTTGGTTGAGGACGACGTCGGCGACGGCGTCGCGCTTCAGCTCGACGACGACGCGGTAGCCCTGGCGGTCGCTCTCGTCGCGGATGTCGGAAATGCCCTCGATGCGCTTGTCGCGCACCAGTTCGGCCATCTTCTCGATCATCGAGGCCTTGTTCACCTGATAGGGAATCTCGGTGACGATGATCGATTCACGATCGTTGCCGCGCTGCTCGATATTGACGCGGCCGCGCATGACGATCGAGCCGCGGCCGGTCGAATAGGCGTTGTAGATGCCCGAACGGCCAAGCACGATGCCGCCGGTCGGGAAATCCGGGCCGGGCACGATCTCCATCAGCGCCGTCAGGTCAATCGCCGGATTGTCGATGATGGCGATGGCGCCGTTGCAGACTTCGGTGAGATTGTGCGGTGGGATGTTGGTGGCCATGCCGACGGCGATGCCGCCGGAGCCGTTGACCAGAAGGTTCGGGAAGCGGGCCGGCAGCACCTTGGGCTCGCTGCCGGACGCGTCGTAAGTGTCCTGGAAATCGACGGTTTCCTTGTCGATGTCTTCCAGCAGCTCATGCGCGACCTTGGTGAGCCTGGACTCGGTGTAGCGCATCGCAGCCGGCGGATCGCCGTCGATCGAGCCGAAATTGCCCTGACCGTCGATCAGCGGCACGCGCAGCGACCAGTCCTGCGCCATGCGCACCAGCGCGTCATAGATCGAGGCGTCGCCATGCGGATGGTATTTACCCATCACGTCGGCGACCGGGCGCGCCGACTTCACATATTTGCGGTTCCAGTGGTAGCCGCTCTCATGCGAGGCGTAGAGGATGCGGCGATGCACGGGCTTCAGGCCGTCGCGCACGTCGGGCAGCGCGCGGCTGACGATCACGCTCATGGCGTAATCGAGATAGGAGCGCTGCATCTCCTCGATGATCGAAATCGGCTCGATGCCGGTGGGGCCGCCATCCGGCCCGCGCGGTGTCTTCTGGTCGGTCAAATCAGGTCACAATCCAGTCGGGAATCACTGCATGCTTATATAGGAAGCCTTGCCGAAACTCCAACGTCGGCCGGACTTTTCCAGTGACAATTTTGATGGTAATTTCAAATGGATACCGCTGATTGCGACGATATGGCCACGGTCGTTTTCGCCGTCATGCGGCAAGGTCGGCGATGGATCGGGCAAAAACCGCAAGTGCTGTGAACCTGGCCTCGTGGCTGCCTTTGCGGGCGCTGAGCGGCTGGGGCGTCAAGGACCTCAACGGCGATCTGGCGGCCGGCATCACGCTCGCGGCGATCGCCATTCCCGAACAGATGGCGACGGCGCGCCTCGGCGGCTTCGCGCCGGAGATCGGTTTCTTCGCCTTTGTCGCCGGATCGGTGGGCTTCGCGCTGTTCGGCGCCAACCGCCACCTGTCGGCCGGCGCGGATTCGACGATCACGCCATTGTTCGCCGGCGGCCTCGCGCTGATCGCCACCTCCGGCTCGCCGCATTATCTGGCGCTGGCGGCAATGCTGGCGCTCATGGTGGGGTTGCTGGTGGCGCTCAGCGGCATTTTCCGTCTCGGCTGGATTGCCGATCTCCTGTCCGTGCCGGTCACGACCGGTTTTCTAGCCGGCATTTCCGTCCATATCATCGTCTCGCAATTGCCGGGTCTGCTCGGCCTGCCGCCGGAAGGTGGCGAGACGGTGCGGCGCGTCGGTGAAATCGCCGTCAGTCTCCGCCTCACCAATCCGTGGAGCCTGGCGCTCGGGCTCGGCGTGTTCGCCATCGTCTTCGTCTCGGAGCGTATCAGCCCTCGCATCCCGGCGGCGTTGATCGGCATGGTGCTGGCAACGCTTGCGGTCATCGCCTTCGACCTGAAGAACCGGGGCGTCGAGGTGCTCGGCGCCTTGCCGAACGGGTTGCCGGCTCCCGGCATGCCGACCGCCGACTTTCAGGATGCGCAAGCCCTTGTCCCGCTCGCCCTGCTGATCGCCATTGTCGTCATGGTGCAGACAGCGGCTACCAGCCGCTCCTTCGCACCGCAGGATGGCGAGGTGCCCGATGTCAACCGCGATTTCGTCGGCGTCGGCGCGGGCAGCATCTTAGCCGGCCTGTTCGGCGCCTTTGCCGTGAACGCCAGCCCGCCGCGCACGGCCATCGCCGCCCAGACAGGCGGTCGCTCGCAGCTGTCGGGCCTGATCGCCGCGGCCATCGTGCTGGTGCTCAGCACTTTTGGAGGAAGCCTGCTTGCCAACGTGCCGCAGGCCGCCCTTGCCGGCGTGCTGATGTTCGTGGCCCAGCATATCCTGCGCTGGCAGGTATTCGCCAAGGTCTATCGCCAGGCGGCGGTCGAGTTCGCGCTGATCCTGATCACCATGATCGCGATCGTCGTCCTGCCGATCGAAACCGGCGTCGCGATCGGTATCGGCCTGTCGCTGCTGCACGGCATCTGGGGCTCGACGCGCACGGAGCCGATCGAGCTGGCGCAGGTGCCGGGCACGTCGGTCTGGTGGCCGCCGAGCAAATCCATCGCAGGCGAGCAGCACCCAGGCGTGCTGGTGGCGGCCTTCCAGGCGCCGCTTTCCTTCGTCAACGCCGACCGTTTCAAGCGCGGCCTCACCGACCTGATCGATGCCAGAAGCGAGGACGTGAAGCTGGTGGTGCTGGAGGCCAGCAACATCGTCGAGATCGACTACACCGCCGCCCAGGCGCTGATCGACAGCATCCGCCATTGTCGCGACAAAGGCGCGGTCTTCGCTATCGCACGCATGGAATCGCTGCGCGCCCAGGCGGCGCTGAAGCGGTTCGGCATCGCTGAAATTGTCGGCACGCAGCGGATATTCCACAGCGTCGACGCGGCGATCAAAGCACTTGGCCCGGGGAAACCGCAGCAGCAAGAACAGGATGGCGTGCCATGATCGACCCGCGAGAACCCATTGTGACCCCGGTCCCCGTCGAGGAATTGAGGCCGACCCAGATCACGGTCGGCATGAGGGAGGTTGAGCTGAAGCGCCAGATGATCCGGGAGCAGGACGCCAAGAAGAAGACCGGCGCCTTTCTCGGCAGACACATGGTGCCGGTGGTGCTCGGGCCCAAAAACCGCAACTACGTCACCGATCACCATCATCTCGCCCGCGCCCTGCTCGAGGAAGGCGTCAAGGACGTGCTCGTCACCGTGATCAGCGACTTGTCCGCGCTCGACAAGGACGCGTTTCTTTTCGTGCTCGACAATCGCGGCTGGATGCACCCGTTCGACGAGAACGGCCGGCGCCGCGATTATTCGGCGATCCCCAAGACGATCGGCGAGCTGGTCGATGACCCTTACCGAAGCGTGGCAGGCGAGCTGCGCCGGCTGGGCGGTTACGCCAAGGACACGACACCGTTCAGCGAATTCATCTGGGCGGACTTCCTGCGCAGGCGCATCGACCGGAACGCGGTTGCGAAGAACTTCGACAAGGCGATGAAGGACGCCTTGGCGCTCGCCAAGAGCAAGGACGCGGACTATCTGCCCGGCTGGTGCGGCCCGACGGACGATTGACGATGGCGATATCTATCGGCCCGCCCGGCGGGCGCGGTAGGCGCCGGGCGCTTCCCCCATCTCGCGCCGGAACCGGCGGTTGAAGGTCGACAGGTCGTTGAAGCCGGCATCGAACGCGATCGTCGAGATCGCCCCGTCCGAGCTGCGCAGCCGCACCGCGGCGCGGTGCAGCCTCGTCCTCAGCAGGAACTGATAGGGCGTCATGCCGGCGACCTGCCGGAAGGTGCGCAGGAAATGATACGGGCTGGTCGCCGTGCCGTCGGCAAGCTCGGTCAGCGACACTGGCCGGTCGGTATTGAGCTCGATCAGGCGCACCGCCTCGGCAACGCGCTTCTGGTCGCGGCGGCTGGGTGTCCGGGCACCTCCAGAGGAACCGGCCGCGGCCGCAACCACCGCGCCGGCAATCCGCAGGCCGAGTTCCTCGAACGCTCCGCCGTCGCCTGTCTCGCGTGCCGCCTCCGCCTCTGCCAGCAAGGGTGCCAGCGCCGGCAAGGGCGGCAGGCGCGGATCGGCGAAGCCGAGCCGCTTCGCGCCCGGCAATCCAGCCACCACACGCTCCAGATAAGCCGGCGAAAAATGGAAGGAGAGGCAGCGGTCGCCGGCGCCGTGTTCATGCCCGCATTCGTAGCAGGCGCCGGTATTGCCGAGCAGAATGGCGCCTGGCGCCAGCATCGCCGTGCCCTGGCGGGTGCGATAACGAAACGTGCCGCTGGTCACCGCCGCAACGCAAAAGCCGCGATGCTCTTCCTCGAATGGCTTGTCGCCGGCGGCTGCCGTGCACACCACGTCGGATACCTGCCAGCCATGCCCGGAAGCCAGTGTTTTCTGAGCGATCGTCATGGCTGAAAGATAGCAATTTTTCCCAAGCGAAGAACCCTAACACGCCCCTATTGCTCGCCCTCTCCTGACAAACGAGGCAGAAACAATGACCGATCCCTTTACAGAGGCCCTGCACAGCAACGGCCCAAAGCCGGACCTTGCCGAAAAACTGAAGCTCTATGGCCGCTTCATCGGCGCCTGGACATTCGACGCCACACGCATTCTCGAGGATGGAACCAGGCTGACGGGGCGCGGCGAGGTGCATTTCGGCTGGGTCCTCGAAGGCAGGGCCGTGCAGGATGTCTGGATCCTGCCCGCGCGGAACACTGGTGCCCAGACTTCGCTCGGGCCGTGGACCTTCTACGGCACGACATTGCGCGTCTACGATCCCGGCGCGGACGCCTGGCACATTTTCTGGAGCGACCCGCGCAGCCAGTATTACAGCCGGCAGCTCGGCCGGGCCGAGGACGACACGATCGTCCAGGTCGGCGCAGACGGCACCGGCGCTTCTGTGCGCTGGAGCTTTTCGCGCATCACCGAGAATTCGTTCCGCTGGCTTGGCGAGCGCTCGCATGACGGCGGTGCGACCTGGCGCATGGAGGTCGAGTTTTTGGCGCGGCGCACGACTCCAGCCTGATCGACCAACTCATTGTAATCACGGAGGAAACGATGCTCGACCATGTCTCTATCGGCGTCCGCGACGCTAATGCCTCGAAACGCTTCTACGACGCGGCCCTGGAAGCGCTCGGCTATTCATGCCTCAGCCAGTCGCCCGGCTCCCTTGGCTACGGCGCCCAAGCGGTCCGGCTTTGGGTGAACGACGCCGGCCGGCCGGTTCCGGCCGACACCGACTCTGGCCTGCATTTCTGTTTTTCAGCGCCGACGCGCGCCGGCGTGGATGCCTTTTATGCCGCGGCATTGCGTGAAGGCGGCAAGGACAACGGCAAGCCCGGGCTCCGTGCGGCCTATGGCGACAATTACTATGCCGCCTTCGTCATCGACCCGGACGGCTATCGGCTCGAGGCTTATTGCGGCAAAGCAGAATAACCGGTTGATTTCCCCTTCCGCTTTCCAGCGCCCGGGCTTTGCTCTACCAATTGCAGAGCGGGGCTTCGCCCGGCGGGAGGGGACCAGCGATGCCGAGTTTCGACAGCTTGTTCAACGCCTTCGTCACCATCCTGGTGACCATCGATCCGCCGGGACTGGCGCCGCTCTTCCTCGCCGTGACGCGCGGCATGAACCGCGAGGAGCGCCAGCAGGTTTCGGTGCGCGCTTCGGTGATCGGCTTCCTGGTCATGGCGCTGTTTGCGGTTGCCGGCGCCTCGATCCTGTCGGTGTTCGGCATCACGCTGCCGGCCTTCCGCGTCGCCGGCGGCTTTCTCCTGTTCTTCATCGCCTTCGAAATGGTGTTCGAGCGCCGCCAGGACCGCAAGGAGAAGATCGGCGACGTCGCCATCACCAAGGACATGATCCACAACATCGCCGCCTTCCCGCTGGCGATCCCGCTGATCGCCGGCCCCGGCGCGATTTCGGCAACCGTGCTGCTATCGGGCCACTTCGAAGGCTTTGCCGCTCAGGCAGCGCTCGTCGGCATCATCTTCGTCTGCCTCGTCATCACCTACCTGGTGTTCGTGCTGTCGGAACGCATCGACCGCATCCTCGGCCAGACCGGCCGCTCGATCCTGACCAGGCTGCTGGGGGTGATCCTCGCGGCGCTTGCCGTGCAGTTCGTGGCGGACGGTGTGAGGGCGCTAATGGCGGCCTAGCTGGCTGCGAAGCGGTCCGGCTAGTGCCCTACTGCCCTACTGCCCTACTCCCCTACTCCCCTACTCCCCTACTTCGCCGCCGTCTCGACCACTTCAAAATCATGCGTGATTGTCGCCGTCTTCGCCATCATGGCGCTGGCCGAGCAGTATTTTGTAATCGACAGATCAATCGCCCGTTTCACCTTGTCATGCGACAGCGCGCGACCCTTGACGATGAAATGCATATGGATGCGCGTGAACACCTTCGGGTCGGTCTCTGCCCGGTCGGCGTCGAGCTCGACCACGCAATCCTCGACCGCCTCGCGGCCTTTCTCGAGGATGTGCACGACGTCATAGGCCGAGCAGCCGCCGGTGCCGATCAGCACCAGCTCCATCGGGCTCGGTCCGGGCGTGTGACCATTCGGCCCATGCGCCGTGCCCAGCACGACCTTGTGGCCGCTGCCGGATTCGCCGACAAAGGTGCGTTCCTCAACCCATTTGACGCGTGCTTTCACGTTGATCTTCCTTACGAGGTTTTCCGTCGCCCTATTGGCCGAACACGACGGCGTGCATGATCCGGCCGGGCAGCAGCGTGAAGATGCCGGCGCCGACCAGCGCGAACAGATAGAGCTTGATCATGGCACCACGATGCGCGGCCACCTTGTGCGTGTGCGCATACCACGCCGCCAGCGGCACGGTGACCAGCACCAGGATCGACAGGAGATGGATCGGGCTGAACGGACCGACGAGCCGAATCTGCTGGATCCAGAAGCTCGATATGGCGATGACCAGCATCAGCGTCACCCAAGTGTAACCCAGCACGCGGTGACGCGTGGTGCCTTTCGGCAGCGCCAGCTGGGCGCCGCCGACGGCGAGCGCGGCGAAGGCAGCGAATGCATGCCATGGAATGGGAGGAGGCGCCGACAGAAGCGGTCCGAGCGACATCGCGCCTTCCCCTCAAACGATCATTGCGAGACGCTTAGAGCAATTCCAGGAAAAGTGCGTAGCGGTTAGGCTCGGCGACTTCGCCGTAGCCTTCCGTCCGGAATTGCGCAAAAAACAACATTTAGAACGGGATCTCGTCGTCCAGCTCGCGCGACGAGCCGCCGCCGCCCTTGGAACCACCGCCGCCACCGCCACGGCTAAAACCTTCGTTCGGGCCGGACTGGCCGAAATCCGAGCTACGGCTGCTGCCGCCGGAATAATTGCCGACCTGGCCGCCGCCGCCCTCGCCGCGTGCGTCGAGCATCTGCAGCTCGCCGCGGAATTTCTGCAGAACGACCTCCGTCGTGTATTTGTCGGCACCGGTCTGGTCCTGCCATTTGCGGGTCTGCAGCTGGCCCTCGACATAGACCTTCATGCCCTTCTTCAGATACTGCTCTGCCACCTTGGCCAGCTGGTCGTTGAAGATGACGACATTATGCCACTCGGTCTTTTCCTTGCGCTCGCCCGAGTTCTTGTCGCGCCAGCTTTCCGAGGTGGCGATGCGAATGTTGACGACTGGATCACCGGAGTTCAGGCGGCGGATTTCAGGGTCCGCCCCGAGATTGCCGACCAGAATGACCTTGTTGACGCTACCCGCCATCGTACTTCTCCGCGCTCATCCGAAACAAATTTTAAGTCGCTCACCTTACAGCCTGCGGGTCGCTCATGCCCGCAAAGGCTGGCTTTTCCCACAAGGTTTTTGTTCTCTTTTCGTTCTAGTCATAACCGCCCTTCCTGTCAAGGAATGTCAGCAAAGGCAGCGCCTGAACGTCTGTTTCGATATGGCGATCAAATAGCTGCTTGCCAAATCGATAAGTATCGACTTATGCTTTGTGCATGATCGAAGCAGAGATTTTCCGCGCCCTGGCCGATCCGACGCGCCGCGCTGTCTATGAGCGGTTGGCGACCGGCGAGAGGACGGTGTCCGAGCTGCGCGCCGGCATGAGCGTTTCCCAGCCGGCGGTCTCGCAACACCTTGCCGTGCTGCGCGGCGCCGGCCTCGTGGTCGAGCGGCGCGCCGGCCGCAACGCCTATTACCGCGCCGATCCGCAGGGGCTCGATCCGCTGCTCGGCTGGGTCGAACGCTACCGCGCCTTCTGGCCGGAACGCATCGAGAAGTTGAAGACCGTTCTGAAGGGAATGGACCAATGACCCAAGCACAAAACCCGACAGCGACCGCGGCGCCGCTCAGCTTCGAATGCGAGCTTGCCGAGCCGCCTGAAAAAGTCTGGCGGGCACTGACCGAGCCGGAGCTGCTCGCCGCCTGGATGATGCCGAACGACATGAAGGCGCAAGCCGGCAGGCGCTTCGCCTTTGCCGGTCTGGACGCGCCGATCGAATGCGAGGTGATCGAGGCCGAGCCCGGCAAGCTGCTGCGCTATTCCTGGCGCGAGCAGCCAAGTGCCGAAGATGCCGACCATCTGCCGACATTCGACAGCGTCGTCACCTTCACGCTCGCGCGGACGATTTCCGGCGGCACGCATCTCAGCATCGTCCATGAAGGCTTCGTGGCGGTCGCCGAACCCGTCCTTGCCATTGCCGGCGCGGGCTGCGGGATCTCGCTTCATGCGCGCAAGAACCCGGCCGCGGCCAATGCGCCCTGCATGATGCTGCGTGCCGCCTGATCAAAAGAGGCCCGAGGAAACCGTCATGAGCTTTGCCAATCTGGTGCCGATGGTCATCGAACAATCGAGTCGCGGCGAACGCGCCTTCGACATTTTTTCACGGCTGCTGCGCGAGCGCATCGTCTTCATCAATGGCGAAATCAATGACAGCGTGTCGGCGCTGGTCTGCGCACAGCTTCTGTCGCTGGAATCGGACCATCCCGACAAGGAGATCTCGCTCTACATCAACTCGCCGGGCGGCATGGTGACCAGCGGCTTCGCCATCTACGACACCATGCAGTACATCTCCTGCCCGGTGTCGACGGTGTGCATGGGCTTTGCCGCGTCGATGGGCTCCTTCCTTTTGATGGCCGGTGCGCCGGGGCGGCGGATCGCGCTACCCAACACAAGGATCGTGCTGCATCAGCCGCTTGGCGGCTTCCAGGGCCAGGCCTCCGACATCCAGCGCCACGCCGAAGACATCGTGCGCACCAAGCAGCACATGACCGAGCTTTACGCCAAGCATTGCGGCCGCAGCTACGAGGAGGTCGAGCGCACGCTCGACCGCGACTATTTCATGAGCGCCGCGGAAGCGAAGGAATGGGGCCTCGTCGACCACGTCTACGACACGCGCAAGAAGGCGGCCTGAGGTCTCGAGCCATTACGGCGGCAATTTGATTGCCGCGCGTCTGGCATCGCTGAAGCCGCGCTTCTATAGTTCGCGCATGATCAGCTCCGTTCAACCTAGCCATATGTTTGCTGCCCTTGCCGCGCTTGCCGGAATGCTGATGGCCGGCACCGCACTTGCCGACGACAGCTCGTCGCCGAAACTGCCCGGCGTCAGCGGCGACTACCGCATCGCCAAGCCTGCGCCGCAGCCGGAACCGGACGACGCGCAGCCGGCCGGCAGCGATGGCACCTTCAAGATCGGCAACACCGATGTCAGGATCGGCGGCAGCATAACCGTCGACATGGCGACGGGCGGCATGAGGTCGCCGAACCACTGATAATCCTGTCGTCACAGATCGATGACTTTCTTGACGATCGGCTGAAGCGCTTTTTCGTTCGTCATTCTATGGCGAAGCAAGGAGCGAAGCGACGCGGCGCAGACCATGGAATCCATGCCGTGACGGTAAGGCGCTGCGACGGGGCAGAATTCTGCACCGTTGCACCCCCGGCTGAGGTAACGGCATGGATCCCTGGGTCTTCGCTCCGCTTCGCGTCGCTACGCCCAAGGATGACGACCTTCGGAGGCTTCTCACCAATTCCCACGTTTTGGGAAGAAGGCAGGATCGCAAAAAATGTAAGCCCCGCCACTGCTTCCGCAGGTGGACGGGGCTTTCATGGATCTCAAATCCAATTTTAGCCGGGAGTGGACTGCCGGCGTTCTGTTTCGGATGCAACGCGGCATTCAGCCGACGATCCGACTACGGTCTCTGATTGTTGGAAATCGGCGAGTCACGGTTTGTCGGGCTGGCGTTTCAAGTCTGCCCTGGCACTTATGCCCGCCGCGGCTCCATCTCGGTGTGGAGCCTCAAGGGACTGTCCGGTGGCGTCATGCTCCGCTCCTGGGTCCGTTGCGACAATGTCGTTCGAAGCGCAAATCGCTATCGCCTGCGGCGTCTCGCAGACCGCCAGTTGGGCGGCGAGGCCATCGAAAGACGGCCGGCTTCGTTGACGCCTTTGAGACTGCCCCTCTGGGTCCGCGACGTCAACCGTTGAATAGCCGGTTACCGAAAAATGTGATCGCTGCAGGTTACGTGCAGGTAAGTCCAGCGCTTCTGTGGATCAAAGAGGCGGGCATCGATGGCATCTGTTTCACAACGCTTATGGCGATTGTTTCACAATGCCCATAGCGATTGTTTCCACAACGCTTTGTCAGGAGCGTGTTCGGTCTTTGTTCTTTCCGCTTGCCCGCTCGCGCGAAAGACGGTTAAACGCTTTTGTCGGGAATTGTGGCGTCTCTCGACGTGGCAATGAAAATACCTACATAGGGGATGGCCGGGACAAACCCGCCCAATCCAGCAAATTCCAGATCTGAGGCGGCGACCGGCGATGGCCGACCATAAATACCTTTCCATTCGCGGGGCGCGCGAACACAATCTCAAGAACGTCGATCTCGACTTGCCGCGCGACAGCCTGATCGTGATGACCGGCCTGTCGGGATCCGGCAAGTCGTCGCTCGCCTTCGACACCATCTATGCCGAGGGCCAGCGCCGCTATGTCGAAAGCCTCTCGGCCTATGCCCGCCAGTTTCTCGAGATGATGCAGAAGCCGGACGTCGACCAGATCGACGGTCTGTCGCCCGCTATCTCCATCGAGCAGAAGACCACCTCGAAGAACCCGCGCTCGACGGTCGGCACGGTCACCGAAATCTACGACTACATGCGCCTGCTGTTCGCGCGTGTCGGCATTCCTTATTCGCCGGCCACCGGCCTGCCGATCGAGAGCCAGACGGTCAGCCAGATGGTCGACCGCGTGCTGGCGCTGGAGGAAGGCACGCGTCTCTATCTGCTCGCGCCGATCGTTCGCGGCCGCAAGGGCGAATACCGCAAGGAATTGCTGGAGCTGCAGAAGAAGGGTTTTCAGCGCGTCAAGGTCGACGGTGTCTTCTATGAGATCGCCGACGTGCCGGCGCTGGACAAGAAATACAAGCACGACATCGACGTGGTCGTCGACCGCATCGTCGTGCGCGGCGATCTGGCGACCCGGCTCGCGGACTCGATGGAGACCGCGCTGAAGCTCGCCGAAGGCCTTGCCGTAGCGGAGTTCGCCGACCGGCCGCTCGACTCCAGCCTGACCGGCGAGGATTCCGTCAACAAGTCGAAGAACGAGACGCATGAGCGCATCCTGTTCTCGGAGAAATTCGCCTGCCCGGTGTCCGGCTTCACCATTCCCGAGATCGAACCCAGGCTGTTCTCCTTCAACAACCCGTTCGGCGCCTGCCCGACCTGCGACGGCCTTGGCAGCCAGCGCGCCATCGATCCCAACCTCGTCGTGCCGGACGAGAACGTCTCGCTGCGCGATGGTGCCATCAGCCCGTGGGCGAAGTCGACCTCTCCCTATTATGCGCAGACGCTGGAAGCGCTCGGCAAGGCCTATGGCTTCAAGCTCGGCGACAAGTTCAAGGACCTGGGCGCCGAGGCGCAGAAAGCCGTGCTGCATGGCACTGGCGAGCGCGAGATCACGTTCCAGTATGATGACGGCCTGCGCTCCTACAAGACCACCAAGACGTTTGAGGGCGTCATCCCCAATCTCGACCGGCGCTGGAAGGAAACGGAATCGGCCTGGATGCGCGAGGAGATCGAGCGCTTCATGTCGGCCACCCCCTGCCCCGCCTGCAACGGCTACCGGCTGAAGCCGGAGGCGCTGGCGGTGAAGATCGCCGGAAAACATATCGGCGAGGTCACCGAGCTGTCGATCCGCAAGGCCGACCAGTGGTTCACCGACCTGCCCGCCCAGCTCAACGACAAGCAGAACGAGATCGCGGTCCGCGTGCTCAAGGAAATCCGCGAGCGGCTGCGCTTCCTGAACGATGTCGGCCTCGACTATCTGACGCTGTCGCGCAATTCCGGCACGCTGTCAGGCGGCGAGAGCCAGCGCATCCGGCTCGCCTCGCAGATAGGCTCGGGCTTGACCGGCGTGCTCTATGTGCTCGACGAACCGTCGATCGGCCTGCACCAGCGCGACAATGCGCGCCTGCTCGATACGCTGAAGCATCTGCGCGACATCGGCAACACGGTGATCGTCGTCGAGCATGACGAGGACGCCATCCTGCACGCTGACTATGTCGTCGACATCGGCCCCGCCGCTGGCATCCATGGCGGCCACGTCATCGCGCAGGGAACGCCACAGCAGATCATGGCGACGCCCGCCTCGATCACCGGCAAATATCTGTCGGGCGAGCTCGAAGTGGCCACGCCCGCAGTGCGTCGCGAAGCGAAGAAGAACCGGCGCATCAAGGTCGTCGGCGCGCGCGGCAACAATCTGAAGAACGTGACGGCGGAGATCCCGCTCGGCACCTTCACCGCGGTCACCGGCGTGTCCGGCGGCGGCAAGTCGACCTTTCTGATCGAGACGCTGTTCAAGGCGGCCTCGCGCCGCATCATGGGCTCGCGCGAGCATCCGGCCGAGCATGACCGCATCGAGGGACTGGAATTCCTCGACAAGGTCATCGACATCGACCAGTCGCCGATTGGACGAACCCCGCGCAGCAACCCGGCCACCTATACCGGAGCCTTCACGCCGATCCGCGACTGGTTCGCGGGCCTTCCCGAAGCCAAGGCGCGGGGCTACCAGCCGGGCCGGTTCTCCTTCAACGTCAAGGGTGGCCGCTGCGAGGCGTGCCAGGGCGACGGCGTCATCAAGATCGAGATGCACTTCCTGCCCGACGTCTACGTCACCTGCGACGTCTGCCACGGCAAGCGCTACAACCGCGAGACGCTCGACGTGCTGTTCAAGGGCAAGTCGATCGCCGACGTGCTGGACATGACGGTCGAGGAAGGCGTCGACTTCTTCGCCGCTGTGCCCGGCGTGCGCGACAAGCTGGAGACGCTGAAGCAGGTCGGCCTCGGCTACATTCATATCGGCCAGCAGGCGACGACGCTGTCGGGCGGCGAGGCGCAGCGCATCAAGCTTGCCAAGGAACTGTCGCGCAAGGCGACCGGCAAGACGCTCTACATCCTCGACGAGCCTACCACCGGCCTGCATTTCCACGACGTCGCCAAACTCCTGGAAGTGCTGCATGAGCTGGTCGACCAGGGCAACACGGTGGTGGTCATCGAGCACAATCTCGAGGTGATAAAAACCGCCGACTGGGTGCTCGACCTCGGCCCCGAGGGCGGCGATGGCGGCGGCCAGCTGGTCGCCTCCGGCACGCCGGAAGCGATCGTGCGCGAGAAGCGCAGCTATACCGGCCAGTTCCTGAAGGAGCTTCTGGAGCGGCGCCCCGGAGGCAAGCGCGAAGCGGCCGAGTGAGCACGCAGATCGTGAGTGTCTAGAGAGCGTTTGAATGAGCCTTAGAAGAAGAGCGCTTGCCAATGATCTCCAGGCAGTAGTCTCGTTAACGACAGAAGCCTATGCCTCTTACACTGCCCTGTTGGGCGCACCGCCGATCCCGGTCACCGAGGACTATGCACCGCGCATAGAGCAGGGCGAGGTCTGGCTGCTGGAAGAAGGCGCGGAACTCGCCGGGCTGATCGTTCTCGAACGGCACCCCGACCACGCCATGATCTTCAGCGTCGCCGTCGCGCCGGCTTTCCAGGGCAGGAAGCTCGGCATCGCGCTGCTCGATTTCGCCAACGAACTGGCGAGGTCATGGGGCGTGCCGGAGGTGCGGCTCTACACCAATTCGCTTATGGAGCGGAACATCGAGCTCTATTCGGCTTACGGCTATCGGGAAACGGGTCGCCGTGCCAACCCATACCGGCCAGGGTGGATATTGGTCGATATGGTGAAGCCGGTCGGCAAAGCGGCCTGATCGCATTTGAAACGCGGAGGAGGAAGACGATGAGCCAAGGAAAAATCCGCTCCGGCATGGGCGGTTGGACTTTTGAGCCTTGGGATACCTCCTTCTATCCGGACAAGCTCGCCAAGGCCAAGCAGTTGCACTACGCCAGCCGCCAGGTGCCGAGCATCGAGGTCAACGGCACCTACTATTCCAGCTTCAAGGAACCGACCTTCGTGAAGTGGGCCAACGACGCGCCGGATGGCTTCGTCTTCTCGCTCAAGGGCAACCGCTTCGTCACCAACCGCCGCGTGCTCGGCGAGGCCGGCGAATCCATGATGCGCTTCCTCGGCTCAGGCGTTGCCGCGCTCGGCGAGAAGCTCGGCCCGATTCTTTGGCAGTTCGCGCCGACCAAGAAATTCGATGCCGACGATTTCGAAGCTTTTCTCAAGCTTCTGCCCGAAAAGCAGGACGGCGTGCCCTTGCGCCACGCGCTGGAGGTGCGTCACGACAGCTTCATCGTGCCGGAATTCCCCGCTTTGGCGCGCAAGTACAACGCCGCTATCGTCTATGCCGACCATGCAAAATATCCGGCGATCGCCGATGTCACCGGCGACTTCGTCTATGCGCGGCTGCAGACCGGCAGCGACGACAATCCCGACTGCTACACGCCGAAGGGCCTCGACGAATGGGCGGGACGGGTGAAGACCTGGGCGCAAGGCAAGCAACCCGCCGACCTGCCGCGCGCCAATCCCAAGACCGACGCGCCGGTCAAGCCGCGCGACGTGTTTGCCTACTTCATCACCGAGGGCAAGGTGCGCGCGCCGTTCGGCGCCATGGCGCTGATGAAGCGGGTGGCAGCCTGATGCATGTCGCCCAGAAGTGTGCAGCGGTTCTGGGACAACGACATGCATCAAAACAAAGACTTAAAGCGCGTCGCATGAATCCGGTTCAGCGCGACATGCATTAGAGCTGCGGACCTCCACAGCGGCCCTTGTTCAAACGCCAAAGCTCTGCTCGGCGCGTCACGCGACGCTATTCGGCCGTTGGCTTGTCGGAACCTGCCGGCCATCTTGACCGTTCTGTCTCAGCCGCCGACCGCGGGAGGCCGCTGCCAAGTCGCGCCGGCTGCCGAAGATCGGAACGGCAAGGCAGCCACCTCGCGAAACGCTTGCCAAATCCCGCAGCGTTGGAAAGGAGCGAGGAAAGATGACCGTCATCCTCGGTGCGTTGCTTACCGTCGCAGGCGTCGTGTACATGGCAGGCGCCACTCTGAGGCGCGGACGACTGAGTGATCCAGCACCTACAGCGCCGGATCGTCCGGCGCCGAAGCTGGCAACACCGGGCCCGACACTGGAGCCGCGGCGGCGCGGACTCGGTTTCCTCAGCCTGTCGCAGAATTGGCCGGGTCTAGTGATGATGGGGGTCGGCATCATACTGCTGTTGTCGATAGCGGTCCGCTGACGCTACGGAATTATGGTGTCTCCACCGCCATCGTAACGCAACGGCCGCATGCGAATTCTCAATGGTGCGAGATCACGTCATTGAAGGCGTCGAGATCGACGTAGAAAACCTTGGTGATTTCGCCCAGCAGATCATCCTCGTCATAGCCTTGCGACATCAGGATGTTGATCGCGGTCATGATATCGACGGGCTCCGTGAGGCGCCGCTTCTGATAGTCCTCGACAAAACGTTCCATCGCCGTCCCCTGGCAAGCTTCTTTTGGACGCGTTGACCGACAATCACTGCGGGGAAGCTAGGAAGACTGGCTTGCGTGGAACTTGCGGCGGAGTCCGCGTCTTCCCCTCATTTCGCGACTGGTACGGAAAGCGGCCGACTCACCAAGGCCAAGAAAAGACTAGCACGCGGTATTGGGCGCGCCAGAGCCGTGTGTCGTAGAATAGAGTAAACGGCTCGAGCCACGTGACTTCGTCATCCTTGGGCGTAGCGACGCGTAGCGGCGCGAAGACCCAAGGATCCATGCCGTGACTTCAAATCGTCACTAACGGCGCAGAATTTGGAATGGTCGGAGGCGATGCGCCAAGATATCTATTCTGCGTCGCTACGCCATTCGGCAGACGTAACGGCATGGATCCTATGGTCTGCGCCGCGTCGCTTCGCTCCTTGCTCCGCCATAGGATGACGACGCCCGAGATGTTTTAGCCAATCTCCAACGTTTGCGATTCGCCAGCAGGAGAACGCCCCCTAGACTAGCCTGGGTTAAACCGTCAGGAACTTCCTCACATCCGCCCGATCGAGATCCTCCGCCGGACCGGTATGCACGATCCGGCCGCGGTCCATGATGTTGACCTCGTCGGCAAGCTCGCGGCAGAAGTCGAGATATTGCTCGACCAGAAGCACGGCGATCCCCGCCTGGTCGCGCAGATAGCGGATGGCGCGGCCGATATCCTTGATGATCGAGGGCTGGATGCCTTCGGTCGGCTCGTCGAGCACCAGGAGCTTCGGCCGCATCACCAGCGCCCGGCCTATGGCGAGCTGCTGCTGCTGGCCGCCGGACAAGTCGCCGCCGCGTCGCGACAGCATCTGCTTCAACACCGGAAACAGCTCGAAGACATGGGCTGGAATGTTGCGGTCGGCGCGCCGCAGCGGCGCAAAGCCGGATTCCAGGTTTTCGCGCACCGTCAGCAGCGGGAAGACCTCCCTGCCCTGCGGCACGAATGCGATGCCCGACCGGGCGCGATCATACGCCGCGCTCCGGTCGAGCGCCTTCCCCTCGAAGGCAACGCTTCCGCTCGTCAGCCGGTGATGGCCGACGATCGATCTCATCAAACTGGTCTTGCCGACGCCGTTGCGGCCGAGCACGCAGGTGATCTTGCCAGCACCTGCCTTCAGCGAGACGCCGCGCAATGCCTGGGCGGCGCCGTAGTGAAGCGTGGCATTGGAGACTTCGAGCATGGTCAGCCCCTTCTCCAGCGCTTCAAAAAAGCGAAATCGAAACGGTAAAACGGAACCCGCCAGACCATGCTCACCGCCCCAGATAGACTTCGACGACCCGCTCGTCGGCCGAAACGAAATCGAGCGTGCCTTCCGACAGCACCGAGCCCTCGTGCAGGCAGGTGACCTTGACGCCAAGCTCGCGCACGAAATGCATGTCGTGCTCGACGACGACCACCGAATGGTCGCGGGCGATGTCCTTGAGCAGTCGCGCGGTCTCCTCGGTCTCGGCATCGGTCATGCCGGCGACCGGCTCGTCGACGAGCAAAAGCTTCGGGTCCTGGGCGAGCAGCATGCCGATCTCCAGCCACTGCTTCTGGCCATGGCTGAGATTTGCGGCAAGCTCGTCGCGCTTGTCGCCGAGACGGATGATGCCGAGGATATCATCGATGCGCCGCGTCTCGGCGGCGGAGCGGCGGTGAAACAGGGCGGGCCAAATCGAGCGCGGCCCTTTCAGCGCCAGCATGAGATTGTCCTCGACGCTGTGGCTCTCGAACACGGTCGGCTTCTGGAACTTGCGGCCGATGCCCATCATGGCGATCTCGGCCTCGTCGTGGCGGGTGAGGTCCACCTGGCCGTCGAAGAACACTTCGCCCTCGTCCGGCCGCGTCTTGCCGGTGACGATGTCCATCATCGTCGTCTTGCCGGCGCCGTTGGGTCCGATGATGGCGCGCATCTCGCCTTTGTCGAGCACCAGCGACAGGTTGTTGATGGCGCGAAAGCCGTCGAAGGAAACCGACACGCCGTCGAGATAGAGGATGGTGTTCGACTTGCCCATGGTCGCTCACTCCGCCGGCTGCGGCTCGGGGCCGGCGGCCGACCAGGCGCCCGGCGTCCTTGCCGCCGAGCGCACGATCTTCGGCTGCCGCACCTCGGGGTCGGCGCCGGCTTCGGCGGCAAGCGAGGCCGCGCGCAGCGCCTTCGCCTTGCCACGCCAGTTGTCCCACATGCCGACGATGCCCTTGGGCAGCAACAGCGTGACGGCGACGAACAGCCCACCCAGCGCGAACAGCCAGAATTCCGGGAGCACGCCGGTGAACCAGGATTTGCCGGCATTGACGAGAAGCGCGCCGAGGATCGGGCCGACGATGGTGCCGCGCCCGCCGACGGCGGTCCAGATCACCACCTCGATCGAATTCGATGGCTCGAACTCGCCGGGATTGATGATGCCGACTTGCGGCACGTAGAGCGCGCCGGCGATGCCGGCCATGATCGCCGAGACGGTGAAGGCGAAGAGTTTGACGTTCTCGGCCCGCCAACCGAGGAAGCGGGTGCGGCTCTCGGCGTCGCGGACAGCCATCAAGAGCTTGCCGTATTTGGAGCGGACGATCGCCGCGGTGAGGTAGACGGCCAGAGCCAACATCACCGCGCTTGCCGAAAACAGCGCCGAGCGCGTCGCATCGGCCTGCACGTTGAAGCCCAGAATATCCTTGAAATCGGTCAGGCCGTTGTTACCGCCAAACCCCATGTCGTTGCGGAAAAAGGCGAGCAGCAGCGCATAGGTCATCGCCTGGGTGATGATCGACAGGTAGACACCGGTGACGCGGCTGCGGAAGGCGAACCAGCCAAACACGAAGGCGAGCAGGCCGGGCACGGCCAGCGCCATCAGCGCCGCGAACCAGAAGTGGTCGAAGCCGTGCCAGAACCAGGGCAGTTCCTTGTAGTTCAGGAACACCATGAAGTCCGGCAGGATGGGATTGCCGTAGACGCCGCGCGAACCGATCTGGCGCATCAGATACATGCCCATCGCATAGCCGCCGAGCGCGAAGAAGGCGCCATGGCCGAGCGAAAGGATGCCGCAATAACCCCAGACCAGGTCGAGCGCGAGCGCCAGCAGCGCATAGCAGAGATACTTGCCGACCAACGCCACGATATAGGGCGGGATGTAGACGGCGCTCTGCGGCGAGACCGCGAGGTTGAGCAGCGGCACGATGATGGCCGCCGCCAGCAGGACGAGGATGGTGATGGCAATGCGCCGATCGGCGCCGAAGAAGCGCTGTGCGATCATGCCTCCACCGCCCTGCCCTTCAGCGCGAAAAGGCCGCGCGGGCGCTTCTGGATGAACAGGATGATCAGCACCAGCACGACGATCTTGCCGAGCACCGCGCCCGCATAAGGCTCGAGGAACTTGTTGACGATACCGAGCGAGAAGGCGCCGACCAGCGTGCCCCAGAGGTTGCCGACGCCGCCGAAGACCACGACCATGAAACTGTCGATGATGTAGCCGCGGCCGAGATTGGGCGACACGTTGTCGATCTGGCTGAGCGCAACACCGGCAATCCCGGCAATGCCGGAGCCCAACGCGAAGGTCAGCGCGTCGACCCATGGCGTCTTGATGCCCATCGAGGCGGCCATGCGGCGGTTGGCGGTGACGGCGCGCATCTGCAGCCCCCAGGGCGTGCGCTTCATGACGTAGAGCAGCACCGCGAACACGAGGAGTGCGAACACCAGTATCCACAACCGGTTCCAGGTAACCGCCAACTGGCCGACGTCGAACGAGCCGGACATCCAGGACGGGTTGCCCACCTCCTGGTTGGTCGGCCCGAAGATGCTGCGCACAGCCTGCTGCAGGACCAGCGAGACGCCCCAGGTGGCCAGGAGGGTCTCCAGCGGCCGTCCATAGAGGAAGCGGATGATGCCGCGCTCGATCGCGAGCCCGACCAGCCCCGCGACGAGGAAGGCGAGCGGCAGCGCGATCACCAGCGACCAGTCGAACAGGCTCGGAAACGAGGTGCGGATCACCTGCTGGACGACGAAGGTGGTGTAGGCGCCGAGCATCACCATCTCGCCATGCGCCATGTTGATGACGCCCATGACGCCGAAGGTGATGGCAAGGCCGATCGCGGCCAGCAGCAGCACCGATCCCAGCGAAATGCCGTACCAGATGTTCTGGCCGGCATCCCACAAGGCAAGCGTGGAATTGATTTTGCCGATCGCGGCGCTTGCCGCGTCCTTGACCGCACCCTGCGCATTTGCCTCGACGGATGTCAGCAGTGACAGCGCATCCCGGTCGCCGCGGGCCGCGATGACCGAGATCGCCGCGAGCTTGTCAGCCTCCGGCTTGTCAGAAACCAGGATGGACGCAGCGCGCGCCTGTTCAAACATCGCCTTGACGGCCGGCTCGGTCTCGGCGCCGATCGCGGCGTCGAGCGGCTCGATATTCCCCGCGTCGGGCGTCTTGAACATCGTCATCGCCGCGGCAAGGCGCACGCTCGCGTCCTTGGCGCGCAAGGTCAGCGTGCCCAGCGCATCGCGGATGACACGGCGCAGGCCGTTGTTGACCTTGATCTTGGTCAGATCGGCTTTGTCCGCATCGGCAGCCTTCCCGCCGCTCAACGGATCAAGGAGCTCGATGCGATCGCCGGCATCCTTGCCGACGAAAACCTGGGTGTCGCTCTTGCGAATGTAGAGATTGCCGTCGGCGAGCGCCGCAAGCGGACGTTCGGCCATCGGATCGCCGCTCGCGGCCAACTCGCGCACGACGGCTTCGGTAGCCGAGAAATTGGCTGCAGTCGCAAACTTGGCAACCGTCGCGCGAAGGTCGGCTTCTGCGGCCTCCGACGGCAACAGGTTTGCCATCGTCAACAAAAGCATCAGACCAATTGCGCGCAGCAGCAGCATTGTCGTCTTCAAGCAAGCTTTCTTGGGTTCAGGGGTCTTGCCCGGGCGGATTTAAACCCGCCCGGGCAGCGGTCTCGAATCGTGGGGCCACTCCGCGATCCGACAGACCTGGGAGGTCACGGACCGAGGTCCGGACCGGATCAGTTGGTGCCCTTGCCGCCGCACTTGCCGGTTGCGACGTTGAAGTTGCCGCAGCTGAGCGGAGCGCGCCAATCGGAGATCAGGTCCTTGGAATCCGGCAGGTAGTCGGACCATTCATCGCCCATCACGAGGCCGGGCGTTTGCGAGACGGTCTCGAACTGGCCATCCGCCTGGATTTCGCCGATCAGCACCGGCTTGGTGATGTGGTGGTTGGGCATCATCGTCGAATAGCCGCCGGTCAGGTTCGGCACCGAAACGCCGACCATGGCATCGATGACCTTGTCCGGGTCGGTGGTGCCGGCTTTCTCGACCGCCTTCACCCACATGTTGAAGCCGATGAAATGGGCCTCCATCGGGTCGTTGGTGGTGCGCTTGTCGTTCTTGATGAACTTGTGCCAGTCGTCGATGAACTTCTTGTTCGCCGGCGTGTCGATGCTTTCGAAGTAGTTCCAGGCGGCGAGGTGGCCGACCAGAGGCGCGGTGTCGAGGCCCGCCAGTTCTTCCTCGCCGACCGAGAAGGCCATGACCGGAATGTCCTCGGCCTTGATGCCCTGGTTGCCGAGTTCCTTGTAGAACGGCACGTTGGCGTCGCCGTTGACGGTCGAGACGACCGCGGTCTTCTTGCCGGCGGAGCCGAACTTCTTGATCGCCGAGACCTCGGTCTGCCAGTCGGAGAAGCCGAACGGCGTGTAGTTGACCATGATGTCCTCGGCCGGCACCCCCTTCGCCTTCAGATATGCTTCGAGGATCTTGTTGGTGGTGCGCGGATAGACGTAGTCGGTGCCTTCGAGCACCCAGCGCTTCACCGAGCCGCCGTCAGCACTCATCAGATAGTCGACGGCCGGGATGGCCTGCTGGTTCGGCGCCGCACCCGTGTAGAACACGTTGCGCTCGCTCTCCTCGCCCTCATACTGGACGGGATAGAACAGGATGTTGTCGAGCTCGCTGAAAACCGGCAGCACCGATTTGCGCGACACCGAAGTCCAGCAGCCGAACACCGCCGCCACCTTGTCCTTCGAGATCAGCTCACGCGCCTTTTCAGCGAAAAGCGGCCAATTGGACGCCGGGTCGACGACCACCGCCTCGAGCTTCTTGCCGAGCAGGCCGCCCTTGGCGTTCTGCTCTTCGATCAGCATCAGCATGACGTCTTTCAGTGTCGTCTCCGAAATCGCCATGGTCCCCGACAGCGAATGGAGGATGCCGACCTTGATCGTGTCGTCAGCCGCCTTGGCGGGAGCCGACATCGACAGCCCGGCAGCGATCACGCCGGCCGAAAACATTTTTGTTATTGTCGAGAAATTACCCCTCATATTGCACACTCCCAAGCTGGTGTTTTGCATCGCAATATAACTGTGCAAGTGACGTGCCAAACGAGGAGGAGCGGCAGCGACTCGTTGGATAGCGCAGGATTTACAGATACTTATCCTGTAGCCGTCAAACAGTTCGGATTGCTGCAATGCGCAAAAGTTGAGAAAAGTTTACGCAACACTGCCTAGATTTTGCCCATACGGTAAAAATGCCTATGTTTTCACCAGCTTCGGACAATGCCTGATCTGCACCGGGTTGCGGGCGTACAGCGAAATGGGGCAAGGTCGCCGCGCAAACGAGAGATATCATGGCCTCACGCATTATCCTGGGTCTCCTGCTTCTCCTGTCCGCCGCCGGCGGCGCGCGAGCCGATTTCGCCGACGGCAAGCTGCCCGACGGCACCTATCACTGCGAGGTCTACCTGCTCGGCCTGTTCCTCAATCTGGGCGACATCACCATCAAGGGCAGCCTTTATAGCGGTCCGGTGACCTTCGGCGCCGCGCCGCAGGCCTACGACTACCAGATGAACCCGAACGGCGAGATCAGCTGGCTTGGTCCGCTGGGCGGCTACACCAGCGGCGGCAATTCTATTTCGATGACCCAGGCGACGTTGGATGATCCAAGCGGCCCTTCCTTCGACATCATCATGAAGCAGCAGGACGGCGCCTTCACGGCCTCGACCTGCACCAGAAGATAGCCGTCGATCGGCCCATCGCTCAGCCGCTGGGCCGCCGCCCGAAACAATAGCGCGCTCCATGTCATCGGGATGTTGTCGAAGCGCCTTAGGCAGCGCGTGTCGTCAACATCCACCGAGAGGCAGACACGATGGCCAACTCCCCGTCTTCATCCTCCCCTGTTATCCGCGACGTCATTGCCGCGCGCGTCTCACGCCGCGAACTCCTCAAGAGCGGCCTCGCTTCCGGCGCGTTGATTGCCGGCGGCAGCTTTGTCGGCTCCTTGTTTGCCGGCGAAACACATGCCGCGGCCGCTCAATCCACCCTCGGTTTTCCCGAGCTGAAGCGGGTCTACGACAAGACCCATGCCGCCGCCGAGGGTTATGAAACCACCATCGTCGCCCGTTGGGGCGATCCGCTCGCGGCCGGCCTGGCCGAATTCGACGGCAACAAGGTCGCGGCGGAAGAGCAAGAAAAGCGCTTCGGCTACAATTGCGACTACATCGCCTTCATGCCTCTGCCCAAGGATTCGGTGAACTCCGACCACGGCCTGCTCTGCGTCAACAACGAATACATCTCGCCGAACATGATGTTCCCCGGCATGACCGAGGACGACGCCGGCAAGACGATGACCAGGGAACAGGTCGATCTCGGCCTCGCCGCCATGGGCCATTCGATCGTCGAGGTGATGCTGAAGGACGGCAAGTGGCAGACCGTCGAGGACAGCCCGCTCAACCGCCGCATCACCGCCAACACCGAGATGGTTGTCTCCGGCCCAGTCGCCGGCCATGCGCTGATGCAGACCTCGGCCGACGCCAGCGGCCGCAAGATCTTAGGCACCAGCTACAATTGCAGCGGCGGCGTCACGCCCTGGGGCACGGTGCTGACCTGCGAGGAAGGCGTGTCCGACCTGTTCGGCGGCGACCCGAAGAAAGCGCCGACCGCCGATGTTCTCGACCGCTACGGCTTCGACGGCTCCGACATCTACGGCCGCGGCCGCTTCCACGACCGCTTCAACATCGACAAGGAGCCGAACGAACCGAACCGCTTCGACTGGGTCGTCGAGATCGACCCCTATGATCCGCAGTCGAAGCCGGTGAAGCGCAGCGCACTCGGCCGCATGTCGCACGAAGCCTCGACCGTTATGCGCAACAAGGACGGCCGCATCGTCGTCTATATGGGCGACGACGACTATTTCGAATACATGTACCGTTTCGTCTCGGCCAAGCCTTACGACCCGGCCAACCCCGCTTCGGCCAAGGACCTGCTGGACGACGGCGTGCTCTCGGTGGCGCGTTTCGATGCCGACGGCTCGATGAGTTGGTTGCCGCTGGTCCACGGCCAGGGCAAGCTTACCGCCGACAACGGCTTCGCCGACCAGGCCGAGGTGTTGTTGAAGACCCGCCTTGCCGCCGACGCGGTCGGCGCCACGCCGATGGACCGGCCCGAAGATATCGAGACCAACCCGGTCACCGGCCGCGTCTATGCCGTCATGACCAAGAACAAGAAGCGCGACGAATCCAAAGTCAATCCGGCCAACACGCGGCCGGAAAACCTCTGGGGCCACATCGTCGAGCTGATCCCGCCAGGCGGCCGCGGCGTTGACGCCGACCACACCGCCGACAAATATGCCTGGGACCTGTTCGTGCTCTGCGGCAATCCCAAGGATGCCAAGATCGGCGCCACCTTCCACCCGGACACGTCCGACAATGGCTGGTTCGTCTGCCCCGACAACATCACCTTCGATCCTGCCGGTCGTCTGTGGGTAGCGACCGACGGCGCCAATGATTTCGACCTGCCGGACGGCGTCTATGGCGTCGACACCGAAGGCGCGGCGCGTGGCCTGCCAAAACTGCTCTTCACCTGCCCGCACGGTGCCGAGGCGACCGGCCCCTGCTTTACGCCTGACGGCACGACGCTGTTCCTCTCGGTCCAGCATCCGTCGGAGGATGCCGAGACACTCGACAAGGCGCAGTCGCTTTGGCCCGATTTCAAGGACGGCCAGCCTCCGCGCCCATCGGTCGTCGCCATCCGCCGCAAGGACGGCCAACCGGTCGGCGCCTGAGGCGAGCGCAACCGACAAAAAAGGCGCGGAACCCTCTCGGGTCCCGCGCCAGCAGGCAGTCGGGAGGTCAAATGGTTTTCGCCGACATTTGGGCGGCGATGTAGTCGGCCTGGCGGATCGCCAGCGTCACGATGGTCAGCGTCGGGTTCTCCGCGCCGCCGCTGGTGAACTGGCTGCCGTCGGAGACGAACAGGTTCTTGATGTCGTGTGACTGGCCATGCTTGTTGACGACGCCGTCCTGCGGCTTCTCGCTCATCCGGTTGGTGCCGAGATTGTGGGTCGAGGGGTAAGGCGGCGTCGGGAAGGTCCGTGTCGCGCCGACCGCGGCGTAGAGCGCCTGGCCTCGGCTGTAGGCATGGTCGCGCATGGCCGTGTCGTTGGCATGGTCGTCGAAATGGACATCGGCGATCGGCATGCCGTGCTCGTCCTTTTCGTCCTTGTGCAGCGTGATGCGGTTCTCCTCGCGCGGCATGTCCTCGCCGACGATCCACAGACCCGCCATATGGTCATAATGGTCGAGCGCCGTGGTGAAGGAACGGCCCCAGCCGCCGGGGTTGAGGAAGGCCGCCATGAACGGCAGGCCGAGCGACAGCGTCTCCATCTCATAGCCGCCGACGAAGCCGCGTGAGGGATCATGGCGCGCCTCGTCGCGGATGATGCCGGCCATCGTGGTGCCGCGATACATGTGCACCGGCTTGTCGAAGATGGCGTAGACCGAGCCGGTGGTGTGTCGCATGTAGTTCTTGCCCACCTGGCCGGACGAGTTGGCAAGCCCATGCGGGAATCTGGACGACTCCGAATTGAGCAGCAGGCGCGGACTCTCGATCGAATTGCCGGCTACCGCGACGATGCGGGCCTTCTGCTCCTGCAGCTTGCCGTCCTTGTCGGCATAGACGACGCCGGTCACCTTGCCCGAAGCATCATGATTGATCTTGATCACCATCGAATTCGGCCGCACCTCCAGATGGCCGGTCGCTTCGCCCTTCGGGATCTCGGTGTAGAGCGTCGACCATTTGGCGCCCCATTTGCAACCCTGGAAGCAGAAGCCGGTCTGCTGGCAGGAATTGCGGTCGTCGCGCTGCACCGAATTGATGGCCATGTTGCCGGTGTGGCACTCCTTGTAGCCCAGCTTGTCGGCGCCGGCCTTGAGCACCTTGAAGTTGTTGTTGCCCGGCAGCCGCGGCCAGTCGTTGGTGCCCGTGACGCCCATCTTGGCTTCGGCCTTGGCGTAATAGGGCTCCATCTCGGCGAGTGTCACCGGCCAGTCGAGCAGGTTCGCGCCCTTGACCTTGCCGTAGGTGGTGGCCGCCTTGAACTCATGCTCCTGGAAGCGCAGCGAGGCGCCAGCCCAGTGCGTCGTCGAGCCGCCGACCGACTTGACGATCCAGGCCGGCAGGTTCGGGAAATCCTTGGCCACACGCCAGTCGCCCGAGGTGGTGCGCTTGTCCTTCCAGGCGAGTTGAGCAAAGGAATCCCACTCGTCGTTGATGAAGTCCTCATATTCGTGGCGGGCGCCCGCTTCGAGGATGACGACGTCGATGCCTTTCTGCGCCAGTTCATTGCCGAGCGTGCCGCCGCCGGCGCCGGAGCCGATGATGACGACCACGCCGTCGTTCTTGAGATCAAATGATGCTGCCATGGTTTCCTCCCATGAAATCTATCGAAAAGCGGTTCGGGACAGAGCGGCCTACAGCCACTCGATGTCATTAAAGCCGCGCGCGATGTAGCCGCCCTTGGAGTAGGACTCGCCTTCGTAACCGAAGATCGGCCACACCTCCTTCTGGTTGTAGAGGCTGACGACGAGGCCGCCGCGCACCGCCTGGAAGAACGGCGTCTTCTCGATGCCGGTGAGCAGCGCGACCCGCTCCTCTTCCCAGCCAAGCCCGCGATAGCCGCCCTTGCCGGCCTTCTTGTCGAGTTCGGCAATACCCTTCTCGATCAGTTCCTTGTGGGCCGGGTCCTTTGCGGCTGTCTCGTCATGGCCCTTGACGGCGATGGCGTAATATTTGTCCGGCACCTGGTCGTGCGGATAAATGTCGCGCGCCACCTGGATAAGCGTCGCCATCGTCTCGGGCTTCAGCGCCGAGGTTTCCAGACCCCAGGCATGCTCCGGGCTGATGACGGCGCTGCCTGAGATGATGAGCAGCGCGCCCGCGCCGCCGCGCTTGAGAAGCTCGCGCCGCGAAAGGCCGGGCTTCTTCTCGTAGCCCGGTTTCTTCTCGTAGACTGTAACCATGATTTCCTCCCTGCTTGCTGTTCGCACCCCGAAGAGTGCCGTTGCTGGCGCCGCGCCGGTCCGCGCGGCGGAATGTCCCCTACTGGAAGCGCCCTGCGCGCTGCAGGACCTCGATCTTGTAGCCGTCGGGATCCTCGATGAAGAAGAAGCGGGCAAGCAGTTGCCCGTCGCGGTTGAACTCGACGATCTTCTTCGGATTGAAACCGAGCGCGCCGATCCGGTCGTGCTCGCTGTCGAGATCGGCGACCGAGACAGCGAGATGGCCGTAGCCGTCGCCCAGCGCATAAGGCTCGGTGCGCCCCTTGTTCACGGTCAGCTCCACCTCGAACGGCGAGTCGGCGTTGCTGAGATAGATGAGCGTGAAGGTCTCGAAATCGAGCCGCTGCGCCACGTCGAGGCCGAAGGCCTTGTTGTAGAAATCGACGGACCGTGCCTCGTCGAGAACCCGGATCATGGAATGGATCGCCTTCGCCAAATCGGACTCCGCGGCTTTTGATGCTTACGGAATCGATTATGCGCGCCGGCGAAAAAAGGTGGTGGCAGCCGATTACCACGCATGCCGTTGGAAAATGGGTAGTTTCGCGCTAGTTCTTGATTGCGTGTCGCCCAAAGTGCGAAGCGGCTTGAGCGAACGACACATGTCGAAACAAGAGCTCGAAGCCAGTCGCCTGAAGCAGTTTCAGCGAGGCATGCTTTAAGGACGAAAGTCCGATTGCCGCAGCCGGCCATCGGATCGAAGATGCCGAGTGCAGGCAGTGTTCAAAAAGGCGCCAGCCGACTTAATCGGCGCCCAAGATAAACAAGAACGGGAGGTAGCGATGTGCAGAGTCTTTGCCGGGCAGGACCCGGAAGGCTATCGGCAGATCAACCGGTCGATCCGCATCGACGGCCATTCGACCAGCATTCAGCTCGAGGCGACATTCTGGGGTCTCCTTGACGAGATCGCCGACAGCCAGGGTCTGACGACACCGAAATTCATCTCGAAACTCTATGACGAGGCGATCGAGATCAACGGCCAGATCCCGAACTTCGCTTCCATGCTGCGCACGACCTGCGCGCTCTATCTGCGGGGCCATCGCCCCAACGCCGAGGAGCAGGCCGCATTGAAGCGGGAAGCCGCCTAACCGCGCTTCTGGACAGACCAGGCGGCGGAACGATCCGCGCGCCGCCGGGTTGTTGCGTCGATCCCAAACACAGGCACAACGGGACGACGACGTCGCTGCCGTGCGCAAGGAATTGACGCAGCAGATCTAGCTTTCGGCCGCGACTTCGAGCGCGAGCCGGGTCATGTCGGTGAAAAGCGTCTGGCGTTCGCAATAGTCGGTCTGCTCGTCGGTGACGACATGGTCGACGACGGTCAGCAACGACAAGGCGCGCGCGCCGAAATGCGCCGAGATGCGGTAGAGGGCGCTGGTCTCCATATCGACCGCCAGCGCTCCGAGCGCCCTCGGCTCATCGAACCGCGTGCGGCCGTCGGGATGATGGAACACGTCGCTGCAGACCGTTAGTCCCGCGCTGCAGGCGATGCCGAGATCGGCCGCGCATTGCAGCGCCAGCGCATGGAGCGCCTTGTCCGGCCCCGCCGGCTGGTAAAGCCCGAACACCTGTCCGCTGATTGCCCCTTCGGCGCGCACGGAACTGGAAATAACGACGCTGCGCAGCGCCACATCCTCGGTCAGCGCGCCGCATGTGCCGGTGCGGATCAGCGTCTTCACGCCATGATAGTCGAGCAGTTCGTGGGCATAGATCAGGAACGACGAAACGCCGATGCCTGTCGCCTGGATACTGACGGGCTTGCCGCGAAACCAGCCGGTGAAGCCCAAGGCGCCCCTTCGGCGGTTGACGCAGCGCGACGCCTCGAGAAAGGTTTCCGCCATCCACCGGGCGCGCTCGGGATCGCCCGGCAGCAGCACCGTTTCGGCATAGTCTCCCCTGTCCGCCTCGATATGCGGCGTCACGCGCTACCACCCCATGACAGACCCATCCGATGATCATCATGGCAGGGTCGCGCCAATGTGCAAGCGGTAGCTGTTTTACAAGCAATTCCAGGAACAAGTGTAAGCGGTTTCACCGTTTCCGCGAAACGGTGAAACCGCGCTAAAGCGCGTCGCGCTGAACCGGATTCAAGCGACGCGCTTTAAGTCTTTGTTTGATGCATGTCGTTGTCCCAGAACCGCTGCACACTTCCGGGCGACATGCATTAGGATTCCAGCACGTCCTTGACGATCGTCGCCAACTGCTTGAGCGAGAATGGTTTCGGCAGGAAGCCGAAATGCGCGTCGGCCGGCAGGTTCTTCGCAAAAGCGTCCTCGGCATAGCCCGAAACGAACACGAACTTGATGTCCGGCTGGCGTTTGCGCAGCTCGCCGAGCAATGTCGGCCCGTCCATCTCCGGCATCACCACGTCGGACACGACGATATCGACCTTGCCGCCGAGCGCCTCGAACACTTCCAGCGCCTCGACGCCGGACGACGCCTCGTGGACGGTATAGCCGCGCGAGATCAGCGCCCTGACGCCGCCCATGCGCACGGCGTCTTCGTCCTCGACCAGAAGCACCGTGGCCGAGCCGGAAAGGTCTTTGGCGGTGTCGGCGGTCTTTGCCGGAACAGTCGCCGCGGTCGCCGCCGCCTCGCCGGGCTCCGCCTGCTTCTTCGCCTCGGCGATGTGGCGCGGCAGGAAGATACGGAACACCGTGCCCTTGCCGACTTCGGAATCGCAGAAGATGAAACCGCCGGTCTGCTTGATGATGCCGTAGACCATCGACAGGCCGAGGCCGGTGCCCTTACCCACTTCCTTGGTCGTGAAGAACGGCTCGAAGATCTTCTTCAAGACGTCGGGCGCGATGCCGCTGCCGGTGTCCTCGACGTCGACGAGCACATAGTCGGCCGGCGTCAGCTCGCGATACGCGAAGGACTTGCACTCGTCGGCGGTGACGTTGCGGGTGCGCACTGTGAGATCGCCGCCGCCAGGCATGGCGTCGCGCGCATTGACGGCAAGATTGACCACCACCTGCTCGAACTGGCCGATATCGACCTTGACCGGCCAGAGATCGCGGCCGTGGTCGATCTTCAGCTTGATGTCGTTGCCGACCAGGCGGGCAAGCAGCATCCTGAGGTCGGCCAGAACATCGGTCAGGTTGAGCACTTCCGGCCGCAGCGTCTGCTTGCGCGAGAAGGCCAGCAATTGCCGCACGAGCGAGGCCGCCCGGTTGGCGTTCTGCTTGATGTTCATGATGTCCGGGAAGGACGGGTCCGACGGCCGGTGGTTGGTCAAGAGAAGGTCGGACGCCATGATGATGGCGGTGAGCACGTTGTTGAAGTCATGCGCGATACCGCCGGCGAGCTGGCCGACCGCCTGCATTTTCTGGCTCTGCGCCATCTGCCCCTCGAGCGCCTTCTGCTCGGTGGTCTCGACCGCGTAGACGATCGCCGATTCCTCGGCGCCTTCACTACCGGCGCTGTCGGCGACGGCGTTGACGTAGAAGCGGATATGGCGCTCTTCATTGCCGGGCAGCACGGAGTCGATCGGCGCGATATTGGCCTGCCGCTGCCTGGCCTTCTCGAAGGCTGCGCCGAAGGCCGGCCGGTCGCGCTCGTGGACGATCGTTTCGAAGCGCACGCGCCGGTCGACCGCGTCGCGGTCGACCACCGACGAAAACAGCTGCAGGAACGGCGCGTTGGTGCGCAGGATACGCCCGTTCGCATCGACGCCGGCAATCGCCATCGGCGTCGAGTTGAAGAAGCGGGTGAAGCGAACCTCGGAGGCCCGCAGTTCCGCGGAAGCGTCCTCGCCCTGGGTGCGGTTGAGCACGATCGTGCGGGTCGGGCCGTTCACGCCTTCGCGGCTTGCCGAAACCCGGTGCATGAAGCGCACCGGCAGCGCCTGGCCGCTCATGGTGGTGAGGTCGAGGTCGATGACGGCGTTGCGGGTGGTGCCCGGGTCGGCCTTGACCGAACGGACCAGCGCCATGCCGTCGCCGGCGATGATTTCCGGCAGCGTGATGGCGCCCGGCGTGAAGGAGGCAAGGTCGATGCCGAGCCACTCGGCGAGCGTGGCGTTGATATAGGTGACGCGGCCTTCCTGATCGGCCGAGAAGAAACCGGCCGGCGCATGGTCGAGATGGTCGATGGCTTTCTGCAGGTCGAGGAAGAAACGCTCCTGCTCCGCCCGTTCCTGCGAGATGTCGGCGAGCTGCCAGGCAAGCATCGGCAGCCTTTGCCCGGGCATGCTGAAGGCGCGGGCACGGGCGCGATACCAGCGCGCGCCGGGTTCGGCGCCCGGCTTGATCGACTGCGCCAGCCGGAATTCGCCGTCGCCGGCCTGGCCGTCGCGCAGCCCCGACGCCAGCCGGTAGATCGTCATCGAGGCCTCGGGAACATCCGACAGCAGCCCTTCGACCGTCTTGAGATCGGCGGCCGAGGCAGCTCCCGTCATGTCGGCATAGGCGCGGTTGGCATAGACGACGCGGCCCTTGGTGTCGGTGACCAGCAAGCCCTGCGACATCGAATCGACAAAGGCTTTCGACAATTCGTCGCCGGTCGAACGCGGCGCGATCTGCACGAAGCCGATCGCGGTCGCGAACAGGAAGCCGACGCCGATCATGGCGAGCACGCCGAGCATGCCGAGCAGGAAAGGATCGCCGAGGCGCTCGCGAAAAAGTCCGAAGACGATCGCGGCGCCGGTCAGCACGACGATGAAGACGATGAGCCTGGTAACGGCGCCCGGACGCGTGTTCTGGTCGACGATCGGTACCGGATAGAAATCGCCGCGCGCTTCCTTGGCCATGTTCCCCCTGTTCGTGATTCCGGTGTCCGACGGGCGCGGACGGTCGGTTGAATCACATTCTCCTGTAGCGGAAAAGGCCCCGGCGGCAAATGTCCGATAAAATCAACGATTCATGTTTCAAACTGTTCACGATGGGTGATGTGAACTTGCGGCGGGCCGCCACCGCGGTCTAGTGTCGCCTCACCTCAAAAAAGCGATTGGGTGCACCGATGCTGCAGTGGCTGGATAGCGTGGCGGGTCCGGGTTATGTCGCTGCAATCCTGTGGACGTTCGCGGCGCTCATTTTGCTTGTCGTCGTCCTGCTCGTCATCAAGGTTGTGCGCAACCTGACCTTCGGCACCTTCGTGGCCGGCGGCAGGAACCGCAAGACGCGCCTTGCGGTCATGGACGCCACCGCGGTCGACAGCCATCGCCGGCTGGTGCTGGTGCGTCGCGACGACATCGAGCACCTGATCCTGATCGGCGGACCGACCGACGTCGTGGTCGAGCGCGATATCAGGCTGGCCGCGCCGCGCCGGCCGGCGCTGACCGGCGACAGCGGCCAGCAGCAGGCAGCCGCCGCGGCACGTCCGCGCGCGCCACAACCGGGACCGGCACCCGCGCCCGCCAGGCAGCCACCGCCGCCTGCCGCCCAGCCAGCTGCCGCCACGCGCGCGCCGGCGCCCGCGCCCAAGCCGGTGGCGCCGAGCCAGCCGACGGCAAAGGTCATGCCGCTGCCGAGCTACGGGACGACGAATGGCAGCACCAGATACGCACCGCCGCCCTCAAACGATTCCATCGACGACACGCTGATGCACGAACTCGAGACCTCTCTCGAGGAAACGCATTCCCAGCCGGCAACCGCCAAACCGGCAGCCAAGCCTTCGCTCGATGACGAGATGACCAAGCTTCTCGGCGAACTGGGCAGCCACAAGCGCTGACTGGCCTCCACGGACTAATGCATGTCGCCCAGAAGTGTACGCGGTTCTGGGATAACGACATGCATAAAAATAAGGACTTAAAGCGCGTCGCCTGAATCCGTTTCAGCGCGACGCGCTTTAGGCTCTCCGTCCTTAATTGGCACTGAAAAACAAAAAATGGCCGGAAATCCGGCCATTTTTGATTGCTTATCCAGTTCGCGTCAGTCGTCGCGATAGACCTTCTCGCGGCGCTCGTGGCGTTCCTGCGCCTCGATCGACAGCGTCGCGATCGGGCGCGCGTCAAGCCGCTTCAACGCGATCGGCTCGCCGGTCTCCTCGCAATAGCCGTAGGTGCCTTCGTCGATGCGCTGGAGCGCGGAGTCGATTTTCGAGATGAGCTTGCGTTGGCGATCACGGGCGCGCAATTCAATGGCGCGGTCGGTTTCGGAGGAGGCGCGATCGGCTAGGTCGGGGTGGTTGGCGTTTTCCTGCTGCAGGATTTCGAGGGTTTCGCGCGCTTCGCGGAGAATGTCGCTCTTCCAGGTGATAAGCTTTTGGCGGAAGTACGATTTTTGCCGTTCGTTCATGAACGGCTCGTCTTCGGAGGGTACGTAATCGGCGGTAACGATGTCGTTCATTCGACTCACCCAACAACCCCAAATTTGGCGCCTATATATTCGGGGACAAGAGGCTGCACAAGCGCTATCGGTGACAGTCTCACGCAATTGTTAGTCTCGTATCGGCGGCCAGGGCGACGACGTTGTTTCAACGGCACAAAAACGAATTCGCACATGATTCGTTGCAGTTGCTGGCGCCGGCCATTGTGCGCGACATGGTTCTGGTGGACTAATCGCGCTTTGCCGGAAAGGCAGCACCATGGGGGACCGGTTGAGCAGACTTTATCTGTTGCGGCATGCCAAAGCCGGCTGGGCGATGCCCGGCGTTCGCGATTTCGACCGCCCGCTCGACGAATCGGGCATGGCCGATGCCGAAGCCATCGGAGAGGCCATGCGGGCCCGCAACTACGTGCCGGACGTCACCCTCTGCTCCAACGCCAAGCGTGCCCGGCAGACGCTGGAAGGCCTGGCGGGACGCACCGACACCGGCCGGGTCCTGTTCTTCGACACGCTCTACAGCGAGGATGCTGCCGGCTATCTCGACATTATCCGCAGGAATGGCGGTGCCGACCAGCTTCTGGTGATCGGCCACAACCCCATGACCGAGGATCTGGCCATGGCGGTGTCGGGCGATGGCGAGGAGGCGGCGCGCGGCATGATGAACTACGGCTTTCCAACCTCCGGCCTCGCCGTCGTGCGCTTTCCAGGCAACCTTGCCGATGCGGCGCAGGGCAATGGCTACCTCGAAGCCTTTCTCACGCCCGCCGACCTCTGAGGCCATTTCAAACGCGCGGCCCAAGGCCTATATCGGGCGCTGACGCGCAACCAGAGGCCTGATTTGGCATCATCGCTGACCAGCTTTACCGACGAGGCAAGGATTGCGCTCGACACATTGTCGGGCCGCGCCGCCGGGCTCTTCTCTCCGTCATTGCGCCTTGGCGTCACCGGCCTTTCCCGCGCCGGCAAGACGGTGTTCATCTCCGCCCTCGTCCATAATCTCATCCATGGCGGCCGCCTGCCGCTGTTTGAGGCACAGAAATCCGGCCGCATCGCCCGCGCCTTCCTCGAGGAACAGCCGGACGACGCCGTTCCGCGCTTTCAGTATGAGGACCATGTCGCGGCTTTGGTGAACGACCGCGTCTGGCCGGACTCCACGCGCGCGATCTCCGAGCTCAGGCTCACCATCGAATATGAGTCGGCTTCCGGCTGGAGCCGGTTGTTTTCAGCCGGAAAACTATCTGTCGATATCGTCGACTATCCCGGCGAATGGCTGCTCGACCTGCCGCTGCTCGGCAAATCCTTCGCCGATTTTTCGCGTGAGGCGGTTGAACTGGCCGCCCTGCCCGTCCGCTCCGATCTGTCGCGGGGCTGGTGCGAGCTGGCCACCGCCGTCGATCCGGACGCCGACGCCGACGAGATGACGGCGCGGCGATTGGCCGAAAGCTTTGCTGCCTATCTCGGGGCCTGCAAGCTCGACGAGCGGGCGCTGTCGACGCTGCCTCCCGGCCGGTTCCTGATGCCGGGCGACCTCGAAGGCTCGCCGGCGCTGACCTTCGCACCGTTGATGAGGCTGTCGCCGGGCCGGCCGCGCCCCGGATCGCTGCAGGCGATGATGGAGCGCCGCTACGAGGCCTATAAGACGCATGTCGTAAAACCGTTCTTTCGCGAACATATCGCCCGCCTCGATCGGCAGATCGTGCTGATCGACGCCATGCAGGCGCTCAATGCCGGCCCGGCCGCCATGGCCGATCTGGAGCGTGCCGTCACCGAGATCCTGTCGTGCTTCCGGCCCGGACGGGGCAATATCCTGAGCGACTTCTTCTCGCGCCGCATCGACCGTATTCTGGTCGCCGCGACCAAGGCGGACCATTTGCACCATGAAAGCCATGACCGGCTGCAGGCGATAGTACGCCGCTTGACCGACCGTGCGGTTGCGCGCGCGAATTTCAGCGGCGCCGCCGTCGACGTCGTCGCCATGGCCGCGGTTCGCTCGACGCGCGAGGGCACGGTCAAGCAAGGCCGCGAGACGCTGCCGGTGATCATCGGTACCCCGCTGAAGGGCGAGAAGATCAACGGCGAGACATTCGACGGAAAGACCGAAACCGCCATATTCCCGGGCGATTTGCCGGAAAAGGTCGATGCGGTATTCGACGTTTGCGGATCGCCGCCAGATAGCAACGAACCGGCGATCCGCTTCGTGCGCTTCCGCCCGCCGAAGCTCGAACGCACCGCCGAAGGCGTCACGCTGTCCTTGCCGCATATCCGGCTCGACCGCGCGTTGCAGTTCCTGATCGGAGATCATCTGGCATGACCGCGCCCCGCAAACCGGCGGCTTTCCGCATCGAGCCCGAGCCAGAGCCAAGGCCGCACGGATCGCAAAGCCGCGCCGCCGAGGAGCAGCCGGTGCGCCGGCCGCATGCCGCAAGGGCCGATGTGGCGGTCGTGATCCCCTCGGAAGTCGACATCTTCGACGAGCCGGATATCGAGGCCGCGGTTCCGCCGCCGGCAACGGCGCCGAGAAAACGTTCGCTGCTCGCCCGGCTGTTCCTGGGCGCTCTCAGCGTGCTCGTCTCGCTGGCGGTCGGCCTGTGGGCGGACCAGCTGATCCGCGACCTGTTTGCGCGCGCCGAGTGGCTTGGCTGGCTGGCGGCCGGCATGGCGGCGATCGCGCTGCTCTCGCTGCTTGTCATCCTCATTCGCGAATTCCTCGCCATTGCCCGCCTTGCCGAAGTCGAAAAGATGCAGAAGCGGGCCCTGGATGCGGTGGCGCGCGACGATCCCAAGGCAGCGCGCGCTTTGGTCGACGAACTCTCGGCCTTCGTCGCCGCAAAACCCGAGACCGCCGCTGGCCGCCGTTCGCTTGCCGGACTGCGCGGCGAGATCATCGACGGCGCCAATCTGGTGCGGCTCGCCGAGACCGAGATCCTGTCGCCTCTCGATACGCGCGCCAAAATCATGATCCTCGAGGCCGCGAAGCGCGTGTCCCTGATAACGGCTGTCAGCCCCCGCGCGCTGGTCGACATCGCCTATGTCGTGTTCGAGGCCGGACGGTTGATCCGGCGGCTCTCCGAGCTTTACGGCGGTCGTCCAGGCACGCTCGGCTTCTTCCGGCTGGCGCGCGGCGTGCTTGCGCATCTGGCGGTGACCGGCTCGATCGCCGTGGGCGACAGTTTCGTGCAGCAGATCGTCGGCCACGGCCTTGCCGCGAAACTCTCCGCGAAACTCGGCGAAGGCGTGGTCAACGGCATGATGACGGCGCGCATCGGCATCGCGGCGATGGAAACCGCCCGTCCGTTGCCGTTCATCGCCGTGAAGCGCCCCGGCCTTGGCGATTTCCTCTCGGCGCTGACGTCGTTCGCGGCGCGAAAGAACGCTCAGGCGGAAGAATAGGGTAAACGCCAAAACCGCCGCCAGAGCCGGATGATTTCAGGTCTGTTCGACCTGAAATCTGACCCCGTCTCTAAGTCCAAGAGATGGAGCATGATGTCGTCCGAAAACCGCTTCACACTTTTCGGCATCTGCTCCAGTGACGAAGCATTAACCAATCTTCTCCATGGTCAGTCAGGTCCCAACATCAGACTCTGTCGTGCCGGGTGTCGTCCATGAGAAGCGTAATCTTGTCCTGCGTGCTGCCTGCGACGGTCGCGATTGCCGCGCCGCTCGGCCTGGTCGAAAAGGCCTTTGGCGCGGAGCCGGACAAGCAGTTCTTCCATTCGGTCGAAGGCAGATGGGTTGGCCCTGGCGAGATCATCGCCGGCAAGTACAAGGGCACCAAATTCACCTGCGATTTCAACGGATCGACCCCAGACAGCAACATCGGCATGACGCTTGACGGCAACTGCCGGGTCGGCGTGTTCACGCAGAAGATGTCCGCGACCGTCGAGCGCAAGGGCCGCGACGGCTACAGGGGCAGCTTCATGGGCGGCTCGACCGGCAACGGGATGGATATTGTCGGCGGCAATGTCGTCGACGCCCAGAAGGTCGTCTTCACCATCAACCGCAAGCAGTTGAACGGCGTCATGCAGGCTCGCGTGCCTGACGACAATTCAATGACCGTGACGGTGGCCGTGCGTGTCGACAAACAGCTGGTGCCGGTGATCGGCATGAGCCTGAAGCGGGTCGACTCGGTCGAAGTCGGCGCCATCGCCAAGAACTGAAATCACATCGGCAAACAAAAGGCGGCGGCCGCCTGGCCACCGCCTTTGCATTTCCCAACTGGTTGAGCTCAACCCTTGATGGTGGCGGTCAGCTCGTCATAGGCCTTGCAGGCTTCGTCGAGCGTCGTCGCGCCCTGATACTTCGTCGTCACGGCCTGCACCTTGGCGGTCAGATCGGCCGCCTTGCTCGGATCCTTGGTGATCGCTGCCTGGAGCGCGGCAGCCATATCCTGCGCCTTCTTGGCGGCCATCTCCTGCGTGCATTCCGGTCCCTTGGAGCAAGCCGAACCGGCCAGCGCCGCAACACCGACGGCAACGAGCAAAAACTTCTTCATGTCAGTCATCTCCTCAAAAAGGCAGCCGCCCATCGCCGCTGCCTCCAATGGCCGAAGCCGAACGTGCCATAACCGTTGATTGTGGCGGCACGCAACAACCGGGCCGCGTAAACTTGTGTAACGCAGCTGCAACAGGCGCTTGCCGCTTGAGCCACTGCTTCGCATCCGGCAGCGTGCCGCCTGCTCTTCCAGTCAGTCCTCCCGCCCTTGCCTCCCGCTCCCGGTGCATGCAAGGAGTGCTTCGAGCAACGGGGTGATGACAGGCATGGCAGCTGAAGCGTCGAGCAGCGATCTGGTGCAGGTGGTGGCGCTGCTCGCCGCGGGCGTCGTTGCCGTGCCGATCTTCAAGCGCATGGGGCTGGGCTCGATCCTCGGCTACCTCGCCGCCGGCGTGGTCATCGGCCCGTTCGGCCTGCGCATCTTTTCCGAATCGGAATCGATCCTCCACGTCGCCGAGCTCGGCGTCGTCATGTTCCTGTTCATCATCGGGCTGGAAATGCAGCCGTCGCGGCTCTGGGGTCTGCGTCGCGAGATTTTCGGCCTGGGCGCGATGCAGGTCGGTGTCTGCGCGGTGCTTTTGACCCTGGTCGGACTGGCCGGAGGCTTCCCCATCGCGCAGTCCTTCGTCGCCGGCGCCGGGTTCGTGCTGACCTCGACTGCGATCGTCATGCAGCTGCTCGAAGAACGCGGCGAGATCGCCACACCAAAGGGCCAGCGCATCGTCTCCATCCTGCTGCTCGAAGACCTGATGATCGTGCCGCTCCTGGCGCTGATTGCATTCCTGGCGCCCGGCGGCGCCGAGACTAGCCTTTCGGAGCGCCTGACCGAAATCGGCATCGGCATCGCCGCGATCGTCGGGCTGGTCGTGGCCGGTCGTTACCTGCTCAATCCGCTTTTCCGCATCCTGGCCGACGCCCGTGCCCGCGAAGTCATGACCGCGGCGGCGCTGCTGGTGGTGCTGGGATCGGCCTTGGCCATGCAGCTCTCCGGCCTGTCGATGGCAATGGGTGCCTTCCTTGCCGGCGTGCTTTTGTCGGAATCGACCTTCCGCCACCAGCTCGAAGCCGATATCGAGCCATTCCGCGGCATCCTGCTCGGCCTGTTCTTCCTCGCCGTCGGCATGTCGCTCGACCTTGGCGTCGTTGCCCATAACTGGCGGCTCGTCGCCATCTATGTCGTCGCCTACATGGTCATGAAGGCGGTCGGCATCTATGTCGTCGCGCGCATTCTGAAGAGCGGCCACCGCGAGGCGCTCGAACGCGCTGTCTTCATGGCGCAGGGCGGCGAGTTCGCCTTCGTGCTTTATTCGTCCGCCGCCGCGGTCGGCATCATCGACGGCCAGGCCAACGCGACGCTGACCGCCATCGTCATCATCTCCATGGTGCTGACGCCCTTGGCGATCGTGGCGCTGCGTTACCTGACCCCGCGCGACGAGCAGTCCCTCGACGGCGTCGACATCGCCGACGGCCTCACCGGCAGCGTGCTGATCATCGGCTTCGGCCGCTTCGGCCAGATCGCCAGCCAGCCGCTTTTGCTGCGCGGGCTCGACGTCTCGATCATCGACAACGAGGTGGAGATGATCCAGGCGGCGGCCGATTTCGGCTTCAAGGTCTACTACGGCGACGGCACCCGGCTGGACATCCTGCATGCGGCAGGCGCCGGGCGGGCCCGCGCGGTGCTGATCTGCGTCGACAAGCCGGACGCCGCCGTGCGCATCGCGCAGCTGATCAAGGCCGAATTCCCTCTGGTCACCATCCTGGCGCGCGCCTTCGACCGCGGCACGGCGCTGCAGCTTGTGCGCGCCGGTGTCGACTATCAGCTGCGCGAGACCTTCGAATCGGCGCTGGTCTTCGGCGGATCCGCGCTGGAGGCCCTTGGCGTCGATCCGGAAGAAGTCGCCGAGGTCATGGAGGATGTCCGCCGCCGCGACGAAGCGCGCTTCGAGACGCAATTGGCCGAGGGCGTGCGCGCAGGCCAGCGTTTCCTGAAGGGCAATATCGGCACGCCTATCCCGACGCCGCTGACGCAGCCGCGCCGCGCCGGCCGCGCGCTGAACGAGGAAACCGCCGTCGTACTGAACAAGGCAGAGACCAAGAACTGAGAGGCAAAGCATGGCAGAGCTCGATCCGCGAGCGCTTTCCGTCACCAAATTCTGGCGCGATGCCGGCGAGGACGCATGGTTCGAGAAGAACGACGCCTTCGACGCGGATTTCCGCAGCCGCTTTCTGGAGCTGCATTACGCTGCCGCGCGGCGCGAATGCGATGACTGGAATGAACACGCCGAAGGATCGCTGGCGCTGATGATCCTGCTCGATCAGTTCCCGCGCAATTGTTTCCGCAGCACCGGCCATATGTGCGCGACCGATCCCCTGGCCAGATACTTCGCCGACAAGGCAATCGCCGCCGGCCAGGATCTGGAACTGGACGAGGTCGTTCGCGTCTTTCTCTATTTGCCCTTCGAGCATTCCGAATTGCTCGCCGATCAGGAACGCTCGGTGGAGCTCACAACCGCCAAGGCGCCCGAATACCTGAAATACGCCGAGGAGCACCTGGAGATCATCCGGCGCTTCGGACGCTTTCCGCATCGCAACCGGATGCTCGGCCGCGCGACGACCGCCGAGGAACAGGCATTCCTGGACGGCGGCGGCTTTTCCGGCTGATCTAATCAATTTCAGAAAGTGCAAAGAGATAGAGCGCTTCGCCGTTCCGTGGAACGGTGAAACGCTCTGAATCAGCTAAGCCACCATTCCCGGCCGGACGGCAGTCGCTCGATACCCGAAATATCGACGGCGCCAAGTCGTTCCGACACGCTCCGGCCGCCGACCGAAAGCCCGGGCGCGATCTCGGCCAGCGGCGCCAGCACGAAGGCGCGCTCCAGCATGCGCGGATGCGGCACTTCGAGCCCGGTCTCGTGGATCACCCGGTCGCCGAACACCAGAATGTCTATGTCGATCAGGCGCGGCCCCCAGCGTTCCTCGCGCACGCGTTTCAATCGCCTCTCGACGTCGAGGCAAAGGTCGAGCAGCGCGCGTGGCGAAAGCGCCGTCTCGATCGCGGCGGCGGCATTGAGGAAATCGGGTTGGTCGAGCTTGCCCCAGGGCGGCGTGCGGTAGAGCGACGAGACGGCGGTGACGCGCGTTTTGTCGTCGCCATCCAATATGCGCAACGCCGCGCCCATGGACTTCGCCGGGTCGCCGAGGTTGCCGCCGAGACTGAGATAGACGGCGCTATTCTGGCCAGACAACGGTCACCTCGACATAATCGAGCACGCCAGGCACCGGCGCGTTCGGTTTGCGCACGGTGATCTCGGCCTTCCTGATCTGCGAGAACCGTGCCGTGAGCGCCTTCGCAACCTCCAGCGCCAGTGCCTCGATCAGGAAGCGGCGATGTCCCGTCACGATCTTCTCGATGACCGCGAAGGCAACGCCATAATTGACGGTATCCTCGATGGAATCCTCCGTCAGCGGGCGGCTGGGCTCGACGGTCAGCTCGGCATCGACATAGAAACGCTGGCCAAGCGTCTCCTCCTCGTCCAGCACGCCGTGGCGGGCGAAGAAGGCGCAGTTCTTCATGCGGATGACGTACATGATCAGTGTCCGGGAGGAAGCTCGGTTTCGCGCGCCAGCATAGCATCGGTCACCGCCAGCGCGTCCACGTTGATTGCGACATCGTGGACGCGAAACAGGTCGGCTCCTTTCAAGCGCAGGATGACGCTGGTGGCCGCCGTACCGGCTGCCCGTTCGCCAGGCTCGCGCCCGGTGGCGGAGCCGATGAAGCGCTTGCGCGAAGTCCCCGCCATCAACGGATAGCCGAGCGCCTGAAGCTCGGAAAACCGCGCCATCAGGTCGAGGTTTTCCGCCGCCGTTTCCTTGGCGAAGCCGAAGCCGGCATCGAGCACGATCTGGCTGTCGGCGACATTGCCGGCGCGCGCGATCTGCAGGGATTTGCGCAGGAAAAGGAATTGATCCTCGATCACGTCAGGCAATTTCTGCCTTTCGCGCCCGGTATGCATGATGACGAGCCCGGCGCCTGTCTCGGCCGCGACGCGAGCGATGCCTGGCTCACGTTGCAGCCCCCAGACGTCGTTGACGATATGGGCGCCGGCGTCGACCGCCCGCCGCGCCGTGTCCTCACGGTAGGTGTCGACCGAGATCAGCGCCTCACCGGAAGCGGCGAGCGCCGCGATGACCGGCAGCACGCGGCCCTGCTCTTCCTCGGCCGTGATCGGTGCAAATCCCGGCCGCGTCGATTCCCCGCCGACATCGATGATCGCGGCGCCCTCTTCCACCATGCGGCGCGCCTGTTCCAGGGCCTTTTCGGGCGCGATGAACAAACCTCCGTCAGAAAAACTGTCGGGCGTCACGTTGAGGATGCCGACGACGACCGCCTTCGGCCCGAGGTCGAGATAGCGCCCATGCGCCAACTGCCATCGCCTTGTCGTCATTGTCCATCAACCATGCGTGATCCGCTGGAAATCAATTCCGTTGCGCTGGCGACGGCCCTAAAGCAAGGTGCGTGAAGAGGCAATATCATGAACCGATCCCTGCTCTGCGCCCTGACGCTCGTCCTGACCGCCATGCCGGCGGGTGCGGCTAGCCTGGTGAAGACCTACAGCTATTTCAGCGTCGGCGGCCGCACGCTCGACGATATCCAAAACCAGCTGTCGAAAAACGGCCCCGAGGTGAAGAGCACCGGGTCGCGGCATCCGGGCGCCACGCAGATGGCCTTTACCACCCGCATCAGCTACGCGCAGAGCGCCGGTTCTTGCCGGATCGCCGACGCGGCCGTCACCTTGAAGGTCAAGGTGATCCTCCCCGAATGGCGGCGCCCGCGCAAATCCGATCCCGACGTCCGATTTTTCTGGGACACGCTATCGGCGGATATCAAGCGGCATGAGGAGCGCCACGTCGAGATCGCCAAGAACCATGCGCGCCTGCTCGAGGATGCGCTGAAGGCGGTCCCTCCGCAAAAGACGTGCGAGCAGGCAAAGGCCAGGGCCACGGCAATCCAGGCAGCCGAGCTCACCAGGCACGATCAGGACCAAGTGCGCTTCGACCGCGTCGAGGGCGTCAATTTCGAAAGCCGCATCCTCCGGCTGATGCGCTACCGGATGGAGCGCGTTGAAGCCGGCCGGCTGCCGCCGCCTTGACCTGAGGCGAGCCGCATCCGAGGCCAATTTCGCCCAAGCATGGTGCCAGACCAGGAAAACTTTCGAACCGCGGTCGAAATCGGCCTATATCGAACACATAGAGCGGGTTCGATGACAGGCGCGACTGGCCAGAGCCGTTTTGCCGCCCAAGCATCAGCGCTTGAAAGAATGACGCATGGACCAGACCGTCGAGAAACAGGCGATGGCGCCGAAAGCCGCGCCGACGATCAGCGAGAGCGAGAAGAATGCCATCATCGGCGGCGTGCTGTTGTCGATGCTGCTGGCGGCTCTTGATCAGACCATCGTCGCCCCCGCCCTGCCGACGATCGCACGCGCGCTCGGCCATGCCGAGTATCTGCCGTGGATCGTCACCGGCTATCTTTTGACCGCGACGGCGATGGCGCCGCTCTACGGCAAGATTTCCGATGTCTATGGCCGCCGTCCCGTCATCTACGCCGCCATCCTCGTCTTTCTGCTCGGGTCGCTGGTCAGCGCGCTCGCTCCCAGCATGCTGCTGCTGGTCATCGGCCGCGCCATCCAGGGCGCCGGTGGCGGCGGTCTGTTCGCGCTGGCCCAGACCGTCATAGGCGACCTCGTGCCGCCGCGCGAGCGTGCCCGCTACGCGGCCTGGATCTCCGGCACCTGGGCGGTCGCCAGCATCGCCGGCCCGCTGCTCGGCGGCGTGTTTGCCGAGCACCTGCACTGGTCGCTGATCTTCTGGATCAACCTGCCGATCGGCTTCCTGGCGATGGCCATCATCAACAACCCGCTGAAGAAGCTGCCGATCGCGGCCAAGAACCATAGCATCGACGGGCTGGGCGCCGTGCTGCTGGTTATCGCCACGTCGCTGCTGCTGCTCGCCCTCAACTGGGGCGGCAGCGCCTATCCGTGGCTGTCGCGCGAAATCCTCGGCCTGCTGGCCTGCTCGGCTGTGTTCTGGGCCTTCTTCGCGCTAAGGCTGCTCGAGGCGGCCGAGCCTTTGATATCCCTCGAAGTGTTGAGCAACCCGATCGTGCTCGCCGGCACGCTGTCGATGTTCCTGCTGCAGGCAGCAAACATCGGCGCTTCGGTTTACCTGCCGGTCTACCTGCAGTCGATCGTCGGCCTTTCGGTCAGCGAATCCGGCACCGCCATGCTCGGTCTCCTGCTCGGCACGGTCGCCGGCGCCACCTTTAGCGCCCGCATGATCCCGCGTTTCGTTCACTACAAACGCATCGCCATGGTCGGCGTCAGCCTGGCCATCGTGAGCATTGGCCTGCTCAGTGCCATTGCTGGACAAGCTTCGCTGCTCGAGGTCGAAATCCTGACCACTCTGATCGGCCTGGGCAGCGGAACGATATTCCCGGTTGCCACCGTCTCGGTGCAGAACGCCGTCGACCGCGCCCATCTTGGCGTCGCGACGGGCGTACTGACCTTCCTGCGTACGCTTGGCGGCGCACTGGGCGTCGCCATGCTCGGCGCGGTCGCGCTCGGCTACGGTTTGCCGCTCTCCGCCGAAGGCTCGCAGACGCATATCCAACTGGCATCTGCGCTGCCGTTCGTGATGATCTTCGTCACCGCCGGCGTAACGCTCGTTCTGGCGCTTATCGCGCTCTTCCTGATGCCGGAAAAGGCCCTGCGCGGCCGGGACGAGCACATTGCGCCGGTGCTTGCCGAATGATCGTCAATCGTGGACGCCGAGCTTCTTCTGCAGGCTGGTCGATGAAGTCGTGTACTGGAAGACGATGCGCTCGCCGGGGCTGACGATGCGCTTGGCCGCCTGGGACATCAGCGCCACCTCGTGAAAACCCGACAGGATCAGCTTGAGCTTGCCGGGATACCAGTTGATGTCGCCGACGGCAAAGATGCCCGGGACCGACGTCTGAAACTTCTCGGTGTCCACCGGGATCAGGTTCTCATGCAGGTTGAGCCCCCATTCGGCGATCGGCCCGAGCTTCATGGTGAGGCCGAAGAAGGGCAGCATGCGGGTGCATGGCACCTCGACGTCACCTTCCGGGCCGCCCTTGATGGTCGCCGATGACAGCTGGCCGTCGGTGCCGGCAAGGCCGCTGACCTGACCGACCAGGAATTTCAGCTCCTTCATCTCCTGCATGGCATACATCTTGTTGACGCTGTCGGGCGCGGCCCGGAATTCCGGGCGGCGATGGACCAGCGTCACGCTTTTGGCGATCGGCTGCAGGTTGAGCGTCCAGTCGAGCGCCGAGTCGCCGCCGCCGACGATGACGAGATCGTGGCCGCGGAATTCTTCCATGCGCCGGACGGAATAAAACACGCTCTTGCCTTCATAGGCCTCGACGCCCGGAATGGGCGGGCGCTTCGGCTGGAACGAGCCGCCGCCGGCCGCGATCACGACCACCTTGGCCTCGAACGCCTCGCCTTCGTCGGTGGTGACCCGGAAGTTGCCGTCCTCCAACCTTTCAAGGCTCGATACCATGCGGTTGAAGGTGAACTCCGGCTTGAACGGATGGATCTGCTCCATCAGCTTGTCGACGAGGCCTTGCGCAGAGATCATGGGCCAGCCGGGGATGTCGTAGATCGGCTTTTCCGGGTAGAGCTCGGCGCACTGGCCGCCGGGGCGGTCGAGAATGTCGATGAGATGGCACTTCATGTCGAGCAGGCCGAGCTCGAACACCGCAAACAGGCCGACCGGCCCTGCCCCGACGATGAGAACGTCCGTCTTGATGGTCTCGGTCATGCGCTGCGCCCCATTGGGAATGGTGCGACACTGCATGAGCTATCGGCTGCTGCCAAGCAGCCACGAACAAAGAAATTGGGAAGGCGGCCTTTAGCCCTGGCGTTCAGGCACGCTCACGACAAGGCCGTCCAGCGCGTCGCGCACCTTGATCTGGCAAGAGAGGCGCGAATTCGGCCGGACGTCATAGGCGAAGTCCAGCATGTCCTCTTCCATCGCCTCCGGCTCGCCGACCTCGGCCGTCCATGCCTCGTCGACATAGACGTGGCAGGTCGCGCACGCACAGGCACCACCGCATTCGGCTTCGATACCGGGTACCGCGTTGCGGATCGCGTTTTCCATGACCGTCGAGCCGTTTTCGGCTTCCACGTCAAATCGGGTCCCGTCGTGGGCGATGTAAGTCAGCTTGGTCATTAAGTCACCTGAGGAGTCGCAGCCGAGATAATCACTCCGCCGGACAAGTCAACTGCGGCGCGAAAGCGCCACGAAATGACGTTTTTCAAAAAGGGCGGCGCTGGAGCATGATGCCGAAAAGTGTGAAGCGGTTTTCGGACGGCATCATGCTCCATCTCTTTGACCTAGAGACGGATTCAGATTTCAGGTCGATTCGAACTGAAATCACCCGGCTCTAACGGCTGATGCCGGCGATGAAATCGCGCACTTCCTCGATCAGCGAGCTGAGCCTCTTGAGCGCCCGGATGTCTTCCGGTTGCTTTTCGATGACCGCAGCGCATTCGGCGACCGCAAAGGCGCCGATGCCGCGCGCCGAGCCCTTCAAGCCATGTGCCAGGAGCACTCTTTGCCTGGCGTCGGCATCCGCGATCTGGTCGCGAACGGATAGCGACTGGTTCACGAACAGGGCCAGCACCTCCCGTTCAAGGTCGCGGTCACCCATTGTCTGACGTGCCAGATGGCCGAGATCCACCGGTCGGGATCCAGCCGTTCCGGAGGCGTCACCCCCCGGCATGGAAAACGCAATACCACTTTCGCCACGCATACGCACTGCAACTCCAACCAAGCGGGCAGACGAGCCCAGGAAAATAGGCGATTCCGGTCGCCAACGGGTTAACGGTTGCAGGGGAAAAATGTTGTCACAGAGGCGGCCGGATCACGCTTGCGTTAACCTTATATTTAAAGTTTTACGTATCGCCCGGAATGCATGTTTTCTTTACCCCTGTGTGTCATTACGATACGAAGGTCCATTTTTCAGCCTCCTGCGCGGGATAGACAAGCCAGAATCGGGCCAGAATCAGGCCAAAATCATAAGTCCCGCGGCAGCTAGTACAGGGTAGCGAAGGCATGGCTAAGAAACCTACGACGACGAAGTCTCTCGACAGCGACGTGGCGGCGGAACTGGAAAAGGCGCTCGACCTTGACCTTAACGGCGACGACGGCGGCCTCGACATGGCGGCGTCGATGGAGGATCTGGAAGCGCAGATCTCGGCGGCAGCCGACGAGCTGGCGCGCGAAGGCCGCAGCCAGAGGACCGAGCCGGCAAACACCCCTCAGTTCCCCAAAGCGCCCGCGGCCAAGCCGGCCGAATTGCGCCCTGTAGAATCGCGCAATGCGCAGCAACCGGCCGGCTTTACGCCCCCCGCCGGCTTCACGCCCGCCAATGACGACCGCCAGAAAGATTACAAAACGCTGCTGCACAGCCTCAACCGCCGTGCGTCGAGCACCGTCTATTGGGTGATCGCCTTTATCTCGCTGGCCTGGATCGCCGGCGCCGGCGGCCTGGCCAACCTGTTGTTCGGCCCGGGCATCTGGAAGATCCGCACCTTCGACCAGTTCTTCGCCCGTCCCGAACTGATCGGTCTGGCGGTTGCCGCGATCGTTCCGGTCATCCTGTTCTGGGCGTTCGCTGCCATGATCCGGCGCGCGCAGGAAATGCGCATCGCCGCGCAATCGATGACCGAGGTCGCCTTTCGCCTGGCGGAGCCCGAAAACCTCGCCCAGGATCGTGTCATGATGATCGGCCAGGCCGTTCGCCGCGAGGTGGCGGCCATGGGCGAAGGCATCGAGCGCACCTTGGCCCGCGCGGTCGAGCTCGAAACGCTCGTCCACGGCGAAGTCAGCCAGATCGAACGCTCCTATTCCGAAAACGAGGCCCGCATCCGTTCGCTGGTCGACGGTCTCGGCAGCGAGCGCGAGGCGGTCGTCACGCATGCCGAGCGTGTGCGCGCCTCCATTGCCAGCGCTCACGAGACGCTGCGCGACGAGATCGGATCGGCCAGCGACATCATCCGCGACTCCATCCTAAACGCGTCGACCAAGCTGTCGATGACGATCAACAATTCCGGCGACACGCTGATCGATCGCATCAATGAAAGCTCGACGTCGATCTTCGATTCCGTCGAATCGCGCCTGGACAGCATCACCGATCGGCTTTCGACCTCCGGCGAGGCTTTCGCCAGCCTGCTCGACACCCGTATTGCCAAGCTGACTGACACCACCGACGGCCTCACCCGCTCGCTGACCGACCTGCTCGACGACCGCACAAATGGCATGGTCTCGCTGCTCGGCGGCGCTGCCCGCACGCTGAACTCCGAATTCGAGGCGAGCCTCAACGGCATCGAGCGCACGCTGGCCGAACGCGGCCAGGCGCTGATCAGCGAATTCCAGACCCGCGCCGAGGCGCTCGACACCGGCACGCAAAAGCTCAACGCCGCTCTTGAAGCGCGCGCGCGTCAAATCAACGAGACGATGGTGGAGCGCGCGAAGGAAATCGCTCACGCCTTCGCGGAGAGCAAGGACACGCTTTCGTCGATGATCGACCAGGGCAAGACGCAGATCGGCGCCGATATGGCGGACATCATCTCGTCGACCTCCTCCATGCTCGAGGCCCGGGCCACCGACTTCGCCGGTCGCATGGAAGCGGCTCGGCATGTGGTGTCGCGCTCCTTCGATTCCGACATCCAGCGGCTGGCCGATGCCCGCGTCGGCATCGAGGAAGCCGTCGAGAACCATAGCCGCAAGCTCTCGGAAAGCAGCGAACGTATGGCCACCGCCATGCAGGCGGACCTGGCGAAATTCGCCGAAGGCCGCGTGGCAATCGATGCCGCCGTCACCAACCAGGTGCAGAAGCTGGCGGAAGGCCGCGGCCTGATCTCGCGCGCGCTGGAAGAAGATCTGCGCAAGGTCAACGAGTCGCGCGCCGCCATAGATGCTTCGCTGGGCAGCCATCTGGAGCAGCTCGAAGAAGGCCGCAACCGCCTGTCCCAGGCCTTGAACGAAGACTCCGGCAGGCTCGTCCAAGCTCGTACAATGATTGACGAAATGGTCGCCGGTCACGTCGGAAAGCTGGCCGAGGGCCGCAACATTCTGGCGCGCGCCCTGGAAGCTGATCTCGGCAAGCTGCAGGACAGCCGCGCCTCGGTCGACGGCCTCGTCGCCGGTCAGGTCGAGAAGATCGCCGAAGGTCGCGCCGTGCTCGCCAAGGCGCTCGAAACCGACATCATCGGCATCAGGAACCTGATCGAGACGCACTCGGCCAAACTCGCCGAGGACCGCGGCGAACTCAGCCGCGCGCTTGAGAGCGATTTGAGCGGCATCCGCGGCCTGATCGACAGCCACGCCGGCAAGCTCGCCGACGACCGCGGCCTGCTGTCGCAGACGCTGGAAGCCGACCTCGCCAAGCTCGCCGAAAGCCGCGCCTCGATCGACGGTCTGGTTGCCGGTCAGGTCGAGAAACTGGCGGAAGGCCGCGACATCCTCAAGCGCGCGCTTGAAGCCGACCTCAACACCATCAAGGGTGCCATTGCGGGACACTCCAACAAGGTGCTGGAGGATCGCTCAGAGCTTTCGAAAGCCCTCGACGCCGACCTGCAGACGGTCAGCGGCGTCGTCGCCGACCATCAGAACAGGCTCGCGCAGGATCGCTCGGCCTTGTCGAGAGCCCTGCAGGATGACCTCCAGAATGTAAGCGGCGCGATTGCCGACCATCAGAACAGGCTCGTCCAGGACCGTTCGGTGCTGTCGAAGTCGCTGGAAGACGATCTGGCCAAGCTGGCGGAGAGCCGCTCCAGCATCGACGGGCTGGTCGCCGGCCAGGTCGAGAAGCTCGCCGAGGGCCGCGACATCCTCAAGCGCGCGCTGGAAGCAGACCTCAACACGATCCAGGGCGCGATCGGTGATCATTCGCAGAAGATCACCGGCCACCGCGCCGAGCTTTCGCGTGCGCTTGATGCCGATATGGCCAATGCCAGCGGCCTCATGCAGACCCACGCCGACCAGCTGTCGCAGAACCGTTTGACGCTGTCCAAGGCGCTCGAGGACGATCTCGCCAAGCTCGCCGAAAGCCGCGCCGGCATCGACGGCCTGGTGTCCGGTCAGGTCGAGAAGCTGGCGGAAGGCCGCGACATCCTCAAGCGCGCGCTTGAAGCAGACCTTGCCAAGCTCGCCGAGAGCCGTGCCTCGATCGACAGCCTTGTCGCCGGCCAAGTCGAGAAGCTCGCGGAAGGCCGCGACATCCTCACGCGCGCTCTTGAAGCCGACCTTGCCAAGCTCGCCGAAAGCCGTTCGGGCATCGACGGCCTTGTCGCGGGCCAGGTCGAAAAGCTTGCTGAAGGCCGCGATGTGCTGACGCGCGCGCTTGAGGCCGACCTTGCCAAGCTCGCCGAAAGCCGTTCCGGCATCGACGGCCTTGTCTCGGGCCAGGTCGAGAAGCTCGCCGAAGGCCGCGACATCCTCAAGCGCGCCCTCGAAGCGGACCTTCAGAAGCTGACTGAAAGCCGCTCGGAGATCGACGACATCATCGCCGGCCATGTCGGCAAGCTGTCCGAAGGCCGCAACATGCTTGCCAGGGCCCTGGAGGACGATCTCGTCAAGCTCGCCGATGCGCGCAAGGACGTCGATCGTTCGGTTTCCGGGCATATCGACCAGATCGCCGCCAGGAGCAGCGACATCTCGGCGGCGATCGCCGCCGACGTCGAGAAGATCGAGCAGGCCTTCAGCCGCCAGACCGGCGTCATCGAGGAGCGCGCCGGCACCATGGAGCGCGCGCTGTCGACCGGTGTCGACAATGTGCGCGGCGTGCTGGAGAAGACCGCGGTCTTCGTGGCAGGCGCGCTGCGCGACAAGGTCATGGAAGTCACCAGCACCCTGCATGAGCAGGCCGGCGCTGCTTTCAGCGATGCCGATCGCAAGATTGCCGAACGCGCCGAGCAAACGTCCGCGGCGCTGCTTTCCAGAGCCGAGGATATCGCGCAGGCCTTCGAGGCGGCGGACCGCCGCCTGCACGAGCGCGCTCAGGATACGTCCAACATGCTGATGGCGCGTGCCGACGATGCGTCGAACTCGCTGATGGCCCGCGCCGAGGAAACCGCCGACAAGCTGGCCACGCGCGCCGGCGAGATCGCCAACACCTTCGACGCAGCCGACCAGAAGCTTGTTGCCCGCGCCGTCGAAACGGCCCAGTCGCTTGCCGCGCGTGCCGGCGACATCCTGCGCAATTTCGAGGGCGCGGACGAGCGGCTCTCGGTGCGCATCGGCGAATCGGCCGAAGCGCTGGCCGCCCGCGCCTCGGATCTCGGCCGCATCTTTGATGCCGCTGACCAGCATCTGATCTCGCGCATTGCCGAGGGTTCGGAAGCGCTGTCGTCGCGGGCATCCGAAATTGCCCGCATCTTCGACGATGCCGACAGCAGACTGGTGTCGCGCATCGCCAGTAGCAGTTCGACCATCGGCGAACATACCGACGCCATTGTCGGAGCCTTCGCCGCCACCGAGCAGCGCGTCGCCGACCGCGCCCGCCAGACCGGCCAGGAGCTCGCCGTGCATGCCCGCGAGATCGAGCAGGCACTGGCCGGCGCCGACGAGCGGCTTGCCGCGAGCGCCGCCGCCGCCGCCGCCCGCGTCGAGGATCAGGTCGCGAGCGTGGAAAACCGTCTCGCCTCCACCGCCGAAACCATGGGCCAGAAGCTCAACGAGCAGGTCTCCAGCGCCGAGACCCAGCTCATCTCGCGTGCCAATGTCATCGCCGAGACCTTCACGGCGGTCGGCCAGCATATCGGCCAGAGCACCAACGAGGCGGCGCGGACCATCGGTTCGAACACCCGCGAGCTCAACACCATGCTGGCCGCGCGTTCGGCCGAAATGGCGAAGATCCTCGACGAGACGGCCAAGCCGCTGGTCGAGCGCTTTGCCCAGGGCGGCTCGGAGCTGCAACGCAGCATGGAAGAGGTTACCGAGCGGGCAACCGAAAAGCTGCGCAGCGAAAACGCGGCCCTCGTCAATGCGCTTGCCGGCCGTACCGCCGAGACGCTTTCCGCCGTCGAAGGCGCGCGTTCCTCGCTTGCCGACAGCGTGGCCGATCTCATCGGCCGCATGACGACCTCCAGCGCGCAGCTCGGCCAGCTCATCGAGCAGGCCGCCGTCAACCTCGGCCAGGTCGAGGAGCGGCTCTCCGGCAGCACGCAGAGCTTCGCCACGACCACTGAGAAGGCCGCCCAGACCTTTGCCAGCTCCGCGCGCCTGGTCGATTCCAACACGACGCGGCTCACCGAACTGTCCTCGGCGACGCTGCGCGAGGTGGCCTCGATCGCGACCAAGTTCGACGAGCACAGCCGGCTGCTTTCCAGCGCCTCGAATCTGCTCAGCTCCGCGCAGAGCAATCTCGAGCATACGCTGGAGCGCCAGTCCTCGCTGGAAGACCTCGCCGTCGGCCTGGTCAAGAAGTCGGAAGACCTCGAGAAGGTGATGCGCTCCTTCGAGAACCTCGTCGGCCAGACGATGCAGACCGCGGAGGGCCGGACGATGGAATCGGCGGAAAAGATCCGCACCGCAATCGCCGAGGTCGTCGATTCGGCCACGCGCCGCTTCGCCGACGCGACCGAGGAGATGCGCCGGACCGCGGGCTCGATCAAGAGCGAGCTCGACCTGACCCGCGCCGAGCTGAAGAAGGGCGTCATTGAGATGCCCGAAGAGGCCAAGGAATCGACGTCGGCCATTCGCCGCGCCGTCTCCGAGCAGATCAATGCGCTCAAGGAACTGTCGGATATCGTTGCGAAATCCGGCCGCAGCGGCTCAAGCGAACAAGGCGAGCCGCGTGGTCTGCGCCCTGCTCCGCAGGCGCCGGCCCGCGCCGCCGAACCGCCGCTGCGCCGTCCGCCGGCCCCGCAGCCACAGCCACAGCCGCAACCAACGGCTCGCGCTCCGCAGGCACCGCTTGCCGAGACCACGCTGCGCGGCACGCTCGATCTGGAACGTCCCGCCGAGGCGCCGCGCCGCGACCCGAACGGCAAGCCCCCGCAGGGCGGCTGGGTGCGCGACCTCCTGACCAACGCCTCGCGTGAGGAAGAGCTGCGGCCGGCGGCACCGGTGGAAGCACCGCGCGCGACACCTGACCAGCGCTCGCCGCTGCATGTCATGGAGTCGCTCAACTCGCTCTCCGTCGACATCGCGCGCGCCATCGACCATGACGCCTCGATCGAGCTCTGGAACCGCTATCGCCGCGGCGAGCGCGATGTGTTCACGCGTCGCCTCTACACGCTGAAAGGCCAGCAGACCTTCGACGATATCCGTCGCAAGTATCAGGCCGAGGCGGAATTCCGCGCCGCGGTCGACCGCTACTGCGAGGATTTCGAGAAGCTGCTCAAGGATGTCTCGCGCAACGACCGCGACAACATCATGGCGCAGACCTATCTGACGTCCGACACCGGCAAGGTCTACACCATGCTGGCTCACGCCAGCGGCCGGTTGCACTGAGCCAGGCGATCGAGGAAATCAAAGGCGGGCCGAAAGCCCGCCTTTTTCGTGCGTCCCGGGGTTCAGAAGCCCCCGTCGGGATCCAAGTCGCGAATTGAATTGGCTATAGGCAATCCAAGACTCCGTTGATCGAGCCATAACACCTGCCGTCCGTTTCTTTCGCGTTCAGACAAAAGGTCAGCGTGGGCCATTTGCATCGCAAGCAATAGCGCCTGCACCGCATCGACCCCACGCGCTCTTCGGAAGCGCGAGCCCTCGGGCCACTTCATTTCGTACCGACATAGGAAATCTCCGCCGTCCTCGGGTTCGGGCGAAAAGAAACGACAGGTAACCTCGCCATCACCATCGACCGAAAATGTCCTTTGAACAAAACTTACGGCCATCATGACTCCGAACAAAAAAAGCGCGACGTCCCTGCACCTCGCTCAGATCGTCTGGTCCGTCCAGCGGACGATGTCCTCGGCCGCTTGGCCGAAGGCGCTGTCCAGCGCGCCGACATAACCCGCATTGCCGCTGCCGGAGACCGGTGCGTTCGCGGTGAAGTTCTTCGAGGCGCGCACCTCGCCGTTTCGGTCGTTCAGGATGCGCACGAACAGGTCGACATCGGCATGCTCGCCGCCATTGACGCGCACCTCGAAGGAGCGCACCTCGACGATAACCTGGTAGTCGATCGCCAGCCCCTCTCCTGGCTTGCCGACGCCGGCAAAGCTGCCGGAGCGCTGGAACGTCTCGGCCAGTCTCGCCTGCACGATCAGCGGCAGCCGGTCCGCCCATTGCGCGCCCTTCAGGAACTGGATCGACTGGTCCGAGCGCCTGATGACGATGTTCTGGCTGTCCAGCGCCTTCAGCGCCGAGGGCTGGGCGATCAGGATCTGGCGGCGGCTGTGTGCACTCACGTCGACCGACGGCGCGGACAATTCGAACGTGTCGAGCGGCGCCGGCTTGCCGGCCAAGACCGCGCAGCCGCCAAGCGTCACCACAAGCAGCGCCGCAACCGTCGACCTCACCCCTCGCACCCTACCCGACGTCACGCGCGATCCCCGTTGTCCCCGGACCCTAGAGCAATTCCAGGAAAAGTGTGTAGCGGTTTTCCGTCCGGAATTGCGAAAAAACAAAGAGATGGAGAGGTTCGCCGTTTCCGTGAAACGGTGAACCGCTCTAAGATCGATCCGACCTCGTAGTTCATTTTTCTGGCGGTCGCGGTGGCCGAAGTCAACGCCGCGCCCTTCCATCGAACTGTCGGACCTCGCCTTCGCCGCCGGACAGAATGCGCTGCGGATTGCGGCTGAGGTCGGTCACGGCTTCCTCGATGCGGTTGATCGAGCGGCGGCTGTCCTGCACCAGCGCCTCGACGTTCTGCAGGCCTTGGCCGGAGAAGCGCGCCAGATTATCGGTGATGGTGCCGAGCCGTGCATTCAGCGTGTCGGCCACCTGCTTGAAGGATTTCAGCGTCGCCCTGGCGTCGGCCATCACGCCGTTGGCCTCGCCGGATCCGAGAAGCTTATCGACCTTGGCAAGGATGCCGTCGACGCGCACCGAGGCATCGTTCAGGCGCTGCGCGAGCTGGCGGGCATTCTTGATTGTATCATTGATGTCGTCGGAGCGGTTCGCGATCTTGTCGGTGACCTTGGCGATGTCCGCGGCCGCCTTGTCGGCGCTGGCGCTGGCTTTCTGGATGTTGGCCAAAGCGGCCTTGACGTCGGCCGGATCGATGCCGTCGAGCACGCCGTTGACCTTGGCCAATGTCCCTTGCGTCTGCTTGGCGAAATCGTTGATCGAGCCGACCGCCGTGTTGACGTTGTTGATGACGGTATCGAACTGCTTGCTGGTCTCTTTCAAGTTCGACGTCACCGTGTCGACATTGGCCACGATGCTCTTGATCTGGTCCTTGTCGACGGAATTGAGCAGGCCTTCGGCGGCCTTCAGCGTGCTGTCGAGCCTGCCCGATACATTCTTCAGCTGATCCGAAAGCGAGCTCACCGCCGACAGGAACTTGTCGATACCGTCGGAATTCTTGGCGAGCGCGTCCGAGAAGGTCTCTACATTCTTGACCGTCTGCGTCAGCGGACCGCGAACGTCCTTGGTGAAGCCTTCGAGCTCGCCAAGCACCTTGTCAGCGCGGGTAAAAATGTTCTGCGCCGTCTGCAGAAGGTTGGTGACCGCGGACGGATTGGCGACGATCTCGGCGACCTTGCCTTCCTTCTCGGCCTCGTCGAGAAGCCTGGTTTCCTTCGGGTCGGCGCCCTTGAGCTCGATATTGGCCTGGCCGCTGAGGCCGGTAAGTCCGATGTCGGCCTGCGTCGATTTGGTGATCGGCGTCCAGCGCGCGATTTCAGTGTCGGCGATGGCAACGGTCGGATCGTCGCCGTCGATATAGACGTTTTTCACGTCACCCACCCTAACGCCGTTGAACAGCACCAGGCTGCCGCGACTGAGGCCGGAAGCCGAGCCTGGAATGCGCACGCGCAGCATCGCCGTTTCGCCCCTGTCGCCGATGGCGGCCGTCCAATAGACGAAGGCGAAGGCCGCCAGGATCGCGCCCAGCGTGAAGATGCCGACAATTACGTAGTTGGCTCTTGTTTCCATCGCCCCACTTATGGCTATGCGCGCGCCGCAAGATCAAGTTGCCGGGCGCGTTTTCCGCGGAAATAGGATTTCACCCACGGCTCATCGCTCTTCAGCATGTCGTCGATCGTACCTTCGACCAGCACCTTCTTCTTGCCGAGCACCGCCACGTGGTCGCAAGCGGTGAACAGCGTGTCGAGATCGTGCGTGACCATGTAAACGGTCAGGTCCATCGTATCGCGCAACTTGACGACAAGTTCGTCGAACTCGGCGGCACTGATCGGATCGAGCCCGGACGTTGGCTCATCGAGAAAGACGATGTCGGGATCGAGCGCCAAGGCGCGCGCCAGCGCCGCGCGCTTGATCATGCCGCCGGAAAGCTCGGAAGGAAATTTCAGCGCGGCGTCGGGCGGCAACCCGACCAGCTCGATCTTGAGCATGGCGAGTTCGTCCATCAGCGCCTTGGGCAGGTCGAGATATTCGCGCATCGGCACCTGCACGTTCTCCAGCACCGTCAAAGCCGAAAACAGCGCGCCGTGCTGGAAAAGGACGCCAAGCCGCATATCGATGCGCAGGCGGTCGGCGTCGCTTGCCTTGTCGACATCGACGCCGAACAGGCTGATTGTCCCCGATTGCTTCGGCATCAGCCCCAGTATGGTGCGCAACAGCACCGATTTGCCGGCACCCGAGGCGCCGACGAAGCCAAGGATTTCCCCGCGCTTGATGTCGAGCGAAAGCTTGTCGAGGATCAGCTTGTCGTCGATGGCGACGGTGACGTCGCGAACCGAAAGCACGATCTCGTCGTCGTCCGTGTCCTGCGTAGCCGTCGCGCCGTTGCCGTTCGCCATCTCAGAACCCGATCGCTGCGTAGAACATGGCGAAAAGCCCGTCGAGGATGATGACGACGAAGATCGACTTCACCACCGACGCGGTGACGTGCAGGCCGAGCGATTCGGCGCTGCCGCCGACCTTCATGCCCTCGACCGACGCTATGATACCGATGATCAAGGCCATGAACGGCGCCTTGATCAGGCCGGCAAAAATGGTGCTGAGATCGATGGCGACGCGCAGCCTGTCGATGAACGCAGCCGGCGGAATGTCGGAATAGAGCCAGGCGGCGACGATGCCGCCGCCGAGTGCGGCAAAATTGGCGATGATGGTGAGGCAAGGCAGCCCGATCACCAGCGCGACGAGCCGCGGAAAGACCAGCACGCCGATCGGGTTGAGGCCGATCACCTTCAGCGCGTCGACCTCCTCGCGCATTTTCATCGAGCCTATCTCGGCCGTGATCGCGCTGCCGGAGCGCCCGGCGAGCATGATGGCCGTCATCAGCACGCCGAGCTCGCGCAGGATCAGCACGCCGACGAGGTCGACGACGAAGATGTTGGCACCGAAATAGCTAAGCTGATAGGCGCCCTGCTGGGCGACGATGGCGCCGACAATGGCCGACATCAGCACCACCACCGGTATCGCGCCGACTCCCATGCGGTCGATCTGGTTGAAGATCGCGGCCGGGTTGACCGCGTGACCGCGGCCGAGCTTCATCTGCGCGCCGCGGATCGTGGCGCCGAGAATGTTCATCGAAGCGACGAAATCGTCGCGCATTTCAAAGACCCGCCGGCCCACCAGCTCCAGCGCGCGCATGATGATGTTGGGCGGCCCGGGCGGGCCCGATTCGGGCTCGCGACGGACTGCATCGCCGACCGCTTCGAGCAGGATCGAGGCGATCTCGCTCTGCCCCTGCAAATGAACCTCGACGCCTTTCTTCTCGAAGGAGCTGGCCAGCCGGTCGATCAGCCAGGCGCCGGCAGTGTCCATCTTTTCGATGTGGGAAAGGTCGAGCATCAGCTGTTTCGCGCCGCTTCTCTGCTCGATCTTGCGCATGTCGGCATCGACCGATGCCACGGTGCGCGTCGTCCACACGCCCGAAAACGCGCAGCCCAGCACGCCGCCCTCCTCGCCCACGGCAACGCGTGGCCGGTGCTCGGCGTCCTTGGCGGCCTCGCCGCTTGCGTCGCGTTTGCGGATGGTCAACATGGCGTCCTGTTTAGCGTGACGGGACTGGCGTGTCGATTTGCCGGCAGACTGGTGTCGCACAGCCGGAGAAGAAAATTATGGCGCGTGTCATTTCGGTCGAAATGGAGCGATTCCCGATCGCCGGCACCTTCACCATCTCACGCGGATCCAAAACCGAGGCCGAAGTCATCACCGTAACGATCGCTGAAGCGGGACGTTCCGGGCGCGGCGAGTGTGTGCCTTACAAGCGCTATGGCGAGACGATGGACGGCGTATACGCCGCTATCGAGGCGATGCGTGACCAGATCGCCGGCGGCATAAGCAGGATCGCGCTGCTTGATGCCATGCCGGCAGGGGCGGCACGCAATGCCATAGATTGCGCGCTGTGGGACCTGGAAGCAAAGATGACAGGAATCCCGGTCGCCGACGCGATACTTGCGGTTCCGTTGCGGGGGCTGGAAACGGCCTACACGCTCTCCCTGGGTGAGCCGGAGGCCATGGCGGCGCAGGCGCGCGCCAATGCCGCGCGGCCCTTGCTCAAGGTCAAGATCGGCGGCGACAACGACATGGCGAGAATTCGCGCCGTGACGGAAGCCGCCCCTGAAAGCCGCATCATCCTCGATGCCAATGAGGGCTGGACCGACGAAAATGTCGAGGCGAACCTTGCCTTTGCCGCGCAGCACGGCATCACGCTCGTCGAACAGCCGCTGCCGGCAGGCAAGGACGACATCCTGCGCCGGATCGTGCATCCGGTGCCGATTTGCGCCGACGAAAGCGTGCACGCGGCGAAGGACCTCGATGCGCTGGTCGGTCTCTACGACGCCGTCAACATCAAGCTCGACAAATCCGGCGGCCTGACCGAGGCGTTGAAATTGCGCGACCGCGCGCGCGACCTGGGCTTCGGCATCATGGTGGGCTGCATGGTCGGCACCTCGCTCGCCATGGCCCCGGCGGTGCTGCTTGCCCAGGGCGCCGACTTCGTCGACCTCGATGGACCGCTGCTGCTTGCGCGCGATCGCGAGCCCGGCCTTGTCTACCAGGGATCGCTGGTTTCACCCCCTGACAGAGAGCTTTGGGGCTGAGCGTGAAGCGAGCCCGATCAACGCCATGCCGATGATAGCGATCGGGATCATCGCCCAGAAACCGTCGACGCCCAAACGCTCATAGAGCGGACCGGAAGCAAGCGTGACGGCAGCCATGAAGAAGCCGTTGAAGAAATAGGCAATGCCTTGCGCGGCACCCGTGCGCTCTTCGGAAACCGTCTCGCCGATCATCTTCTGCAGGCCGATCAACACCATGGCGACCGAAACCGAGTGCAGCGACTGGACAAGGAAAAAGCCGGCGACGCCAAGCCCGAGCGGCCAGACCAGCGGAAAGGCGATCCAGCGCACGATAGAGCCGATGCCGGCGATCACCATCACCCTGACCACCGAGACGGAAGCGAAAATACGGTTGAAGAACAGGAACATGCAGACTTCGGACACCACGCCCCAGGCCCACAGCAGGCCGACGACGGAATCGCCGATGCCGATCGACTTCCAGTAGATCGACACGAATCCGTAGAGGAAAGCGTGGCTGGCGGTGATGATGCCGACACCGAGCGTGAAATAGAGGAAATAGGCATTGAACAGGCTGGGTGCCTTGTGCTGGATCTCGGTGGCCGAAAGCGGCGAGGCCTTGCGCGGCCGTCCCATGCGCGGCGCCCACAGCCCCGCGACAAGGGCCGCGCCAAGCGCCACGAAAATGATCACCGGAACAGCCTGCGGACCCGTCGCCGCCAGGATGAATCCGCCCGCGACATTGGCGCACAGATACGAGATCGAGCCCCATTTGCGCATCGCGGTATAGTTCGAGCCGAAGCGGCGTACGCCCGACAGCGCCAGCGAATCGGCCATCGGCGAGTGCGGCGTCCAGACGATGGTGAGCAGCAGCGACACGGCAAGCACGATTGCGTAGGTGGCCGGCAGGAAATAGCCGGCCGAGATGATCATCGAGCCAGCGACCAGCGCGATGTAGACATTGGCGCGGTCCTTCGCGCGGTCGGCAAGCGCGGTCAGCATCGGTGTCGTCACCACGCGCAGGAACATTGGCGCCGCCAAGATGATGGCGATCTGCTCGGCATGAAAACCTTTCGCCTGCAGCCAGAGCGGAAAGTAAGGCAGATGCGTGCCTAGCGACACGAACAAGGTCGCGAAGATCAGGCTCATGCGCAATTCGAAATGGCTAGGCTTGACGAGTTGCTCGGGCGACAAAGGCGGCAGCGACATGAATCGATCCAATTACGCTGCATTCGACGGCTGCAACGCGTCTCGATCCCTAACATGCGGCAAAGCGCGGCGGAACCGTCTGGACTAATCGATCGGCGGCAAAGCTGTTGAAGACAGCGGCCGAGCTTGGGACATCTTGCCTTGATCCCAGGATTTCGGTGAAAATTTCGGGCCAGGGAGGTCGAACTGGGTTGGCCAGTCTCTGACGGGCAGGCGCGTTCAGGCCGCCTGCGCCGCCCTGCCCTTGAGGTCTATGATGTCGACCGGCACCAGCTCATCCTCGTCGGCCGAGGATTCGGGCAGCACATGTGCCCAGGTCAGGATTTCCATGCGGCCGTCGAAATGCTCGACCACCGCGGTGCAGCTTTCCACCCAGTCGCCGGTGTTGATGTACTGCACCTCGCCATAGTTCTCGATGGCGGCATGATGGATGTGGCCGCAGATTACGCCGTCGACATGCGAACGCCGCGCTTCCTCGGAGAGCACGGTCTGGAACGAGCCGATGAAGTTCACCGCCTTCTTCACCTTGACCTTGGCCCAGGACGAGAACGACCAGTAGGGCAGGCCAAGCAGATGGCGCAGCTTCGTCACCACCCGGTTGACCAGCATCGCCGTGTCATAGGCATAGTCGCCGAGATAGGCGAGCCAGCGCTGGTTGTGCACCACGGTGTCGAACTGATCGCCATGGATGACCAGCAGGCGCCGGCCGTCGGCGGTTTCATGGATCGCTCGGTCGGCAACGACGATGCCGCCGAAATGCACGCCCTGGAACTGGCGGGCGAATTCGTCGTGATTGCCGGCGATATAGGTAATATTCGCGCCCTTGCGCGCCTTGCGCAGCAGCTTCTGCACGACGTCATTGTGGCTCTGCGGCCAGTGCCAGCTGCGCCGCAGCCGCCAGCCGTCGACGATATCGCCGACCAGATAGATGATTTCGGCATCATGATAGCGCAGGAAGTCGATCAGGAAATCGGCCTTGGCCGCTTTCGAGCCGAGATGCACGTCGGAAATGAACAATGCGCGGAAAGTGCGGGGCTCTGGGTCTGACATCACGAATTTACCCTTTGCTTTCGCGTGCCTATGCCCCGATTCATGCAACAACCGTATGACGGTTGCGGTTGGTCCAGCTCAAGCGTTAGCTTGTGCCCGCAATTTACCAGGAGAAATCACCATGGATCTCGGCATTCGCGGCAAGAAGGCGATCGTCTGCGCTTCGAGCAAGGGACTGGGGCGCGGCTGTGCGATGGCGCTGGCCGAAGCCGGCGTCGATCTCGTCGTCAACGGACGTAACGCCGAACTCGTGGCCAAGACCGCCAAGGAAATCCGTGACCGGTTCGGGGTCAAGGTGACCGAAATCGTCGGCGACGTGTCGAAGCCCGACGTGCAGAAGGCGATCCTTGCCGCCTGCCCCGATCCGGACATCCTCGTCAACAACAATGGCGGGCCGCCGCTCCGCGATTTCCGCGAGCTCGACCGAGCAAAGATCCTCGAGGGCGTGACGCAGAACATGGTCACGCCGATCGAGCTGATCCAGGCGGTGATCGACGGCATGGCCAAGCGCGGCTTTGGCCGCGTCGTCAACATCACCTCGCTGTCGGTCTATGTGCCGATCCCCGGGCTCGACCTGTCATCCGGCGCGCGCGCCGGCTTGACCTCGTTCCTCGCCGGGGTGGCGCGTACCGTGATGGACCGCAACGTCACCATCAACAGCCTGCTACCCGGCAAGCTCGACACCGACCGGCTGCGCGGCCCGCATGAGGCCGGCACCCAGGAAGACCCGGCCGCGGCCGCCGCGCGCAAGGCCCGCATCAGCGCCGACGTGCCGGCAAAGCGTCTCGGCACGCCGGAGGAATTCGGCCAGATCTGCGCCTTCCTCTGTTCGGTCCATGCCGGCTACCTAACGGGCCAGAACATCCCGGTCGACGGCGGTCTCTACGTCAGCGCGTTCTGACCGCCGCCAATCCAAAAGGCTTGAGGCTCACGGGCCAACAGGCTGGAATCGATTGGTTATTTTCGCTCCGGCATTGTGAGGGCCAGAGCCCGCTATTTGCCGTCGCGAAAACGCTCCGACGCATGCTAAAAGGCTCCAAAGCAGTATCGCAGGGAGGGCCGCAATGGACGGCGAGAGCAAGAAAACGGCCCGGTCGGACCTCGACGAGGCCGCCCTCTTCTTCCACAAGCACCCGACACCGGGAAAGCTCGAAATCCAGGCGACGAAGCCGCTCGGCAATCAGCGCGATCTGGCGCTTGCCTATTCGCCGGGCGTTGCGGCGCCCTGCCTCGAGATCCGTGACGATCCGGCAACCGCCGCCGATTACACCGCGCGCGCCAATCTGGTCGGCGTCGTCTCCAACGGCTCCGCCGTGCTTGGGCTCGGCAATATCGGACCGCTCGCCTCCAAGCCGGTGATGGAAGGCAAGGCGGTGCTGTTCAAGAAATTCGCCGGCATCGACGTCTTCGACATCGAGATCGACGCGCCCGAAATCGAGCGGATGGTCGAAACCGTTGCCGCATTGGAGCCGACCTTCGGCGGCATCAACCTGGAGGACATCAAGGCGCCGGAATGTTTCGAGGTCGAGGAGCGGCTGAAGGCCCGCATGGGCATTCCGGTTTTCCATGACGACCAGCACGGCACGGCCATCATCGTCGCCGCAGCGGTGCTCAACGGACTGGAACTGGCCGGCAAGGCGATTTCCGACATCAAGATCGTCACCTCCGGCGCGGGTGCCGCGGCACTTGCCTGTCTCAACCTTTTGGTCTCGCTGGGCGCCAGGGTCGAGAACATCTGGGTCACCGACCGTTTCGGCGTCGCCCACAAGGGCCGCGTCGAGGAGATGGATCGCTGGAAAGACCCCTATGTGAAGGATACGGAGGCGCGCACGCTGGCCGACGTCATTCCCGGCGCCGACGTCTTCCTCGGCCTTTCCGCCGCCGGCGTGCTGAAGCCGGAGCTCCTGCAGCACATGGCGCCGAACCCGCTGATCCTGGCTTTGGCCAATCCCAATCCCGAGATCATGCCGGAAGTGGCAAGGGCGGCGCGCCCGGACGCCATGATCTGCACCGGACGCTCGGATTTTCCCAATCAAGTCAACAACGTGCTGTGCTTTCCTTACATCTTCCGCGGCGCGCTCGATTGCGGCGCCAGCGCCATCAACGAGAAGATGAAGATGGCCGCGGTGCGGGCGATCGCCGCCCTTGCCCGCGAAGAACCGTCGGATGTCGCGGCGCGCGCCTATTCCGGCGAGACGCCGATGTTCGGTCCCGATTTCCTGATCCCTTCGCCCTTCGATCCGCGCCTCATCCTGCGCATCGCGCCGGCGGTGGCGAAGGCTGCTTGCGACACCGGCGTCGCGACGCGACCGATTGCCGACTTTGCCGCCTATATCGACAAGCTCAACCGCTTCGTCTTCCGCTCCGGCCTTGTGATGAAGCCGGTGTTCTCCTCCGCCAAGGCTTCCAATGCCAAGCGCGTCATCTATGCCGACGGCGAAGACGAGCGCGTGCTGCGCGCCGCGCAGGTGGTGCTGGAGGAAGGCATCGCCGAACCGACCCTGATCGGCCGCCCGCATGTCATCGAAGTCAGGCTGAAGCGTTACGGGCTGCGCATCCGGCCGGGCGTCGATTTCGCATTGATCAATCCGGAAGACGATCCGCGCTACCGCCACTATGTCGACCTCCTGATCGAACTTGCCGGCCGGCGCGGCATCACGACGGAAGCCGCCCGCACCATGGTGCGCACCGACAACACGGTGATCGCGGCGCTTGCGCTGAAGCGCGGCGACGCGGACGCCATGGTCTGCGGCCTCGAAGGCCGCTTCGAGCGGCATCTGCGCAACGTGACGCTGATCATCGGCCCCCGCGCGGGCATCCAGGACCGGGACCTGTCGACGCTGTCGATGCTGATCTCGCAGCGCGGCATCATCTTCCTCACCGACACGCACGTCTCGGTCGACCCGACGGCGGAGGAGATTGCCGAAATGACGGTGCTGGCGGCGGAAGAGATCCAGCGCTTCGGCATCGAGCCGAAGGCGGCACTGTTGTCGCATTCGGATTTCGGCTCGCGCGATTCTCCGAGCGCGCTGAAAATGCGCCGCGCGGCCGAAATCCTCGGCCGCATCGCGCCTCAATTGCAGTGCGACGGCGAGATGCATGCCGACACCGCGCTGTCGGAGCATCTGCGCCAGCGCGTCTATCCCCATTCCAGGCTGAAGGGCGAAGCCAATCTGCTGGTCTTCCCGAATCTCGATTCGGCCAACATCACGCTGACGGCGCTGCGCACCATGATGGATGCGCTGCATGTCGGGCCGATCCTGCTCGGCACCGACAAGCCGGCGCACATATTGACGCCGTCGGTGACCTCGCGCGGCGTCGTCAACATGACCGCGCTTGCCGTCGTCGAGGCGGCGCACAAGGCGCAGGCGCTGGTCGATCTGGGCTGAGGACGACTCTGGCCGAAAACACCGATGGTGCTTCATTGCAAGTTGGTGGCGTCGATCGAATGGGCAGGTACGAGGTTGAATGAGCTTCGAACTAGCCATGCTCGCCGCAAGTTGCGTGCTTTGTTTCATTCACATAGTTCTCGCTTCGCATTCGGCGAGCTTGCAGCGAGGTTACCGCTGGACGGCCAGCGCCCGAGACGCGGAGGTCCCTCCGCTCACAGGGATGGCGGGGCGCCTGGAAAGGGCACTGCGAAACTTCGTCGAGACATTTCCGGTGTTCGTGGCGGCGGTTTTTCTTGTCCACGCGGCTGGCCACGAGACCGCGCTCAGCAAGTGGGGAGCCGGGCTCTATTTTTCGGCCAGGCTGGTCTATCTTCCGCTCTATGCATTCGGCGTTCCCTTGGTTCGCTCACTCGTTTGGAACGTTGCGTTTGTTGGAATCGCCATGCTTTTGCTGGCATCGGTGTGGCCTTTACTAGGGAACAGTTAACCACGAACGCGGTAGCCTTCCGGCCACGGGCAGTCGGGGATTCCAGGCGGATGAAAGGGTTGAAGCTGACGCATCTCACGGCGCTGCTTGCAGCGTTGGCGGCGTCGGCTGGCGCGTTGACCGAATCCCAGGCGGCCTCGCGCATCTGCCGGCAGCTCGAAGCCGAACTCGCCGCCGCACGCGGTGGTGGTGGAGGCCCCGGCCTCGTCCGCAAATATGACGACGCCATCGCTCGCCAGCGCGAGCAGCTTGCCAAGGCCCGCAGCCGGGCGAGCGATGCCAGCTGTGGCTTCACGCTGTTTTCGCGCAATGTCAGCCAATGCGCGGCAATCAATGCCTCGATCCAGCGCATGAACGCCAATCTCGACACCCTTCAGGCCAAGCGCGAGCGCCTGGCCGCCGGCGGCACGCGGCGCGACCGCAGCCGCATCCTGGCGGCGCTCGATGCCAATGACTGCCGCGACGATGAGATCGCGCCGCGCCGCGCCCCGCTTCAGGAGGCCGCGCGCGACGATGGCGGCGGCAATCTTTTCGAGCAGCTTTTCGGCCGCCAGGATCAGCAGCTCGAAACGCCCGACGCCCCCGATATGCCGGACTCGGCGGACGTGCCGCTCGATGATCCGAGCGCACGCAACTTCCGGCGCGTCATCAACCAGCCGGACGGCATGGACCTGCCCAGGTTGGGCGGCGAGTTCCGCACGATGTGCGTGCGCACCTGCGACGGCTACTTCTTCCCGATGTCCAACGCCGCCTCCGTCGGCGACTTCGAGCGCGACCAGAAGAACTGCGAATCGAGCTGCCCCGGCACCGAGATGCAGGTCTTCTATACGCGCGGCATGGATGACGACGCCGGCAACATGACCTCCTCGGTGACCGGCCACCCCTACAGCGAGCTGCCGACCGCGTATCTCTACAAGCAGCCCAATTTCTCGCGCCCGCCCACCTGCGGCTGCAACGCGCAGGCCGGCAACTTCACGATCATCGGCGGCAACCCGCCCAATCCCGAACAGTCGCAGCCGGAGAACGAGGCAGCGCCCTTCATTCCGGTGCCGGCGACCAAGCCCGATCCTGGCGCCGATCCGGAAACACTCGCCAATGCCCAAGGCGGGCTCGACAAGGAGGCGATCAAGCGGCTGACCACCAAGGTGCCGGTGTCGCCGGTCTCGGCGCTGCCGCCGGATCAGCGCAAGGTCAGGGTCGTCGGGCCAGCGTTCCTTCCCGACCCATCAGCGGCAATAGATCTGAAAGCTCCGGCCCCGAAGTCCGCCCAGTAAGCGCTAGCCGCAGCGGCATGAAAAGCGGCTTGCCCTTGCGTCCGGTGGCTTCCCTGATCTTGCCGGTCCAGTCCTTCCACATCGTGCCGTTCCACGGTTCCTCCGGCAGCAGCTCGAATGCCTGATGGAGGAAATCGCGGTCCTCGCCGGAAAACTCGGCCGGCTCCTGTGGACCATCGTTCAGGATTCGCCACCAGGCGAGCGCGTCCGACAGACGGTCGAGATTGCCGCGCACGGCAAGCCAGAACGGCTCGGCCTTGTCGCCGGAAATACCGAGCACGATCAGCCGGTCGCGTGCTTCCTCGAACGACATGTGATGCATCAGCGTGCGGTTGAGCACGAAGAGCTCGTCCGGATCGAACTTGGAGGCGGATTTGGAGGTTGCCGCCGGGTCGAAATGGCCGGCAAGCTCAGCGAGGTCGTGCGCGGCGGTGACATTTTCCGACGTACCGACAAGCACGGCCAGCGAGGCGACAGCCATCGGCTCGATGCCGTCCCCGCGCAGGCTTTCGATCGACAGCGCGCCGGTGCGCTTCGACAACCCCTCGCCCGAGACCGTGGTGAGCAGATTGTGGTGGCCGAACACCGGCGGCTCGGCGCCGAGCGCCTTGAAGATAGAGATTTGCACGCCGGTATTGGTGACATGGTCGTCACCGCGGATGACATGGCTGACGCCCATCTCGATGTCGTCGACCACCGAAGGCAGCGTATAGAGATAGGTGCCGTCCTCGCGCACCAGCACAGGATCCGACAGCGAGGCGAGATCGACCGTCTCCTCGCCGCGCACCAGGTCGTCCCATTGCACCTCGGTGCGCTCCGGCTGCAGCGGATCGCTGGTGAAGTTGGGCAGCAGGAAACGCCAGTGCGGCTTGCGTCCGTCCGACTGGTATTCGGCCACCTGCTCCGGCGTCAGCGTCAGCGCTTCGCGACCATAGACCGGCGGCAGGCCGCGCGTGCGGCGCACCTTGCGGCGCAGATCGAGCTCTTCGGGCGTTTCATAGCAGGCATAGAGCACCCGCGCCGCCTTCAGCCGCTCGACCGCCGCGTCGTAGATCTCGAAGCGGCGCGACTGGTACTCGGTGACATCCGGGAAGATGCCAAGCCAATGCAGGTCGTAAAGAATGGAATCGGCGAATTCCTGCCTCGAGCGGGCAACGTCGGTGTCGTCGAAGCGCTGGATGAACCGGCCCTTGTTGTTCATGGCGAAAAGCCAGTTGAACAGCGCGGTGCGCGCATTGCCGATATGGATGCGGCCGGTCGGCGATGGGGCAAAACGTACGGTAACTGTCATGAGCGGGGCGTAGCGGATGCTTTTGGTGTTGACAAGGCGCGCCCCCGCGCGAACGCAACAGATAGTGCAAGCCAGCTAAAATGAAAAGCCGCCGACTGCCTTGGCTTCGCGGCAGGCTGACAAACCGCGTCAAGTGCCTGCAGAGCCGGGCTTCGCATGTCCCCGTTATCCACATATGTGACACACAAGATGTTGGGGTCACAAAAGCTACGCAAACGAATCCTTGACGGGTCGGAACGAGTCGCTTTTTATAGGCCATGCGCTCCTGTTGCGGGCGCGACCGGAGAGTTTTAGGGCCGGTCTTTTTCCCGGATTTTGTGCGTTTTGCCCGGATTTCCGCCTGTTCACGAGGCCGGCGGAAGCGTTGGGATCGTTAGGGCTTGGGTGGGCGAAAGGGAGAATTGTCGGCCTGGAAAAAATGATCTGTTAACACTATATTTAGTGTTTGCAGGCAGGCTCGACGCTAGATAGTGTGAACCTCCCTCTACGGAGGGAATCGACAAAAGTTTCAGTTTCGAGGGACCCGCGGGTCGGCCTGCAACCTGGGTAAGCGCCTGGAAAGGCGTTTGCTTGTCTGCATGGCTGCGCCCGCGACGAGGAGAGTGTCGGCGTCGCCTGCGATGCCGGCAAACGGCGGACTGCGCTTTTCGCTCAGCGGGGCAGAAATCCCAGGGTAAAGGCGCTATATATAGACAAAAGGGACCGGACCAATGCGCATCGAGCGTCGCTTCACCAAGCCAGAACAGTCTGCCTATGCGGAGATCGAATTCCGCAAGGCCCTGTCGGAGATCAAGAACCCCGACGGCTCAGTGGTGTTCCGCTTGGACAACATCGATGTGCCGGCGCAGTTCAGCCAGGTCGCGGCCGACATCCTGGCGCAGAAATATTTCCGCAAGGCCGGCGTGCCGGCGCGCCTGAAGAAGGTCGAGGAGAACGACGTCCCCTCCTTCCTGTGGCGCTCCGTCGCCGACGAGGCCGAGCTCGCCAAGCTGCCCGAGGCCGAGCGCTACGGTTCCGAAACCGACGCCCGCCAGGTCTTTGACCGACTTGCCGGCACCTGGACCTATTGGGGATACAAGGGCGGTTACTTCAAGTCCGAGGACGACGCGCGCGCCTTCCGCGACGAGCTCGCCTATATGCTGGCCACCCAGCGCGTCGCGCCGAACTCGCCGCAATGGTTCAACACCGGCCTGCACTGGGCCTATGGCATCGACGGTCCGAGCCAGGGCCATTTCTACGTCGACCCCTTCACCGGCAAGCTTACCAAGTCGAAGTCGTCCTACGAGCACCCGCAGCCGCATGCCTGCTTCATCCAGGGCGTGCAGGACGACCTCGTCAACGAGGGCGGCATCATGGATCTGTGGGTGCGTGAGGCGCGCCTGTTCAAATATGGCTCCGGCACCGGCTCGAACTTCTCGATGCTGCGCGGCGAAGGCGAGAAGCTGTCCGGCGGCGGCCGCTCGTCCGGCCTGATGAGCTTCCTCAAGATCGGCGACCGCGCTGCCGGCGCCATCAAGTCGGGCGGCACGACGCGCCGCGCGGCAAAAATGGTCATCGTCGACGCCGACCACCCGGATATCGAGGACTTCATCGACTGGAAGGTCAATGAAGAGCAGAAGGTCGCCTCGCTGGTGACCGGCTCCAAGATCGTCAAGAAGCACCTCGAGGCCATCATGAAGGCCTGCGTCAATTGCGAAGGCCATGATGACGACTGCTTCGACCCGGCGCTGAACACCGCGCTGAAGCGCGAGATCAAGGCTGCCAAGAAAGACGCAGTGCCGGAGAACTACATCTACCGCGTCATCCAGTTCGCCCGCCAGGGCTACACCTCGATGTCGTTCAAGACCTACGACACCGACTGGGATTCGGACGCCTATCTCACCGTCTCCGGCCAGAACTCCAACAACTCGGTGTCGCTGAAGGACAATTTCCTGCGCGCGGTCGAAGCCGATGGCGACTGGCAGCTCACCGCCCGCAAGGACGGCAAGGTGCTGAAGACGCTGAAGGCGCGCGATCTGTGGGAAAAGATCGGCTACGCCGCCTGGGCGTCCGCCGATCCGGGCCTGCACTTCAACACGACGATGAACGACTGGCACACCTGCGCCTCCGCCGGTGCGATCCGGGCCTCCAACCCGTGCTCGGAATACATGTTCCTCGATGACACGGCCTGCAACCTCGCCTCGATCAATCTTCTGCCCTACCGCAACGAAGACGGCACGATCGACATCGCGGCTTACGAGCACACCGTTCGCCTGTGGACCGTCGTGCTCGAAATCTCGGTGATGATGGCGCAGTTCCCGTCGAAGGAGATCGCCAAGCTCTCCTACGACTACCGCACGCTCGGCCTCGGCTACGCCAATATCGGCGGCCTGCTGATGACCTCTGGCATTCCCTATGACTCCGACGAGGGCCGCGCCATCTGCGCCGCGCTCACCGCGATCATGACCGGGATGGCCTACGCCACTTCGGCCGAGATGGCCTCCGAGCTCGGCGCCTTCCCCGACTACGACCGCAACGCGCAGAACATGCTGCGCGTCATGCGCAACCACCGCCGCGCCGCCTATGGCGACAAGGACGGCTACGAAAAACTCGCCGTCAACCCGGTGCCTCTCGTTGCGTCAGACCTCAAGCAGCAGGATTTGGCCACCCACGCCAAGGCCGCCTGGGACCGCGCCATCGAGCTCGGCGAGGAGCATGGCTACCGCAACGCGCAGGCGACCGTCATCGCGCCGACCGGCACGATCGGCCTGGTCATGGATTGCGACACCACCGGCATCGAGCCCGACTTCGCGCTGGTGAAGTTCAAGAAGCTCGCCGGCGGCGGTTACTTCAAGATCATCAACCGCGCCGTGCCGGAAGCGCTGCGCACGCTGGGTTACTCCGAAAGCCAGATCGCCGAGATCGAGGCTTACGCGGTCGGCCACGGCAACCTCAACCAGGCGCCCGGCGTCAACCCCGGCTCGCTGAAGGCCAAGGGCTTCACCGACGAGAAGATCGCGGCGCTCAATGCGGCGCTGAAGTCGGCCTTCGACATCAAGTTCGTGTTCAACCAGTGGACGCTGGGCGCCGACTGGGTGAAGGAGACGCTCGGCTTCACCGACGAGCAGCTCGGCGACATCTCTTTCGAGATGCTGCCGGCGCTCGGCTTCTCCAAGAAGGACATCGACGCCGCCAACATCCATGTCTGCGGTGCCATGACGCTCGAAGGCGCGCCCTTCCTCAAGGCCGAACACCTGCCGGTGTTCGACTGCGCCAGCCCGTGCGGCAAGATCGGCAAGCGCTCACTCTCGATCAACAGCCACATCCTGATGATGGCCGCGGCCCAGCCCTTCATCTCGGGCGCCATCTCCAAGACCATCAACATGCCGAACGAGGCGACGGTCGAGGACGCCAAGAACGCCTACATGCTGTCCTGGAAGCTGGCGCTGAAGGCCAATGCGCTCTATCGCGACGGCTCGAAGCTGTCGCAGCCGCTCAATGCTTCGCTGCTCGCCGATGGCGAGGAGGACGAGGACGAGGCGGTCGAGCAGCTGATCGCGGCGCCCGCCGCGCAGCGTGCGGTGCAGGTGACCGAAAAGATCGTCGAGCGCGTCATCGAGCGGCTCTACCGCGATCGCGAAAAACTGCCGAATCGCCGCAAGGGCTACACCCAGAAAGCCGTCGTCGGCGGCCACAAGGTGTATCTGCGCACCGGCGAGTTCGATGATGGTCGCCTCGGCGAGATCTTCATCGACATGCACAAGGAAGGCGCCGCCTTCCGCGCCATGATGAACAATTTCGCCATCGCCATCTCGCTCGGCCTGCAATATGGCGTGCCGCTCGACGAATATGTCGAGGCCTTCACCTTCACCAAGTTCGAGCCGGCCGGCATGGTGCAGGGCAATGACGCGATCAAGAACGCGACGTCGATCCTCGACTACGTGTTCCGCGAGCTGGCGGTCTCCTATCTCGGCCGCCACGACCTCGCCCATGTCGACCAGTCGGACTTCGACAAGACCGCACTTGGCCGCGGCATCACCGAAGGCAAGGCGACACCCTTCTCCAAGGGCCTCTATCGCGGCGCATCGCCGGTGAAGCTGGTGTCGGGCGTCGGCAGCGAGCCCAAGGGCTTCGGCGGCCCAGCCCCGACCACGACCCCTGCCCGCGCGGCCCCGACCGCCTTCGCCGGCTCCAACGTGCTGGCGCTGAAGCCGGCAAGCGACGAGGCGCTTGCCTACAAGCGCGACTATGAGGAGCGCGCCAGGGAACTGGCCGAGGATATGGTGGAACAGGAAGCCGAAGCCGCCGGCGGCGCCGAGGCGCTCTTCACCGACGCCGCCGCCAACGAGGCCGCCGAGGCGAAGAAGCTCGCCGCGACCAGGCGCCAGCAGTCGCTGCTGCAAGGCTACACCGGCAACGAATGCTCCGAGTGCCACAACTTCACCATGGTGCGGAACGGCACCTGCGAGAAGTGCGACACGTGTGGCTCGACGAGCGGGTGCAGCTGAGAAATCTAAGCCGTAAAACGTAACATGATCGGCCCGGTCGTAGGATCGGGCCGAAATGGCAAAGGGAACAAAAAGGGAAACAGCCTTAAAGATTTTAAATGGCGCGAGTGCGCTCAAAAACACCAAAGCCGACCCTCATCGGATCGGCTTTGGATTACCGCGAAAAGCCGGAGCCCACGCGGGGCGACGAGATCTAGAATCCCATCTCCTGTGACAAGGTTATTATATGGAGATTCTTCTCTCAGAGTCGAGAAGGCACCGTCGCTTTCCGTAACTTAACGACCCTTGAGAAGGATCTCTCTTATATGAAAATCGAGCCACAAATAAGCGCTAACAAGTTAATTGAATATTGTTTCGCGCGATCCACTCGAAGAACTGCGATTATCGAAGATATAATAAAACCAAAAAACTTTCTTCTGGACACACGCTACAACGAAATCGAGCGCGCAATGATGCATTTTATTGAGTCTCACGGACAAGACGACACCCGACTAACACAGCTCGACAAAGCCCTGTTGTCTCGTGAGCCTACAACGTCGCATGATGAGCAAAGGCTGCTCACAGCGCATGATGCAATAGAGCTTTGCCGTACCATGACCTTAGCAACACTGCCTGTCGCCGCAAAGATAGTCGGAATTCCTGATAGCCAGCCGCGTTTCTCTCTTGGTGGCGTCGCTGTTGGTGTTCGACCGACGAACTCCCTTAAGTTGCCGCAGATAGGGAAAAAGTCATCAGCATTCGGTCTGGTTAAACCCTACATCTGCAAAACGCTGCCGCTAACCACAGAAACCTCAGCGCTCCACGGTGCACTCCTACATTGGTATGCCGAGGAGTCGTTCGCTGGTGCCGGTGAACCTCGCCCAGATTTGTGTTTTGTCATTGACGTTTTTGCCCAGAAAATCTTCACCGGACCTCGTAACTACAGCCAACGTCGAAAACTATTGGCAGCTTCGTGCCTTGAGATTGCTGACAGGTGGCAGTCCATAAGGGCCCGACTGATTGCGGACGAGGCGAGAAGCCGAAAGCAGCGGAAAGACAAATAGACCGAGGTCTAAGGACGGGCTACCCTCCCTTCTCTTTGCAATGAGAAGGGAGACTCGGGGGATATAGATGGCCCCGCAGAGGACCAGCTACAAAGGTTTTCGCAATAGTCATGATCGACCACATCACCATCGAAGTGAGTGACCTCGACAAGAGCAAGCTCTTCTACGAAAAGCGTTTGCGCCTTTGGGCTACAGCGTGTCCTTCGGCAAGGAAGCCGTGTTCTGGGCTTTCGATGTCGGCAATGGCTGCCTGTTCGAGATCCAGAGCACCGGCGAGAAGCCGCCGCTCACCCATCTGCATGTCGCCTTCCGGGTAAAGAGCAAGGCCGAGGTCGATGCGTTCTATCGCGCGGCGCTCGAGGCAGGCGCCACCGACAATGGCGCGCCCGGCCCACGTCCGGATTATGCGGAGCATTACTACGCCTGCTTCGTGCTCGATCCCGACGGCTACAACATCGAGGCGATGATCAATGAGGCTTAGTAGGCAACGCCCTACTTCGTCATTCCAGGGCGAAGCAAGGAGCGAAGCGACGCGCGCAGACCCTGGAATCCATGCCGTGACATCAAGGCGTTGCAGCAGTTCAGAATTCTGCACCGTTGCGCCCTACGAAGCAGGTCACGGCATGGATCCTCGGGTCTGCGCGCGTCGCTTCGCTCCTTGCTTCGCCCGTGGATGACGAAGGCGCGCTGCGGCCCAATACTTCAAAGGGACGGCGTTCCCTGGAACACCCTCATCCGGCCCTTCGCAGGCTCAGGGCGTTCGAAGCTCGAAAAGCCAAGCAATTGGCTTTTCGTCCGCTGCGCGGACCACTTCTCACCCCACAAGGGGAGAAGGGAAAATGCGCTCAGTCCGCGTCGGCCACCATCTGCCCGCCGCCGAGCCAGGCGCGCCATTGCCGCTCGTCGCCGTGGAAGACATTGAGGTCGATGCGGCCGCTTACGCCATGCGACAGGCCAGAGCCGGAATATTGCCAGAACAGCCACTTGCGGCCCGGATAGACCTTTGACGGATGTGCGGCCACGGCGCGCAGCCAGAACGGATAATCGAGGAAGGCGCCGCGCAGATTGTCGCGGTAGAAGTCGGGGCTGGTGTAGATGACGGGGCGCTGGCCGTAGTGACGCTCCAGCTTGTCCATGAACACCTGCATCTTCTCCAGCACCTTTTCGCGCGAAGGCCGCCGCTTGCAGGAGGACTCTCCGTTCCACTCGACGTCGATGACCGGCGGCAGCGCACCGTCCATCTTCGGCACGTTGCGGATGAACCAGTCGGCCTGCTCGCCGGCGGTGCGGCACCAGTAGAAGAAATGATAGGCGCCGCGCTTCAGCCCGGCGGCATCGGCGTTGCGCCAGTTCTTCATGAACATCGGATCGAGATGGTCGCCGCCGTCGGTCGCCTTGATGTAGGCGAAGTTGGCGCCCTGGGCGCGCAGCTTCCCCCAGTTGATGTCGCCCTGCCAGCGCGAGACGTCGACGCCGTGCACGGCAAGATGGCGGGGCGAGGCGCGGCCGAAATTGATCGGCTTGGCGTCACGGAACGCGTAGCGGGTGACCGGACCGGCGAGCATCGCGGGTGCCGCGCGCGACAGCCGCTTCGGCGGCGAGACGAGCGCTGCCTCCTGCACCGGCGGCTCGGTGCTGTCCGGGAGACCCTGCGCCGGGAAGTTCACCGTCTCCTCCTCGGCAAGGCCAAATGGGCGCGAGTTATCGTCGTCGGAGCTCGCGTTACTCTCGTCAAGCAGCGGCGCCGGCGGCTTGAAGCGCGAAGCGCCCGACATCGACGCGGTGTCGACGGTTTTTTCCGTCACGGCGGTTCTCACGCCCTTCGACACCGGCGCGCTCGGCCGCACGACCGAGCTCGTCGTCTCGTTGGACGGCATTTGCAAGGCATCGACGCCCGACGTGGACGAGCAGCCGGCAAGGCTAAGCGATGCGAGCACGAAACTGACGACGCCAAAAATCCGCATCTTGACCTGTACGCAAAACAAAAACAGACCGAAGGCAGGAACAGCGCCGCCGGAAACCCCATTCCTAATGAGAAATTACCAACAAAGTTTGAATCAAAATTTACTTTTGGCGCGACCGGATGATTCGCTGCCACGCCGAAAGACGCCTCTCGGCTAGCGCCTGAACACGCCGATCATCGGCCCAAGATTCCAGAAATCGTCGTTGCGGCCGATGCCAGGCGCATAGAGGCTCGAAATGGAGCCGTCGAGGAAGAGCGCGTTCGGGCAGCCGAGCTGGTCGCGGAACAGCCGCGCGAATTCATGGAAGGTGACGACGTCGTCCGAGATCGCGAAGACCGCGACGCCGTCGGCGCGCACGCCCACGCCATCGCGGATCTTTCGCGAGGTGCCGTCGTAACGAAATTTCGGATGCAGCTTGCCGTCGATGACCAGCATCGGCCCGGACTGGGTGGCGTAATCCACGCGCGGCGGACGCTTCAGGTAATCCTTGGTCGCGCGAACCCCGGCCTTGCCGGCGCTGAGATAAAAGATGCCGTTGGGCTGCATGGAGAAATTGCCGGTGCCAGATCCGCTCTTCGCCGGCGTGATCTGTTCGCCGCGCTCGACATAGAGGCCGACCGGCGCGAGGTCCGGATGGTACATGCCGGCATTGATGCCGAAGAGCATGGTGCGTCCCATCGCTTGCTGCGCGCCGCGCAGATTGTGCAGCGATCGGTAGAGGTCGCCATCCTTGTTCTTCCAGAACAACTCTATGGAAAAGTGCTTCGGATCGGTCTCGCAGACCAGATAGGTCGCGCTCTCGAAAACCTGGTTGCGGCAAGGCGGCAGCGCGGCCAGCCATTGGCCAAGGCCCATACCGGCGCCAACGGCGGCAGGCACCGCCGACTTCACCAGCGTGGCCAGCAAGGGCACAGATTGCAGCAGTGTCACAAGATCCATCAGCGCACCCGAGGGTCAGCGTCGATATAGCGGATAGGGCCGAGACCTCTAGGTGAGCCAGCCGGTGGCGACGCCGATCAGCAGCACCACGCCAAGCAACCCGCGATAGATCACGAACGGCCAGGCGGAGAAGCGCTCGAGCACACGCATCAGCCCCCATATCGCGAAGAAAGCCGAGATCGATGCAACGATAAGGCCGACGGCCAGGATCGACCAGCCATGCGCGTCGAGATGCACCTTGTGCAGTTCCCAAAGCTCCTTGAGGCCGGCCAGCGCAATGGCGGGCAAGCCAAGCAGGAATGACAGGCGCGCTGCCTCGGGCCGGGCGAAGCCCAGCCCCATCGCCGCCGTCAGCGTCGAGCCCGAGCGCGAGACGCCGGGTATAAGCGCGCCGACCTGGGCGACGCCGACCAGCAGCGCGTCGAGGATCGACGCCTGCCGCAGCAACAGCTTGTGGCTGGCGAAGATTTCGGCGAGGGCCAAAAGGATCGCCATGGCGATACAGGCCAAGCCGATGACAGTCAGGCCGCGCAATGGCGAATTGCAGGCGTTGAGCACGCCGGAAAGCGCCAGGCCGGCAATGACGATCGGGACGGTGGCAAGCACGATGCTGATCGCGAGACGCAAATAGCGGTCGCCGAAATCGCGGCGCGAGATCGCCGAAAGCGATCCGAACACCACGTCCCTGACATCGCTCCAGAAATAGCTGATCACCGCCGCCAGCGCCGCCAGCTGCATGGCGGCGGAGAAGGCCGAACCCGGGTCCTGCCAGCCGAGCACGGCCGGCACGATGCGCATATGAGCCGTCGACGAGATCGGCAGCAATTCGGTGATGCCTTGCACGATGCCCAGAAATGCCACCTTGGCATAACCCAGGCCGACAAAGCCGGTATCCAGTCCTTGAGTGCAGACGTCGGTCATCTCAACCCTTTTCCCAGCGCCCCGGTGGTCGGAGGCAAAAGTGAATCGTCATTCGAAAAGCCTTCGAGGACAGGCTTAGCCTCACGATAGCGTGATTCCAACTCACGGATTTGTAAGGTGCCACTAATCCTGCTTGACAACGGTCATCTCCATATTATCATCCGCTAATCTTACACTGTAAGGTAATTCGGAGGAGCATCTCCATGTCGACCGCCGCCCTCTCGGAACTGCAGCCAGTCATGCCGCCGGAAACGCATGTTGCGGAAATCGCGATCGAGGAGGTCGCGCGTGATGTCAGCCGCGCCATCGAGCGCGCCGAAGTCGCCGCCTGGCTCGATCTTTACGAGGCGGCGCCCGCGGACTTCGCGGCGCGGCAAGGGCTGTCGATCGCGAGCGAGGGCGACCTTGTCTGGACCACCTGCACGACGATCCCGTTCATCCATTTCAACTGCGTGAAGAATATCGGCGTCGACAGCCCGGCCTCGGAGGCTCAGCTCGACGCGCTGCTCGCGCATTATCGCGACGCGGGCATCAGGCGGCCGTGGTTCTATACCAATCCACACACCGAGCCGTCGCGGCTGAGATGCTGGCTGGAAGCCCGCGGCCTGCAGCACCAGGGCGGCTGGGAGCGCATCTATCGCGACGCGACGCCGCTGCCGGACGAACCGCTTTTCCAGGGTGACCCGCTGATCCCGGTCGACGATCTGGTGGTCGAGGAGGTCACGCCCAGGACAGCTTCGGAGTGGGCTTCCTTTCTCGATGCCAAATACAGGCTTCCCACCTCGCCCTGGCTCATGGCGCTTGTCGGCCGCAAGGGTTGGCGTCATTACATGCTGAAACGCAGGGGCGCGGTCGCCGCGGTGCGCTCGCTCTTTATCGGCGCTGACGGCGCCGCCTGGAGCGGCATCGACGCGCCGGTGCCAGGCATCATGGCGCCGAGCTTCGATCTTGATGCCATGCTTGGGGAAAGACTGGTTCGCGACGGCATCGCCGCCGGCGCGAAACTGTTTGTCACCGATATCGAGGCGCCGCTCCCCGATCGCGACGGGCCGGCGTATCGCAATTACGACCGGCTCGGCTTCAAGCTCGCCTATTTACGCGATCACTACAGTTACCTGCCCGCGCATTCGAGCTGACCAATTTTCCCTGGAGCTGCCTCAGCGGTACAGCCACTGCTTCAGGCAGCTTCTTGCCACCACATGCGCGGGCGGCACCGAAGCCTGGTCGATGCGAGAATCGTCGCCAGCCCTGTCGCGAGCCTTTTCCAGAAGCAGGCGAAGCTCGGCCGGTCGCACGCGGTCGCGCGCCATCACAAGCTGGATCATCGGGTCGTTCAAAAGCTCGTCCAGGGTGTTGATGCTCTCGCTCATCCGCGCCTCCTCGGTGCCTGCCCGCATGGCGCTTAGATAGGCAGCCAAAGATGGCCCGCCAATGACGCTTTGCCGGCTATCTCGTGAATCGAAGATGAATTTTTTGTGCAGTTTTTCCTTCTCCCCTTGTGAGAGAAGGTGGATCGGCGCGTAGCACCGAGACGGATGAGGGGTGCTCCAGCGGAATGAGACGTCGGTGTCTTCTGGAACACCCCTCATCCGACCGAGCTTCGCTCGGCCACCAAGGTAAAACGCTACGCCGGCGGCGCGCTCTCATATTGCGGCAGGCCATCGTCAAACATCACCCAGGGCTGCTTCGAGGCGGTCCAGAAATGCACGTCGGGCTTGAACAGCGATGGGTCGTCGAGCGAGCCCGACGTGACGCCGAGAATGCCCCTGGAGTCACGCCGCGAGAACATCGTCGTGCCGCAGACCGGGCAGAAGCCGCGCTTGAGGTCCGGCGTGGAATTGATTGTCGCCACCGGCCCTTCGATGGTCACGTCGTCGATGCGGAAGAGCAGGCGGGCGTTGAAGGCCGCGCCGATTGCTCTCTGGCAGATCCGGCAATGGCAGACGCGTTCGTTGATCGGCTCGGCCTCGGCCCTGTAACGCACCGCGCCGCACAGGCACCCGCCCTCATATTTGGTCATCGCCGACACCTGTTTCGAGGAAATGCCGGCACGGTAGCGGCCGGCCTGACCGGGTCAATCAAAAAACATTGATGGGATGCGATCGATTGCGGTGATGCCGCGGCCCGGGCGAAGAGATCAGTGGCGCTTGGCCTGAACGAGATAGGCGTCGATCTCGGTCTCACCCAGCCATTTGGCGGCTTCGAGCCGGTGCAGCCCTTCGACCAGGATGTGGCGCTTGCCGTCGTGGCGCACCTGGATCGGCGTCTTCATGCCATTCTCGAGAATGTCCTCGGCGAGATGGCGCACGGTTTCGGGATGCAGCGTCTTGCGCCGCGCCGTCGGCACGTAGATGTCGTCGACCTTGACCTTTTGTACTCGCAGCATGTCGGCTCCCGGCGTTGAAGCGTCGCCCCACGATGAGATAATCGGTTTGCCGGATATCGCCAAGCGCAACTGCCTGCTGGTCCGATGCTTTCCATTTGACGCTCGGCCGGTCGATGGTCTCAATGACGGCCTCGTGACCTCAGGTGTTCCTTGACGCAACTGCCCACCAAATTCCCCGATTTCGGGCTGACGCCCGAACAGCGCCGCGAGGCGGTGCGTGGCCACTACTACGAATGGCCGGGCATGGACGGTTCGAGCGGCGAGATCTGGTGCTACAGCGACCGGTTTTCCTATCGTCAGGGTGAGACGGTGACGCTCTATGTGAGCTCGACGGCGCCGCAATTCAGCATCGTCGTCACCCGCGACGGAGCGGTTGAAACCAAAGTCCTCGAGAAAGGCGGCCTGTCGGCGCGCTGGCAGGACACACCCGACCAATGCTCGGTCGAAGGCTGCGGTTGGGAAGCCTCTTTCGAATTCAGCATTGGCGACGACTGGCCATCCGGCGCCTATCGCGTCACGCTCTTGGCCGATGGCCGAGACGGCAAGCTGATCCACAGCCATCACCTCTTCATCGTCTCGCCCCATCCCGGCCGCAAGCCCGGCCGGCTGCTGCAGGTCGCCGCGACCGGCACCTGGCTCGCCTACAACACCTGGGGCGGTTCCAACCATTATCAGGGCATCACCGGCCCGAACCGCGACCAGTATGCGACCATGGTGTCGACGCAGCGCCCCTGGTGCCGCGGCTTCGTTGTGCTCCCCAAGGATGCGCCGCGCGTGCCGCTGGAGGTCGCCGTGCCCCAGAAAACCGTGCCGCGCTATCCGCATATGGAATGGGCTTTCGCCACCGGACATTCGAAAAAATACGCCTCTTCCGGCTGGGCAAGCTATGACAGTCATTTCTTCCGCTTCGCCGAGCGCGACGGCTATGCAGTCGATCTCGCCAGCCAGCACGAACTGCATTTCTCGCCGGAAATCCTCGACGGCTACGACTGCGTCGTCTTCGTCGGTCATGACGAATACTGGACATGGGAGATGCGCGACGCGGTCGACGCCTATGTGACCGGCGGCGGCCATGCGGCGCGCTTCGCCGGCAATTTCATGTGGCAGACCAGGCTCGAGGACGAAGGCCGCCGCCAGGTCTGCTACAAATACCGCGCCCGCGCCGAGGACCCCGCCTATCGAGGCGGCGACGTCACCCGCGCCACCAATTCCTGGGAAGCGCCGGAGATCGGCCGTCCGGGCAGCGCAACCTTCGGCCTCAACGCGACCAGGGGCGTCTATGCCGGCTGGGGCGGCTGCGCGCCGCGCGGCGTGCGCGGCTTTCCGGTCTATCGGCCCGAGCACTGGGTCTTCGCCGGCACCGGCATCTATTATGGCGACCTGCTCGGCGCCGACAGCCATGTCTATGGCTATGAGGTCGACGGCCTTGATTTCGAGATCCGTGGCGGCCTGCCCTACCCGACCGCGACCAGCGGCGCGCCGGACGGCTTGCAGGTGCTGGCCGTCGGCATGGCGAGCCAGGTCGAGGAGAGCGCCGATATCCCGATGGAGGACCAGTTCCTCACCGACGAGGATGGCCGCTTCACCGCCGAGACTTTGTTCGGCGAGGCGAGCGACGCCAATCTCGACAAGGTCAAGCGCGGCAACGGCATGATCGTCAATTTTCCGCGCGGCAAGGGCGAAGTCTTCCATGCCGGAAGCTGCGAATGGGTCGCCGGCCTGCTAAGGCAGGACGCGATGGTCGAACGCGTGACGAAAAATGTTCTCGACCGCTATCTTGGAAAGTCCTGACATGCCGAAGTCCCAAGCCAAGCCCTCGCCCGAAATCGAAGCTCGGCCGCCGTCGCATTTGTTCTATCTCTCCAGCCTGCGCCGGCCCCTCGTCGACCGCGCCGAAGGCATCTATTTCTGGACCAAGGACGGCCGCCGCTTCATCGACGGCTCGAGTGGGCCGATGGTCGCCAATATCGGCCATTCCAACCGCAACGTGCTCGACGCCATGAAGCGGCAGATGGACAAGACCACTTTTGCCTACCGGCTGCATTTCGAGAACGAACCCGCCGAAGAGTTGGCGCGCCAGCTGGCCGGAAAACTTCCCGAGGGCATGGACCGCATCTTCTTCGTTTCCGGTGGTTCGGAAGCGACGGAATCCTGTATCAAGCTTGCCCGGCAATGGGCGGTTGCCACCGGCCAGCCCAAGCGCTGGAAGGTGATCACGCGCTTCCCCTCCTACCATGGCGGCACGCTGGGCTCGCTATCCGTCACCGGCGACGATGCGCTGGCCGAGACCTTCACACCGATGATGCGGGTGATGCCGACGGTCCCGGCACCGACGGCATGGCGCGACCGCGACAACCTTTCGATGGAACAGCGCGGCATCCGCTACGCCGACATGCTGGAGGAGAAGATTCTCGCCGAAGGGCAGGAAAGCGTGCTCGCCTTCATCATGGAGCCGATCGGGGGTGCGGCGACGGCGGCCCTTGTCGCGCCCGACAGCTACTATCCGCGCATCCGCGAGATCTGCGACCGCTACGGCATCCTTCTGATCCACGACGAGGTGATGAGCGGCGCCGGCAGGACGGGCAAATTCCTCGGCGGCGACCACTGGAACTGCAGGCCTGACATCATCGCGCTGTCGAAGGGCCTCGGTTCGGGCTACGCGCCGCTCGGCGCCCTTGCCGCGCCGATGCGCCTGGTCGAACCGCTGCTTGCGTCAGGCGGCTTCCAGCATGGCCACACCTATGCCGGCAATCCGCTGGCCTGCGCCGCCGGCCTTGCCGTCCTTGGTGAAATGGACCGGCTCGACCTCATCGCCAACGCCGCCGCCATGGGCGACGTGCTGATCGCAGAGTTGAAGGCGTTGCAAAAACGCTTCCCCTTCATCGCCGACGTGCGCGGCAAGGGCTTGCTCACCGGCAGCGAAATGGTCGCCGATCCCGAAACCCTGAAGCCCATCGACCCGGCCCGCAAGGCGACGCAGCGCCTGCTCGATCACGCTTATGCGCGCGGCCTGATCATCTATGGCCGCAAGGTCAAGGGCGGCGTCGACGGCGACAATTTCATGGTGGCGCCACCGATGATCATCACGCGCGAACAGATTGGCGAGATGATTTCCATCATCGGCGACTCGCTGGAGGCGCTGGCGCAGGAACTCGATCTGCCGGTGGAAGGATGAGGGTTGGTGGCGTTTAAGGTAAAGCCAATCTGAGATGCTTGCGCTCCGGCCCACCCCCCTCTGGCCTGCCGGCCATCTCCCCCGCAAGGGGGGAGATTGGATATCGCCTCCGCTTTCGCCAATCGCCGACATTGCAGGAACAGCGCCGTCGGCAGAACTGCTGATCTCCCCCCTTGCGGGGGAGATGTCCGGTAGGACAGAGGGGGGTGCCTGGGCGCCATGCTCCCAATGAACAAGGCCGCAACCTCCCAAACCGTCACCCTTCGCCCCGGCCGCATCGACGACGTCGAGACCATCCACGCAGCCCTGCTGCGCCTCGGCACCCACATCGGCGCGCATCAGGAAATCACCTCGACGCCCGATGACCTCCGTCGCTACGGCTTCGGTACAAACCCCGCCTTCTCGACACTGATCGCCGAGGTCGACGGCGAATTCGCCGGGCTTTGCCTGCATTTCCCGATCTTCTCCACCTGGATGGGCCGTCCAGGCGTCTATGTGCAGGATCTTTATGTCGAGGATCGCTTCCGCGGCCGCCGGATCGGCGAAAAACTGCTTCGACGCGTGGCCCAGGAGTGCCGCGCGGCGGGTGGCGTCTATCTGAGGCTGTCCGTCGATACCGACAATGAAACGGCCAGAGCCTTCTATGAGAGACTGGGCATCGCCTGGTCGAGCTCCGAGCAGGTGCAAAAGATCGTCGGCGACGCCTTCTTCGCCTTTGCCGAGACGCCGGAGGAATGACCATGAAAGCCTTCTATGCCGAGGAGCAGAAACGCCATGATCCGAGGGCCTTCCTCTCCAGCGGCGCGCCGCAGCCCAACCCGGAAAAGCCGGAGCGCATCGAAAGATTGTTAGCCGGCGCAAGATCAGCCGATTTGACAGTCGAACGGCCGAGAAATCACGGCCTTGGCCCGATCGCGGCGGTACATACGCCTGAATATCTGGACTTCCTCGAGCACATCTTCGAACGCTGGCAGCGCATCGAAGGCGCCTCGGCGGAAGTCATCCCGAACATCCACCCGATCGCCCGCAACGGCTCCTATCCCGCGTCGGCGGTCGGCCAGGCCGGCTACCACATGGCCGACACTGCCTGCCCGATCTCGGCCGAGACCTGGAACAGCGCGCTGTGGAGCGCCTGGAGCGCGGTGGAAGCCGCTGAGGCGGTAGTGGCCGGCGCGCCATCGGCCTATGCGCTCTGCCGCCCACCGGGCCACCATGCCTTCGCCGATGTCGCCGGCGGCTTCTGCTTCATCAACAATTCGGCGGTAGCGGCGCAGGCGTTGCGCAAGAACACCGCGCGCGTCGCCATCCTCGACGTCGACCTGCACCACGGCAACGGCACGCAAGGCATCTTCTATGCCCGGTCCGACGTGCTCACCGTCTCGCTGCACGCCGATCCGGTGCGTTTCTATCCGTTCTTCTGGGGCCATGCCGACGAGCGCGGCGAAGGCCCCGGCCTCGGCTACAATCTCAACCTGCCGCTGCCGCGCAAATCCGGCGACGCAGCGTTTCTCGAAGCGCTGGCGACGGCCTGCCAGCGCATCCGCGCCTTCGCGCCGGAAGCGCTGGTCGTGGCGCTCGGCCTCGACGCTTTCGAGGGCGATCCCTTCGGTGGCCTGTCGGTGACGACACCGGGCTTCTCGCGCATCGGCGAGGCGATTGCCGGGCTCGGCCTGCCGACGGTCATCGTCCAGGAAGGCGGCTATCTTTGCGATGCGCTCGGCGACAACCTCACCGCTTTCCTGACCGGTTTCGGCGGCGGGAAGACAGCTTAGGAACGTTCCTGCCTCAGCATCGCGATCACGCGGTGCACGCTTTCCAGGGTCTCCCTGATCTCGGCCGCCGTGTTGTAATGGGCAATGCCGACGCGCACGACGCCTTGCTCGGCCGGTATGCCGAGTTGGTGGACGATCTCCCACGCATAATTGTGGCCTGACCACAGGAAGATGTTTTCGGCGTTCATCTGCCGCACGATCGTTTCCGGCGCCATGCCCTCGACGGTGAAGGAAACCGTCGGCACCCGGTCGACGAGGCGCTCCGGATCAGTGATGCCGCGGATGATCAGGCCTTCGATATCGGACAGGCCTTCGATCAGTTGCCGGGCCAGCGCGCTCTCGTAGGCGATCGACACCTCGAACGCCCTGGCGATCCGCCGCCGCCGCGACCCGGCCTCGCCAGCGGCAGCGCCGAGATCGGCAAAATAGTCGATCGCCGCCGTCAGCCCAGCCATCAGCTCGATCTGCGGCGTGCCAAGTTCGAAACGCTCCGGCAGGCCGTTCGACGAGCAGCGGCATTTGTAGGGCTTGAGACCATCGATGACGTCGCGGCGCCCCCACAATATGCCAATATGCGGCCCGAAGAATTTATAGGCCGAGCAGACCAGGAAATCGCAGCCGAGCGCCTTAACGTCGATCAGCCCGTGCGGCGCGAATTGCACGGCATCGACATAGACCAGCGCTCCGGCCTGCCTGGCGATCGCCGTCAGCACCTGCACCCGGTTGATCGAGCCGGTGAGGTTCGAGGCGTAGTTCAGTGCGACCAGCCGCGTCTTTTCCGAAAGCAGCGCCTTGAGGGCCGCCTCCTCCACCTGCCAGCTCTGCTCGTCGAACGGCAGGAAGCGCACGACGAGGCCGAGATCCTCGGCGAGCTGCAGCCAGGGCGAAACATTGCCCTCATGGTCCATGCGCGTGACGATGATCTCGTCGCCGGCCTTCATCGTCCGGCCGAGCGTGCGCGACATGTGGTAGGTCAGTGTCGTCATGTTGGCGCCGATGACGATCTCCTCGACGCTTGGAGCGTTCAGGAAATCGGCCATCGCGGCATGTGCACCGTCGACCACGTGCTGCGCCGCAACCGTCGTCTCAAAGAAGCCGCCCAGATTGGCGTTGGTGTTGAGCAGGCAGCGCGATACCGCGTCCGCCACCGCCTGCGGCACCTGCGTGCCGGCGGGATTGTCGAGATAGATGCGCCGGCGGCCTTTGTCGGTCAGCGAGAGTGCCGGAAATCTGCCGCGCACGGCCTCGATCGGAAAATCTGCCATTGCCTCCATCCCCCTGTCTTTTCTCAACGATTCGTCTTCCTCAACGATCCCCGATCAGGGACACGGGTTGCCGACCCGCTGGTGGACGGCGTCGACCGCTTTCTGCATCTCTTCCGTCCAGGTGATGTCGGCCGAGGACAGCGCCATATCGAGCTGCGCGACGCTGGTCGCGCCGACGATGTTCGCGGTCACAAAGGGCCGGCTCGCCACATAGGCATTGGCGAAGAGCGCCGGCTCCATGTCGAAGGAGCGCGCCAGCTCGGTGTATTCCAGCAGCACCTCCGCCGCATTCGGCGTCTCGTAGCGCTGGCCGCGGTTGAAGAGCTGCGAGCGCGAACCCTGCGGCCGCGCGCCATGATTGTATTTGCCGGTGAGATAGCCCTGCGCCAGCGGCGAATAGGGAAGAAACGCGATCTCCTCGCGCTCGCAGACCTCGGCAAGATTCACCTCGAAGGTGCGGTTGACGAGGTTGTAGGCGTTCTGCAGCGAGGCGACGCGCGGACCGGCGCCCTTCTCGGCCTCGAATAGAAACCGCATGACGCCCCAGGAGCTTTCGTTCGAGAGCCCGAGATGGCGGATTTTGCCCGCTTTCACCAGTTCCTCGAAGACGGCGAGCGTTTCGCCAATCGGCGTCTCACCCTCGGGCGCGCCCGCGGCGTCGGCCCGGCGCGCCACCGCTCCCACGCGTGTCGGGTTCGAGCCCCACGGAATGTCCCGGTCCGGCCAGTGGATCTGATAGAGGTCGATATAGTCGGTGCCGAGCTTGGCCAGCGATTTCTCGACAGCATCGAAAATGTCGGCGCGCACCAGCTTCGACGGACGATCGCCGCGGAACCATGTGTTGGCCGTGCGGCCAACCACTTTCGAGGCAAGGATGACCTTGTCGCGGTTGGCGTTGGCCTTCATCCAGCTGCCAATGATCTTCTCGGTCCACCCTTGCGTCTCCGCCTTGGGCGGGATCGGGTAAAGCTCGGCCGTGTCGATGAAATTGACGCCGCGCGAAAATGCCAGATCCATCTGCGCATGGCCTTCGGCCTCGGTGTTCTGCTGGCCCCAGGTCATCGACCCCAGGCAGATTTGCGAAACAAGCAGATCGGTCCGACCGAGGCGGCGTTTGTGCATGGAATGTCTCCGGCGGGAGGTTTTTGCGCGGGCTGCGCGGGGAGGAAAATCAAGCATAAAGCATAGGCTGGAGGTTCTCCAAGCCCGCTGTCTTCGACTTTTGCGTGAATTTCGCCGCTAGCGGCGCGCTCCGGCCAAGGCTCGCCGCTTTGCCTCGTCGATCAGCATGTTGGCCACCTGCATGCGGATCATGGCCCGCTGACGCAGATGCGGCGCGACCCGATCCGGATGATTGGCGAAAGCGAAATTGCGGCGGATGCGGCCGAAATCGGCATTCTTGGCCGGACGGTCGAGACCGAGCTCGCCGGCGATCGCTTCGGGATCGATCGGCGGCAGCCTTTCCTCCGGCCGTCGCTCTTCGCCGGCAAGCGCCAGTTTTGCCTGGTCGAGAAGTGCTGCGAACTCGGCCGCTAGATCGGTGCCTTGCTCGCGATATTCGGCGGCGACGCTCTCCCCCGCGACCTTGATGCGGCCGGAATGCAGTTCATCGGCCACGGACAGATAGTCGAACGGAATGGATGGCCGGGCGCCCTCGTCCTCGCCTTTCTCCGAGGCGACGATCAGGTCGTCGAGCAACGAAGCGAAATCGAGCTTGTTCCCGGTGCCGATCTCAGCCTCCCTGTCGTCACGGCATGCGTTGATGCTGCCGAACATAGGACGCCCTCGTTAAAAATGACTTCTGGCGATATTAACAATTGCAGGCTTCTTGCCGACCGGAAGCATCAAATAAAAAGCCGGACCGCGTCTTCGTGCAGTCCGGCAAGGTCGCCAGGAGTGGCGAGGAAAAAGCCAGCCATGTGCCGGCACCGGTGCCTACGGTTGAGCCTGCCGAAAAGTTTCACGGAAAATCGATCGTGGCGGAAAAAAATTCGTGCGGCATGGCAGCCATGCAATTGCTGCACTGCACAATTTTAACAAATCACCTATATTCTGTTGTCGGGAGGACCAACGGGGCAACTGAGTCATGGGGTTCTTAACTGAAATGTTCGCTCGGCCAAGGCCGCAGGAACACCAGCGTTACCGCGCGGCGCTCGCGCTTTTGAACGCGATGAGCAATGGCGACCGCGCCGATATCGGCATCAAGCCGGCGGATTTTCCGCGCATCGCGCGCGAAATGTCGATCCGCTGAGGCTGCATGCATGTCACCCGAAAGTGTGCCGCGGTTTCGGGACAAGGACATGCATCGATATAAAGTTCGGCCGACAAGAGGTTTCCCGGCGCTGCCGGGAAACCCTTAAATCACTGCACCGTCAACGATTGCCCAGAAACGTCTGCTTGCCGAGCGGCACGCCGTTATGGCGCAGGATGTCGTAGGCAGTTGTGATGTGGAAATAGAAATTCGGCATCGCCAAGTGCAGCAGGTATTGCAGGCCGGGCAGCGTGGCTTCGCGTCCACCGAGCCTCACTTCGACTGTCCTGTCCGCCGATCCCTCCAGATCGGCCGCCGCAAACGATGCCAGATGATCGAGCGTCTTGGCGATTCGGGCCTGTAGCTCGGCAAAGCTCGTTTCATTGTCCTCATATTTCGGCACCTCGCGGCCGGCGAGCCGCGACGGCGCGCCCTTGGCATGGTCGGTGGCGATCTGGACCTGCCTTGTCAGCGCAAACATGTCCGGCGCCAACCGCGCCGTCAGAAACACCTGCGGATCGATCTTGCGCTCGCCGGCATTCTGCTCCGCCGCCGTCAGGACGCTGGCCAGCGCCTTCAGCCTGGCGGAAAAGACGCCCACCGAAATATCGTACATGGAAATGGTCACGGGTATCTCCCAGGCGGCCCCAGCGCCGCGAGCCTTGAGCTAGCGCCTCCCGCCACGATTCTTCAAGCCGCCCTGCCCATGGCGTCACCGCGCCGCCGCAATCGCCGTGGTAGTATTTTCGTTACCGAGCGGAGGATTCGATGAAAAGAGCCACTTTCGCAGCCACTGTCTTCTTTTCCTTGGCCGGCCTGACACAGTCTGCATTCGCGGCTGACGCGCCTTACATCGACGACAGGTCCAGCGCCGATGCGGTCATCCGCTCGCTTTACAGCGCCATCAATCGCCACGAATTCGCCCGCGCGTGGGGCTATTTCGGCGATACAAAGCCGGCAAAAGACTTCAACGCCTTCGTCAAGGGCTACGACGGCACCGACACCGTCGACGTCAAGACCGGCGCCGTATTGGACGAAGGTGCCGCCGGCAGCATCTATTACAGCGTCCCTGTCGCCATCCAGGCCACCGACAAGAAGGGCGAGGCCAAGGTTTTCGCCGGCTGCTACACGGTGCGCCAGGTCAACGCGCAGATCCAGGAGCCGACCTTCCAGCCGATCTTCATCGACAAGGGCACTCTGAAGCCGTCGACCGAGGATTTCGACAGCGCCTTACCGGCAAGCTGCGGCGACGGCCCGCCACCGCCGAAGAAGGACGAGGCGCTGGAACAGGCCAAGAAAGCCTTCCTCGCCACCTATGGCGAGCAGTGCGACAAACAGGATCCGGACGGCAAGCCGATCGGCGAACCGGCAGCTCATTCCATCCACTACAAGGACAAGGGCGCCCAACCCAACGACCCGGAGCGCGAGACGCGGCTGTTCCGCTTCTTCTGTTCGATGGCCGCCTACAACGAGACCGCAGTCTACTACATCTCTGACGACGTCAACGGCGTCACACAGTTGCAGTTCACCGAGCCGGAGCTCGACATCCGCTACGAGAACAACAACAGCGAAGGCAAGGTCGAGTCGATCCACATCATTGGTTTCAAGACGAGCGGCTGGGCGACCAACTCCGACTATGACGACAACACCAAAACCATCACCACATCCGACAAGTGGCGTGGTGTGGGGGATGCCTCCTCATCGGGAACCTATCTGTTTCGCAATGGCGACTTCTCGCTCGTCCAGTATGACGTCGATGCATCCTATGACGGCGAGCAAAATCCGCAGACGGTCATCGACTACAACAGCGCCCCGTAATTCTGGAAGGTCACGGCGCCTTCGTCAGCATCCAGTTCAGCGCGCCGCGCCAGTCGACCATGCGGATCGGCGTGCCATGCGTGCCGGTCTCGAAGCGGACAAATCGGGTCGGATATGACTTCCTGGCGAGGATCGAGCGGAAGAAAGCTTCCTGCTTCTCCACCGGGAAAACCACATCATGGCTGCCCTGACCGAAGAATACCGGCACGCGGCGATTGAAGGCGGGACTGGTCAAAAAGCTGTCGTCCCATAGCGAGCCGAGCAGCAGCAGGCCGTTGATGCGGCTGCCCGTATCCTTGCGCGCGGCAAGCTTCCAGCAGATCATCCCGCCCATCGAGCCGCAGGCCACGAAGATCTTCGCGCCTGGCGACGTCTCGGCATAATGATCGATGAGCGCCGCAACCTGCGCCGCGCCCTTGTCGCCGAAATCGGGGAAATCCGGGGAAAGATAGAGGCCGTTATTTGCGGCCATCAGGTTCTTGATGCGGTTGAAATTGCCGCCGAAGGTGAAGTCGTCGACGCCCTGCTTGCGGCTGCCGCCCTGCCCGTGCAGGTAGAGCACGATGATGGAAGCGCCTTCCGTCCTGCCGACCGCGACATGGCGGATATCGCCGGCGTCGGACTTCAGCATCAGATCCTGCTGCACCTTGCGCACGCCGGGATCCGTATATTGCGCATGCACGCGCTTTTCCGGCACCTCGTCGCGCTGGTTGATGTCGCGCGTCTCGCGATAGTCGAGGACGGTGTAGGCGCCGTTGTCGCCGGTCGACAGCGTCGCCGGATAAGCGAAGAGGTCGTCCTTGAACGATTTCAGGGACGACGTGTCGGCATTAACGGCCGAAGAGAACAAGAAAAGGATTCCTGTAAGGACAGCGCGGCACGCCCCCCTCTGGCCTGCCGGCCATCTCCCCCTCAAGCGGGGGGAGATGGCCGGCAGGCCAGAGGGGGGTAAGCGCCGACGAGACGTCAATTGGAGAGCCATAAGTCGAGGCATGCGAAATTCGGATCCGCTTTGTCAATCCTGCAGAACGCCGCCTGCCCCTTCCAGCGCCTCTCGTGTGTCGACATCGATCGAGGCGGCCTGCCCGATCTCGACATCGATGACGTCAAGCCCCTCGGCTTCGACCAGGTGGCGCGCGCCGGTATCGCCCTCGAGTTGCGCGACGGCCGCGAAGAGCGATCGCGGCAGGAGCACCGGATTGCCGCGCTTGCCCTGATGCGAGGCGCGCACCACGGCGTGACCGCCGGAGCGGCGGAACGCGTCGATCAGGCTATCGAGGTCCGTCGACGAAACGCCGGGCATATCGCCGAGCACGATCATGGCGCCGGCCGCATCGGGTGCGACCTTCGCGATGCCAGCCTTCAACGACGAGGCAAGGCCGTCGGCGAAATCGGGATTGTCCGCTACTGTCACGCTAAGACCGGCAAGCGCGGCGCGCACGCGTTCACGCTGATGGCCGGTGACGACGACGGTGCCGGCGGCCTTCGAGCCCAGCGCACGCCCGGCGGTGCGGCGCACGAGCGGCTCGCCATCGAACAGCGCCAAGAGCTTGTTCGGCCCGCCCATGCGGCTCGAACGGCCGGCGGCCAGAAGCACGATATCGACTTTCAGCGCCGACCTTGCCGGCTGCACCGCCGGCTCGCGCGGTTGCGGCCTAGTCGGGATTTCCATCAAAAGCCCGCCGACGCCCATGCCGGCAATATCGCCCGCGGTCACCTCGAGCCCGGCAATCAGGCGATCCAGCACCCAGTCGAAGCCATTCTCCTTCGGGCTGCGGGCACATCCAGGCGCGCCGACGACGCGCTTGCCGTCGAGCGTTCCCAGCACGAGCAGATTGCCGGGATCGACCGGCATGCCCGCGCGGATGACTGTACCACCCGCCCGTTCGATCGCGGCCGGCACGACATCGGCGAAATCGCTCATTGCCGACGCGCCGAAGATCACCACCATGTCATTGTCGCGCGCCAGCGCGGTTGCGGCCGCCGCGACCGGCGCCACCTCATGCGGCGTGCGCCGTTCGGCCGTCAGCCGGCCGCCGGAGCGGGCCAGTCGCGCCTCGGTGACGCGCAGGGTCTTGTCGAGCACGCTCGGCTTGACGCCGGGAAGCACCGTCTGGATGACGCCGACATTGATGGGGCGATAGGCGTTGACGGCAAATATCTCGCGGCCGGCGCAGACCTTCACCACCGCATCGACCAGTCTTGCGGCGACGGCAAAGGGGATGATCTTCACCGTCGCCACCATCTGGCCCTTCTCGACCGGCGCGTGCTGCGCCAGCGTCGCGATGGTGATGGCCGGATCGACGGCATTGATGGCGTCGATCATCCCGGCGTCGACGGTAAAAACGCCTGCTGCCCCTGCGTGCAGGTTGACCCGCCCGGTCGCGGCCGGCTTGACCTCGATGTTGCGGTGGCTCATCGCGGCGGCGATCTTGGCGGCAGCGGCATCCTCGCCGAGATCGTCCACGGCAAGAACCGCCGCGACGACTTCGCCGACACCTGCCGCCTTGAGCGCCGCGACATCGTCGCCGCTCAGCCGGTGCGCCTTGCGGAAGCGTTTTTCACCAGCGGCGGCGGTTGCATGCGCCAGCACCGCCCCTTCCGCCTCATCGATCGGAACCGGCCCGAATTTCACGCCACGGCGCCCTTTGCTTCGAGACCGCGCGAGCGGAAAGCATGGATGGTCTGCGCAAGGACGGCGACTGCGATCTCAGCCGGACTGGCAGCGCCGATATCGAGACCGATCGGCGCATGGATGCGGGCGATCTGGTCGGCGCCGGCGCCGAGCGCCAGCAGGCGTTCGACACGCTTGGCGTGGGTCTTGCGGCTGCCGAGCGCCCCGACATAGAAGCATCGGGCGTCGAGCGCCGCCTTCAGCGCGAAATCGTCGATCTTGGGATCGTGGGTGACGGCCGCAAGCGCGGTGTAGCTGTCGAGCGGCGCGCGCTTCAGCACATCCTCCGGCCATTCGGCATGCAGCGCGACGTCGGGAAAGCGTTCCGGGGTGGCGAAGGCGGTGCGCGGATCGATGATCTCGACGGGATAGCCGGCGATCCTGGCCATCGGCGCCAGCGCCTGGCTGATATGCACGGCGCCGATTACCACGAGGCGCGGACGCGGCAGATGCGCATTGAGAAAGAAGCTCCGCCCTTCCGCCTCCACCGACCTCGAATTGCCGGTGCGGAACGCGCTGGCGATTGCCGCCCCGAGATCGCCCGCAACATGGTCGCCCTCGCGCACGATACGGTCGCGGCCGTCGCCGAGGTCAGTGACCAGCACCGCGGCGCGGCGGGCGCGGCGTTCTTCGTTCAGTGTCTTTAGAACATACGGATCCACGACGGTCAGCCCAGCCGCTCGACATAGACCTTGATGCGGCCGCCGCAGGACAGCCCCACCTGCCAGGCGGTCTCGTCGGCGACGCCGAACTCCAGCATCCTGGCCTTGCCCGAGCCGATGACGTCCATCGCCTCCGTCACCACGGCGCCCTCGACGCAGCCTCCGGAAACCGAGCCATGGAAATTCCCCTCGGCGTCGATGACCAGATGGCTGCCGACCGGACGCGGCGCCGAACCCCATGTCTCGACCACGGTCGCGATGGCGACATCCTTGCCGTCCTTCATCCAGCCTTCCGCGATGATCAGGGGATCGCGGGCTTCATCGAGATAAATACTCTCTTCCATCGTCGCTTCTCACAAAGTCTGTTTTTCAAGGGAAACTTTAGTTTTCCCCGAGGAAACTTGAGGCTTCCCTTTGGGAAACGAATGTTTTCCCCCGGACATATGGCTACGCCGCGCGCCTCCCGCCAGTTTGCAGCCAGCGGCGCGGATCGACCGCAACCGCCGGCCGCTGGTCGAGAGAAGCGCAAAGATCGGCCAGCGCGTCGAGATTGTGCACTGCCCGGAACTCGTCGACATGCGGCAGCATCGCCTTCACACCGCGGGCCCGCGCCTCGAACCCGTCGAAGCGCAAAAGCGGATTGAGCCAGATCAGCCGCCGGCAGGATTTATGCAGCCGCTCCATCTCCTCCGACAGGCCGGTGACGTCGTCGCGCTCCAGCCCGTCGGTGATGAGGAGCACCACGGCGCCCTGCCCCAGCACGCGCCGCGACCACAACCGGTTGAACTCGGCGAGCGTGTCGCCGATACGGGTACCGCCCGACCAGTCCTTCACCGCCGCCGAGCATTCGGCCAGCGCCTCGTCCGGATCGCGATGGCGCATCTGCCGGGTCAGGTTGGTCAAGCGCGTGCCGAAGACGAAGGCATGCACGCGGCGACGTTTCTCCGTCAGGGCATGCAGGAAGTGCAGGAAGATGCGAGTATACTGGCTCATCGAGCCCGAAATGTCGGCCAGCACGACCAGCGGCGGATACACTTCGCGCGGAGAACGGAATTTCGGCAGGATAAGCTGGCCGCCGGTGCGCGCCGCCGAGCGCATCATGGCGCGCGGATCGATACGGCGGCCCTGTGTGTCGACCTTGAAGCGCCGCGTGCGGATCAGGTCGAAGGGTAGGCGCAAGGCCGCGATCGCCTTTTTGGCCTCGGCCATTTCGCCGGCGTCCATCTGGGCGAAATCCTTGCCGCGCAGCACTTCGTTGCCGGAAAAGGTGAGGCGCGCATCGACCTCGATCTCCGGCACTTCCCGAACCGGCTGGCTTTTCTGATGGCCTTCGAACATCGCCTGGCTGACGCGGTTCTCGGCCGCGCGCGGCTTCTGCTTTTCGCGATCGTCCGGCGCGACCGGCGAAAACATCGCCAGCAGCTTCTCGATCAGCTCACGCGATTTCCAGAACAGGCGGAAAGCCTCGTCGAAGACCGGGTGATCCTCGTGCCGCGAGACCAGCACCGCATGCAGCGTCCAGTAGAAATCGTCGCGCGAGCCGATGCCTGCGGCAAGCACCGCCTCGATGGCATCCTTCACCGAGGCCGGGCCGACGCGCATGCCGGCCTTGCGCAGCGCCCGCGCGAAATAGACGATGTTGTCAGCGATGCGCCCATCCGCTGTCGCTTCCCTGGGCTCCGGGCGCGGTACAGGCATCACGCCTACTCCGCCGCCGAAAGCTCGGCCTTCACCTCATTGAGGATGCGCCGGCCCTCGCCCTCACCGATGCGGGCAATGTCGTCCTGGTATTTCAAAAGCACGCCGATCGTATCGGACACGGTTTCCGGATCGAGCGCCACCTTGTCGAGCTCGGTCAGCGCGCCGGCCCAATCGATGGTTTCGGCGACGCCGGGCGCCTTGAACAACTCGATCTGGCGCAGCTTCTGGATGAAGGACACGACCTCCGCCGACAACCGGCGGTTCGCCTGCGGCACCTTGCGCCGAACGATCTCCAGCTCGCGCTCCGCATTCGGATAATCGACCCAGTGATAAAGGCAGCGCCGCTTCAGCGCGTCATGGATCTCGCGCGTGCGGTTGGTGGTGATGATGACGATCGGCGGCTCTTCCGCCTTGATCGTGCCAAGCTCCGGAACCGTGACCTGGAAGTCCGACAATATCTCGAGCAGGAACGCCTCGAACGCTTCGTCCGTGCGGTCAAGCTCGTCGATCAGGAAGACCGGCGCGGCGCCCGCCTTGCCGGTCAGCGCGTCGAGCACCGGGCGGCGGATCAGGTATTTTTCGGAAAAGACGTTACGCTCCATATCGGAGCGCACGACCTTGCCAGCCGCCTCTTCCATGCGGATCTCGATCATCTGGGCGGCATAATTCCACTCATAGACGGCCGAGGAGACGTCGAGCCCCTCATAGCATTGCAAGCGGATCAGCCGGCGGCCGAGCGCGTCGGCCAGTACCTTGGCGATCTCGGTCTTGCCGACGCCCGCCTCGCCTTCCAGGAACAAAGGCCGCTTCATGCGCAGCGAAAGAAACAGCACGGTCGCCAGCGAACGGTCCGCGACATAGTCCGCGCCGGTCAAGAGATCGAGCGTTTCGTCGATCGATTTCGGCGCGGGGCGCGGCGCGGTCATCTTGTCTCCGTGGATCCCGCCCGCCCTTTTCAAAGAAAATGAACGTTTCAAAGAAAATGGTAGCCGCGGTTGTGGTAGATCAGCGGCCGCAAATTATCGCCGATGCGCAGCCCTGTCACCTTGCCAAAAAGCACACGATGGGTGGCCAAATCCTTGCTGTCGATAATCTCGCAGTCGAACACGGCCAGCGCGCCTTTCAACGTCGGCGCCCCGGTGGAGATCACATCCCACTCCGCAAGCGCGAAACGCTCGTCCGCCGGCAGGCCGGTGATGCCGGAAAAGCCCACCGAGACGACTTCCTGGTCCGAGGCCAGGGTGTTCAGCGCGAACTTGCCGTTTTTGATGAAGGCTTCGTTCTTGGGGTTCTCGCGGTTGAGGCAGACCAGGACCGTCGGCGGCGTGTCCGAAACCGAACAGGCGGCGATCACCGTGGCGCCTCGCTTGCCGCACGGACCGTCCGTCGTCACCACATGCACATGGCCGGCGAAATGCGCCATCGCATCGCGATAGTGCTGCGGCCCGATGTCATTGATCTTAAGCACCCGATAATCCACCTGTCGAAACCAGTTCGTTATATATGGCGGCATATTGCACGCCACAAGTTACCTAGCACGGGCGAAGTGCTTGACTGCAATCCGCAAATTCGCGTGTTGCGTGGCGCTTAGCCAGCCTTTAGGTCTTTTTTGGAATAGTGTCGGGACTGTATTCCCGGCATGGAGGATCTCTTAGCCCGAATGCGTCTTCTCACGACGACATCAGCCGTGCTGCTCTGGCTGTCGCTGGCCGCGAGCGCCGACGCCGAGACGCTGGTCGGCGTTGCGGCCCCGCTTTCCGGTCCATCGGCGATCCTGGGCAAAGAGGTCGAGGCAGGCGCAGGGCTGGCGGCCGAGGCAAACGGCATCGCGATCAAAGCCGTTGACGATGCCTGCACCGCCGATGGCGGCGCCGCGGCGGCAAAGGAATTCGTCGACGCCAAGGTTAATGTCGTGGTGGGCTTTCTCTGCACCGAGGCGATCGAGGCCGCACTGCCGGTCCTGAAGGACGCCAACATTCCGGTCATCACGGTCGGCGTGCGCACCGAAAGCCTGACCGACCGGCGCACCAAGACCGGCTGGCTGGTCTACCGGCTCGGCCCGCGCGGCGACGATGAGCGCAATGCAGTTGCCGCAAACCTTACGCAGCTCTGGCGCGACGACCTGTTCGCCATCGTCGACGACGGCACCATCTATGGCCGAGAGATAGCCGAGACTTTCCGCGCCGCGGCCGAGCAGGCGGCGCTGAAGCCGGTCTTCGTCGACACGTTCCGACCTCAGCTCGACAACCAGATCGGATTGATCGGCCGGCTGAAAAAGGCCGGCGCGACAAAAGTGTTCGCCGGCGGCGACGGCGACGACGTCGCGATCATGGGTCGCGATGCCGCCCAGCTCGACGCCGGCATCACCTTTGCCGGCGGCGAAAACCTGCGCGTGCCGCCAGGCGATGTGCCCTACGCCGTCGGCACGCTGATGATCGCGCCGCCCGAATGGTCGGAGATCGCCGACCCCAGAATTGTGCAGGCCTTCGGCGCAAAGAACATCGCGCCGGATGGCTATGCCCTTCCGGCCTATGCCGCGGTCGAGGTCGCCAAGGCCGCGCTGGCCGGCGCGGAAAGCTCCGGCCAGCCGCTCGGCGAAGCACTGACCGGCCATGATTTCACGACCGCGATTGGCGCCATCCGCTTCGACGACAAGGGTGATCTCAGCCAGAACCCGTTCCGCGTCTACCGCTTCGACGGCACGCATTTCGTGCCGCTGGAGAGCAACTGATGTTCCGCACCGGTCCGCGCAACCTGATCACTGACGTTGCGGGCTTGAGCGTCGGCAACGCGGCCGATGCCATGCTGAAATCCGGCGTCACGGTGGTGCTGTGCGATGAGCCTGCCGTTGCCGGCGTCCAGGTGCTGGGCGGCGCGCCGGGCACGCGCGAGACCGACCTGCTCGAGCCGCAGAATTCGATCGCCACGATCCATGCCGTCGTTCTGTCAGGCGGCTCCGCCTTCGGCCTTGACGCCGCCTCCGGCGTGCAAGCGGCGCTGCGCGAGAAAAACATCGGCGTCGAGGTGGGTGGCTTCCGCGTGCCGATCGTGCCGGCCGCGATCCTGTTCGACCTGCGCAATGGCGGCGACAAGGACTGGGGCCGTTATCCGCCCTATCGCGAACTCGGCTACGAGGCCGTGCAGGCGGCAGCGGTGGATTTTGACATCGGCACGGCGGGTGCCGGCGCCGGCGCGCTGACCTCCGGGCTGAAAGGCGGGCTGGGCTCCGCCTCGACCGTTCTTGACAGCGGCGTCACTGTCGGCGCGCTCGCCGCCGTCAACCCGACCGGCTCGGTCACGGTCGGCCGCAGCCGCCATTTCTGGGCCGCACCCTTCGAGATCGGCGACGAGTTCGGCGGCCTGGGCTATCCCGCTCCGCTGCCCGAAGACGCCAGGAAGATACTTTTGAAATATCGCGACAGGCGCGTCGGAGGACAGGAGGAGGGCTCCAGCACCACCATCGCCGTCATCGCCACGGACGCCGTTCTGACCAAGGCCGCGGCCAAGCGATTGGCGATTTCGGCGCATGACGGATTCGCCCGCGCCATCTGGCCGACGCATACGCCGGCGGACGGCGATCTCGTCTTTGCGCTGGCGACAGGCAGGAGCGGCATCGAGCTCAGCGCCGATGCCGCGATCGATCTGTTCGCGACAGCCGGCGCGACCATGGCGCGCGCCATCAGCCGCGGCGTCCATGCCGCGACGCCTGCAGACGGCGATCTGTTTCCGGTCTGGTCGTCGCGCTGACCGACGCAATTCCAGAAAAAGGTGTGCAGCGCTTAGGCTCGGCGACTTCGCCTTAGCCTTCGTCCGGAATTGCGTAAAAACAAAGATCAGGTTGGATCGGATTTCTCTTCCTCGAAGGTGACGGCGACATCCGAATTCGCCGACAGCCAGACCTTCTGCCCGTCGATCTCCGCGACCAGCGCGAGCGAAATGTAATGGTGATGTCCCTTGTGCGCGCCCATGCCGCTGTCGGCCTTGGTCAGCTTGATCCGGTCACCCTCGACCTTGTCGACGGTGCCGATATGGACGCCGTCGGCGCCGATCACTTCCATATGTCCGCGTATCTTGCCGATGTCGGTGCTCATGCTGGTCCTCCGGTGGATGGCGATTTGCCCTTTCGGATGCGAGACGGCCGACAATAACAAATGAACGCCGGATTGGATGCATTGCTCGGCACACGTTCACCATGGCGTGATAGGCATGATGTCCATGAGACAGATGTCAAACCGATGACGCCCGGACACGTGGCGCGCGATATGGCTTGCCGCCGATGACGCCGCTGCAGCCGGGGCATGGCCATGGGAGCCAGCGCGCTGGCAAATCTTCTGCTGGCCGCCTGGGGCCGACCTGGGCATTCGAATTCGCCTTCACCATGCTGACCGCGCTCTACCAGTTCGTCGTGCTTGGCGTGCGGCTCTATTTTCCGCCGGGTTTTGCGGCACTTGTCGCGGCAAGCATCTGGTTTGCGCGGCAGCGGCGTTGAGCATCGGGCCTGCCTCTGTTAGGACGCGGCCAACGCTTATCTAGGCAGGATTGAAAAACGGATGATCCCTCGCTATTCCCGGCCGGAAATGGTCACCATCTGGTCGCCCGAAACCCGCTTCCGCATTTGGTTCGAGATCGAGGCGCATGCCTGCGATGCGCTGGCGGAACTGGGCGTCATCCCGAAAGAAGCGGCAAGGACGATCTGGGAAAAAGGCGGCGCGGCCAAATTCGACGTCGCAAAGATCGACGAGATCGAACGCGTCACCAAGCATGACGTCATCGCTTTCCTGACCCATCTTGCCGAATTCGTCGGACCGGATGCACGCTTCATCCACCAGGGCATGACCTCGTCGGATGTGCTCGACACCTGCCTTGCCGTGCAGCTGACGCGCGCCAGCGATATCCTGCTTGCCGACATCGATGCCCTGCTTGCGGCGCTGAAGCGCCGCGCCTTCGACCACAAGGACACGGTCACCATCGGCCGCAGCCATGGCATCCACGCCGAGCCGACCACCTTCGGCGTCAAGCTGGCGCAGGCCTATGCCGAATTCTCGCGCTGCCGCGAGCGGCTGGTGCATGCGCGCGAAGACATCGCAACCTGCGCCATTTCCGGCGCCGTCGGCACCTTCGCCAACATCGAGCCTTATGTCGAAGAGCATGTGGCGGCAAAACTTGGGCTGAAGCCGGAGCCGGTGTCCACCCAGGTGATCCCGCGCGACCGGCACGCCATGTTCTTTGCCACGCTGGGCGTCATCGCCTCGTCGGTCGAGCGCCTCGCCATCGAGATCCGCCATCTGCAGCGCACCGAAGTGCTGGAAGCGGAAGAATATTTCTCGCCGGGCCAGAAGGGCTCGTCGGCGATGCCGCACAAGCGCAACCCGGTGCTGACCGAAAACCTCACCGGCCTTGCCCGTATGGTGCGCGCCTACGCCATGCCGGCGATGGAAGATGTGGCGCTCTGGCATGAACGCGACATTTCGCATTCATCGGTCGAGCGCATGATCGGGCCGGATGCGACTGTGACGCTGGATTTCGCATTGGCACGCCTTACCGGCGTCGTCGACAAGCTGCTCGTCTACCCCGAGAACATGGAGAAGAACCTCAACAAGTTCCGTGGGCTGGTGCATTCCCAGCGCGTGCTGCTGGCGCTGACCCAGGCCGGCCTGTCACGCGAGGACGCCTACCGGCTGGTGCAGCGCAACGCCATGAAAGTGTGGGAACACGGCGCCGATTTCCTTGAGGAACTGCTTGCCGACAAGGACGTCACGGCCGCCCTCCCCGAAGCAGAGATCCGCGAGAAATTCGACCTCGGCTACCACACCAAGCATGTCGACACGATCTTCAAGCGGGTGTTCGGAGAAGCTTGACCTTTCCTTCTCCCCGTTCACGGGGAGAAGGTGCCCGAAGGGCGGATGAGGGGCGGCGCTGACTTCGGCGATCACCGCACCCATAAGCTCCGCGGACGAAAAGACTATCAAGACGCGGCGCTGCCCCTCATTGCCCTGCCGGGCATTTCTCCCCGTATAGTGACGGGGAGAAAGACGCTGTCACCAACGCCGGATCAAGCCTTACCGGGCACAGTCCTGATCACAGTACCCCATGGGTCTTCCCGCGCAGTCTCCGCCTTCACATTGTTCGAGCGCATTTCGACCCAGGCGAGGCCTGAGCGAGACGGATCGCGCTTTCCCGCGCCGGCGCTCTGCCAGGCATTGGCGCCGATATGGTGATGGTAATGGCCGGACGACAGGAACACCGCCTGGCCGCCATATTTGGCGACGGTGTCGAAGCCGAACTCGTCATGCCACCAGGCTTCCGCGTCTTCCGGCCGACCGACGCGCAGATGCACATGGCCGACAATGGTGTTTTCCGGCGCACCCTGCCAGCCGGCATCGCCCGCCGGCACGCTGCCGACCACCGCCTGAAGGTTCAGCCGCTCGGTCGCCATGGCGATACGGTCGCCGTTCCATTTCCAGTCCTGAGGGCTGCGGTCGGCATAGATCTCGATGCCATTGCCCTCCGGGTCGGTCAGATAGAGCGCCTCGCTGACCAGATGGTCCGACGCGCCCTCGATGCGGATTTGATTGGCGGCAGCGTGGCTGATCCAGCGGCCGAGATCGGCGCGCGACGGCAAAAGGAAAGCGGTGTGGAAAAGACCGGCGCTGCGCGGATCATCCGGCTTGGCCGAAGAATCCGCTTCGAGCACCAGCAATGGCCGGTTGGCTGCGCCGAGCGTGATCGCGCCATCGGCGCGGCTCAGTTCCCGCAGGCCGACGACGGCGCGGTAATAGGCAGCCAGGCTCTCGGCGTCGCGCGCCTTCAACCCCACGCGCGACACGCTGACCGGGGTGGTCGCGGCAAAAGGCAATTCGCTCATCAAGCTCTCCGTTCGGGCGGCGCTCGTTCCCAAGATGGGTTTTTCAGGCCGCCAGCCATTCTTCCCCTCAAATCGTCGATTGCGATCGTTCACACAAGACAGCAAGAATCGAACAAGTTGTTCACAATTGTGATGGCGCCGATATTTGCGACAGGGTTGCAGGCGACAAGGCCGCTCGCTACATCGGCGCCATGAAAGTCAAAGACACAGATATTTTGATCGTTCCGGGCTACACCAATTCCGGCCCCGAGCACTGGCAGACCCGCTGGCAGTCGAAACTGTCGACGGCCCGCCGGGTCGAGCAGGCGGAATGGACGAAGCCGGTGCGCGAGGACTGGACGGCGAGCGTGGCGAATGCCGTCAATGAAGCCGAACGGCCGGTGGTGCTCGTCGCGCACTCGCTCGGCGTGGCGGCGGCGGTGCAGGCTATCCCGCAATTCAAGAAGCCGGTCGCCGGCGCCTTCTTCGTGGCGCCGCCGGATGTCTCCAATCCGGAAATCAGGCCGAGGCATCTGATGACCTTCGGCCCTTATTCGCGCGATCCCCTGCCCTTTCCGTCGATCGTGATTGCCAGCCGCAACGATCCGTTCTGCGCCTTCGAGATCGCCGAGGACATCGCCGCCGCCTGGGGATCGCTCTTCATCGACGCCGGCGAGGCCGGCCATCTCAACCAGGATGCCGGCTTCGGCCCATGGCCGGAGGGTTCGATGACTTTCGCCAAGTTCCTGACGGAGTTGAAGCAGCCGTAAGGCTCCCTCAGCCGCCGATCGAATCCCGCATGCTTTTCAAAAGGGTTTTTGCGCCGAGCGAGATCAGCGTGTGGTCCGAGCCCATGGCGAGCAGCCGGTAGCCCATCGACACGACGCGGCCGGCAATCGCCGGCTCGATGACGTAGATCGCCGCATGCTTTCCGGCCTTGCGCGTCCGCTCGGCGATCGAAGCGACCGTCTCCATCATGCTTTCCAGCGTCGAATTGATGGTGGTGCCGTTCGACCAGGCGATCGAAAAATCGGAAGGACCGACGAAGATGCCGTCGATGCCGGGCGTGTCCAAAATGCCGTCCAGCACCTCGAATGCCGCCCGCGTCTCGACCATCGCGAAGGCCATCGTGCGCTGGTTCGAATCGCGCAGCCATTCGGCATGGTCGCCCTTGCCGTGGCGCGGAAAGGCGTAGGTCGGCCCCCAGGAGCGCTCGCCCAGCGGCGGATATTTCATCGCGGCGGCGAACTGCCGGGCATCGGCCACGGAGTTCACCATCGGCGCGATCACCGCCTCGGCGCCGAAATCAAGCGCGCGGCTCGCCATGTCGAAGCGTCCGACCGGGATGCGCACCAGCGCCGGCTTGTTGGCGGCCAGCACAGGCACGAGGCCGCGCAGCACGCTGTCCTCGTGGTGGCCGCCATGCTGCATGTCGAGGGTGACGGCGTCAAAACCCTGCTTGGCGATGATTTCGACCGTCAGCGCGTCCGGCACGCCCGACCAGGCGGTGAACAGCGTTTCGTCGGCGGCCAGGCGGGACTTGAGCGACATCGGAACTTTCCTTGTTAACAATCCGCAGTTTCAGCCGGAAACCACGGGAAGGCAAAGAAAAACCGCCCGGTTATGCTGGGCGGTCGATTGGTCCAGTCAGAGCAATTCCAGGAAAAGTGTGAAACGGTTTTCCGTCCGGAATTGCGTAAAAACAAAGAGATAGAGCATGATGCCGAAAAGTGTGACGCGGTTTTCGGACGATATCATGCTCATCCAGCCTCAGGCATTCTTGATCTGCTCGATGGCCTCCGCCATCAACTCGTCCATGGTGCGGCGGATCTGATGGTCGGACTGGTTGACGCCGGCGGCATCGAAATCCTTGCGGATCTTGCGGAAGACGTCGTGATCGCCCGCTTCCTCTATATCGGCGACCACCACTTCCTTGGCGTAGGCTTCCGCATCGGCGCCGGATTTGCCCAGTTTCTCGGCCGCCCAGAGGCCAAGCGCCTTGTTTCGCCGTGCCGCGGCCTTGAAGCGAAGTTCCTCGTCGAAGACGAATTTGCGCTCAAAGCCCTCTTCACGGTCTTTCATGCTGCTCATGACGTCCCTCCGATCAATCCGATTCGCGTTCGCTGTGAATATGTGATGGGCAAGCACAAATCAAAAGGCCGCGAGCCGGTCAATATGCTTCGTCGCATGCTGCGCTGCGGCATTTCAGTCCCGAAAGCGGTTGATTCGCGGGATTTGGCGATTGAGCAAACAAGGCGATTGCGATAACACCGGCATTGAACGCTACCGTCGCCATACTAATTTAGGCAGACGGACAGGAAGTGGTCACTTGCCGCCTGCCCGCAGATCCAGAGAAAAAATCAGATGAAAAATCGCCGCCGCATTTACGAAGGCAAGGCCAAGATCCTCTATGAGGGGCCTGAGCCCGGGACGCTGATCCAGTTCTTCAAGGACGATGCCACAGCCTTCAACAAGAAGAAACATGAAGTGGTCGATGGCAAGGGCGTGCTCAACAACCGCATTTCGGAGCACATCTTCAACCATCTGAACCGCATGGGCATCCCGACCCACTTCATCCGCCGGCTCAACATGCGTGAGCAGCTGATCAAGGAAGTCGAGATCATCCCGCTAGAGGTCGTCGTGCGCAATGTCGCCGCCGGCTCGCTGTCCAAGCGCCTCGGCATCGAGGAAGGCACGGTGCTGCCGCGCTCGATCATCGAATTCTATTACAAGGCCGACGCGCTCGACGACCCGATGGTGTCGGAAGAGCACATCACCGCCTTCGGCTGGGCAAGCCCGCAGGAAATTGACGACATCATGGCGTTGGCCATCCGCGTCAACGACTTCCTTTCCGGCCTGTTCCTCGGCGTCGGCATCCAGCTCGTCGACTTCAAGATCGAATGCGGCCGCCTGTTCGAGGGCGATATGATGCGTATCGTCGTCGCCGACGAGATTTCGCCGGATTCCTGCCGGCTGTGGGACGTCGCGACCCAGGACAAGCTCGACAAGGACCGCTTCCGCCGTGACATGGGCGGCCTGGTCGAGGCCTATCAGGAAGTTGCCCGCCGTCTCGGCATCATCAACGAGAACGAGCCGCCGCGGCCGACCGGCCCGGTGCTCGTCGCCTCAACCGAATCGCCCAAGGGCCTGAAGCATTAAATACTGATGGGCCTGCCGGGCAATGGCAGGCCCCTTTCCCAAAAGACCGTCCGCCTAGGAGCATCGATGAAAGCGCGTATCACCGTGACCCTCAAGAACGGCGTTCTCGACCCGCAGGGCAAGGCGATCGAGCACGCGCTCTCCGGCCTCGGCTTCGACGGCGTCGGCCAGGTGCGCCAGGGCAAGGTGTTCGACATCGAGCTGACCGGTGCCGACAAGGCCAAGGCCGAGGCCGATCTCAAGGCCATGTGCGACAAGCTTCTGGCGAACACGGTGATTGAGAACTATAGTGTGGCCATAACCTGAGGTTGTGCCGGAGGCACTATGCCGGAAGCCACGAACGAATTGATGTTCGAACTATTGAAGCGTGTGCACCACGAAATTGGTGAGCTTCGCCAAGATGTGTCCGAAACGAAGCGCGAATTGAATGTCATGCGAGGCCACATGGTGGCCACGCAGAGCGACATTCACAACATCTATGGAATTCTGGCCCGTCAGGACGAGCGACTCGAACGCATAGACCGCCGTCTCGACTTGCGGGAACTTGCCGAAAATCAGAGGCCTTTCGAACCAAAATGAAATCAGCCGTCGTCCTCCTGCCTGGCCTCAACCGCGACCGCGACATGATCGCGGCGCTGACCAAGATTTCCGGTCAGGCGCCGGCGACCGTCTGGCAGACCGACACGGAAATCCCTGATGTCGACCTGATCGCCATCCCCGGCGGCTTCTCCTTCGGCGACTATCTGCGCTGCGGCGCGATCGCGGCACGCATGCCGGTGATGCGGGCGGTCGCCGAAAAGGCCGCCAAGGGCGTCACCGTCATCGGCGTCTGCAACGGCTTCCAGATCCTGGTCGAGGCCGGGCTGCTGCCCGGCGCGCTGATGCGCAATTCGTCGCTGAAATTCGTCTGCCGCCAGGTGAAGCTACAGATCGCCAACGCCAACACCATGTTCACGCGCGGCTACCAGCCCGGGCAGGTCATCCGCTCGCCCGTGGCGCATCATGACGGCAATTATTTCGCCGATGCCGAGACGCTTGCCCGGCTCGAAGGCGAAGGCCAGGTGGTGTTCCGCTACGCGGACGGCACCAATCCCAACGGCTCGATCAACGACATCGCCGGCATCGTCAACGACAAGGGCAATGTGCTGGGCCTGATGCCGCATCCGGAGAACCTGATCGAGGCGGCGCATGGCGGCAATGACGGACGGGCGCTGTTTGAAAGCGCGCTCGGCGTCGCGGCCTGATCCTTTGACATCCCTATCGGAACGCGGGGGCGGACTGACCATGAGACCGACGATTGCTCGCCTTGCTCTCGTGGCCGCCGCCGGGCTTGCTTTGGCTTCGTGCCAGTCCAGCCCCAAGACCGCGCCGGTGCCGTCAGGCAAAAGCGCCTCGCTGCTTGCCATGGAGCAGGTCGCCATCTCGGCGCACAAATGCTGGATCGCCAGCAAGGATCCCGCCTTCAAGGCCTACCAGATGGCAAATGAGCTCAATTCCTACAGCGGCACGCCGCGCTTCTTGCTGGTGCCCGCCAAGCATTATGGCGGCAAGCCGCTGCTGGTCGTGCAGGCGCAAGGCAATTCCAGCCGCGTCGACGTCTTTGGTCCGCTGATGAACGAGCCGCTCGGCGCGCGCATAGGCTCCGACATCGCTCGCTGGCAGGCCGGCAATCCGTCCTGCGCGGCTGCAGCGTGAATCTGCCATGAGCCGGTTCCTGCAGATGGCGGGACTGGTTATCGGGCTTATCGGCCTCGTCCTGCAATTCGCCATCACCATACCGGCATCGATGGCGGCGGGACGCAGCTTGCTCGGCTCGATCGTCTTCTATTTCAGCTTCTTCACCATCCTGACCAACATCGCGGCGGTGATGGTGCATGCCGCGCTGGTCTCACCGGCCGGCTATGCGTGGTTCCCGGCCTTCGCTGGGCAGCGCATGCGCGCAGGCGTCGCGGTCGCCATGACGCTGGTCTTCATCGTCTATACGACCGTGCTGGCAGGCCTGTGGCAACCGCAGGGCCTGTTCCTGCTTTGCGACATCCTGCTCCACTACATCACGCCCTTTATCTTCGTCGTGTGGTGGCTCACCACAGGCGCCGACGGCAGCACGCGCTGGCGCGACATCTCCTGGTGGATGATCTATCCGATCGCCTACCTCGCCTATGCGCTGATACGCGCGCCATTCGTCGGCGAAGTACCCTACCCGTTCCTTGACGTCGCCAAGAACGGCGCGGCCAGCGTCGCCGTCTCGGCACTGGCTATCACCGCGTTGTTCGTCGGATTGAGTGTGCTCGTCGTGCTTGTCGATCACGGCATCGGCCGGCTGCGGGGAAAGCCCGCAACCCGGATTGCATCGCGGCGAGGATAGATCGTCATTCGACGATAGATCGTCACTCGAGGATAGATCGTCACTCGAGGATAGATCGTCACTCCCAGAATGCTCTGACGCCTTCGCGATACGCATCGCAACGCGAAATGCCGATATCCTTGAGCTGATCGTCCGTCATCTCCAAGAGTGCAAGACGCCCGCGCCGGCGCTCCAGCATGCGGTGGACCTGCTTCGCGATGGAGCGGAGCACGAGCACCATGCGACCGATGAAGCCGCGGCGGCTCGGAGCATCGGTCTGCGCGCGAGACGCCGGGCCGGCGTAGCGAATTGTCTCAATTGTATCCATTGTCATTGTGCCTTGTCTCGATTGCACCTTTCCAATCGCGGGTTCGATATGGATTGACTCACCACGTGGTGCAATATAGAAAATTGTCACCATGACAAATTGGCTCCCTGATCTCTCTTCCGGCTCCGGTCCACTCTATCAGCGCCTTGCTGACAGCATTGAGTCAGATATCGACAAGGGCGTCATCGATGCCGGTGCGAAACTGCCGCCGCAGCGCGACCTCGCCTATGATATCGGCACGACCGTCGGCACCATCGGCAGGGCCTATCAACTGCTGCGCGAACGCGGCCTGGTGAGCGGCGAGGTCGGGCGCGGCACCTATGTGCTCGGCCAGCGCGCCGAGACCCCGAAGCCCGAAGTCGAACCAGGCTTGCAAGGCACGCGCCTCATCGACGCGCCGAGCGGCAAGCTGCGTTTCGACAGCACCGCCGCGCCCGATGTCGGCCAGGGCGCCGTGATTGCCGACATGCTGGCACGCACGGCGCACGAACATCCGCACGACATTTCAAGCTACACGCGTGATTTTCCCGAGCGCTGGTACGAGGCAGGCAGCCGCTGGCTGGCGCGCAACGCCTTCCGCCCCTCGCCTGATTCAATCGTGCCGACGCTGGGCACCCATGCCGCGGTCATGGCGGCGATCGCGGCGCTGACCATGCCTGGCGACTACGTGGTCTTCGAGCACCTGACCTATTCGCAGATCGCGCGCAGCGCCGGGCTGATCGGGCGTCGCATCGCACTGGTCTTGACGGACGAGGATGGCATCGACCCGGACGATTTCGAACGTGTCTGCGCGCAGAAACATCCGAAAGTGATGTTCCTGATGCCGACGGCGAAGAACCCGACGCTGGTGACGCTCTCGGCGGAGCGGCGACAGGCGATAGCGCGGATCGCACGCGAGTACAATGTCGTGCTGATCGAGGACGATCTTTATGGCGAACTCACCGACGACCCGACACCGCTGCTGGCCGAATATGCGCCGGAGCGCACGATCGTCGCCGGTGGCCTGTCTAAGTCTGTCGCGGCCGGCGTGCGCGGCGGCTGGCTCTCCTGCCCGCCCACCTATCGCCATCGCATCCGCGTCGCCCACAAGATGATGACCGGCGGCCTGCCCTTCCTGCTGGCCGAGGTCGGCACAAGGCTGGTGATGTCGGGCCAGGCAGGCGAAATCCGCAAGCGCTGCATTGCCGAGATCGAGACACGTCTCGCCATCGTGCGCGACGTGCTGGCGGGGTTCGACATCAAGACAAGGGACAACGTGCCCTTCATCTGGCTGACCTTGCCGGACCCTTGGCTGTCCGGCACCTTCAAGAACGCCTGCCTGGCGCAAGGCGTGCTCATCGACGATGAGGACGAGTTCAAGGCCGGCCGTTCCGAGCAGGTCTTTCACGGCGTCCGCTTCGGCGTATCGCAACCCCGGCAAAGCAAGGACGTCGCAGGCGGCGTCGCCGTCATCCGCCGCCTGCTCGACGAAGGCCGTGCCGGCTACGACAGTTTTTCCTGAGCCCGGTTCCTCAAGCCGGCAAGCCCGATCAAGCCGGCAAGCGTTGGCTATAGAGGCAGCTTTCCGGCGTTTTTCGTCATGCGATGGGGTGTATCGCGCGAAAGCTTGCGATAAGAGGAGACTCAGAAATCCCCCTCTCCCACGGACAAAAATCGCTGCTCATGACCATTTCCAATTCCGTGCCGATCACCCCTGAGCTCGTCGCCGCGCATGGGCTGAAGCCCGACGAATACCAGCGCATCCTCGATCTGGTCGGCCGCGAGCCAAGCTTCACCGAGCTCGGCATTTTCTCGGCGATGTGGAACGAGCACTGCTCCTATAAATCTTCCAAGAAATGGCTGCGCACGCTGCCGACGAGCGGCCCGCAGGTGATCCAGGGTCCCGGCGAGAATGCCGGTGTGGTCGACATCGGCGATGGCGACTGCGTGGTCTTCAAGATGGAGAGCCACAACCACCCTTCCTATATCGAGCCGTATCAGGGCGCGGCGACCGGCGTCGGCGGCATCCTGCGCGACGTCTTCACCATGGGTGCACGGCCGGTTGCGGCGATGAACGCGCTGCGCTTCGGGGCGCCTGACCATCCCAAGACCCGCCATCTGGTTGCCGGCGTGGTTTCGGGCGTCGGTGGCTACGGCAATTCCTTCGGCGTTCCGACCGTCGGCGGCGAGGTGAATTTCGACGCGCGCTATAACGGCAACATCCTGGTCAACGCCTTCGCGGCGGGCCTCGCCAAGACCAATGCCATCTTCCTGTCGCAGGCCAAGGGCGTCGGCCTGCCGGTCGTCTATCTCGGCGCCAAGACCGGACGCGACGGCGTCGGCGGCGCCACCATGGCTTCGGCCGAGTTCGACGACAAGATCGAGGAAAAGCGGCCGACCGTGCAGGTTGGCGACCCTTTCACCGAAAAATGCCTGCTGGAAGCCTGCCTCGAGCTGATGGCGTCGGGCGCCGTCATCGCCATTCAGGACATGGGTGCGGCCGGCCTCACCTGCTCGGCGGTCGAGATGGGCGCCAAGGGCGACCTCGGCATCGAGCTCGATCTCGACAAGGTGCCGGTGCGCGAGGAGCGCATGAGCGCCTATGAGATGATGCTGTCGGAAAGCCAGGAGCGCATGCTGATGGTGCTGCGCCCCGAGAAGGAAGAGGAAGCCGAGGCGATCTTCCGCAAATGGGGGCTCGACTTCGCCGTCGTCGGCAAGACCACCGACGACCTGCGCTTCCGCATCATCCATCAGGGCGACGAGGTCGCCAATCTGCCGATCAAGGAACTGGGCGACCAGGCGCCGGAATATGACCGCCCCTGGGTCGAGGCGAAGAAACCCGCGCCGCTCGCCGCAAACGATGCACCGAAGGCCGATGTCGCCGACGCGCTGCTCAAACTGCTCGGCGGACCGGACCTCTCCTCGCGCCGCTGGGTGTGGGAGCAGTACGACACGCTGATCCAGGGCAATTCGCTGCAGCTTCCCGGCGGCGACGCCGGCGTGGTGCGCGTCGAGGGTCACCCGACAAAGGCGCTGGCCTTCTCCTCCGACGTCACGCCGCGCTACTGCGAGGCCGACCCTTACGAAGGCGGCAAGCAGGCGGTGGCCGAATGCTGGCGCAACCTGACCGCCACCGGCGCCTTGCCGCTCGCCGCCACCGACAACCTCAATTTCGGCAATCCGGAACGGCCCGAGATCATGGGCCAGTTCGTCGGCGCCATTAAGGGCATCGGCGATGCCTGCCGCGCGCTCGGCTTCCCGATCGTCTCCGGCAATGTCTCGCTCTACAACGAAACCAATGGCCGCGGCATCCTGCCCACGCCGACCATCGGCGGCGTCGGCCTCATCGCCGACTGGTCGAAAATGGCGCGCATCGGCTTTGCCGCCGAGGGCCAGATGATCGTGCTGGTCGGCGCGCCGGCGAGCTGGGGCAGCCATCTCGGCCAGTCCGTCTATATGCGCGACATCCATGGCCGCGCCGACGGTCCGCCGCCGCCGGTCGACCTCGACCATGAGAAGCGGGTCGGCGACCATGTGCGCTCGTTGATCGCTTCCGGCATCGTGACATCAGCCCACGACGTCTCCGACGGCGGCCTAGCCGTGGCGCTCGCCGAAATGGCGATGGCGTCAGGCATCGGCGCCACCATTCCCGGCCTCACCGGCACCGAGCCTATCCCGGTCTGGTTCGGCGAGGATCAGGGCCGTTATCTGCTGACGCTGTCGATCGACCCGCAAAGCGACGAATGGGACAGGATCCGCGAAGAGCAGGGCATGCTCGGCATCTTCGCGCCCTGGATCGGCACCACCGGCGGGCGTGAATTGAAGCTCGGCGAGGCACGGCCAATCCCGGTCGGCGAGTTGACCGCCACCCATGAAGGCTGGTTCCCGCGCTTCATGGATCAGGCCAGTTGACGAGGCCAGAAGCATGTCTCCCGAAAGTGAGCAGCGGTTTCGGGAATAAGACATGCTTAAAATAGAAGACCTAAAGCATGCCGCATAAATCCTTTTTTATGCGACATGCTTTAACCGCCAAGGCGCTGGTTGCAGTCGTCTTCTGGCCGTCGCTGTTCTTCTTCTGGTTTCTCGGACCGTTCGTCTTGTTCCTGCTGTCGACGACCTCGAGCGAGGTCTGTCCGCGGCTGGAAACCCGCGCCGAGTTCCTGGCGGCGGCCAACGGCACGCTACCGATGCTCATCGTGCAGACGCTGATCTACGTGGTTCCGATCGTCTGCCTGGTGCTGTGGAACAGGCTTTCTCCGGAGCCGGCGCGGGCAACGCACATTGCGACTTGCATCAAGCTCTTTGCCGTCGCCACGGTGATCGGGGCAGTTTGGGATTATGGCTCGTCCTTGACCTGCGACGGCTACGGTCAGGCCTTCTTCTCAACCGCATGGCAGATGACGAGCTACCTTCCCATCGTCAGCCTGTTGATCAACATCCCGCTCTACGTGCTGGTCTTCAGCCTCGGCCGCGCCTATTCAACGCGCGATGACATCACCGAAGACGGCGTGGTTCGCTCCGAGCAGGATAAGCCTTAGGCTTCAATCCCGGCTGGAAAGGCTTTAGGCTCATCCGAGTCACACCATATATGCCCGCTTAAAACAGGATATATGCCCGCTTAAAACAGGATTTTGCCATGGCAATGGATGCCCACGACATCGAAAAACTGATCAAGGAAGGCATTCCGGACGCCAGGGTGACGATCCGCGATCTGGCCGGCGACGGCGACCATTATGCGGCCGAAGTGGTGGCGGAAAGCTTTCGGGGCAAGAGCCGTGTGCAGCAGCACCAGATGGTCTATGACGCGCTGAAGGGCAATATGGGCGGCGTGCTGCATGCGCTGGCGCTTCAGACCAGCGTCCCGGACTGAGGCCTGCCGCCCCCGGGCTTGGCCCAACTCGGCCCATTCCTTGCGCCATTCCAAGGCCGGCGCGGCTAACGTCTTGTTTCAGCCAACCTATGGGTTTATTTGAGGGACATGCTTCGAGCCTGACTCCCACAGGCGTGAAAGGATAGTCCATGACCGGCATCAACGACTACATCGACAATGAAGTGAAGAGCAACGACGTCGTGCTCTTCATGAAGGGCACGCCCGGCTTCCCGCAATGCGGGTTCTCGGGCCAGGTGGTGCAGATCCTCGATTACATCGGGGCCGACTACAAAGGCGTCAACGTGCTCGACTCGGCCGAACTGCGCCAGGGCATCAAGGACTATTCCAACTGGCCGACCATCCCGCAGCTCTATGTGAAGGGCGAATTCGTCGGCGGTTGCGACATCGTGCGCGAAATGTTCCAGGCCGGCGAGTTGCAGGACTTCCTGGTCGAAAAGGGCGTCAGCGTCAAAGGCGCCGCCTGATTCAATCTTTGCTCGCCGGCGCGGAGGCCAGCCCTCCGACCGGCAAGCATAGCCCGGGGCTGCCCCCACCTCGGCAATTTATAGACCCGAATTTCGGGAATGAGACGAACCAGCGCCGGCCAGCCGGCGCTTGTTCGTTTGAAAGATCGGACTTTGCCGTGGACAAGCAGGTAGAAGCGTCGCAACGGGCAAGCAGCTTGCCTATTCCGCGCTGGGAATTCATCGCGCTTTGCGCAGCGCTCATGGCACTCAATTCGCTGGCCATCGACATCATGCTGCCGGCGCTGCAGCAGATCGGCGCCTCGCTCGGCGTCGAAAACGAAAACCACCGCCAATACGTCATCACTGCCTACATTCTCGGCTTCGGCACCGGACAGCTTTTCTTCGGGCCGATCTCGGATCGTTTCGGCCGCCGCGCGCCGCTGGTCGCCGGTCTGATCATCTATGTCGCGGCGGTTGCCGCCGCCGCTGTCGCACCCACCTTTGCCATCCTGCTCGCCTGCCGTGTCGTGCAGGGCATCGGCGCCGCCGCGACGCGCGTCATCGCCGTCTCGATCGTGCGCGATACGTTCGATGGCCGGCGCATGGCCGAGGTGATGTCGCTGATCTTCATGGTGTTCATGGCGATCCCGGTCGTCGCGCCCGGCATCGGCCAGTTCATCATGCTGTTCGCCACATGGCACTGGATCTTCGTCACCATGGCCATCGGCGCGCTGATCGTCTCGGCATGGTCGCTGCTGCGCCTGCCGGAAACGCTGCATCCGGAATACCGCCGGCCATTGACCGTCAACGCGATCGTCGGCGGCTTCCGCATCGTGCTCACCAACCGCGTCGCGGTCTGCTATGCGTTCGCCAGCACCTTCATCTTCGGGGCCATGTTCGGCTTCATCAATTCGGCCCAGCAGATCTATCTCGAGGTCTTCCATGTCGGCGAACTGTTCCCGCTGATCTTCGCCGGCGTCGCCGGCGTGCTCGCCTTCTCGAACTTCCTCAACGCTAGGCTTGTCGGGCGGGTCGGCATGCGCCGCCTGTCGCAAAGCGCGCTGCTGCTGTTCCTCGCCATCAGCCTGATATGGCTCGTCGTCTCGCTGGAGATGCAGATGCCGCTCTGGCTGTTCATCGCCTTCTTTGCCGGCGCGATGGTGCCGTTCGGCTGCCTCGGCGCGAATTTCAATGCCCTTGCCATGGAACCGCTCGGCGCGCTCGCGGGCACCGCGTCGTCCATCCTCGGCTTCATGCAGACCTTTCTCGGTGGCATCCTCGGCACGCTGATCGGCCAGGCCTACAACGGCACGGTGACGCCGCTTGCCGCCGGCTTCTGCAGCGTCTCGGTCGCTGCTTTGCTGATGATCCTGGTCGCCGAGGGCGGACGGCTGTTCCAGCCACACAACCCGCCGGTCTGAGGCGACAGCTCGGATCAGTCCGCCCAGAGCTCGCGGCGCAACTCGTCCCAGCTATGCTTGTCCGGTGCCACGAGCAGGCCGCCATCGACATGCGACGGCAAATAGGCGCTGCCGTCGATGCGCGCCGCATGCCCGCCTGCTTCGTGATGGATCAGCGCGCCGGCCAGATGATCCCAGGGCATCAGCTTGTTGTAGAGGACGAAATGCGCGTGGCCGCCGGCCAGCAGCCGGTATTCATGCGCCGCGCAACGATAGGCAAATTGCGACAGCGTCTTGGTCTGGTTGCGGGGGAGCCGCGAGCGCTCAGGCTCATTGAGAAACTGCCAGGAAACGGAGCCGGTCATCTGCGACATAGGCACCGGTGCGGCAACGCCGACCTTCTCCAGCGCGCCATGCGCATGGCGGATATGGCTGCCGGCGCCTTTGGCGCCAATCAGCCAGTCCTTGCCGACCGGATCGTGGATGATGCCGGCGACGGTCTCGCCGTTGACGACGACGGCAGCCATGACGCCGAACAGCGGCACGCCGGAGGCGAAGTTGAAGGTGCCGTCGACCGGATCGATGACGAAGGCAAGCGCGGCATCGCCCAGGCCTGCAAGCAGCGCCGGATTGTCGGAACAAGCTTCCTCGCCGACCACCATGGCATCGGGATAGCGCTCGCGCAGTCGGGCGGTGATCAGGCGCTCGGCGTTGACATCCGCCTCGGTGACGAGGTCGGCGGCGGACGTCTTCTGGCGGACGTCGCCCTCGCCCAGCCGGCGGAAGCGCGGCATGATTTCGGCCCTGGCCGCTTCGGCGAGAAGCTCGGCCAGCCAGTCGATCGCCTGATCGTCAAATCTCATCGGAAATGTCTTGTCCTGGGTTTGCGTCGAGCCCGGCGAAGTCGAACAGCTTTCTGTCCAACAGATGCGAGGGCCGGACATTGGTCATGGCGCGGATCATCGTGTCCTTGCGGCCCGGCATGCGCTTCTCGATGTCGTCGAGCATCGCCTTCATGGCGTTGCGCTGCAGCCCTTCCTGGCTGCCGCAGAGGTCGCAGGGGATGATCGGGAATTTCATCGCGTTGGCGAATTTTTCCAGATCCGCCTCGGCGTTATAGGCAAGCGGCCGCAGCACCATGACGTCGCCCTCGTCGTTGAGAAGCTTGGGCGGCATGGCGGCGAGACGGCCGCCGTGGAACAGGTTCATGAAGAAGGTCTCGAGGATATCCTCGCGGTGGTGGCCAAGCACCAGCGCGGAACACCCCTCCTCCCGCGCGATGCGGTAAAGATGGCCGCGCCGCAGCCGCGAGCAGAGCGAGCAATAGGTGCTGCCCTCGGGTAATTTGTCGGTCACCACCGAATAGGTGTCCTGATATTCGATGCGGTGCGCGATGCCGTTGGCGTTAAGATAGTCGGGCAGGATGTGTTTCGGGAAATTCGGCTGGCCCTGGTCGAGGTTGCAGGCGAGCAGTTCGACCGGCAGCAGGCCGCGCCATTTGAGATCGAGCAGCAGCGCGAGCAGGCCGTAGGAATCCTTGCCGCCGGAAAGCGCCACCAGCCAGCGTTCGCCGGGCCTCACCATGGCGAAATCCTCGATCGCCTGGCGCGTCAATCTGAGCAGCCGCTTGCGCAGCTTGTTGAACTCGACCGAGGACGGCACGTGGCGGAACAGCGGATGGAAGCCGCCTTCGGCATCATCGTCGATCGGCTCAAGGGTTTTGAGGTCTGGCAGCATATTCATGGCGCCGGCTCCACATTGTCAGCGCTCGGCTTAACGGACTTGGCCAACAAAGAAAAGGCCGCCCCGAGAGGCGGCCCTGGATGTTGCAGCTGATTGATATCGATCAGCGCGAGTAGAATTCGACGACCAGGTTCGGTTCCATCTGCACGGCGAACGGAACGTCCGACAGGCCGGGAACGCGAGCGAAAGTCGCGGTCATCTTGTTGTGGTCGGCTTCGATGTAGTCCGGCACGTCGCGCTCGGCGAGACCGACCGATTCCAGCACGATCACGAGCTGCTTCGACTTCTCGCGCACCTCGATCATGTCGCCCGGCTTGCAGCGATACGAGCCGATGTTGACGCGCTTGCCGTTGACGTTGACATGGCCGTGGTTGACGAACTGGCGGGCGGCGAAAATGGTCGGCACGAACTTGGCGCGATAGACGACCGCGTCGAGACGCGACTCGAGCAGGCCGATCAGGTTCTCGGAGGTGTCGCCCTTGCGGCGGTCGGCCTCCTCATAGACCTTGCGGAACTGCTTTTCCGAAACGTCGCCATAGTGACCCTTCAGCTTCTGCTTGGCGCGCAGCTGCAGGCCGAAGTCGGAAAGCTTGCCCTTGCGGCGCTGGCCGTGCTGGCCGGGGCCGTATTCACGCTTGTTGACCGGGGACTTCGGGCGGCCCCAGATGTTTTCGCCAAGACGGCGGTCGATCTTGTATTTCGCGGATTCGCGCTTGCTCATCGCATTCCCTTTCAAAACATTATACCCGAAACCCCATGGCTCCGGGCGAAGGAAACGCGCCCTCCTCTGGCCTCCGTTTTCGAGACCTGACAGGGCTTTCCACGCAAAGCGACGGAAAACCCACGGGACACGTCAAAAGAAACCACCGGGCGTCGCCACCCGGTGTTGGTGGGCCTGTTAAACACAGATTTAACCGCTGTCAAGCTTGTGGCTGGTGGCGCCAAGGGCAACCCTATACCATTCCTGCGTTGCATGCGGTGCTGGATGTGGCGGAAAGTTGCACGCCGGCGGCATCACGGCGGATGCGGCCACCTTGGCCGCAAGCCCGCCCGATACTTGATCAAGGGACTGGAGCAGAGGAGTCCGAGTTCCCATGAAGAAGTTCTTCCTTACCTTGACGGGAGCCGCCGTGTTGGCGGGGTCCATGGCGGTCATGACGCCGGAGCCGGCAATGGCCAGGCATTGGCACGGGCACAAGCAGGTGTGCCGCGTCGTGGTGAAGAAAAGGGTCGTATGGCGGCATGGCCACCGTCACGTCGTGCGCTACAAGACACGGCACTGCTGGTGGCGCTGACAAACGGCCGCTTGAGCCAATCGAGATAGAGCCCGCGGCCAGCACCGCGGGCTTTTTTCGTTCGATCTTGCGATCTATGACTTCTTGCTGGGCAGATCCTTGCGCTTGGTCTCGGCAAACTCCTCAAGCTGCTTCTCGCTCATCGAGTCATACATTTCGCGCGAAGCGCCTTTGAGTTTGCTCTTCTTGGTCTCGCCGCGTTTGGCGGAAAGTGCCGCGCCGGCGGCTTTTTGCTGGGCTTGCGATGTGGCGGGCATGGTGGTTTCTCCTTTGCTGTCAAGAGAAACGCCGCGCTTCGGCGGCAGTTCCAGCGTCAGCGGCTCAGTCCCTCGCAAGCCTGCGGCCTTGGCGATTTTCGTTGGCAGCCTTCCCGTGTCCGGGACGCCAGTGTAGGACGGCGGCATGAAATCGCTGACCGATCCCTCACAAGCACTCTCCACCGGCCTCGCGAAAATCCGCACCGAATTCCACGTGCCGGATGGATTTCCAACTGACGTAATGGCCGCGGCGGAGACAGCGGCAAAGCGGGTGCCCGACCAGCATGCCGACCGGACTGCGGTGCCCTTCGTCACGCTCGATCCGGCGAGCTCGACCGATCTTGACCAGGCGTTCTCGATCGAGGCGAGCGGCGGCGATCTTCTCTTGCATTATGCCATTGCCGACGTGGCCTGGTTCGTCGAGGACGGCGACGCGGTCGATCTCGAAGCCTGGAACCGGGGCGAAACGCTTTACCTGCCGGACGGCAAGGCCGGGCTCTACCCGCCGGTGCTTGCCGAGGGCGCAGCAAGCTTGTTGCCCGATGGACCGCGTCCGGCGGTCGTCTTCACGGTTCGGGTCGCCGAGGACGGTGCGGTGAAATTGGACGGCGTGGAGCGGGCAATCATTAAAAGCCGCGCGAAGCTCGCCTATGACAGCGTGCAGGTCTCCGACGTTCCGGCCGGCTTCGCGGAACTGGCGCGGCGCATGGCGACAAATGAAGAGCGTCGCGGCGCTTCGCGCGTCGACCCGCCCGAGCAGGAGGTTGAAAAGCTCGCTGACGGCACATTCCGGCTTTCGTTCAGGCCGCTGCTGCAATCCGAGCAGGACAATGCAGCACTTTCGCTGGCGGCCAATATGGCGATTGCCGACGCCATGCTGGCGCACAAGACCGGGCTGTTCCGGGTTATGTCCGGGCCGGAGGCCTCCAAGGTGCAAAGACTGCGCAACGCGGCACAGGCGCTCGGCCTGTCCTGGCCGGCCTCCACCGGCCTACGCGACTATCAGCGCACGCTCGATCCGGCCGATCCGAAACAGGCGGCGCTGATGCTGGAAATCCGCCGTGCAGGCAATGGCGCGTCCTACCAGCCTTATGTGGAGGGCGTTGTCCCCTGGCATGAGGCGATGGCCGCGACCTATGCCCACGCCACCGCGCCGCTCAGGCGGCTCGCCGACCGCTACGTCGTGCGCTGCACGCTGGCCATCGCCAACGGCCAGCCCGTGCCACAGGCCGTCAACGACGCGTTCGCCAAATTGCCCAAGGTGATGGGACGCGCGGATGCCCGCGCGTCGCAGATCAACCACGCGGCCATCGACCTTGCCGAGGCGGTGATGCTCAAGGGACATGAGGGTGAGACGTTCAAGGCCGTCGTCACCGACTTTTTCGATCACGGCGTGCGGGTTCAGCTTGCCGACATGCCTGTCGTCGCCAACGTCAAGGCTTCCGGGCTCAGGCAGGGCGACGGCCTGAGCCTAAGGCTGGTCTCGGCAGATCCTGATCAACGCAGCATCGTCTTCGAATCTGCCGCCTAACTAGCGCGCGGTCAGTCCAAAACCCTGGATCAGCCGCCGCGTGGCGAAATCCACCTTGCCCGAGGTGAAGACGGCAAGATCGGGCTCGCTCTCGCCCGATGTCTCTCCGACAGGCTCGAGCAGCGACATGGCGCGCCGCGCGATCGCTTCGGCCGGATCGATCCAGTCGACCGGCCAGGGCGCCGTCTTGCGCATGCGGTTGGCGAGAAACGGATAATGCGTGCAGGCAAGCACGACGATGTCGGTGCGGTTGCCGTCGCGCTCGAGGAAGCAGGGCGCGATTTCGGCGCGCACGGCTTCTTCATCGACGAAACCCTGGCGCATATAGATCTCGGCGAGGCCCGCCAGCCGGTCGCTGCCGACCAGGCGCACATGGCATTTCTGCGCCCATTTGCTGATCAGATCGCGCGTATACTGGCGCTTCACCGTGCCGGGCGTGGCCAGCACGGAGACGAGGCCGGATCGCGTGCGCTCGGCCGCCGGCTTGATCGCCGGCACGGTGCCGACAAACGGATGGCCGGGGAATTTTTCGCGCAGCGCGTCGATCACCAGGGTCGAGGCGGTGTTGCAGGCGATGACCGAAATCGCCGGCTGCAGCCGGTCGAGCAATTTGGCGAACAGCGCAAGAATGTGTTCCTTGAGCGCCGGTTCTTCCCATGCGCCGTAAGGAAACGCCGCGTCGTCGGCGACATAGACGAAGCGGCGATCGGGCATCAGCACACGTGCCTCGCGCAGCACGGTCAGCCCGCCAACGCCGGAATCGAACATCAGGATCGGGCGTTGGCTTGATCGATCGCTCATTTTCATCCGGCCATGACAAGCGTCAGGTCCGTGATTGGACCGACGGCGCTTCTATCGCGAATGATCGTGGTCTTGAAGAGGCGATGCGAGCAGCTTTTGCGCAGTCGCTGGAGCATGATGCCGAAAAGTGTGAAGCGGGTTTCGGACGACATCATGCTCTATCTCCTGGATTTAGAGCCGGAATCAGATTTCAGGTCGAACAGACCTGAAATCATCCGGCTCTAAGGCTCACTCATATGCCGCGCTTGCCGAAGCCGGCCGGGCGCGGCCTGCCGAAGGGCTGCGGCGCGGGCGCTACGCGAGCCGCAGGAGCGGCGGTACGTGAGGTCGCTGGCACAGTGGTGCGTCCGACGTGGGCCGGCGCCGGCAGCGGACCGTCGAACTCGAAAACATCCGTCAATTCATCGATGTTGCTGCCCGCGACAGGTTTTGCCCACAGGATCGTGCACCAGAGGCCGAATATCGAAAGTCCAAGCAGGTTCAGCCCGCCGGGAATGCTCTCGGGATCGCCGAATTTGACGACCAGCAGCACGCCCGCCTGCAGAAGGGCGTAGACGGTGGAAAGGGCGATGTAGGCCCAAAGGATCCAGCGGCGCCCATTGGCGTCGCGGGCGCGGCGCGAGGCAATGTTGCCGCGAAGCGCGACAAAGATGAGGGAAGCGATGAGGGCCGCGCCGGCCATGCCCTGACGCGACGGACCAGGCGCCGAATTGAGCAGTCCCTCGAAGCCGATCGTCCCGACAATGCAGATAACGATCACCACGGTTTCGGCCAGGGTGAGGCCGACAGAGTAAAGAAAAAAGCGCAGTCGACCAATATTGGACGTAAACATGTGCCACCCCCACTATTGCAGCAAGGATGAGGCACAACCGAATAAAATTCGGTTACTTCAAACGTTCACAGCTTACCAATTTTAACTTTCGTCATCTTTGGCGCGACTGCGTGCGGCGGCCGGCAACCGTCTCGGATCGTCCCCTGGCGAGCCATCGCCCCGCGGCATGGCCGGCGAAAACCGGTCGAGCGACGAGATGATGCCGCGCAGCACCTTGAGCTCGGGCTCGGCGAATCCCGCCCTCGTCAGCACGGCGCGCAGATTGTCGACCATTTTCGGTTTCTTTTCCTCCGGGCGGAAGTAGCCGCGCATTTCCAGCGCGTTTTCCAGATAGGCGAACAGGCTGTGCAGTTGCTCCTTGGTCGCCGGCACCAGCTCCGGCCCGGAGAAGTTGGTCTGGGTCTCGTCAGTGAGGCCGGACTTCATCCACTCGTAGGACATGAGCAGTACGGCCTGGGCGATGTTGAGCGAGGAAAAACCGGGATCGACCGGGAAGGTGACGATCTCGTCGGCGAGCCCGACCTCGTCATTATAGAGGCCGAAGCGTTCGCGGCCGAACAGGATACCGGCGCGCTCGCCCGCCTCGACGCGCGCCCTGAGCGCCCTGCCCGCTTCGACCGGCCCGCGCACCGGCTTGAAGCCGTCGCGCTCGCGCGCGGTTGTTGCAAAGACGAAGTTGAGATCGGCGACGGCCGAGGCCAGATCGTCGAAGACCTTGGTGGCGTCGATGACGTGGTCGGCGCGGCTGGCGGCCGCGCGCGCCTTCTCGCTCGGCCAGCCGTCGCGCGGGTTCACGAGCCTGAGTTCGGATAGACCGAAATTTGCCATCGCCCGCGCGACCATGCCGATGTTCTCGCCGAGCTGCGGCTCGACAAGGATGATCGCCGGTCCGGCGGAGACGGTTTTGGTTGTATCTTCGACGGCTGGCATGGTTATGGATAACCGGTGTTTGCGGCGTTTCAGCGTCCCCTGCCACATCCGGCCCGGAAAATGAAGCATTCACAACAGCGGCGCCGTCCGCCAAGGCACGGATCGCGGTTTGCGCGCTGAAAAAGCCTTTGATATACGCTCCGCATCCCCCGGCCGAAACCATGCGGGCAAGGCCGTCCAGATCCCCCAGCAACGAGGCATTCTTTCCATGGCGAAGATCAAGGTGGCAAACCCGGTCGTCGAGCTCGACGGCGACGAGATGACCCGCATCATCTGGCAGTTCATCAAGGACAAGCTGATCCACCCCTATCTCGACCTGAAGCTTGAATATTACGACCTCGGCATCGAGCACCGCGATGCCACCAACGACCAGGTGACCATCGACTCGGCCAACGCCATCAAGAAATGGGGCGTCGGCGTGAAATGCGCGACGATCACCCCCGACGAGCAGCGCGTCGAGGAATTCAAGCTGAAGAAGATGTGGAAGTCGCCGAACGGCACCATCCGCAACATCCTCGGCGGCACCATCTTCCGCGAACCGATCATCATGAAGAACGTGCCGCGCCTGGTGCCGGGCTGGACCAAGCCGATCATCGTCGGCCGTCATGCCTTCGGCGACCAGTATCGCGCCACCGACTTCCGCTTCCCCGGCAAGGGCAAGCTGACGATCAAGTTCGTCGGCGAGGACGGCCAGGTGATCGAGCACGACGTCTATGACGCGCCCGGCGCCGGTGTCGCCATGGCCATGTACAATCTCGACGAATCGATCCGCGAATTCGCCCGCGCCTCGCTGAATTACGGCCTGCTGCGCAACTACCCGGTCTACCTGTCGACCAAGAACACCATCCTCAAGGCCTATGACGGGCGCTTCAAGGACATCTTCCAGGAGGTCTACGAGAAGGAGTTCGAGGCCGAGTTCAAGGCGAGGAAACTCTGGTACGAGCACCGCCTGATCGACGACATGGTCGCTTCCAGCCTGAAATGGTCGGGCGGCTATGTCTGGGCCTGCAAGAACTATGACGGCGACGTGCAGTCCGATACGGTGGCGCAAGGTTTTGGCTCGCTCGGCCTGATGACCTCGGTGCTGATGACGCCGGACGGCAAGACGGTGGAGGCCGAAGCCGCGCACGGCACCGTCACCCGCCACTACCGCCAGCATCAGAAGGGCGAGGAAACCTCGACCAATTCGATCGCCTCGATCTTCGCCTGGACGCGCGGCCTCGCCCACCGCGCCAAGCTCGACGACAATGCCGAGCTGAAGCGCTTCGCCGAGACGCTGGAAAAGGTCTGCATCCAGACCGTCGAGAGCGGGTTCATGACCAAGGACCTGTCGCTGCTGATCGGCCCCGACCAGCCCTGGCTGTCCACGACCGGCTTCCTCGACAAGATCGACGAGAATCTCCAGAAGGCGATGGGGTGAAACCAAAATCCCGGTAACGTCGAAGGCTCCGAAAGGAGCCTTCTTTTTTGGGCGCGAGCAATGAGAGCGGAAGGGTAATCGATGACCAAGCCGATCCTCTACGGTGCCGACTACAGCGTCTATGTGCGCATCGCGCGGTTGGCGCTGGAAGAAAAGGGTACCGACTACGAGCTCGTCCCGCTCGACATCTTTGCCGCCGAGGGCATTCCGGGCTGGTATTTGGAGCTTCACCCGTTCGGCCGCATCCCGGCCTTCGAGCATGACGGGTTTGGTCTGTTCGAGGCCGGCGCCATCGCACGCTACGTCGACGAGGCTTTCGCCGGTCCGGCTCTGCAGCCGGCCGACGCGCGCGGACGCGCCAGGATGGGCCAGATCATCGGCATGCTCGACGCCTATGGCTATCGCGCGATGGTCTGGGACGTTGCCGTCGAGCGGCTTGAGAAGGCGCAACCGGATTGGGCGTTGATTGCCAGCGGCCTTGCTCAGGCGGAGACGGTACTGAAGGTGCTGAGATCGGTGAAGGCACAAGGCCCATGGCTGCTTGGCGACCAGCTGACGCTGGCGGACCTGCACGCCGCGCCGATCATCGCCTATTTCGTCAAGGTCACACAAGGGCGCGATCTGTTGGCGCGGTTCGCGGAGGTCCGGGATTGGTATGCGCGCGTCGCTGATCGTGCAAGCTTTGCGCGGACTGAAAAGGTCGCTTAGGCCGAGTGGATTTCCTCAACGCCGGCGCCGCCCCTCATTGCCCTGCCGGGCATTTCTCCCCGTTAACGGGGAGAAAGAAGCGGTTGCAACGCCGGCGCCTTTCCTGCACCGCTGACCATTGGCGAAAGCCGCGATAACAGCCCCTTCTCCCCGTTCAACGGGGAGAAGATGGCGGCAGCCAGATGAGGGGCAGCGCTAACCTCGCAGAATTAGCAACCGGCCTACGCTAAGCTGCCCGGCTTACGCCGCCTCCAGCGCTGCCTTCACCGCCGCGATGGCGTCGTTGGCCTTGGAGGCGTCGGGGCCGCCGGCCTGCGCCATGTCGGGCCGACCGCCGCCGCCCTGCCCGCCAAGCGCGGCGGACGCGACGCGCACGAGATCGACGGCGCTGAAGCGGCCGGTCAGATCGTCGGTGACGCCGACAACCACGCTTGCCTTGTTGTCCTCGCCAGCGCCGACAAAGATGACCACGCCGGAGCCGAGCGTCTTCTTGCCGGCATCCGCCAGCGGCTTCAGGTCCTTAGGCGCCACGCCGGTGACCGCCTTGCCGAGGAAACCGACGCCTGCAACGGTCTCGTTGGCGGCCGGGGCATCGGCAACGGCCGAGCCGCCACCCAGCGCCAGTTTCTTGCGCGCTTCCGTAAGGTCCTTTTCGAGCTTCTTGCGCTCCTCGAGCAGTGCTTCGACACGAGCCGGCACATCGGCCGGCGCAATTTTCAGGGTCGCCGCCGCGGCCTTCAGCCGCCTGTCCTGCTCGTCGAGATGCTTGCGCGCCGCCTCGCCCGTCAGCGCCTCGATGCGGCGCACACCCGCCGCCACCGCGCTGTCCGAGAGGATGCGCACCAGGCCGATGTCGCCGGTCGACCTCACATGCGTGCCGCCGCACAGCTCTACCGAATAGGACCGGTTGGCCTTGGCACCGTGCAGGCCGGTGCCCATCGACACGACGCGCACCTCGTCGCCATATTTTTCGCCGAACAGCGCCATCGCACCCTCGGCGATGGCATCGTCGACCGACATCAGCCGCGTCGTCACCGGGCTGTTCTGCACGACGATCTCGTTGGCCATGCGCTCGACCTCTTCCAGGTCCTCCGACGAGATCGGCTTGTTGTGCGAGATGTCGAAGCGCAAGCGTTCGGGCGCGACCAGCGATCCCTTCTGCGCGACATGGGTGCCCAGCACCTCGCGCAGCGCCTCGTGGATAAGATGTGTCGCGGAATGGTTGGCGCGCAGCCTGGAGCGGCGGGCATGATCGACCTTGAGCTCGACGGCGGCACCGGTCTTGACCGTGCCATTCGCCACCTTGCCGAGATGCACGAACAATCCGTCCGCCTTTTTCTGCGTATCGGAAACCTCGATCGAGAATCCGTCGCCGGAGATCACGCCGGTATCGCCCATCTGGCCGCCGGATTCGCCATAGAACGGCGTCTGGTTGACGACCACGGCGACGGCATCGCCCTGGCCGGCGCTGTCGATGGTCTTGCCGTCCTTGACCAGTGCCTGGACGATGCCTTCCGCCTGCTCGGTCTCGTAGCCGAGGAATTCGGTCGCTCCAGTCTTTTCGCGCACCGAGAACCACACCGTCTCGGTCGCGGCGTCGCCCGAGCCCGTCCAATGCGCGCGCGCCTCGGCCTTCTGCCGTTCCATCGCATCGGTGAAGCCGGCGATATCGACCGAGATGCTGCGCTGGCGCAGCGCATCCTGCGTCAGATCGAGCGGGAAGCCATAGGTGTCGTAGAGCTTGAACGCCGTCTCGCCGTCCAGCATGTCGCCGGCATGCAGCGTCTCCGTGGCGTCCGAAAGCAGGCCGAGGCCGCGCACCAGCGTCTTGCGGAAGCGCGTTTCCTCGAGCTTCAGCGTCTCGGTGATCAGCGCCTCGCCGCGCACGAGCTCGGGATAGGCCTGGCCCATCTCGCGCACCAGCGCCGGCACCAGCTGCCACATCAAAGGCTCCTTGGCGCCAAGCAGCTGCGCGTGGCGCATGGCACGGCGCATTATACGGCGCAGCACATAGCCGCGGCCCTCGTTGGAGGGCAGCACGCCGTCGGCCACCAGGAAGGAGGACGAGCGCAGATGATCGGCGATGACGCGGTATGATGCGACGTTCTCCTGGCTCGGACCCTGGCCGAGCGCGGAGGACGCCGCGTCGATCAGATGCCTGAACAGGTCGGTTTCGAAGACGCTTTCGACGCCTTGCAGGATCGAGGCCATGCGCTCCAGGCCCAGGCCGGTGTCGATCGAGGGGCGCGGCAGGTCGATGCGCTCCTCTTTCGTCACCTGCTCATACTGCATAAACACCAGGTTCCAGAATTCGAGGAACCGGTCGCCGTCTTCCTCCGGGCTGCCGGGCGGGCCGCCCCAGATATGCTCGCCGCGGTCGATGAAGATTTCCGAGCACGGGCCGCACGGGCCGGTATCGCCCATCGCCCAGAAATTGTCCGAGGTCGGGATGCGGATGATGCGGTCGTCGGAGAAGCCGGCGATCTTCTTCCAATAAGCCGCCGCCTCGTCGTCGGTGTGATAGACGGTGACGAGCAGCTTGTCCTTCTTGAGGCCGAAACCCTTGGTGATCAGGTTCCACGCAAGCTCGATCGCGCGCTCCTTGAAATAGTCGCCGAACGAGAAATTGCCGAGCATCTCGAAGAAGGTGAGATGCCGCGCGGTGTAGCCGACATTGTCGAGGTCGTTGTGCTTGCCGCCGGCGCGCACGCTCTTCTGCGCGGTCGAGGCCCGCGAATAGGGACGCTTCTCCAGACCGGTGAAGACGTTCTTGAACTGCACCATGCCGGCATTGGTGAACATCAGCGTCGGATCGTTGCGCGGCACCAGCGGGCTGGAGGCGACGATCTCGTGACCCTCCTTGCGGAAGTAGTCGAGGAATGTCGACCGGATGTCGTTCACGCCACTCATTGCGTACTGCCTTTTCGCGAGAACCGCCGGCGCTGCCGGCGGCTGATGGGCTTTCGTGTTTCAGAAGATAGATGGGCCTTTTAGCCGTAGCTCTTGGCCCTGTCCAGAAACACGGAAACAGGCATCTCGCCCAAAAGTGCGCAAGCGGTTTTGGGAAAACGACATGCATAAACAAAAGACGCAAAGCGCATCACCTGGATTCATTGCAGCGTGACGCGCTTTGGGCCGATCAGCCGACGAGCGGCAGCTCAGCGCCGCCCCCAAAACGCAAAACCGCCGGCACGGAGGCCGGCGGTTTTGGTACGCAATACTCAAGAACTCAATTACATAAGCATAAGACGATAAACCAGGATTATGGCCGAACTCCGGCCAAGCCGACTAATTGCCTTGGCTCGATTCCGGACAGGAACCATGGCGCAACCCTCCTGGAACCAACCGGCCCTACACAGCGCCGGCTTCGTCCTCAAAACCGTCATCGCCACCTTCGGAGCCGCCGTTCTCGAGGAATTTCTCGGCGATCAGCCCGGCGTTCTGACGCAGCGCCAACTCGACTTCTCGCGCCATGTCGGGATTGTCGCGCAAGAACAGCTTGGCGTTCTCGCGGCCCTGGCCGAGGCGCTGCGAGTTATAGGAGAACCAGGCGCCCGACTTCTCGATGACACCGGCCTTGACGCCGAGATCGATCAGCTCGCCGGTCTTCGACACGCCCTCGCCATACATGATGTCGAATTCAACCACCTTGAAGGGCGGGGCGAGCTTGTTCTTCACCACCTTGACGCGGGTCTGGTTGCCGACGACCTCGTCGCGGTCCTTGACCGAGCCGATGCGGCGGATGTCAAGGCGCACCGAGGCATAGAATTTCAGCGCGTTGCCGCCAGTGGTGGTTTCGGGCGAACCGAACATGACGCCGATCTTCATGCGGATCTGGTTGATGAAGATGACCATGGTGTTGGAGCGCGAGATCGAGGCGGTCAGCTTGCGCAGCGCCTGGCTCATCAGGCGAGCCTGCAGGCCAGGCAGCGAATCGCCCATCTCGCCTTCGATTTCGGCGCGCGGCGTAAGTGCTGCCACCGAATCGACCACCAGCACGTCGATGGCACCGGAGCGCACCAGCGTGTCGCAGATCTCCAGTGCCTGCTCGCCGGTGTCGGGCTGCGAGATCAAAAGGTTCTCGAGATCGACCCCAAGCTTGCGGGCATAGACCGGATCGAGTGCATGCTCGGCATCGACGAAGGCGCAGATGCCGCCCTTTTTCTGCGCTTCCGCAACCGTGTGCAGCGCCAGCGTCGTCTTGCCCGAGCTTTCCGGCCCGTAGATTTCGATGATGCGGCCGCGCGGCAGGCCGCCGACGCCGAGCGCGATGTCGAGGCCGAGCGATCCCGTCGGCACGGTTTCGATCTCGACCACCTGCTCATTGGCGCCGAGCCGCATGATCGAGCCCTTGCCGAAAGCGCGCTCGATCTGCGACAGCGCCGCATCCAGAGCCTTTGATTTGTCCACTGCCTTATCCTCTACAAGCCGCAAAGAATTCTGAGCCATGATACATCACCCCTTGGTCGTCAATGAAGGCCGGACAATCCGTGATCCCTGCCTGTTTTGTACCTTTTTTGTTCTCATTTGGCAAGGGGCAATAAATACCTGAAAAACAATCAATATCTCGGTCTGTTCTATTTTTGTCTCACCAGGACTAGTATCCACCAGAAGCACTGGTTCAAAAGAGACTTCGCCGTCCGACCGTCCGAATCGCGACCCGATTGCGAGGCGACCAGAGGAAACCTAGTGTGCGCAGCCGCACGATCAACCAAGGTCACCACATGCCGACATCCCCGACAATCCTGGCGCTGGGCGGCGCGCATATCGACCGGCGCGGCCAGGTCTCGGGCACGTATGTGCCCGCCGCCTCCAATCCTGGCATCATGCGCGAGGATGTCGGCGGCGTCGTTTTCAATGCGCTGCGCAGCGTGGTGAAGCGCGGCGTGTCGGCCTCGCTGATTTCGGTGCGCGGCGGCGACGCGGCCGCCGACACGGTCGCCTCGGCGATCGACGGCGCCGGAATAACGGACCTCTCGGTCGTGTTCCTCGACCGCACGACGCCCAGCTATACGGCGCTGATCGACGGCGACGGCGAATTGATCGTCGGGCTGGCCGACATGGCGCTCTATGATCTTGCTTTCCCCAAGCAGATCCGCCGCGCCAAGGTGCGCGAGGCGATCGCCGCCGCCGACGCCGTCCTGTGCGACGCCAACCTGCCGACGGCGGCGCTGGAACGGCTGCTGGCGCTTGCCGGCGACCGGCCGGTGTTCGCCATCGCGGTCTCGCCGGCCAAGGTCGTTCGCCTGGCGCCGCTGCTCGCCGATCTGTCGCTGCTTTTCATGAACCGCCGCGAAGCTGCCGCGCTGGTCGGCGTCGAGCCTTCCGGGCAAACCCTTGTCCGCCAACTCAGGCAGGCCGGCCTGAACGCCGGCGTCGTGACGGCCGGCAGTGCTCCGGTGCTGGGCTTCGATGACACCGGCATCTTCCAGATCGACCCGCCCGCGCCGCGCAAGGTCGCCGACGTGACCGGCGCCGGCGATGCCTTGACCGGCGCAACGGTCGCCGCCTTGCTGCGTGGACTGCCGCTGCGTACCGCACTGCGTGAGGGCCTTGCCGCGGCGATGCTCGCCATCGAGAGCGCCGAGGCCGTGCCGTCCTTCACGAGCGCCAACTTCACGCAGGCGCTTGCCCTTGTGCCGGAGGCGCGGGAGGTGGCATAGGGCCACCAAGCATCCACTTCCTCCTGACCGGAGACAGCCATGTCACCCGAGACCGCCCGCCCCTTCATCGACATCCACCAGCCTGTAGCGGAGGCGCTTGCCGCCGGCCGGCCGGTGGTGGCGCTGGAGAGCACCATCATCACCCACGGCATGCCCTATCCCGAAAATGGCGCGATGGCGGCCAAGGTCGAGCAGATCATCATCGACGGCGGCGCGGTTCCGGCGACGATCGCCGTGGTCGACGGCCGCATCAAGATCGGGCTCTCCGACGGCGAGCGCGAATCGCTTGCCATGACCGGCGACGCCATGAAGCTGTCGCGCGCCGATATCGGCTTTGCGGTCGCGCAGGCGCGCACCGGCGGCACCACCGTTGCGGCGACCATGATCGCCGCGCATATGGCCGGCATCAAGGTCTTCGCCACCGGCGGCATCGGCGGCGTCCACAAGGGCGCCGAGAAGAGCTTCGACATCTCGGCCGATCTCGACGAGCTGGCGCGCACGCCGGTCATCGTCGTCTCGGCTGGCGCCAAGGCGATCCTCGACATCGAAAAGACGCTGGAAGTGCTGGAGACGCGCGGCGTGCCGGTCATCGGCCATGGCTGCGAGACAATGCCCGCCTTCTGGTCGCGGCAATCGCCCTTCCGCGTGCCGCTGACGCTGCATGCGGCGGAGGACATCGCGCATTTCTACCGGACGCGGCAGGCGCTGGGTCTCGGTGGCGGCATCCTGATCGCCAATCCGGTGCCGGCGAATGACGAGATCCCGGCTGTCGAAATGGACGGCTATATCCAGGCCGCGCAGAAAGCGGCCGGGGCGCAGAATGTCACCGGCAAGGCGGTAACGCCCTTCCTGCTGTCGAAAATCCTGGAGCTCACCGGCGGCCGCAGCTTGAAGACCAATATCGCGCTGGTCGAAAACAACGCGCGGCTGGCGGCGGAGATCGCCAAGGCGCTGTAGGGCACGCTGCGAAAGCCCCCTCACCCGGATTGCCAAGGCCGAGTTGCGAAGAGCAATTCGGGGCAATCCGACCTCTCCCCGAGGGGAGAGGAGCTTGCCGGCGCCGGCGCCAGCCTCTTCTCCCCGACGGGGAGAAGGTGGCCGCGAAGCGGCCGGATGAGGGGGCGGCCTCGACGTACCCTTCGTAGCGTTAAACAGCAGGTCAAATTACTTCCCCGCCCTTCGCCCAGCCTCATAAGCCCGCCGCGCCCACGTCGCCATCTCATCGGGATCATCGAAGGCCTCGTCGGGCACACTCCAATAGGGCATCGCCACATCCTTGCCATGCCGCGTGCCGGTATAGGTCCACTGGCTGCAGCCGGCAGCTTCGAAGTCGGGGATGCTCGCCTCATCCGCTTTCAGCATCAGTTCGCCGCGCACGACGACCGCGACGATGACGCCGTCGCAATAGATGCCCTTGCCGCCGAACAGTTTGCGAATGCCGATCGGCCCCAGGCTTTCGAACAGTTCTTCGAGGCGCGCATTATCCATGCCGCGATCATCTCATCCGGCATGGGCCTTGTCATCGCCGCAACCAAAAGCATGCTGACAGGTTGAGACGTGGAAACGGAGTTCCCGCCATGCCTGTCCTGCTCAAAGGCTCCTGCCGCTGCGGCGCCGTCCGCTTCGATGTGGAAAGCCACACGCCGGTGCCGTTCATGCTCTGCTACTGCTCGATCTGCCGCAAGCAGCAGGGCGGCGGCGGGTTTGCGATCAATCTCGGCGCTGACTACGAGACGATGAAGATCCTGGGCAAACGCAATCTCGGCGTCTATCGGGCCGAGATCGAGGACGACGAGCATCCGCATTGCGAGGTCTCGACCGGCGAGCGCAATTTCTGCAGGAAATGCGGCTCGGCACTCTGGCTCTACGACCCGACCTGGCCGGACCTCGTGCATCCCTTCGCTTCAGCCATCGACAGCGACCTGCCGAAGCCGCCGGACAAGGTGCATCTGATGCTGAAATACAAGGCGAGCTGGGTCGAGCCGGTCATCGGCAGACAAGACAAGGTGTTCGAAATCTATCCCGAGGAATCGATCGCCGACTGGCACAAGCGTACAGGGATGTGGGTGGAGTGATTGTCTTCTCCCCGTTCTACGGGGAGAAAATGCCGGCAGGCAGATGAGGGGCGGCGCCAGCCTCTCAAAACTTCGCACTTACCCCTCATCCGGCCCTTCGGGCCACCTTCTCCCCGAAAACGGGGCGAAGGAAAGGGTCAGGCCGAAGCGCGCGCCTCGGCAAGCGCCTTGAGGTCGGCCGGCTTCAGCTCGACCGATTCGCCGCAGCCGCAGGCCGAGCTCTGGTTCGGGTTCTTGAAGGTGAAGCCGGTGCGCAGCTTCGTCTGCTCGAAATCCATCTCGGTGCCGAACAGGAAGAGCGCGGCTTCCGGCGCGACATAGACATGCGCGCCGTCGCGCTCGATATGGTCGTCCTTGGGGTTCGGTTCCGTCACCAGGTCGACCGTGTATTCCATGCCGGCGCAGCCGCCCTTCTTGATGCCGAGGCGGATGCCATGCGCGCTGTCGCGCGCAGCCACGATCTCGCGCACCCGGTCGGCGGCCTTGTCGGTCATCGTGATGACGGCGAAGCGTCCCATATCATTCTCCACGTTCGCGCGGGTTCAAGGCCCGCGGAATGAGTCTGCCCTTAAGATGGTGAAGTTTCACCTACGGTGCAAGTCAGCCAATCTTTTCAAGCCGATCCTAATACCACCCCACCGCGACCTGCGCCTCTTCCGACATGCGGTCGGGTGTCCACGGCGGATCGAAGGTCATGCTGACCTCGACACCGGAAACGCCCTCGACGGCGCCGACAGCGTTCTCGACCCAGCCCGGCATCTCGCCGGCCACCGGACAGCCCGGCGCGGTCAGCGTCATGTCGATCTTGACCGAGCGGTCGTCCTCGATATCGATCTTGTAGACCAAGCCGAGCTCGTAGATGTCGGCTGGGATTTCCGGGTCGTAGACGGTCTTCAGCGCCGAGACGATGTCGTCGGTCAGCCGCGCCAGCTCATCGGCGGGGATTGCCGAGGCCGACACGATGCCGTTGCCAGCCGTTTCCGGGCCTGCCGTTTCTGGAGCAGTGTCTGCGGTCGCGCTCACATCGTCCATAATCATCACCCGAAGAACTTTCGCGCCTTTTCCAGCGCCTCGGCCAAAGCGTCGACTTCGGCCCTTGTATTGTACATGCCGAACGATGCCCTGCATGTGGAGGTAACGCCGAAGCGTTTCAACAGCGGCTGGGCGCAATGCGTGCCGGCCCGCACTGCCACACCTTGCCGGTCGATCACCATCGACACGTCATGGGCATGGATACCTTGCAATTCGAACGAGATGATGGCGCCCTTGCCGGGCGCGTCGCCGAAGATGCGCAGCGAGTTGATCGCGCGCAGCCGCTCATGCGCGTAAGTCTTGAGGTCCGCCTCGTGTGCTGCGATGCGCTCGCGGCCGACTTTCTCCATGTAGTCGAGCGCCGCGCCCAGGCCGATCGCCTGCACGATCGGCGGCGTGCCGGCTTCGAAGCGGTGCGGCGGCTCGTTATAGGTGACGATGTCCTCCGTCACCTCCTCGATCATCTCGCCGCCGCCCATGAAGGGCTGCATCTCTTCCAGCCTATCCTTCTTGCCGTAGAGCACGCCGATGCCCGACGGGCCGTAGACCTTGTGGCCGGTGAAGACGAAGAAATCGCAGTCCAGATCCTGCACGTCGATCGGCATGTGCACGGCGCTCTGGCTGCCGTCGACCAATACGGGAATTCCACGCGAATGCGCGATGCGCACGATCTCCTTGATCGGCGTCACCGTGCCCAGAGCATTCGACATCTGCGTGATGGCAACGAGCTTGGTGCGGTCGGTCAGGCGCTTCTCGAACTCCTCGATATGGAAGGCGCCGAGATCGTCGACCGGCACCCAGACGAGCTTGGCGCCCTGGCGCTCGCGGATGAAATGCCAAGGCACGATGTTGGAGTGGTGCTCCATGATCGAGAGCACGATCTCGTCGCCCTCGCCGATCCGTGGCATGCCCCAGCCATAGGCGACCGTGTTGATTGCCGACGTGGTGTTGGAGGTGAAGACGATATTGTCGGTGCTTGGTGCGTTGAGAAACCGCTGCACCGACTTGCGCGCATTCTCATAGGCATCGGTCGCGGCGTTCGACAGGAAATGCAGGCCACGATGGACGTTGGCGTATTCCTGGGAATAGGCGTGCTGGATCGTGTCGAGCACCACCTGCGGCTTCTGCGCCGAGGCGCCATTGTCGAGATAGACCAGCGGCTTGCCATAGACCTGGCGCGACAGGATCGGAAAGTCGCGGCGGATCGCCTCGACATCATAGGGGGTGGTTTCGATCTTCTGGTCCATTTCCAAGTCCTTGCCGGCCAAGGCCGCGATCCTTCCAACACCCCTCATCCGTCTCGGCGCTTCGCGCCGATCCACCTTCTCCCACAAGGGGAGAAGGCAAGGCCCTACCCGTGCGTCGAAAACCAGCCGTCGAGCCGCGCTTCCAGCGCTTCGACCAGCGCCTCGTCGTCCAGTTCCTCGATCACTTCGGCCACGAAAGCCTTCACCAGAAGACCCCGCGCCGTCTTCTCGTCGATGCCGCGCGCCATCAGGTAGAACAGATGGTTGTGGTCGATCTCGGTGACCGTCGCGCCATGGCCGCAGACGACGTCGTCTGCGAAGATTTCCAGCTCCGGCTTGGTCGAGAACTCGCCGTCATCCGACAGGAGCAGCGTGTTGCAGGCCATCTTGGCGTTGGTCTTCTGCGCGTATTGATGGACGTTGATGCGCCCCTGGAAGACGCCGCGCGCCTTGCCGGTCACCACATTGCGGATCACTTCCGTCGAGGTCGTGTGCGGCACGGTATGGTCGAGCACCATGGTGGTGTCGGTATGCGTGTCGCCGGCCAGAAGATTGATGCCGCGCAATTTGAAATCGGCCCCCTCGCCCGTCGTCCTGACGACGACCTCCTGGCGAACGAGCTTGCCGCCGGCATTCATCACGAACAGCGTCAGCTTGGCATCCTTGCCGATATGGGCCTTGAACTGGGCGAGATGCGTGACTGTCTCCGGCTGCTCCTGCACGATCAGCCAGGTCACCTCGGCGCCGTCGCCTACCACGAGCTGGCTGACCGAAGAGACGAGCGCCTCGTCGCCTTCGCCCGTCTGGCGCTCGAGGATGATCGCCTTGGCGCCGGCTCCCACACGCGCCAGCAGCCGCACATGCGACTGGCCGCCGGCCTGCAGGTTCTGCAATTCGATCGGCTTTTCCAGCTCGGCGCCGTCGGCGATATCGACGAAATAGCCGTCGGCGACAAAAGCAGTGTTCAGCGCGCCGATCGCGTCGTCGTCGCCGTAAGGATCAAGCCCTGGTGCGACGCTGCCATCGGTCAACTTCTCCGACAGGCGCTGCACTGTGACGTCTTCGATCTCCGGCAGCTTGGCGTTGGAGACGCCGTTCAGCACCGACAGAACCGCCGAGCCTTCAAGAACCGGGGCAAGCGCCTTGGCGACGGCGCCGGCTTCGAAAGCCGGCACCTTGGTCAGCAACCGTCGCAGGTCGGTATAATGCCAGGATTCGACGCGGCGCGTCGGCAGGCCGTGCTTGATCGCTTCGATCGCGTCGTCGCGCTTGACCATCACCGCGCCATCGCCGGGCAGCAGCGACAGCCGCTCGCCGAACGCATCGATCAGCGCCGTCTCGGCCAATGTCCGCTGGGGCTGTGCGTGCATGTTCATGACTTTCGCCTCGACTGCTCCCATCTCACGCGGCTTCGCCAATCACACCGGCATAGCCGTTGGCCTCGAGATCGAGCGCCAGCGACTTGTCGCCAGACTTGATGACCTGGCCCTTGTAGAGCACGTGCACCGAGTCGGGCACGATGTGCTCGAGCAGGCGCTGGTAGTGGGTGATGACGACGATGGCGCGGTCGGGCGAGCGCAGCGCGTTGACGCCGTCCGAGACGATCTTCAGCGCGTCGATGTCGAGGCCGGAATCGGTTTCGTCGAGCACGCAGAGCTTCGGCTCGAGCAGCTTCATCTGCAGGATCTCGGCGCGCTTCTTCTCGCCGCCGGAAAAGCCGACATTGAGCGGCCGCTTCAGCATCGCCATGTCCATGCTGAGCGAGGCGGCGGCTTCCTTCACGCGCTTCAGGAACTCCGGCACCTTCAGCGGCTCCTCGCCGCGCGCCTTGCGCTGCTCGTTCATCGCCACCTTCAGGAATTCCATGGTCGCCACGCCCGGTATCTCCATCGGATACTGGAAAGCCAGGAAAATGCCGGCGGTGGCGCGCTCGGCCGGATCCATCTCGAGGATCGACTGGCCGTTATAGAGGATGTCGCCTTCGGTGACCTCATAGTCCTCGCGGCCGGCAAGGATATAGGACAGCGTCGATTTCCCCGAGCCGTTCGGCCCCATGATGGCGGCGACCTCGCCGGCTTTCACCGTCAGGTTCAGGCCGCGGATGATTTCGGTGCCGTCATCGACGATGCGGGCGTGGAGGTTCTTGATCTCAAGCATCTTTGTTTCTTTCATACAATTTTCTCAAGGCGCGGCCGTCGACCTCACGGCAAACTTGCACTTTGTAGGCGTCATCATCGCTGGGAGGTGACCCTGGACATCAGTCCCCCCTCCACACCCTTGGCATGATAGTTAGGATTGATCCGAGCGCCCGTAGACAGCACGCCTAGATACCGCGCTACCGTCGGAACAATTTCAGCTAGTGAGCCGTGTATAAACCCATCGGAGGAGAGGGCCTGGCGAGCCAGCGGTAGGTCGTTCAAGAAGACAACATAACCTTCCTCATCACCCGGATTGGCAGATAGTGCTATTTCATCCCCATGAGCTATCTCAAGGCCGATAGGATAATCCTTGCGGATTACTCGGAAAGAGTGGCCGGCAACCGCAGCCTCGAGCAGTACGGCCATCCTTTCGTTGCGACCCAACAGCTCATGACGTGCGGATTCGAAACTCACTGCTTGCGAAAGCGAAGCGCTTCGTCCTTCTTGGAAGGCAGGTCCAAAAGCCTCGATCAGAGCCTCGTCACTCACCCCACGCTCCCTTCAAGGCTGATGCCGATCAGCTTCTGCGCTTCGACGGCGAACTCCATCGGCAGTTGCTGGATGACGTCCTTGACGAACCCGTTGACGATCAGCGCGATCGCCTCTTCTTCCGGAATGCCGCGCTGCATGACGTAGAACTTCTGGTCCTCGGAAATCTTCGACGTCGTCGCCTCGTGCTCGAACTTCGCCGTCGCGTTCTTGGCTTCCATGTAGGGCACGGTGTGCGCGCCGCACTGGTCGCCGATCAGCAGAGAGTCGCAATTGGTGAAGTTGCGCGCGTTGGCCGCCTTGCGGTGCGCCGAGACCTGGCCGCGATAGGTGTTCTGCGAGAAGCCGGCGGCGATGCCCTTGGAGATGATGCGGCTCGACGTGTTCTTGCCGAGATGGATCATCTTGGTGCCGCTGTCGACCTGCTGGTAGCCGTTCGACACCGCGATCGAATAGAACTCGCCCGAGGAATCGTCGCCGCGCAGGATGCAGCTCGGATATTTCCAGGTGATCGCCGAACCGGTCTCGACCTGCGTCCACGAGATCTTCGAGCGGTCGCCGCGGCAGTCGCCGCGCTTGGTGACGAAATTGTAGATGCCGCCCTTGCCCTGCGCGTCGCCGGGATACCAGTTCTGCACCGTCGAATATTTGATCTCGGCATCGTCGAGCGCGATCAGCTCGACCACCGCCGCATGCAACTGGTTCTCGTCGCGCTGCGGCGCCGTGCAGCCTTCGAGATAGGAGACATAGGCCCCCTCTTCGGCGATGATCAGCGTGCGCTCGAACTGGCCGGTGTTCTTCTCGTTGATGCGGAAATAGGTCGACAGCTCCATCGGGCAGCGCACGCCCTTCGGCACGAAGACGAACGAGCCGTCGGTGAACACGGCCGAGTTGAGCGTGGCGTAGAAATTGTCCGAGGTCGGCACGACCGAACCCAGATACTTCTTGACCAGCTCCGGATGCTCGCGGATCGCTTCCGAGATCGAGCAGAAGATGACGCCCGCCTGCGCAAGTTCCTTCTTGAAGGTGGTGACCACCGAGACGGAATCGAACACGGCGTCGACCGCGACGCGGCCGGACTTGTAGACGTTGTCGCCGATCTCTTCCTCGTCCGAAGCTTCGGTCTTCTGCACGCCGGCGAGGATCTCCTGCTCCTTGAGCGGGATGCCGAGCTTCTCATAGACCTTGAGCAGTTCGGGGTCGACTTCGCTCAGCGACTTCGGACCGGGCGTGCTCTTCGGCGCGGCGTAGTAGTGGATGTCCTGGAAATTGATCTTCGGATAATGGACGCGCGCCCAGGTCGGCTCTTCCAAGGTCAGCCAGCGGCGATAGGCCCCCAGACGCCATTCCAGCATCCAGTCCGGCTCATCCTTCTTGGCCGAGATGAAGCGAATGATGTCCTCGCTCAGGCCCTTGGGGGCCTTGTCCATCTCGATCTCTGTCTGGAATCCGTATTTATACTGGTCGACGTCGATCTTTCGAACTCGATCGATCGTCTCCTGCACAGCAGGCATAAGCGTTCTCCATCCACGCCGGGGTCAAGGCCCGACAGTTTTCAAACTATGGCACCACCCGAACCGGGAGCGGCTCGCGGCGGAGTAAGTTGCATATAGTGCGTGTCCGCCGGAAATTCACCCGGCCAGGACAAAACGCACGGCTCTACCAGGCCGCTAGGCCTGAATTCATCTTTGCCGCCGTCAGGCGGCCTCTTCCTTGCCCCCGCGGCGGGCGACGATGCCGGCCAGCGCCGCACGGAAAGCCTCGATATCCTCGGCGCCGGTCGCGCGGCCGATCGAAACCCGCAAAGCACCCAGGCTATCGCCACGGCCCATCGCCTTGAGCACATGGCTTGGCCCGACTTTTCCCGACGAGCAGGCCGAACCCGCCGACAGCGCGACGCCGGCAAGATCGAAAGCGATCTGCGCCGTTTCGGCCTTGATGCCGGGAATAGCGAAGAATGTCGTGTTGGCAAGCCTTAGAGCGCCATTTCCGAAGATTTCCGCGTCCGGCGCCAGTTCGGTGACGATGGCCTCGATCTCGTCACGCCGGCGCGCCATGGCGTCGATCTCGGCGAGACCGGTCAGCGTGGCACGCGCAGCGGCGCCGAAACCGGCGATCCCGGCGACGTTTTCCGTGCCGGCGCGGTGGCCCTTCTCCTGGCCGCCGCCATTGATCAGCGGCCGCGGCATCATCAGGTCGGACGCGGCGATGATCGCGCCGACACCCTTCGGCCCGCCGATCTTGTGCGAGGACAGGATCAGATAATCGGCATAAGGAGCTGACATGTCGAGCGAAATCCGCCCGGCAGCCTGCACGGCGTCGACGACCAGCACCCCGCCGGCGGCCTTGACGATTGCGGCGATGCGCCCGACCGGCTGGACGACGCCGGTCTCGTTGTTGGCGGCGTGGATCGCCACCAGCTGCAGGCCAGCGGCCTTGTCATGCGCGGCAAGCGCGGCGGAAAGCGCGTCGAGATCGGCAATGCCGTTCCGGTCGACGCCGACCTTCGTCACCTGCGCCGCCGCAAACCGCCCGCCATTCAGGATGCAGGGATGGTCGGCCGCCGAGACATAGAGGTGGCTCATACGGATGGCGCCGCGCCCCATCTGCCAGTCGGGCCCGAGCAGCGTCGAGGCGGCTTCGGTGGCACCGGAGGTGAAGACGACATGCTCAGGCCTGGCATTGACCAGCCGCGCCACGTCGCGGCGTGCATCCTCGACCAACCGGCGCGAGGCGCGCCCTTCCGTGTGGACCGATGACGGGTTGGCGGCATCGAGCGCAGCGACCATCGCCGCCCGCGCTTCCGCAATGAGCGGCGCGCTGGCGTTGTAGTCGAGATAGGCGCGGGTTGCGGCCATTTTCGCTCAGTTCGTCCTTTCGCCAACTATCCCGCGAGGATAGCGCGTTATTTCCTTGAAATTGCAAGGCAAGCCGTCCTATTTACCCGGCTTGCGGCGCAGGCGGCCGGACCATCGGGTTTCGGCCACCCAGTTTTGAACAATTCTAAACTAGCTTCTAGGAAGACGCTTGCCCGGCGTCAAGGCCGCAGAGGCCAAGGAAGTTCCGGCTTGCGCCTTCGTATGCCACGTGGAGTATTTTATGCCTGAGGTCATTTTCGCCGGTCCGGCTGGTCGCCTGGAGGGACGTTATCAGCCCTCGAAGGAAAAGAGCGCGCCGATCGCCATCGTGCTGCACCCGCATCCGCAATTCGGCGGCACGATGAACAACAAGATCGTCTACGACCTCTTCTACATGTTCCAGAAGCGGGATTTCACCACGCTTCGATTCAATTTCCGCGGCATCGGCCGCAGCCAGGGAGAGTTCGACCACGGCACAGGCGAATTGTCGGACGCGGCCGCGGCGCTCGACTGGGTGCAGTCGCTGCACCCGGATTCCAAGAGCTGCTGGGTCGCCGGCTATTCGTTCGGCTCGTGGATCGGCATGCAGCTCCTGATGCGCCGGCCGGAGATCGAGGGCTTCATCTCGGTCGCGCCACAGCCCAACACCTATGACTTCTCCTTCCTGGCGCCCTGCCCGTCGTCCGGCTTGATCATCCATGGCGATGCCGACAAGGTGGCGCCGCCCAAGGACGTGCAAGGATTGGTCGACAAGCTGCACACGCAGAAGGGCATCACCATCACCCAGAAGACGATCCCCGGCGCCAACCATTTCTTCGCCAACGATTCCGAGCTGCTCATCCGGGAATGCGCCGACTATCTCGACCGCCGGCTGGCCGGCGAGCTCGCCGATCCGAGGCCGAAGCGCCTGCGCTAGAGCAATCCCAGGAAAAGCGCGTAGCGTTTGGGCTCGGCGCCGTAGCCTTCCGTCCGCAATTGCGCAAAAACAATGGCTTGGAGCGGTTCGGCGATTCCGTGAAACACTGAACCGCTCTAAGCGCAAAGGCTGCTCAATCCGGGCTCTTCAATGGGGTCTGGGATCGGTCTGCGCCGATTTCGCCGCCCATCGGAATTCTGCCTCTTGGCGCGTTGGACGGTTTTAGCCGGAATGTCCGCTTGCGCACCGGCAGTTTCGACGCTGCTTGGCCGAAGATGAAACCGAGCCGGGCGAACACCAGGCCCGAGACAACCGCGAACGCCAGCCCAAGGCCGAAGCCTGCAACCGTGTCGCTCGGATAATGCGCGCCGACGAAGACGCGTGTAGAAGCGATGCAGGCCGTGACCACCAGCGCGATGGTCCAGCGCCGCGGGAGCAGCAGCAGCAGGATTCCGAACACCGCGCCCATCGTCGTGGCATGGCCGGATGGAAAACCGGCAAAGCGCGCATCCATGGCGAAAGGATGGAGTGACAAGACGCCGAAACTGTCGAAATAGAGCGGCCGGGCCCGGCCGATGCCGTATTTCAGCAGGTTGACTGCCAGGCCGGACAGGCCGACCGCGCAGAGCACCAGGAAGGCGAAGCACGTCCAGTTGTAGACGATCATCCGGCCTTGCCGGGACAGGCCGCGCCAATCTGTCAGATTGGCGGCGACGAGGCAGAGCGCCGCCGGAATGAGATACCAGCCGCCCAGGCCGAATTGCGTGAAGAAATCGGTGAAGCGCACGAAGCCGGGCGACCATTCGCCGCGCATCTCGCCCGCGCCGGCGTCGAGGCGCAGGAAGGCCGCTACCGTGAGCAGCATCCAGGCCAGCAGCCAGACGCTCCATAAAATTCGCGGATAGCGCGCCGGCCGCACGGCAAAGCGTCGCCTCACGATCGTCATCGTGTCGCGGAAATTGCCGAGGGAGCGGCGGTAAAGGGCAAGGGGCGCGGCGGTCATGGCTTCAGCGCAAAGTCTATAGGGGCATTCGATGCCCGACGCTATTCATCACGGCGCCACCCGGTACAGGCCGAGCGAAAGCTTGTCTCCTGACGAATAGTTGATGCCGTCGATCTCGGTCAGTCGCTTCGCCGACTTGCCCTGGGTAGCCAACACGCCGGTAAGCTTCTGCTCGTCCTTGATCGGCGCGAGGCCAAGCGCGCAGGACGGATCGGCCAGCAGATGCCGCGCCACGCCATCGACGTCGGTGAGCACGGTTTTGGTCCCGACCAGGAAGACGAGGCTCGGCTCCTGGAATTTCGCCGAGGCAAGCACCGTGGTGTCACAAAGGCGGTTGGCGTCGACGGCGGTCTTGACCGCGGGGCTGAGCCAGATCGGTTTCAGGGACGGCGCAATGACGCCGAACAGCAGGCTGAAGGTGATGCCCGCGCCGACCGCGATCGCGGCGATACGCCCCAGCGGGACCTGCAATTGCCGCGGGAAGGCAAGGTAGAAGGTGACCAAAGCGGCAATCGCCGCCGGTATGCTCCACCAGGAGAAGGTCTTGTTGAGATAAAGCGGCGCGCCGACGCAGACCACGGCAAGGCCGATCGCCACCACGCCAAGGCCGAAGGCGGTCGCCCACCACAGCCATGTCTGCCATCGTCTGAGCGGCGCGTTGGCCTGGTCAGCCGGCAAGGTCAGCAGCCAGCCGATCAGCAGCGCCATGCCCGGATAGGCCGGCATGACATAGTGCGGCAGCTTGGTCGGGATCGCTTCGAAAACCAGCCAGAACGGGATGTACCAGGCGAGGCAGAAGCGCAGGCGCGGATCGTCCCAAAAACGGTTGATGGCCTGCAATCCGGCGCCGACCGCGATCAGCCCGAATGGCCACATGAACAGCGAATAGGTCAGCATGTAGAAGCCGGGCGGCAGGCCGTGCGATTCCTCGCCTTGCGCCACCTTGTTCAGCATATCCTTGCCGACCGCTTCCTGGAAAAAGGCGCCGCCGCTCTTCCAGGTGATGAGGAAGAGCCACGGCAGCACGATCGCGAGCACGACGCCGACGCCGCGCACCAGCCTCATCTTGAGCAGCCAGCGCCAGTCGCGGTCGAAGGCAAAGAGTGTTCCGGCCGTCAGCAGCGACAGCAGCGGTGCAACGGGCCCCTTGATGAGGATGCCCAACCCTTGCGCGATCCAGAAGATCCAGGGCAGACGCCCGGGAACCGGTTCGTTGCGTTTTGCCGCCATATAGACCTGCGCCAGCGCGCCTTGCGCCGCCACGCAGCACCCCAGAAGGATGGCGTCGGTCTTGGCGTCGCGCCCCTCGAAGGCGGTGGCGAAGATCGCCGCCATCATCAGGCCGGCGGCCAGCCCGGCATTGGCGCCGAAGAGTTTCGTGCCTGTCCAGCCGACGCCGACGACGGCGAGGGCAATGCCCAGCATGGAGACCAGACGATAGACCCAGATCGGCGCCCCGGCCCCCTCGCCGCTCAGCGCCACGGCCGCCGACTGCAGCCAGTAGATGCCGATCGGCTTCTTGTAGCGCGTGACGTCCTGCAGGCGGATATCGACATAGTCGCCTGTCTCAACCATCTGCTTGGTCGCCTGGACGAAACGGGATTCATCGCGGTCCACCGGCGGCAGGCTGGCCAGCCCGCTCACGGTCATGACGATGCTGAACAGAAAGAGGAAGAGGTAGTTCCTGTTCATCGCGGGAGCTTGTCCGATCTGAAACTGCGGGATGGCCCCGTCGCGGCGCGCCTGTCTTTGCGCGGCGCTTCATTACGCCAGCAAAAAGGGTGAAGCAAGGACGCGCGGTATCTCGCGCTATCGGGCGCAAAACCGGAAACCACTTTTGCTGATCGCCGGTTTGCCAGAGAAGCGCGATCGGACGCAAAACCGGATTCCACTTTTGCTGATCGCGTAATTTGAGTGGCGGGCGATCGAACGCAAAACCGGAAACCACTTTTGCTGATCGCCCGCTGATGCTAAACGCGCGCCTTCACGTCACGCTTGGCTCGAGGGCCGGCGATCTCCAGGAAGAAAAAATGTCCGCCTTCAAATCCGATTTCCTGCGCATCATGAGCGAGCGCGGCTTCATCCATCAGATTTCGGATGAATCCGCCCTCGACCAGCTTTTCGCCACGGAAACGGTAAGCGCCTATATCGGTTTCGACGCCACCGCCAAGAGCCTGCATGCCGGATCGCTGATCCAGATCATGATGCTGCACTGGCTGCAGCAGACCGGCCACCGGCCGATCGCGCTGATGGGTGGCGGCACCTCGATGATCGGCGACCCTTCCTTCAAGGACGAGGCGCGCAAGCTGCTGACCCCGCAGGACATCGAGGACAATCTCGTCGGCATTCGCCGCAATTTCGCGCCCTACCTGAAGTTCGGCAGCGGCCCGGGCGACGCGGTCATGGTCAACAACGCCGACTGGCTGATGGGGATCAACTACGTCAATTTCCTGCGCGATGTCGGCCGGCATTTCTCCGTCAACCGCATGCTCGCCTTCGATTCCGTGAAGCTCAGGCTCGACCGCGAGCAGTCGCTGTCCTTCCTCGAATTCAACTACATGATCCTGCAGGCCTACGACTTCGTCGAGCTCTACAAGCGCGTCGGCTGCCGGCTGCAGATGGGCGGCTCGGACCAGTGGGGCAACATCGTCAACGGCATCGACCTCGGCCATCGCATGGAGGGCGTGCAGCTCTTCGCCATGACCACGCCGCTGCTCACCACCTCGTCGGGCGCCAAGATGGGCAAATCCGCCTCGGGCGCGGTGTGGCTCGATGGCGACATGCTGTCGCCTTACGAGTTCTGGCAATATTGGCGCAACACCGAGGACGCCGATGTCGGCCGTTTCCTGAAGCTGTACACGACCCTGCCCTTGGACGAAGTCGCGCGGCTCGCAAAGCTCGGCGGCTCGGAGATCAATGAGGCGAAGAAGATCCTCGCCACCGAGATCACCGCCATGCTGCACGGCCGCGAAGTGGCCGGGACGGCAAGCGAGACGGCGCGCAAGACCTTCGAGGAAGGCGCGCTCGCCGACACGCTGCCCAGCGTCGACGTAGCCAGGTCCGACCTCGAGGCCGGCATCGGCATCCTGGCGCTGTTCGTGAGCGCCGGGCTGGCTGGCTCGAACGGTGAAGCACGCCGGCATATCCAGGGCGGCGCCGTGCGCATCAACGACCAGCCCCTGACCGACGACCGGCGCATTGTCACGCTCCAGGACCTCGGCCCGGAAGGCGTCGTGAAGCTCTCGCTTGGCAAGAAGAAGCATGTGCTGGTGCGGCCGAGCTGATCGGCCGCAATCTTTCCCGAAAACCGGAAGCCGCTTCTCGGGAAAGATCGCGGTTACCTGTACTCGAAGATCGAGCGGAATATTCCAGGCGCCACGACGGACAACGGATTGATGTTGAGCGTCGGCTTGTTGGCGTTGCCTCGCAACCGGTAGGTGACGCCGATCAGGCCGCGGTCGCGGCCGTTGCCGAGCAGCGGACCGAACAGCGGCAATTCGCCGAAGATGCGGTTCAGCCCGTAGACCGGCATGAAGGTGCCGGTCATGTCCATGTTGTTGTTCGGATCGTAAAGCGTGCCCTGGAAGGTCGTGCCGATGCGCGGGCCACGCAGCAGCCCGTTCGCCAGCTTCAGGTAGCCGGAGCCCTTGTCGATCTCGGCGAAGCCGCGCTCGAACTTCACCTTGGACGTATCGATCTTGCCTTTGACAGCCTCGTTCAGGCTGCGTGTGTCGCCGGCCGGCGTTGTCGAGACGATCGATGCCAGCCTGGGCTCGTTCACCACATAGAAATTGCTGGCATCCACCTGTCCCTTCATCGGCCCGTCGGCGGCGCCGGAAAGCGACAGCGTGATCGCACCGCCTTCCATATGCTCGTAGACGTTGAGGAAACGCAGGATCGCCCCTGCATCGGCCGACTTCACGCTGAGCACGCGGCCGCCTTCGCTGGTGGTGTTGTTGATCGCAATCGCGGCGCCCGAGTTTGCCGCGGCGGTGACGTTGAGCCCGTTCACGCGCGATCCGGCGGCGCTGTATTCGAGCTTGAGATTGGAGAGCACCTCGTCATGGAAACCGGTCAGCGATGCCACATCCGCGCTCACCGAGATCGCGTCGCTGCCGGCGCCCTTGGTGGCGGTGTCGACATCCGAGGTGAACTGCTTGATCAGCGAGCGGGCATCGAGCGACGCGCCGCTGACGTCGACAGCATAGCTCTTGCCGGCGCGCTTGACCGAAACGGCAACGTCGTCGCCTCGGTTCAACGCAACTTTGCTGAAGCGGGCCGCGGACAATGCGCCGTTGACCAGCGTCACGCTGCCGTCGATCGAAAAGCTTTTTCCGCCGAGATCAAAATTCGTCAATGTGGTGGTGCCGCCGGACTTCGCCATGTCGAAGGTGACCTTGGCGGGAATGCCGGCGCCCTTGCTCCAGCCCGCCCAAGGAATGTCGAGCCTGGCATTGGTCAGGTCCGCCGAGACCTGCTGGGCGCCCTCGCCGCTCTTGTCGATCGCCACCTTGATGGTTCCCGAAAGCAGGTCCGACAGGCCGGGCATGCTGGCATTACGTGTCTTGTCGTCGAGAACCAGCGCAACCTTGCGGCTGCGCGCGGGCCCGTCGTCGGCGAGCGGTTCGACCAGATCGAGCTCGGCCGGAATGCCGTTGAGCTTGGCGTCGGCGGAAATCACCGCCTGCTTCGGCCCGACGGTGATCGAGCCAGTGGCGTCGGTGACCGTCTGGTCCTCGAAAGGCTTCGCCAGCGACAGGTCCTGATAATCGAGCGAAACCAGCCAATCGAGCGTCGAGGTGTCCATGCCCCTTGTCAGCGGAATGTCCGCCCTGACGTGGCCACTGACGGTGCCAGACAGGTCTTCGGGTGCCAGTCCGACATGGCGCATGGCATTGATCGGCTCGTAGGAGGCAAGCTCGGCGATCGCCGGCGCTTCACCCGCGACGTCGATGTCGAGCCCGCCGATCACAATCGGTCGGTTCGCGTTCTTGATCGTCAGCGTACCGCCGCTTGCCGCCACGGTGCGGCCGCTCGGCATATAGACGCTGCCCGAGGAAAGCGCGATGTCGACATCGTTGCCGTGGAACGCAACGACGCCGACGGCGTCGCGGACCGGCGGGATGCGCCCGGCGGTATCGAAGCGCGATCCCTCGATCTGGAAACGGCCGAACACTTCGTCGCCGGTAAGCGGCACGCCGTTGCCCAGGCGCCCCGGCACGACCTGGAACTGCAGGTTGGCGTCGGTCACCGTGCCGCCGAACAGATTGCCCAGCACCCAAAGCCGCGCATTGCGGGCCGAGAACCATGGCCACAATTGCTTCACATGCGAGACCGGCATGTCGTGAACGTTGAGCGACAGCGATACGCCCGGAGGGCCGTTGTCGATAAAGGCGACCGTGGCCGCGCCCAGCACTTCGCCCGATCCGCCGGAGCGGACGCCGATCTGCTCGGCGACGAGCTTGCGGCTCTTCGGCTGGTAGACGCCGGCGATACGGGCCAGGAACGCAAGCGCCGGTTCCGGTGATTCCGAAGGCGCCAGCGTCGAGCCGTCGCTGGTGAGATCGTAGCGGTAGGCGGGCTCCTCCCCCGCGGCTGTCGGCCTCGGGCCGATCGATCCGGCAAAATCGAAGCTGGAACGGCCGCTCTTGATCAGCAACCGGTCGACCGAGATCTTGTTCGAGCCTGCCACCAGCGAGGCATCGGCATCGACATCAGCCGGCAACAGGCCGCGTTCGTTCAGGTCGAGCACTGAACCGGCGAGCGACAGCGAGACCGCCAGGCGTGATGGATTGTCGCCGGACGCTTCCGAAGCCGAAAGCTTCAATGCGATCGAGCCCAGTTTGGCACCCTCGGCCGCCGGGGCAGCCTCGGTCGAATTGCCCTCGCCGGAGCTGCCGGCGCCGGCGATCTCGAGGTTGGCGTCCAGTGACGCGATCCGCCTTGCCGTCGCGTCGCGGGTCGCCGAGGCGGTTAAAGTCGCGTGCCGGCCGTCGACATCGGCATCGTAGGAGAACTGCAAGCGTCCTGTGCCGGTCTGCGCGACGGTTGCCGAGGTGACGGTCACACGCTTGACCAGCCCGGTGTCCGGCAGTTCGAACTCGACATTGCGCAAATCGATCTGGCGCATCGAGTCCTCACGCACGGCGTCCAGCGCGTCGTTGACGCTCGAAAACACCGTCGCCGACACTTTCTCCGGGTCGACAAGGCCGTCCTCGTTGCGCAGCCCCACCGTCCAGTCGCCGCCGCCGGAGGGCATCGCGGCGACCATGATGTGGGCGTCGGAAAATCTGGCGCTGGTCAGCCGGACATCACCCGAAAGCAGCGGCAGCAGGCGCATGCCGAAACGCACATGCCCGATATCGGCCATCGGCTTGCCGTCGGCCGTCTTGAGGCTGACATCGCTCACCTGCAGAGCGACGAAGCTCGATCCGTCGAGCGTCAGCCGCGCCGCGCCGACAGTGACGTTGACATCGACGCCGGCCAGCTTCTCGATGGCTGTCTCTGCCTCGGCCCGGAGCCGTTCCGTGCCGATGCCCGAGGCGCCGAGGACATAGACACCCGCCGCCGCCAGAAGTACCAGCGCGCAAAGCCCGGCAAACACGCGACCGAGGAAGCGGAAGCGGCGGCGCACCGCTGCCCGGCCGAGCGGCGGCACGCCGCACGCGGACGGCAGCTTTGCCAGGTCGGTGATCTCGTCACGCCTGAACCTGATCTTCTCGTGCTGCGGTTCTTCCTGATCCAAGCAATATTCCGTTGTGACGAACTCGTCGTGGACGAATCCCCGCTTCACGTTATATCGATGATTTCCCGCGCGTAACCGCAAACAAGGGCATCGATATGGCTGATCTCGAGGTGGGCGACGCAGCACCCCAATTCGATCTTCCGCGTGACGGCGGTGGCTCGCTCAGCCTTGCCGCGTTCCCGGGCAAGCCGGTTGTACTTTACTTCTATCCGCAGGACGACACCACAAGCTGCACCAACGAGGCGATCGGCTTCTCGCAGTTGAAACCGGAATTCGAGAAGGCCGGCGCCGTGGTGATCGGGCTCTCGCCCGATAGCGTGAAGAAACACGACAAATTCAAGGCGAAGTACGATCTCACCGTCGATCTCGTCGCCGACGAGGAGCGCAAGGTGGTTGAGGCCTATCATTTGTGGGTCGAGAAGACGCTGTACGGGCGCAAATATATGGGTGTCGAGCGCGCCACCTTCCTGATCGGACGCGACGGACGGATCGCCAGGATTTGGCGCAAGGTCCGCGTCAAGGGCCATGCCGAGGCCGTGCTGGAAGCCGTTCGCGCGCTCTGAGCGTCGCCAAAGCCCACCAAAGCAATCGACAATTATGGTCGTTACTCGTCAGGTGCCTCGGCCTTCGGCTGCCGTCGCGTCCTCCAGGATTTCGAGACATGGCTCACTTGATCGGCCAGCGCCGCAAGATGGCCACGCAAGTCGCGCGCGCCCATCATGGACGACAGCGTGACTGATTGCGTGGCGAAGCGCCGCTTGAAATCCTCGCCGCCGCAGAGAAAATCAATTGTGGCAAGGCCACGGTCGAACGACCATTGGATATAGTCGATCATCAGTACCATACCCGGCGAGGCGCGCTCGTATTCGGGATCATAGGTGGTGACGAAAGCCATCATCGTGCCGTGCTGCTCGAAATTGATCGAGACGGCGACGATCGTGTCGTCAAGCTCCAGCACGAAGATGCGCAACAGCCCGAGGTCGGCCAGCACCGAAGTAAGCGCGGCGAGAACCGGCGAGCCCTTATCGAACAGATCCGAGGCACGACCATGGCGAGCGAGCCAGAGGCGCTTCAACGTCGCGACCCGCTCGAGCACCGGCTCGCGCGGGTCCTCCGCATCCAGCAGCCGGAAACGCAATGCACCGCTTTCTTCCATGAACTTGCGGCCACGACGATAGTTCTGCCGGCCCTTCTTGGACAACGTCTCGAACCATTCCGCTCCACGCTGCCAGGAGCCAGTGACACGATAGCTGATTTCAGTGCGGTGGTTGGGCCGAAGCGCCTTGCCATGAGCCGGTTCCAGCAGGGCATGAACACCCGCATCCGGTAGCAGACGGTTGAGATAGATCAGGTCGAAGCCACCCTGGTCAAAAACATACTGCCAGAGGCGGGAGATCGCCCGCGGGTCGCTGTCAGGTGCAACCAGCGCGTCGCCATAGTCACTGTGATCCTTCGCCGCCCATTCGAGTACGCGGATGCCGGAACGCCTGAAGGTCGCGAGCGCTATCACGCCATCGAGCCGGTCGCCGTTCCAGGCAAGCCCAATCCTGAGCGCGCGCCGCTCCTGCTGCGGGGAGGTGCGCCACCAGGCCGCGATCCAGTCCGGGTGCTGGAAGACAAGCCCGCCAGCCCGCTGCCAGAGCGCGCTCCAGGCCGGTGCGATCTCGGCCAGGCGCACCGCCGATGTCACGACTTCGAAGGTGCGTGTCCGCGGGATTGCGAGCACAACGGGAGCGTTCATGGCCGTGTCCCTTCCGAGGATCGCGAGGTGCGTGACCGTGGCTTTCCGGGCCGGATGCGCCTGGCGATATGCCCCCACATCCGCTTCAGCGGCATGACGTAAAGGCCTGCGAGCGACTGATAGTCGCGCACATCGCGGTCGACCAGGCCGAACTTGAAGTCCTCGTCGGGCCTCGGCACACACAATGTTCCGAAGAGCCGGTCCCAGAACGAGAAGAGCAGCCCGAAGTTCTTGTCGTAGTGGCGCGGATCGACGCTGTGATGCAACTGATGCCAGTGAGGACACAGGATCAAATTGTTGAGCGGGCCGAACGAGATCTTGAAATGCGTGTGCCTGACGAAATCCATCATCAGGATGTTACGCATGACATAGACGTTGACGCCAAAAACGGTCAGTTCGACAAGGTTCAGCGAAATCAGCGACCAGATGCCGAAGCAGAGCCCCACGATGATGCCGTCCCAAGCTCGGTTCATCAACTCGTCGAGCGGATGGACCCGGTCCTTGGTGATCCCGACCATCACCTCGGCCGAGTGATGCACCTTGTGCAGTTCCCAAAGCAGCGGATAGCGATGCTGGGCGACGTGATAGAGATAATAGGAAATGTCGTAGGCGAGGAGCATGCTGACGGTGAAGATCAGAACCGTCACCGGCCCTGCCGGCCCCTCGATCAGAGGCGGCTGGAAGTGGAACAGTGTCGAAAACAGCCAGTTGGTCCCGTACCCCACCGCCGTGACGAAGGCGATTCCGGCGGGCAGCATCAGGAAAGGCATCAGGGCCTTCTTCGTGACCCAGAACAGCAGGTCGGCCTTCGCGGAGGGATGGGTGATGACCTCATGCGGGATGACGAACTCGAAAAACTCCTTCCAGCTCTTCTCCTCGACCGTGCGCCAATAGGCCACGAGCGCGCTGACAAAGGCAGTCAGCAGCAAAAGCCCGGTCGCCAGCAGACTGGTGCCCGAAATCTTGTCGAGGATCTTGCCAACCAGATCGTCCAGCATTCCTACCGCCACGGTGAATCCCAAACACCAACACGCCTTTACTCGAAAAGCGTCAACCAAACGCAATCGAAGACAGTTAAGAAACCCGAGCCTTGCTCTGTGAGCTACAGGCTGCTCCTGGCAGAACATTGGTGTTCATCGCCAACGATTTCGCGGCATGGCGTCCGCGTCCTGGAGATTTTCGCGCAACCCTCTTGCCCGTGCTGCGTGCATTCGGCGCCGCGCAGTCGACACGGCAAGCCTTTGTTAACCCTAACAATGTGTAATCAAGCTGTCGTGGTGTCGTAAACGAAAGCTTGGTCCCGTGAACGCAACCGGTCAGTCCGCAGTCTTCGGCAGGCGCAAGGAACCGCACACGGTCATCATCGCCCGAGGCAACGAGATCAGACACTTCACGATCCGCCCCTGGCTCGCCGCCTTCATCGGCTCGGCCCTGGCGGCGATTGCTATCGGCTACCTGCTCGCCACTTCCTATCTGGTGCTGCGCGATGACCTGATCGGCGCCACCACCGCACGCCAGGCGCGGATGCAGCAGGCTTACGAGGACCGCATCTCTGCCCTTCGTGCTCAAGTCGACCGCATCACCAGCCGCCAGCTTCTCGACCAGCAACTGATGGAAACCAAGGTCAGCGAATTGCTGGCGAGGCAGACCCAGCTCAGCGAGCGCCACGGACGGCTCGGCCCGATCCTCGAGCGCGCCGAGAACGAGGTCGGCGACGCGCCCGCGACAAACGCGGCGATGCCGAAGCCTGACGAGCATGCCGATATCACCGGCAGCCTTTCGCAAGCGCCGACCTATTCCGTCGCCAGCCTGAGTGCCGGTGACACAAGGCCCTTCTCACTCTGGTCCACGAGGTCCGATCCGCTCGACGGCGAAACGGCCGCCGATCGCGCCGACAAGCTGTTCGTCTCGATCAACGCGTCGCTGAAGGCCATTGAGAACCAGCAGCTCTCGCGCATCGCCACGCTTGCCGACAGCGCCTACAAGAATGCCGATGCCATCGCTCAGGCTTTGGAAGCGGCCGGCCTTCCGGTCGACAGCGAACTCAACAAGAGCGATGTCGGCGGCCCGCTGGTTCCGCTTGATCCCTCGATGGTTTTCGACAGCAAGGTCAAGGAGTTGGACGAAGCGCTTGACGCGCTTGACGGGGTCAAGAAGGAGGCGCGCAAGCTGCCGCTCGCCAACCCCGCCCCTGGCCGTACGGTGACCAGCCCGTTCGGTGTGCGCACCGATCCGATCCTGGGCAGCGCCGCCCTGCACACAGGCATGGATTTCAGGGCGCCGATCGGCATGCCGGCCAAGGTCACGGCCGCCGGAATCGTCACCAGGGCCGGCTGGGCCGGCGGCTACGGCCGCATGGTCGAGGTCGACCATGGCAACGGCTTTGCCACACGCTATGGGCATTTGAGCGAGATCGATGTGAGCGTCGGCCAGAAGCTTGCCGCCGGTGACGTCATCGGCAAGACCGGCAGCAGCGGCCGGTCGACCGGTCCGCACCTTCACTACGAAGTGCGCCACGATGGCCAGGCGGTCGACCCGCTTCGCTTCCTGACCGTTGGCAAGAAGGTCGCGCAGTACCTTTAACCAGTTGCCGATCCGAGACCGGCGTTTGCGACCTCACGATGCGCCGGGGTTCTCCTGCCCCGCCAGGAAGATCGTTGCCGCCGAAATCAAAGTGAGCGCGCCGTTTTTCAAAGCAGCCTCGTCGACGCGAAACCTGGCGTGGTGCAGCGGATAGACCGACCCGACCTCTTCATTGCGAATGCCGAGCCTGAAATAGACTGAGGGGCGTTTCTCGCTGTAATAGCCGAAGTCGTCGGCAATGCTCCATCCAGGCATGTTTAGGGCATTGTCCGAGCCGATGCCGGCCTTGGCGCCGGCAATGATCAGCGCCGCCATCTCGGCATCGTTGACAACGCCAGGTTCGCCGCGGTGGATGTCGACCTGCACGCTCGCGCCGTGGCTTGCCGCTATTCCCTCCAGCACCTCGCGAAGCCGGCGCCAGGCGCGCTCCCGGGTCGTGTCGCTGCCGCTGCGGATGGTGCCTTTGAACGCGATCCTGCCGGCGGTGACGTTATAGGCATTGCCGCCGTTGATGGCTGTCACCGAAATGACCAGCGGGTCGTAGGGATCGGTCTCGCGCGAAACGATCTTCTGCAGTTCGCCCACCATGGAGCAGGCCACGGCCAGCGCATCGACGCCTTCATAGGGTTTTGCCGCATGCGCCGCCGAGCCGGTGACCAGCACATCGAACGTGTCGCAAGCCAACGTGTAGGGACCGGAACCGACGGCGACCCTGCCGGACGGCGTATACGGATCGACATGGACGCAGATCGCGGCATCGACGTCGTCGAGAAGCCCCTCCTCCACCACCCGCCTGCCGCCCGACGGTTCGTCCTCTTCGGCCGGCTGAAAGATGAGGCGGACGGTTCCGCCGAAACTGTCGCGCGAGCGATGCAGATGCGCGGCCACCGCAAAACCCATCGCGGCATGCGCGTCATGGCCGCAGGCATGCATCACGCCCGGATTTTCCGACGCATAATTGACGCCGGATTCCTCTTCGATCGGCAAGGCGTCGATGTCGGCGCGAATGGCGAGCTTGCGGTTCGACGGCCTGCCGGTGCCGACAATATCGACGGCAAGCCCGTATCCGGCAACGTCGCGAATGTCGGCGATGCCCTCCCTGGCGAGCATTTCCCGCAAATAACGCTGCGTGCCCGCCTCGCGGTTTGAAAGCTCCGGGTGGCGATGCAGATGGCGCCTGATCTCGATCATCCGATCGAGAATTCCGGCATCGATGTCGGGCGCGGTATCGCTTGCCGAAGAAGACCGGTCAGGATTTGACATGGATATCCCGCGGGAACTTCGTCAGCGTCTCGTTGCCGGCGTCGGTCACCAGAATGGTCTCGCTGATCTCGATGCCCCAGCCATCCATCCACATGCCCAGAATGGAATGAAGGACATTGCCGGGTTGAAGCACCGTCTTGTCGCCGGGCCTCAGGCTGATCGTGTGCTCACCCCAATCGGGCGGATAGGCAACGCCGATGGAATAGCCGATGCGCGATTCCTTTTTCAGGCCGTGGCGCGCGATGACCCGGCGCCAGGCGGCTTCGACCGCTTCGGCTGATGTGCCGGGTCGGACAGTATCGAGCACGGCATCCATGCCTTCGATCACCGCCTTTGCCGTGCCCGCGACACGGGTCGGCGTCTTGCCGAGCTGCAGGGTCCTGGCGAGCCCGGCGGCATAGCGGCGGCAGACGCCGGCCAATTCCAGCGCGATCGTTTCGTCCTTCCCGAACCGCCTGTCGCTCCACATGATGTGCGGCGCGGAAGCATTTTCGCCGCCGAGGATCGTCGGCGGCAGCGCCGTGATGTCACCGGCAAAGTCCGGGCTGCCGGCGATCTGCGCCGCCTGGATGGCGGCGATCGCATCGCATTCACGCACACCCGGCGCGATGACTTCGAACGCCCGTGCGACTGCCGCTTGCGCCAGCGTCGACGCTTTGCGGAGATAGGCGATTTCGGGAGCCGATTTGACCGCGCGGATCCAGTTCACAACGAGATCGGCGTCGTGCCATCTTGCATTGGGCAACCCGGCGACGAGCCGTGCATGTGCCTTCGGCGAGAAGTAGTAAGCCTCGAGCTCGATGCCGATATGGCGGTTGCCCCAGCCCTTCGCGACGATCCAGGCCGCGATCCAGTCCATGGGATGCCGATCGGCGCGCTGAACATGGTCCTCGGGGAAGCCGACCACATTTTCCGGCTTCATCCAGGCCGTCAGCAAGCCGCCGGCCGCATCCATGGCGCGGCCGATCCAGACCGGCTCGACCTCCTCGATCGGGACGAGCACCACCTGAGGCGTGTAGAACGACCAGCCGTCATAGCCAGTGATGTAATGCTGGTTGGCGACGTCGTTGACGATCAGGAGTTCGATACCGCGCTTGGCCATCTCGGCGCGGATTTTTCCGAGCCGCTGCTGGTACTCTTCGCGGGCAAAAGGCAGTTCAATCATCTTTTCTCCTCACCGGATCGATCTGGTCGGGGACGAGCCTCCGCCTCCCCTTGCCGCCACCATTGCGATGATTTTGAGGGCCGGCAATCGGCCAGGGCAGCGCATAGGCAGGGCCTATGCTGGCCTGCTTGGTCGGCGGCAAGGTCAACTCGCTGCGTCCCAATCCAAGGGGTCGGTGATGTGCCACAAACGACGGAAGCTATTGACTCGGCATAAGTTGTAGGATGATATGTATCACCCGATATCTAGACATGAACCTTCATGACCGTTCATCGCCTCTCACTGGAAATCCTCAACGCCATGGAAGGTGCCGTCGGACAAAACGGCATCGCCGTCGAGCCGGCTGGAATGGCGAAATATCTGGGCGACTGGGCGGGCGACTACCGAGGCGATGCTCTTGCCGTGCTGCGGCCCGGCTCGGTTGGCGAGGTCCAGGCGCTGATGCGGCTGTGCAGCGAGCTGAGGCTCGGCGTCATTCCGCAGGGCGGCAACACCGGACTGGTCTCGGGCGCGATCGACAGCAAAGGCGGGCTGGTCGTCGTCAGCCTGGAACGGCTGAACTCCATCCGGCAAATCGATGCCGAGAACTTCACATTGCGAGCCGATGCCGGCTGCGTGCTGCAAACGATCAGGGACGCTTGCGAGGCGCAGGAATGCCTATTCCCTTTGGCGCTCGGCGCGCAAGGCAGTTGCCAGATCGGCGGCAATGCGGCGAGCAATGCCGGCGGCGTCAACGTGCTGCGCTATGGCATGGCGCGCGACCTGATCCTCGGGTTGGAAGTCGTGCTTGCGGATGGCGAGCTGTGGAACGGCTTCTCCGGCCTGCGCAAGAACAACAGCGGCTATGACCTGAAGCAGCTTTTCATCGGCTCGGAAGGCACGCTCGGCATCATCACCGGTGTCGAGGTCAAGCTGTTTCCGAAGCCCGCCCGGGCAGAGACCGCCTATTTCGGCTTGACTTCGTTCGAGGCGGCCGTCGCGCTCTTCAACCGGGCGCGCCGTGATTGTTCAGACCTGATCTCCGCCTTTGAGATCATCGGCTCGGAATGCATTGAGCTTGCCCGGCTGATCGACCCTGGAATGACGGCGCCGGTATCGGCGCCCGTCCAGGTGCTGATCGAATTGTCCTCCGGGCCGAGCATCGATCTCAACGGCCTGTTGGCCGGCTTCCTTGCCGATGCCATTGAAAATGGCCTGGTGACCGACGCGGTTCTCGCCACGAGCAGCGCGCAGGCAAGGAGTTTCTGGGCCATCCGCGAGGGACTGGTCGAAGGCCAGGCCAAGCGCGGCTATCATGTACGCACCGATCTGTCGGTGAAGATTTCCGATATCCCTGCGCTGATCGAGCAAGCCCGCCGCTTCGTCGCGAATGAGCATCCCGGCTGGATTCCCCTCGCCTATGGCCATGCCGGCGACGGCAACATCCATTTCAACGTGCTGCCGCCGCTGGATCTGGGCGCGAGCGGAGTTCGAGCGAGAGGCGCGGAAGTCACGGCTGGACTCTATGACATCGCCGTCAACCTCGGCGGCTCGATCAGCGCCGAGCACGGTATCGGCCGCAGCCGCCGAAAGGAATTCTGGGCCGGGCTCTCGCCGACGCATCGCCGCATGGTCACGGCGCTGAAAATGGCGCTCGATCCCAAGGGGCTGATGAATCCCGGCTGCCTGCTACCCTCGACGGAGACTTTTCCATGAAGCAAAGACTGGCTGCCATCGGCACCGTCGAGACACTGCCTCACCGGGTCGCCGCCTTCCTCAGCCGCGAGATCGAATCCGGTGAGCTGAATACCGGCGCCCGCCTGCCGACCGAGCAGGAACTTTCCGAAAAATTCGGCGTCAGCCGCAATGTGGTGCGCGAAGCGATCGCCCAGCTGAGGGCCGATGGCATGATCGAGGCGCGACAAGGCATCGGCGCCTTCGTGCTGGCACCGGAACAGCGGGCCGCGATCCGCATCGACCGCGAGGCGCTCAAGGACACGCGGAATATGGAGCGACTGTTCGAGCTGCGCTGCATCCTCGAGGCCGAGGCGGCGGCGCTCGCCGCGACGCGGCGTGGGAAAGAACATCTCGATTCGATCAAGGCGGCGCTCGACCGCATGGGCGGCGAGGAGCGCTGGGAGGAAGGCAGTATCGACGCCGACCTGCTCTTTCACCGCGAGATCGCGCGCGCCACCGGCAACAGCTACATCCACACCTTCATTTCCTTCGTCTGCGAGCAGATCCGCCAGTCGATCCAGTACGCCCGCCTGACCAACCCGCTGCACGATCTCGTCGAGGTCAATGTCGGCGAGCATGTGCGCATCTATGACGCGCTGGTGGCGGGCGATCCGGAAGCGGCGGAAGCGGCAATGCGGGCGCATATCGTCGGCGCCGCCAACCGCGTCGGCGTCAAGCTGCCACTTTCGAAAACCGGCGGGGCGAAATAGCCATGCCGGCAAGCATCACCCGCATCTCCGACGTCTGCCTGCTGGTCGAAAACATCGAGAGGACGGTCGACTTCTATGTCGACAAGCTCGGTTTCCGCCTGCGTCGCCGCGCCGAAGGCTTTGCCGACTTCCATGGTCAGGGCGTGACGCTCGCCGCCTGGGAGCTCGACCACATCAACCGGCACACCGGCGTCTCCAACTTGAAGTCGCCGCGCCACGCGCACAAGGTTTGCGTCGCCGTGCAGCTCGACACGCCGGCCGACATCGACCGGCTGCATGGCGAACTGAACGCCAAGGGCGTGCCCTTCTACGGCCCGCCCGAGGATTACGTCTGGAATGCGCGCTGCGCCTATTTCACCGACCCGGACGACACACTTTGGGAGCTTTACGCCTGGCTCGACGGCGGCCCTGGCGACTACCACGACGAACAGCCGTAGACGACGCTGCGCCGAAAGGAGCGGCGCCTGAAGAAGAGACGAGAAAGTCTGCAACAGGAGCGAAAAATGAGTGGGAACAGGGACTTCGAATTGAATCGGCGCGCTTTCGTGAAAGGCGGCATGGCAGCCGTGGCCGCTGTGTCTGCCGGCATGCAGCTGGTGCTGACGCCGGGCGCAAAGGCCGCCGGCAAGGTCGTCATCCAATATGACTGGCTGATGTCCAACGGCCAGATCGGCGATATCGCGGCTGTCGCCAACGGCTATTTCAAGGATGCAGGGCTCGATGTCGAGTTCAGCCCCGGCGGCCCGAACGCCTCGACCGTGCCACCGGTGATTTCCGGCTCGGCGCAGCTCGGCCAGTTCTCGGAGACGCCACAGCTTTATTCGGCGCGCGCCAGCGGCGTGCCGATCAAGATGATCGCCTGCGGCTTCCGCACCGGCCCCTATGCGCTGACGTCCAAGCCGAGCAAACCGATCAGCGGCGTCGCCGACCTCAAGGGCAAGAAGATCGGCATCCAGCCGACGGCACGCTTCGAGATCGACGAGATTCTGGCCAAGAACGGCATCGATCCGTCCGAGGTCACCATCGTCAATGTCGGCTTCGACAAGGGGCCGCTGGTGCGCGGCGAGGTCGACGCCATTGGCGGCTGGATCACCAACACCCAGGCCTTGAGTGTCGTCGGCGACGACCGCATCGACCTTCTGGTGCGAGACCTTGGGCTTAGCTCCTACGCCGACGTCTATTTCGCCACCGACGCAGCGATCGAAAAGGACTCGGAGACGCTGGCGAAGTTCATCGGCGCCGTCGGCAAAGGCTGGGGTTGGGTGCATGCCAACCCCCAGGAAGCGGTCAAGAAGATGGTCGCCGCCTACCCCGAAATGGATCTCGGCTGGGAGGAAAAGACCGTGAACCTGGTGCTGAAACTCTCCTTCGACGGCGCGACCGCCAAGGATGGCTGGGGCACGTTCGATCCCGCCTCGATCGAGGAGCAATTGGCGCTGCTCGACAAGGTCGGCCAGTATCCGAACGGGCGCCCGGCCGCCAAGGATGTCTACACCACCAAGATCCTGGAGCTTTCGGCCGCCGACCGGCCCAAGCTCGATGCGCCGGCGGCCTAGAGCATGATCCTGAAAAGTGGGAACCGGTTTTCAGAAAAGATCATGCTCCAACAGAGAGTTAGATCAGCATGACGATTCAACCAAACGTCATGCTGATCTAATGGCGAACGCGATCGAAGCTCAGCAGTTGAATGTTGGCTATGGCGGCCGGCATGCGGCCGTCAAAGTGCTCGCCGGCCTCGACCTCATCGTCGCGGCCGGCTCCTTCCTGTCGATCCTGGGACCGTCCGGCTGCGGCAAGTCGACCTTGCTCAGGGTGGTGGCCGACCTGCTCGACCCGCTTGGCGGCTCAATCAGCGTGCTGGGCGAGACGCCGCACGCGGTGCGTTCGCGCCGCGATGTCGGCTTCGTCTTCCAGGATTCGACCCTGCTTCCCTGGCGCACGGTGCGCGACAATGTGCGCCTGCCACTTGGCGTCGGCCAGCGCAGCCTGACGCGCAAGATCGAGGACCGCAGCACCGAACTGCTGGAACTCATGGGCCTCGGTGGCCTCGGCGAGCGCTTGCCGCATCAGCTCTCCGGAGGCCAGCGCCAGCGGGTGGCGATCGCGCGCGCCCTGCTCGGCGAACCAAAACTGCTTCTGATGGACGAACCCTTCGGCGCGCTGGACGAGATCACGCGCGACCGGTTGAACGATGAGCTCCTGGCGCTCTGGCGGCGCACGGGCACGACGATTCTCTTCGTCACCCATTCGATCGCCGAAGCCGCCTATCTCGGCGAGCGCGTCATCGTGCTGGCCGCCAACCCGGGACGCGTGGTCAAGGACCTCGATATGCGGCCCTTCAAGCAGGAAGGCAATCGCTGCAAGCGCGAGGATCCGGCGATCGTCACCGCCATGGCCGATCTGCGGACGGCGCTGGAGCGCGCATCGTGAGACAGGCACCGCTCTCTCCGCAAATGACGATCGCGCTGCCGGTTCTGGGCGCGGCTTCGATCCTGCTTGCCTGGCAATACCTTCTGCCGCTGCTTGGCGTGCCGGCCTATATCGTTCCGACGCCGACGGCGATTTTCGGCGTCTTCCAGAAGAACTTTGCCCTGCTCATCAATAATCTCAGGCCGACGCTGATCGAGGCGCTGGCGGGCTTTATCATCGGCAACCTGGCCGCCGTGCTGCTGGCCGTGCTCTTCGTGCACAGCCGCATCCTGCAGGCCGCCTATTTCCCGATCGTGCTGTTCTTCAACACCATTCCCATCCTGGCGCTTTCGCCGATCATCATCCTGATCTTCGGCCTCGGCATGACGCCGAAGATCGTGATTGCCGCGGTGATCTGCTTCTTCCCGACGCTGGTGAACATGATCCGCGGCCTCGATTCGGCCAGCGACAACGAGCACGAGCTGTTCCGGGTGCTGTCGGCGACGCGCTCGGAGATTTTCTGGAGCCTGCGCCTGCCGCGCGCGCTGCCAATGCTGTTCTCCTCGCTCAGGATTGCCTCGGCCACCGCCGTCATCGGCGCCATCGTCGGCGAATGGATCGGTTCGGACAAAGGGCTCGGCGCGCTGATCATCCAGGCGACCTTCAACTATCAGTCCGACCGCCTCTATGCGGCGATCGTTCTTTCGTCGTCGCTGTCGATCGCGCTGTTCTGCATCGTCGTGCTGATCGAGCGGCGGGTGATCCGCTATTAGCTTGCCACTCTCGGCTTTGAATTACTCCGGACCCGCCCGCCGCGAAACGGTACTCGGGCCGTACCTGCAGCGCATCCAAAAATATTTTTGAATTCCATTTGACTGAATAAATCTTCTCTGCAAATCTTACCTTCAGGTGGGAGCGCAAGGCATGGCATTGCGGGGGACCAATCAGGAGTTCGGGCGGCCGTACAACCGGCGCATCGTGCTCGAGTCCATCCGTCGCTTCGGCCCCATCGCCCGTGGCGAGATCGCCGAGAGCGTCGGCCTCACCGTCCAGACCGTGTCGACCATCGTGCGGGAGCTTGAGGAGCAGGGTTACATCCTGTCGGTTCGCGAAGAACCGAAGGGGCGCGGCCTGCCGCCGACGACATTGCGCATCAATCCTGAAGGCGGCTATGCCGTCGGCATCCACCTCACCCCGCTTGGCATCGACGCGGCGCTGATCAACCTCAGCGGCGACGTGATCGAGAGCACGCATCGAGAGGCGCCCAACGCCGCTCCCGACGACGCTTTCGATGCAATCAGCGCCATGGTCGCCGAAATGACCGGGCGCCGCTCGGCCGGCCGCGTCATCGGCATCGGCATGGCGCTTCCGGGGCCGTTCGGCGTCGAACCCATGAGCTTCATCGGCCCGACCACCATGGCCGGCTGGCAGGACGTCCCCTTGCGCGAGCGGCTGACGGCCGCCACAGGCCTACCGGCTTTCTTTGAGAACGACATGGCGGCTGCCGCCATGGGCGAACGCCTCTATGGCGCCGGCGCAAAGCACTCCGAATATTACTATCTCTATTTCGGCGTCGGACTCGGCGGCGCCATGCTGCATGACGGCAGCGTGCTGCGCGGCGCCTGGGGCAATGCCGGCGAAATAGGCCATATCCCGGTCGTTCCGGGCGGTGAGCCATGCCCCTGCGGCAATCGAGGCTGCCTGGAACGCTACATTTCGCTGGACGCGCGAAGCCGCTGGAGCGGCGACGATGCCGACTGGGTGGCCGAGGTCGCGCCTGTCTTCCGCAACGCGATCACAATCATCGAGAACCTCTTCGATCCTGAAACGATCGTTCTCGGCGGACTGGCCTCGCCTGCCCTGCTCGAACGATTGGCGGCATCGGCGGAGCCGCTCCTCAACTCGGTCTCGGCCCGGAAGGATCGCGCGACACCGCGCCTCCTGGTGGCGCGAGGCGGCCAGCATGCGGTGCTGCGCGGGGCGGCGGCGCTTGCGGTTTCGGGTGTGCTTTCACCGCGCTTCGGCCAGATCTTCACCGCCAAGCGGCAGCGCGACGGCGGCCTTCTGAACGGCGGAGAGATCGCGGCATGAGCGAACCATTGCTGGTCCTCGACAATGTCACCAAGAACTACGGCGCCATCCAGGCGCTGCGCGGCATCAGCTTCTCGATCGGACGCGGCGAGGTCGTGGCGCTGCTCGGCGACAATGGCGCCGGCAAGTCGACGCTGGTCAAGATCATCGCCGGCGGGCTTGAGCCGACCTCGGGTCGCATGCTGTTCGAAGGCAAGGAATTCCTCGCCAAATCTCCGGCCGAAGCCAAGGCCGCCGGCATCGAGACCGTCTATCAGGACCTCTCGCTTTGCACCAACGTCGACGTGGTGGCGAACTTCTTCATGGGCCGCGAGATCACCCGCAAGGTTCTGGGCGTTCCCGTTCTCGACGAAAGAGCCATGGAGGCGGTGGTCGCAAAAGCGCTCGCCAATGCCGGCACGCGCATTCCTTCGCTGCGCACCAAGGTCGAGCATCTCTCCGGCGGCCAGCGGCAGGCGATCGAGCTCAACCGCTTCGTCCATTGGGGCGGCAAGCTGGTGTTGCTCGACGAGCCCTTCGCCGCGCTCGGCGTCGAACAGACCCGTCGCGGGCTCGACATGATACGCCAGGTGGCGAGCCAGGGCATCGGCGTTGTCATCATCACCCACATCATGCAGCAAGCCTTCCAGGTCGCCGACCGGATCGTGGTGATCCGCCATGGCGTCGTGGCGGGCGATGTTGCGCGCAACAAGACAAGTCCTGATGCGGTGATCAACATGATCACCGGGGAGACGCTCGCCGGTGCCGGACCGGCGGCTGAGAAACAATGAGGGGTCCGGCGAGAAGAGGAGCGAACGACATGAAGCGACTGCTACTTTCTGTCTTCGGTATCCTGGCTCTGGTCGTTGCCACGCTCACGCCGGCATTCGCCCAATCCAAGGGTACCGTCTATTACCTGGTGCCGACATTGCTCGACGAATTCCAGACCGGATCGGTGAGCGCGCTGGAGCTGTTCCTGAAGCAGGTCGGCTACGAGATGAAGACGCTGAACGCGGACAACAAGACCGACGCTCAGCAATCGCAGATGAATGACGTGATTGCGCTGAAACCGAAGGCGATCATCCTCGCCGCGGTCGACTTCAACGCCTTGAAGCCGTCGGTCGAGGCGGCACGCGCGGCCGGCATCCCCGTGGTCGAATTCGACCGCCAGATCACCGCCACACCTTCCGATTTCACGTCGGTCGCCGGCACGGTCGAGATCGGCCACATCGCGGCCGACCAGGCCGAAGCTCTGCTGAAGGCCAAGAACGGGTCGGTGAAGGGCAAGATCCTGCAGGTGCTCGGCGACCCCGGCGACCCGTACACGCTCGACATCCAGAAGGGTTTCGAGGAGAAGATGAAGGCGTTCCCGGACGTCAAGATCATCTCGCTGCCTGCCATGCAGTGGGAGGCGAGCAACGCCGGCACGATCGTCGCCGACCAGATGCTGGCCAATCCCGACATCGACCTGATCTTCAGCCACGCCGCCCATCTTTCGGTCGCGGCCGTCGCGTCGCTGGAGGCCGCCGGCAAGAAGCCGGGCGACGTGATGCTGATGAGCTCGAACGGCGCGCCCGTCGGCCTCGACCTGATCCGCAAGGGCTGGCTGAACGTCGAGGTCGAGCAGCCGCTTTATGCGCAGGCCGCCGCGGTCGCCATGTTCATGGACAAGGTCGCCAACAAACAGGAGATCAAGCCCGGCGACTATGACGTGCTCGGCCTGAAATCGGTGGTGACCTCGGAGACCTGGGGCCCGAACATCAAGATCCCCGGCGCCGCGATCACCAAGGCGAACGTCGACAACCCTGCCTTCTGGGGCAACCAGAAGCCGCCGACGGATACCGTGAAGTCCGTCGAATAGGACTTCGCCGATCGCTCCGGGCCGCCAGGCCCGGAGCCTGGCGGCAATCATACGTTCAATCTCGACGCCAACCGGATCAGCCCATGAGTCCGCGCACCCGCCACATCCTCGAGCTCGTGCTCGACAATCTCGTCTGGTTCATGCTGGTCTTCGTGCTGGCGGTGTTTTCGATCTTCATTCCCAATTTCGCCCAGCTCGGCATTTTCGCCAACATCATCGAGGCTTCCAGTGTGCTCGGCGTGATGTCTATCGGCCTCGCGCTGGTCATCATCGCCGGCCACATGGACCTTTCGGTTGAATCGGTCGCCGCGCTCAGCGCCATGGCGGTCGGCATCATGTTTTGCTCGTCCGGCATCGGCCTGGGCGTGCAGTTGCACCCGGATTGGCTGATGGTGCCGGTGTCGCTCGCCATCGGGCTTGCCGTCGGCGGCATCATCGGCGTGATCAACGGCTTCCTCATCGTCAGGCTCAAGATGAGCGCCTTCATCATCACGCTGGCATCCTACATCTGGGTGCGCGGCCTGGTCCTGGTCATCTCGGGCGGACGCTCGGCACAGGACCTGGCGCCGGCCATCCGCTGGTTCGGCGTCCAGCGGCTCGCCGGCCTGCCACTCACCGCCTGGATCGCGGTCAGCTGTTTCGTGGTCTTCTCGCTGATTCTCGCCAAGACGCCGTTCGGCCGGCATCTCGTCATGATCGGCGGCAACGAGACCGCGACCTTCCGTGCCGGCATCCGCGTCAACCGCAACCTGATCATTGCCTTCGTGCTTGCGGGCGCCATCGCTGGGCTTGCTGGCTGGCTGCTCGCCATCCGCACCTCCGGCGCAACCGCCAATCTGGGTGTCGGTCTCTTGTTCAATGCCTTCGCCGCCGTCGTCATCGGCGGCGTCAGCCTGAAGGGCGGCGTCGGCACCTTGCCCGGCGTCTATGCCGGCGTGCTGCTTCTCTCGGCCATCAACACCGCCATCAACCTCATGGGCCTGCCGGCCAACTTCACCCAGGTCATCCACGGCCTGCTGGTGCTGGCGGCGGTGCTGCTCGACGCTTTCAAGCAAACCATTCGCCAAAGACTGGCATGACAGGACGGCTCGCATGACCGGACGTATCGAAGGCAAGGTGGCGGCGATCATCGGTGCAGCGCGCGGCATCGGCAAGGGCATGGCTGTGCGTTTCGCCGAGGAAGGCGCCAAGCTGGTGCTGGCCGACAGCGAAGCCGAGGCGGGCAAAGCGAGCGCCGACGAACTGGGCGCCGCCTTCATCCACACCGACATCTCGAAGATGGCCGATGCGGAAGCCGTCGTGGCATTGGCGCTGGAGCGCCATGGCCGCCTCGACATCATCGTCCAGAACGCCGGCATCTATCCCTGGCAGCTCATCGAGGACACCAGCCCCGACGACTGGGATCGCGTCATGGCGGTCAATCTGCGCGGCAGCTTCAACACCGCCCGCGCTGCGCTTCCACCGATGAAGGCGCAGCGGAGCGGCCGTATGCTCTTCACCTCCTCGATTACCGGGCCTCAGGTGAGCAGCCCCGGTCACGGTCACTATTCCGCCAGCAAGGCCGGCATCAACGGCTTCATCCGCGCCGCGGCGCTCGAATTTTCCGGCTATGGCATCACCGTCAACGGCGTCGAGCCCGGCAACATACTGACCGAGGGCATGAAGCTGCACCGCGATGCCGCCTTCATCAAGAGCATGGAGGACGCCGTGCCGCTCGGACGCCTCGGCACGCCGCGCGACGTCGCCAATGCCTTCCTGTTCCTGGCCTCGGACGACGCCAGCTATATCACCGGCACGACGATCGTCGTCGATGGCGGCCAGCTCCTGCCGGAAGGCCAGGATTTCCGCCTGACGCCGTCGTGATTCGCCGCGGTTTCGACGACGGCCGCTCTTGCAACGGCCGGCTCATTCATCGCCTATTCAACCGGGCTGCGGTAGGATGCCCCGCTTGAATCGCATGGAGGACAATTCGTGTCAAAAACCCCAACTGCCTTGATCCGAATGGTGTTTGCAGCCATTTGCTTCATTGGCCTGGCTGCCGCCGCCACCGCCCTTTTCCCCGCCACCGCGTCGGCGCAGCAGCTGCGGCGATGCGCGCGCGAAGGCGGCATATGCCGCTTGCCCTACCCTGGGGAAGTGGTCTACGGCGCGCGCGGCCGAACGACCTCCCGGTTTTTCGACCGCCGAGCCGTGTCTTGCTCCAATCGCGTTTTTGGCGACCCAGCCCCCGGCCGTGAAAAGGCTTGCTATTTCGTGGCGCGCGGTCGCGGCGACTATGGCGGTGACAACAACTACGGCGATAACAATTACGGCGACGACGAATACGGCTCTCGCCCCGACCGCGGCGAATGGGTCGCCTGCGCCCGGGAGGGTGAGTTCTGCGATTTCCGCGGCCGTGCGGTGGTCCGATACGGCGCACGCGGCCGGTATGCGCAGGACGTCTTCAGAAACGGCGTCGACTGCAGCAACGACACCTTTGGCGATGACCCTGCTCCGGGCGCGCACAAGAATTGCTACATCAGGCAGTAGCAGCCGGCGCTCGACGAGGTGGCGGCCCTGGTAAGGGCCGCTGCCACGTTCTGTTTCCAGCTTTTCCGGCAGGATGGTGGGCGATGACGGGCTCGAACCGCCGACACAGGCGCATCGCGCCCCTTCCGGAGCACTATTGCCAGAAGCCACCCGAAGTCACTGTATGTTGACGACTACGTAGCGCCCGCTATGGGCCTGATAATACCTGCCGCCACAGTGCCACAGCACGGGGCCGTAGACGGTGGTTTTCACGCACGCAGCCGGGAGGCTGTTCACGTAGATACTCGTCCGGACGATTGCTCGGCGGGTGGTGCGCCTCGCCACGCCAGCGACGCTGCCGGGCGTGAGCGGATGGCCAACTCGCGCCTGCGCCTCACCGACGAAAGAGGGGACCGGTACAACTGTGTCGATCAGTGCGCCAAAAATCGTGGCGACGGCGATCGCAGCCGCACCACCGGCCAATCTCAAGCTAAGTCTTGTCATCGTTCATCCTCTCTAATTCAAACACCTGCGGCAAGTTCTACTTGGCCGTCAGGATCGTTATCGGCGCCGCGATTGGTAAAGTGAGGACGCGGGTAGTCGCGCCGGCCAGCCCGCCCTCTTCCTGATCTGGAATCCCCTGCGCCAGGACCTTGCGAAGATCCGGCGCCATTTCTGCGATTTGGGCGAACTTGCCGTGATTGGTCGCATCCGTGGCTTTCACATTCGACAAATCGACCACGATGGCGCCGAGATTTGCGAGGTCTGCCGTGTTGCTGCTCGCCCCAATCCGATCTTTGCCGCCAGCGATAAACCTCGACAGGCCCAATGCTTTGTCGTCGCGCGAGACAATGATCAAAAACGGCTTTTTTGGTTTCCCAATTCGCTGCATTTCCGATTTGAATACGTCCTCGTCGATATCGGGAGCGGCGAGTATCACCGTACCAAGCTTGCCGGCGGAAGTGACGTTTCCCGATATCTTGATTTGCCGAAATGCCTCGACGGTCACCCAGTTGCCCATCGAATGCGCGAGGACGTTGATTTCATCGGCATCGCTGGCCAGCAAAAGGCGCATCGTCCGCTCCAATCCGTCGCGAGCGATGGTCGCGCTGTTGTTGTCATACACGTAGTCCAGCGTCTTGCCGTGCGAGGCCCAACTGAAGAAGACGGGAACGCTGGGCGCATGGGAATCATGAACGACTTGCGCGAAGCGATAGAGCCCTTCGGCAAACAGCGTGTTGTAACCATGCACAAAGAGCAGGACCTTGCGTTGGCCTTTGGGCTGAGCCTTCAAACGTTGGTTCAACTCAGCCAGGAACTGCTTATCGTTCGGCAGGAGTTCGCCATCTCGCGTGACAAAATCCGTTTGAGCATTTCCCGGCTTCGAAGAAGGCCATTCGACATTGCCAGCCTTATGGTTCGGCGGCACGCTGACGGTGATCGACGCAAAGTTCAGGGCGGATGACCGTTCACCATCGAAGTAAGTTCCAGGTCGAGCATCACGCGATCGAGTGGTGGCAACGAGGATGGTATGCGAACTTGCACCTTGAGCTACGGAGGTATTCGACAGTAGGGCCCCGGTCTCAGGCCTGCTTGCGCAAGACGAGAGGCCGACGAGACTGAACGCACAAGCAAAGGATATTGCCAGGCTTCGCCTTGCTCGCATGTTCAATCCCACCAGTCCCCCGCAGCGATTTACCAGCTTCATTGTTTCGTGCACCCCGATGTCATCCCCGAGAAGGCGACCATGCCTCCCCGCGCCGAGCTTTGCCTGTTATCGGAAACAAGTCCTCGCGCGCTTCGATGTCGCGGCGTGCCTCTTGGATCGCGATCACTCCCGAAACGTAGCCCGGGAACACCGCTTACGTTTCGACCGTCCTGTAAGGAAGGTAACTAACTGTATCCTACGGGCAGAACCCCGCAGCTCCTGGCCGGAAATTGATTTCGGCAGGCGGGCTTTAGGATCAGCAACAAATCGCCTTCCTAGAAACGCATGATCAGACCCATGATCGGGCCCTGTTGTACGACATCGAAGACAAACCCGTCATTGTCGTAGTTGACGCCCAAGGCGCGGTAGCCTGCGACCGCCGAAAACCGATCGTTGAACCGATAGCCCAGCGCGGCTGCGACGTCCCAATCGACATTGGCGGCACCTGCTCCCAGGTGTGGGCGAATAGTTCGAAGACCCTCGTGGCGCCGACCACATCGAGACGTCCAGCGTCACTCTGGAGAACTGAATAACCAACTCCGCCCGGACCTGAAAAAGTTTGGGACGTAAGATCGACGCTGTCTCGTGGACGTTTTCACGCCCAGAATGCGCTGACGCGCTCGATCAGCCAGAATGAGGCGACACCGCCGATGCAGTACGCGGCGCCAAGCTGCGGCCACGCCCGAGACCAGGGTGCTTTGGGGATCACGAACACCATCCAAAGCCGACTCAGGATCGCGAGCAATCCCAAAACGGTCCCGATGAACAGGAGCTGCCCGAGTTCTACGCCGACGTTGAAAAACAACAGCGCAAGCGGAATGGCATGGCTGGGCAGGCCGACTTTACTCAGCGCTCCGGCGAAGCCGAGGCCGTGCAGCAGGCCGAAGGCAAAAGCGACCAGCCACGGGAGCCGGACGGTGAGGTTTTGCCGACCGCTCGCCGAGTTCACGATTTCGACCGCCACAAGGGCGATGCTAAGCGCAATCGCTGCCTCGACCGGGGCGCCGGGCACGTGGACGAACCCGAGTGTCGCTGCTGCGAGAGTGATGCTGTGCGCGACAGTGAAGGCTGTGACGGTGAGGGCGATCCGCCTCCAGCCGCGCACAAGCAGGATCAGCGCCAGGATGAAGAGCAGATGGTCGATGCCGCCGAGGATGTGCTCCACGCCCAGCCCGAAGTAGCTCGCGGCCACCTGCGCGAGACCAGTCGCTGCCGGAACCTCGAACGACGGACTGTCGGCAGTGAGCCGCGTCGTGCTTGTCTCGCCGCTCAGTCTCTCGATGCGTACAAGGACATCTGTTCGGGCGGCGGGAACACCGTCGATCGCAATGGTCTGGCCGGCGAAACCGCCGGCGTCGCGTACCGTCCACCGCTCGACATAGGCGTCGTCCAGGAATACGCCTTCGGGTGCCACGATCTCGACCGCGTCCTGCGGCAGCCGTGGATAGATGGCGAGCCGCATCTCGCCCATGGCTGGGGCCTTCCAGAGTATCGAATAGACGTCCTGCCCTGTCTCTGTGATCGCCAGATAAGCGGGACGCATGTCGTGCGCCTGCGCCTGACTGACGCCGATAGCCAGGAGGAGCCAAACGGCCGCGCGCAGGCGCGTCACTGTGCTACCTCGGCGACCTTGGCTGTCCCGGGTTGCACCGGTGCGGCCTCGACTTTGATGGTATAGCGCGTCCTGAGCTTCTCGTAGAAAGCGTCGTTGGCCGCGATCTTGCGGGCATGGAGCCATTCACGTCGCGCCGCTTCGCGGACGTCCTCGAACGGCGGATCGTGCGCTTCGATGCGCTCGCTTACGCGAACCAGGTGCATGCCATAGGCCGAGATCACGGGACCCTCCCATTTGCCCGAACCAGCCCCGGCGATCCGGCTCGCGAAGCTCTCGCCGAACGTTCGCGCTACGTCTGACGCCGCGACGTCCTTGAAGTCGAAACCCGCCATGAAAGGATCACCGGATTGCGAGGCGTCGGTCGTCCCGGCATTCAGCGACTGGAGCAGGCGTTCCAACCCCGCTGTGCCCGGCCCGCCTCCGGAGTCTGACCGGAAGAAGACCTGACTGAAGGAAAAACGCGGTTCGGCTCGGAACCAGTCCGCGTGCTCCGTCACGAAGGACTTCAGCTCGGCGTCGGTCGGTTCGGCTTGAGCGGTCAGATCGGCGACGAATTCCATCTTCTGGCGCATGCGGCGTCGGATGATGGCATCGTCCTTGTCGAGCCCCATTGCGATAGCCTCGCGGTAAAGGACCTCATCGCGTATGTAGTCCTTTACCAATGCGTCGGTTTCCGCAACAGTCGGTTCTCGTTGCCAAGTGCGGCTGAAGATCGCCCGCATGCTGGCGATTTGGCCGGCGCTGACGACGATCTTACCCGAAGCCGCCTCTTTGTCGGCGCCTATGAGGTAGAACGCACCGAAGATGGCAGCGCCGATGACGAGGAAGTGCAGGAGCGGCTCGCGCAGGAGTTTCATCTCGGCTCCGTCAACCCGGCGTGTACCAAATCGGTGAGGTGTAGGCGCGTTCCTGCCCGAACATCGGCGTACCCGCGGGCATCTGGATCCGGAAACGCACCGCGTCATAGGCCGTCCAGCGCGGCGTGGGGATCTCGATGACGCGGGCATAGTAGACTGCACGCAAAGCCGGATCGAAGTCGGGATCCTTCCAGACCTTGACCAGTTCGGAAGCGCCGATAGTGTTGGTCCAGGTGGCAGTTGCCACGTCGACCGTGTTGCCCACGGGCGGCAGCTTGCCGTCGGCGCCCGGCACGCGGTTGTCGGACCACACGACGTCATAGACTTTTTCCTGCCGCGCGCCGCTCGCGTCGACCCAGCCCTTGACGATCTGGATGCGGTCCAGATTGCCGCTGAGCGGATCCTTCAATGCCGCCACGAGGAAGGTCGGCGACTTGCCGGCGGGTGCGGCGTGGAGATCACCGCCCATCGGCACGCCCTTGCCGTAGCCGGCAAAGGCCGGGCTGCGCGACATAGCGTCGGCGTCAGTAAACTCCCAGCCGCCGAAGAAGCGAACGATGATGCGTGGGCCGGTGGTCGCGTACACTTCCTTGCGCTTCATGGCATCCCAGATTGCCTCGCGCGTATTCTCCGTGGCCCACACCCCGGCATAACCCGACGCGACCATCTGCCAGCCCATGAGGAAAACGTCGCCGTTGCGCATGAATTCGTGGCTCGCCCGATGCGGACTCGGCTCCGCGCCGCTGTGCTTGCCGAAGAAGTTCTCCTCCTCGGCGGTGGCGAGCGAGGTGTGGCTGTCGGTCGAGCCGATCATGCCGAATTTATAGGGGTTCACTCCGAGCTTCGCCTCGAGCTGCAGGCCAGTCTGCAACGCTGTGCGCGCATATTCGCTCTGCAGCATCTCCGGCTTTTTCACTTCGCTGAGGTTGAGGTTCCCCTTGTCCCACAGCTCGTATCCCGCCAGTTCGTCGTTCGGCGAGAGATAGGGATGTGCCTCGCCGTCGCCCTTGATCTGAGTGACCTCGTAAAGCGGCTCCCAGAGGGAGCGCGTCTTGGCGTAGTCAGCCGTCAACGGTTCGCCCGTCGCGGGGTTTGTCTCCGTTGGAAACATCCAGCCGTTCGAGAGATTGCCATTGTGTGCGATCGCCAGCACGTGCCCGCCAGTCTTGTCCTCATAAGCCTGGAGATGCTTCCACAAGTCCTCGGGAGTTGTGCTGCCAAGCGGCGGATAGGTAGTGAAGGGGAGGGTCTGGATCGCCTTATCGCCGCCGTCGCGATAGATCACCACACGGTGCAAATTGTTGCCGGGCGGCACCTGCGAGGTCCACTCGTAGCCTATGAAGGCGCTGAAATGTCCAGGCTCGTTGTACTTCTCCGCAGCCGCGATGATCTGCTCCCAGGTCGAACGGAAGCCCTCGGAGCCCGGCAGGAACTGCAGCGCAGGCGGGAACTTGCCGCGGGAGAAGTCGTCGATGATCTCGAGAGCTGCCTTGACGCCTTCTTCGCCGCCCGCTTGCACCATGTTGTACCAGCGGCGTCCCGTCTCGTCGGCGAGCAGTTCCGGTTTTCCGGAGAAGAGGGCCGGAAAGAACCCCATATTGTCGGAATGATCCGAGATGACCAGGAAGTCGAGTGGCCGGGCCAGCTTCACCCGTTCGCCGCCTGACGCCGTCAGCTCCTCGCCGCGCGCGAAGCGATAGGCCTCCTCGAAGCCCAGGCGGTTGCCGAAGGCGCCGGCGTCCATTGAAGCGCTGGTGTGGAGATGCGTGTCGCCCCAGAACACGCGGCTGGGAAAGTTGCGTCCGGCGTAGGGCGAATAGCCGGGCGCCTTGCCCGGCGCAACGGCCGAAGGCTCCATGGTGCCAATGTCGGTGATCGTCTGGGCACCCGCCGGCGCGCTCAGTGCTGTCGCTATCGAAAGAGCGAAATACAGCCCTCGATAGTGGCGTGGCCCCCTCGTCGAACCAGTCAGCCGAGTAAGCGGATAGCCCATGCCTTCCTCCCAATCAGTGTACCTTGCATCGCGGCCAACAGCAGTGGACGCATGGGATGGTTTGCACACAAAGGGCGCGGGTGGGGACGTAATTAACTGTAAAGGTGCGGCTGGGTGCCAGCTGTCGATCGTCAGCTTCGGACGTCCAGGCCAGTTCTGCGCAACGAGTTCAGGAAAAACTCCGCGTCTTCCGCGCGGCCAAGTCGTCGCTCGACCTCCTGGCGCATTGCGCACGAGTTCAGGCGCATTCTCTACCTGCAGCAAGTTCTACTTGGCCGTCAGGATCGTTATCGGCGCCGCGACTGGGAAAGTGAGAACGCGACTAAAGCGCGTCGCGCTGAACCGGACTCAGGCGACGCGCTTTAAGTCTTTGTTTTTGATGCATGTCGTCGTCCCAGAACCGCTGCGCACTTCTGGGCGACATGCATTAGTCGCGCCGGCCACCCGCCCTCTTCCTGATCTGGATCCCGCGCCAGGACCTTGCGAAGGTCCGGCGCAATTTCCGCGATTTGGGCGCCTTCCTAGAAACGCATGATCAGACCCATGATCGGGCCCTGTTGCACGACATCGAAGACAAACCCGTCATTGTCGTAGTTGACGCCCAAGGCGCGGTAGCCGACGACCGCCGAAAACCGATCGTTGAACCGATAGCCCAGCGCGGCTGCGACGTCCCAATCGACATTGGCGGCACCTGCTCCCACCATTCCCCAACCCGTGACATAAACTTCGGGTGTGAGCGAATAGTTCGCACGAACACCAACCAGCCCGTCTACCCAGGTCTTGCCGTCGCTGGCGGAGCGGCCGTCAAGGACCCCACCATGGAAGTCAAGGTCCGTATCCACGGACCAGATCCTCATGGCGCCGACCACATCGAGACGTCCAGCGTCACTCTGGAGAACTGAATAACCAACTCCGCCCAGACCTGAAAAAGTTTGGGACGTAAGATCGACGCTGTCTGCCAAGATGCCTCTGGGCGTGCCATTGCCAGCGGAAATCTTGACATATTGCAGGTCGCCGAAAATGCTGTAGCGGTCGTAGCGTGCCTCGATGACGGCCATGGCCGCGAAATCCAGATTTTTCAGGATGTCGCCAAAATCTGAATCAACCTCGACGGTGGGCAAACCGAACTGCCCCACGTCGCCCGAGAGCCCAGCCACCCAGAAATACGGCGCGACGCTGAACGTCCATCCCTGTTCGGTCACCACAGGCTTCAGGTCCGGCGTCACCGGGGAGACCAGATCGGCCGCTCCCGCGTTGTTAGCAAGGCAAAGGACACAAAGAGCAGCATAGCCGCCAGTCACCGTCCGACAGAAATTCTTCATGATCTTTGCTCGGTTCTGAGTTGGGCTCGCAGTCCCGGTTTCATTGGAAGGCTTAAAGCCCGTCGCGCTGAACCGGATTCAGGCGATGCGCTTTAAGTCTTTGTTTTGATGCATATCGTTGTCCCAGAACCGCTGGGCGACATGCATTAGTCGACATAGACCACGACGTAGCGACCGCCGTAGGGCTGATAGTAGACACCACCGCATTGCGACAGCGTCATCCCATTCCACCGACCAGTTCTAACCATCGTGACGCTCACCATGGCGGCCGAGGATTGAACCCAAGTTTCGGGTAGCCTCTGAATCCTGCACCGCTGCCCCGACTTCTCCAACCAACCGGTCCACAAGTTCCTGCCATTCGGTTCGTCTAGTCTCGACCAAAGCCGGTGCGATCTTGTCGACGCTTGAAAGCGCCAGCTCCGCGTCCGCAAGCTCCTCGCATATCTCCAGAAAGCTCTCACTCCGGACAATCAGGCGGTGGATCGCCAACTCAAACTGGGGAAAGCGGCGTACTGCCGCTAGGATAGCTCTTTGTCTGTCGGACGGTCCGTCTTGTTTGGCCATAATTTGTTGATCTGACTGGGATCTGACCGAAATTAACGCTTTTAATTCGCCAATTCGCGACCTGAGCGAATCGTATATTGCCCAAAGCCAGTAGCGGAATGTAAATTACGTGGGAGACCATGTAATCATCGGTCGCAGCGAGGGGTCAGTGAATAAGCCTGAATCATTCTTCACAGCGGAGCCTGCTCTCCCTGCTGAGAGTTGTCGCGCCCAGCTTGCCCTGATCCTCGGCAGCGCGGATTTTGATGCCACCGGCCGTGAGCACCGTTTCCTTAGCTACGTGGTCGAAGAAGCGTTATCCGGGCGGGGCGATCGCATTAAGGCTTATACTATCGCAGTCGAAGTGTTCGGCCGCGGCCAATCGTTCGACCCTCAGACGGACCCGATCGTCCGCATTGAGGCCGGCCACCTTCGTCGGGCGCTGGAACGCTATTACCTGACCTCGGGACAAAGGGATCCTATACTCATAACGATTCCCAAGGGCGGATATGTTCCTGCCTTCGCACGCCGGGCGGAAACCCAGTTAGCGCCGCTCCCAGCCCCACTTGTCGCGCAGCCAGTCACTGAGCACCCGCCTTTGTGGAGGACCCGACCGCGACTGCTAACAGCCGTGCTGATGGTCCTATTGGCGATAGTGGCATCTGTATCGGTCTGGTGGTGGGGACCCGCCCAACACGGCGAGCCAGAAAAGCCCCGTGTGCTTGTGCAGGCATTTGACAATCCGGGCGGCACTCAGGCCGCAGGCGTGGTTGCAAGTGGATTGAAGGAGGAAATTGTCGAGCAACTTTCCAAGTTCAGAGACTTGCTGGTCATGGAGTCAGCCCCGAAGCCGGACGATGACTCATTGACGCCCCCACGATTTGTCATCGCTGGAAGTATCACGCTGTCGGACGAGGCCTTTCAGCTTCGGGTCCGGCTCATCAATCGCGGCAGCGGTTCGGTAATTTGGGCAAATAGCTACGACGGCCCGTTGAAAGTCTCGGCATTTCGGGACGCCCAAAAGGAGATTGCGCGCAGCGTATCGCAAAATTTGGCTCAGGTTTACGGCGTGATCTTCCAGGCGGATGAGGATCTCAACGTGAGCAACGCTCCCGATGATTGGGTAGCCTATAGTTGTACACTTTCTTTCTATGCATATCGGTTGGAAATGGATCCGGAGCGCCGTCCCGCCGTGCGTACATGCCTTGAGAAAGCTGCAGATCGCTTCCCCAATTACGCCACGGCATGGGGTCTTCTGTCATTGGCCTACATGGACGACTATCGGTTTGGATTTTCGCCCGATGGGACGTCCCCGGCATCAATGCTCGAGCGTGCTCTCGACGCCACCAGACGAGCCGCGGCGCTCGATCCCCTAAACATGCCGGCGCGCCAGGCAAAAATGCTGGCTCTCTATTTCGACGGGCAGATTGATGCCGCGTTGCAGCTAGGCGAGGAGAGCTTGAAGCTCAACCCCAACGACACCGAGTTCTTGAGCGAATATGGCGAGCGCCTGGCAGTTTCGGGAAAATGGAAGGAAGGTTGCCCGATGATAGCGGCGTCGCGTCAGTTAAATCCCGGAGCCTCAGCCAACTACGAGGCGGACTTGGCCCTTTGCTCTTATTTCGACGGCGACTATGCGCAAGCAGCAACATGGCTAAAGAAAACTCCTTCCCCGATGAATCCGATCTATCATTTGATTGGCGCCGCGATATACCGGGAGGCAGGGAACGTCGCGGAAGCCCACCGCGAGAGCGAATGGCTTCAACAAAATCAACCGGAATTGGTGAAAAACCTGCGGGGGCAGGTGTCAATGCGTTTGGCTCGCCCGCAAGATGTCGAGACCTTTCTCGGCTCGCTTAGAAAAGCAGGTCTTGTGATCCCTGATTGACTGGCTGCTGCCGGTTTTCGGTCGCGCAGTCAAGCTAATGCATGTCGCCCCAGAAGTGTACCCGGTTCTGGGACAACGACATGCATAAACACAACGAATTAAAGCGCGTCGCCTGAATCCGTTTCAGCGCGACGCGCTTTAGCATAGCTCGCTCCTTGAACTCGACGGGTTGAGATAGTCTCGTAGCGAGTGCTATCGCTGAGGATTATTGAAGCGCTCGAGGTAATCGAACGCGCCCCTTGCGTCATCCCTCGTCCTGTAGACCTTGCGCTGTTCGCTTGATCTTGAGTGACGGAAAGAAGCTCATTATCGCGGCAGGACAGGCTCTGCATTTCTCCAGTTCCGTCAAACGCCTTATCGGTGTCCACGAACCGGCAGCGGGCCAGACCGCGTTTTTAGCGGGTAGACTACAGTTAGTTACCTTCCGAACAAGAGGACAATGCCCCAGCGTAGGTGGGGTGATGCATTGCTCCCGTCAATGCACAACTGTGGTCCCGCCGGCAGCATTGCTCGAAAAGCACGTAGCCGGGCGACTTCGGGAAGCGGACTCAAGACGGGCGCCTCGGCCTCGGATGGAAACAACAATGCTCGACAGCGTCGCGCTCATTACCTTGATCATCGTGCTTTTGCTGGTTGCCTACGGGGCGGTCGCTGTTTGGGCAATCCCCTACGAGATCGCCAAGGCCCGCAACCACCCACATCAGGACGCGATCGGTGCTGCAACCTGGGTCAGCCTCTTTACCTTGGGGGCGCTGTGGCCTTTCCTATGGATCTGGGCGTTCCTCTACCACCCAGATCGCGGCTGGGGACTTTCACCGGCCGCGGCTTCTGGAAATTCTGCCGAAACCTCCCAGCTCGACAGACGGCATTCAGCGCTTGAGCAGGTCGCGGAGTAGACGCCATGGGTGCACTACTCCTGCTTGGCTATGCGGCGATCTGCGTTGTCGTCTTCAAATTCATGCGTCTGCCGGTCAACAAATGGACCGCGACCACAGCATGCCTGGGAGGTGTGGTCGTCGTCGGCGGGCTACTTGCAATCATCAACTACAATCACCCGTTTACGTCGGAAGCTCGCCTCTATTTCTTCACCACGCCCATCGTTCCCGAAGTGAAAGGCCGTGTGGTCGAGGTTCCAGTTGAGCCAAACATCGCCCTTAAGAAGGGTGACGTCCTGTTCAAGATCGATCCGGAGCCCTACAAATTCGTCGTTGCACAAAAGGAAGCTGCTGTCGCGGAAGCGGAACAAGGGGTCAAGCAGCTGAAGTCGGCGCAGGACCAGGCTGCCGCCAGTGTTGCGAAAGCCGAGGCGCAGGTCCAACTGGCCCAGCAGGCCTTCGATCGCCAAACACAACTTCTCGAAAAAAAGGTGATTGCGCAGGCCACTGTCGATACGGCGTCTCATAATCTCGAGGCAGCCAACCAGTCGCTGGCCGAGAGTCAGGCGGCGCTGGAACGCGCTCGATTGGCCTATTTGTCGGAGATCGGCGGCGTAAATACGACGGTCGCCAGATTGACGGCTGACTTACGCGACGCCGAATACGACCTCGATCAAACCGTGGTGAGAGCACCAACCGCCGGCTACGTAACCCAGCTCTTCCTCCGCCCCGGCATGATGGCAGGAACAGCACCGGCGTTGATCTTTATTCACGAGGGCGACAGGGTTTTTGCCGCAGCCTTCCCGCAGGCTGTCGTTCAACGTCTGACCGTGGGCTCGGAAGCTGAGATCGCGTTCGATGCAATTCCCGGGAAGGTATTTCAAGGCAAGGTCAGCGGGGTTGCGGATGCAGTTTCGCAAGGTCAACTGCAAGCAAGCCCCACTCTTCTCAATCCTGAGGATCGCGGACAGACACAGGGCCTCGCGCTCGTCGGCATCCAAATAACGGACGATGTTTCGAGTTACCAGCTGCCTGCCGGATCGACAGCCCAGGTCGCCGTGTACAGCACCCACACGGCGTCGGTCGCGGTCGTTCGGCGTATCCTGCTGCGGATGAAAAGTTGGATGAACTACATTGTCTGACTGTTGGGAGGGGAAGCTGCGACTGCGGCGCATCAAGCGAAAGTAAGCCTTCTGGGCAGCGGTGGCATTCGGTGGCGGCACCGTCGCTCCCCGCGGTCTTTTCAAGGCCATGATCTAAAACAACTCTTACATCTGAGGGATAACCATCATGCGAAATTTTACGGCACTTATCGTGGCAACATCAGTGGCATTTTCATCTGCGACGGCAGTCTACGCGCAAGAAAATCCCCTCCCCAAGGCTAGCGATAAGCTTGTCAAATACGGGGATGACGTCGAGGGTTGGACTGTCTACGCAAATAAAACACGCGGAGATTGCTTGATCGTGAGTGCGTTTGGCCCAGGTTCGGTGCAGATGGGCGTGGCAGCAAACCAGTCGGTCGGGTACCTTGGCGTGTTCACGAAGCTGGACATAGGCATCAAGAACGGAGTCAAGGACATCTTCGTCGATATCGACGGCCATCTTTACCGCGGCGTGGTGACCACAAGCACCGGCCAACTCAAAGGCGGGTATTCGGGAGGTTACATTTTGACGGATGACCCGGCTTTCAAGCGCGACGTGGCGAAGAAATACAAGATGACCGTGTTTCCGCAAACCCAGGGTACCTTTGTCGTCGATCTGAAGGGCACCTTCAAGGCAATGGCAGCGGGTCGCAAGTGCCTGGCCGAACAAAAGTCAGGCTGATCTATTCCATCGATTTTCGACCGGCATAGTGGAAGCGCTGCATCGCAGCGATATCGAAAAATCGGGTCTGCCTGATAAGCATGAAGGCGCCGCAATCTATGTGCTGACAGCTAATAAGTTTCTATGTCGCTTGAATCAGACGCTCCTAGCGGTGTGCATCTTCTCGCTACGTGGGTCTACGAGGAATTGTTCAACGTCTTTAGAGGAAAAATACAACGATGATCCGGAATGGTGCGAAGTACTTTGCTTTAGTCGGCGCAAGTTTTCTTGCGATTAGTATCGCGTCAGCTCAGGAGGGAAAAACCCCGGGCTACAATCACAAGATTCCCGAGAAGATCATGACGCCCGACAAGGTCGAGACGTCGATCGGAACGCTGAATTTCTTCGACGGGATGCCGGACGACGCAACGGTCGGCAAACTCTATGACAATCTCGACGTTATGCGCGGCGTCGAGACATTCCTCAATGGCATTCCTGCGACCTCCATCGAGGGGCTTCGTCTCGGTCACCTGGAACTGGGCGCCGACACCCCCAACAAGGCGCTCATTCTTGACCAGTTGCTGGACTCGGCGCCGCTGTTCCTGACTGGCAACACCGATACCGTATATTGCAGCGTGTTCCTCGATCTTGCGAAGGACGGGCCAACCGTCGTCGAGATTCCCGCCGGCTCCGGCCCCGGTACGGTCAATGATGCCTATTTCCGCTTCGTGACCGACATGGGCGGCCCGGGTCCCGATCGAGGAAAGGGTGGCAAGTACCTGATCCTCCCGCCCGACTACAAGGGTGATCTCAATCCGCCTGTCGGCGGCATGGAGGCCAAGGTCAACGGTCAGAAGTATTTTGTCTCAAAGTCGACCAGCTACGTGAACTGGCTGATCCTGCGCGGTTTCCTGGTCGACGGAAAGACCGACGCCGCGGTGGCATCGTTCAAGAAGGGCCTGAAGGTCTATCCGCTCAGCAAACGCGACAACCCGCCGAAGATGGAATTCATCAGCGGATCGCAGAAGCCGTGGAACACCATCCACGCCAACGACTACGAGTTCTATGAAGAGCTCCACACGGTCATTGATCGTGAGCCGAGCTCGATGCTCGACCCCGAAATGTTGGGCCTGTTTGCCTCTGTCGGCATTCAGAAGGGCAAGCCCTTCAAACCGGACGAACGGATGAAGAAGCTGCTAGTCGAAGCGGTCGCTGTCGGCAACGCAACCGCCCGCGCGCTGGTGTTCCGCCCGCGCTTGGACGGCGTCCAAATCTATCCGAACAGCGCCTGGAACGTGGCCTTCGTGGGCGGAAGCTATCAATGGCTCCGGGACGAAAGCAAGGGCGGCCGCAATCTCGACGCCAGGACCCTCTACTTCTACCAGGCGACGGTCAACACGCCTGCCATGGTGCAGAAAATGGTCGGTGCCGGCTCCCAGTACGCCTATGCCGCAACCGACGTGAACGGTGACTATCTGGACGGTGCGAAGACCTACAAGCTCCGCATTCCTGCCAACCCGCCGGCCAAGGACTTCTGGTCCGTGGTGATCTACGATCCGCAGACGCGCTCGCAGCTTCAGACGGGCCAGACCTTCCCGAGCAAAAACAACAAGCGCGACAAGCTTATCGAGAATTCCGACGGTTCGGTCGACCTCTACTTCGGCCCGACCGCGCCGGAGGGAAAGGAAGCGAACTGGATCCAGACCGTTCCCGGCAAGGGGTGGTACACGCTTCTTCGGCTTTATGGCCCGCTTGAACCCTGGTTCGACAAGACCTGGCGGCCGGGCGAGTTCGAGGTGGTTAAGTAGCAGGGTTCCGCGTTCGATCCGGCGTGGTTCGTTCGATTGCGGGACAGTCTGGTCGCACTGTCGATCGAAAATTGCCGGAGCGCTCGATGAGCAATGCACTGCCCACTCGAATTGGTATTTTGCTGTCGGCCGTCATTCCAATTTTCTTTTGGGTGCTGGTTGGAACCTGCTGGGCCCAGGCCCAGCAGCCTCCCGTCGGCGTGCCGCCCGAAAAGGCACGGCAATTCCTCGACCTGCTGTCCGACCCCGAGGTCAAGGTATGGCTTGAAGGAAGGATACCGGCAGCCGCCGAGGAACCGTCCGCCGCATCGCTTGCCGACGCGATCTCAAACTGGGAGCTGGCCGTTCGCGCACGTCTCGTCGCGCTCACCGATGCCATTCCTCGCATCCCGCAGGAGGCAGCTAACGCCGGCGGCATCGTCTCGGGTGACGTGAATTCAGGCAGGCCCGGCCTGGTGATCCTGATCCTGGCAGTCCTGACGGTTGTCGGCTTCGGCGCCGAGTGGCTGGTCCGCCGGGCTTTGGCGCCTGGCGGTTCTGACGGAGTAATTGACCCCGGACAGGCGGTCCTGTCCGAGGTTGCTGCCTTGCTGACATTTGCTCTGGCCGGCATCGGCTCGTTCCTCGCGTTCGAATGGCCGCCTTTGCTTCGCCGCATCGTGCTGACCTTGCTGCTCGCCTTCATCGCCGTGCGGGTCGTCCGCGCAACTGCCAGGTTGCTGTTTGGACTTGCCGGCGCGGAAAGCAGGACGTCGGATGAGACGCCGACGGCAACCCCTGTCGCAGCCGAGACCGCGCAGCGTTTCTGGCTTCGGCGCGTGAGCCTCATCGCCGGCTTTCTGCTGTTTGGCTGGGCCGTGGTCAGCCTCATGCCGAGCATCGGTTTCTCCATCGACGTGGCGCGCGTGGTTGCCCTGCTTTGTGGCCTGGGCATGTTGGCCATCGCCATTGAAATCGTCTGGCGGCAGCCGGGCAGCGCGGCTTCCGCTGTCAGGCAATCGCTGCTGACGTTCTATCTGATCGCGCTTTGGCTGGCCTGGGTGGCAGGACTGCTCGGCGTGCTGTGGCTCGGCCTCTATGTGTTGCTGTTGCCGGCGGCGGTGCGTGGGGTTGGCAACGTCGCACAGGCCTTCGCCGGCAGAGCGCAGCGCAGCGGTGCCCTCGGCGTCATGCTGAACGTGCTGATCGTCAGGGGCGCCAGGGCAGCGGTGATTGGCGCTGCGGTCGCTTGGCTCGCCTATATCTGGCGCATCAGGGCTGCAGCCCTTGCCGGCAGTGAAACAGGCGCGATCGTGATTTCGGGCCTGCTCAATAGCATCATCGTCCTCCTGGTTGCGGATCTGCTGTGGCAGCTGGCGAAGGCGTTGATCGCTTATCGGATGGAGCTCGCGCCAAAGGAAGGGTCAAGCGCGGACGACCTTGCCCGCAGCGGCCGGCTGCGTACGCTGCTGCCGATATTCCGCAACGTGCTCGCTGTCTTCATCGGGGTCGTCGCTGTGCTGACAATCCTTTCCGGACTGGGCGTGCAGATTGCACCTTTGATCGCCGGCGCGGGCATTTTCGGCGTCGCCATCGGCTTCGGTTCGCAGACACTCGTCAAGGACGTGCTGAGCGGCGTTTTCTATATGCTCGACGATGCCTTTCGTGTCGGCGAGTATATCCAGAGCGGCAGCTATAAGGGCACCGTCGAATCGTTCAGCCTACGGTCAGTCAGGCTGCGGCATCACCGCGGCCCAATTTTCACCGTGCCGTTCGGCGAGCTCGGCGCCATCCAGAACATGAGCCGTGACTGGGTGATGGACAAGATGGCTCTGAGCATCACCTACGATTCCGATGTGGACCTCGCTCGCAGGCTCATCAAGAAGATCGGTCAGGAGCTGGCCGCGGATCCTGAGTTCGCCGCCGATACGATCGAGCCGCTGAAAATGCAAGGTGTCGACAGCTTTGGCGACTCCGGGATCGAGCTCAGGATGAAGCTGATGACCAAGCCGGGAACTCAGTTCGGCATCAAGCGGCGAGCGTTCATGATGATCAAGAAGGCATTCGACGAGTACGGCATCAAGCTTGCCGTTCCCACCGTGCATGTGGCGGGTGGTGGCGACAACGCGGCCGCTGCGCAGCAACTACTCAAGATGAAGCAGGCTGCGAGCTAGCGGCAAACCCGGCGCCCTGACGGCACTTAGTTCGTCGCGCTGAGCCAAGCTCCGAAGGCCCGATGCCTCGCCCAACATGCTGAGGCATTCGGCTGCCGTCTGGCTCGTCGAAGATGGCCACTCCATGGAGGCTGTCGCCCAGTTCCTGGGTCACTCGAACACCGCAATGACGTACCGGGTCTATGCCCGCTACAGCCCGAAATACCTGCGAAAATTGACTGCTTCGCTGGAAATTTAGACCCATTGCGGTTCGGTGAACCGACAGACCACTTCGTAAAACAGGGTGATCAGTGAAAATGTATAAGAAATTCAAAGGTTACTGGTGGGCGATGACGGGCTCGAACCGCCGACATCTTCGGTGTAAACGAAGCGCTCTACCAACTGAGCTAATCGCCCGCTTGAGCGCGGACCTTTAAGCAGTTAGGGCAGCATTCGCAAGGCCAAATGAACAGACGGCGCGCCCGTCGCGGTGCGGATTTCCCCAGCCTCGGCGCCGCTGTCAAAAAACCTTCTCCTGATTGCTGTAATGCTTCAATGCCGCGCTTGACACCCGCAGGCGAACCCCTTATCCACCGCCCCAACGACGAACACGCCTGACACGTGCTCGTCAGTGCGCGGGTGTAGCTCAGTCGGTTAGAGTGCCGGCCTGTCACGCCGGAGGTCGCGGGTTCGAGCCCCGTCACTCGCGCCATTTTTCCTTCACGGATCAGCCGAAAATCCGGCTTGTGCAGGGCGCTCTAACGCGGATTCTGCTGCATTGCGGGAAGCGACGCGCGGCCCCATAAAAACGGACTTGCTCGCACTTTGCCGCTTGGGCGCCCTATCTCGGAACCATTCCAACCTTGTCCCGTTCAGCCCATGGGCGAAAAAAGACGGGAGACCAAGATGGCTGTGAGATGCCGCATTTCGATTGATGACGCCAGGGATGTCGACGAGCTCGCCTTCCAGGAATTGCCGCGGGTAGGCGAAAGCGTGTCGATACCGGTCGAAGGATCGAGCAGGGACCTTCGGGTTCTGCGCGTCGTGCATATGCCCGGCAGCGAGCAAGGCGCAACGACGATGCTGGAGCTGACCAGCAGGATACTTTAGCGCCATCCCGAGCCCGATCTTGGAAATCACTCCCCCAGTATGACGCCGGAAGCGACAATCTGGGCTGTCCGCTCGGTGAGCTTCTGGCGCTTCACGAGCGTGGGCTTTTCGTAGTGCTTTTTCATCCTACCGTTCCAAATCGGCGTCGCCGACAGGACGATGAACGCGCGCGTCTCAGTTGCGTTCCGGAATAAGGAGGCGCTAACGAAGGCGCGCGAAAGACAGCTAGGCGGGAGTTTCACGCCGTGGCGAGCAGCGCCTCGACCTCCTGTAATGTCGGCATCGACGGCGCGGTGCCCGGGCGGGTCACCGAAATGCCGGCGACCGCGCAGGCAAAGCGCACGGCCTCCAATGGCTCGACGCCTTTTGCGAGAGCCGCGGCGAGACCGCCATTGAACGCATCGCCCGCCCCTGTGGTCTCGACCACCGGGCCGGCATTGATCGCGCCGACATGGTCGGAGAGATCCTTCGTATGCAGCAGCGCTCCCTTTTCACCGAGCGTCACGATGACGGCGCCAACGCCCTTGGCCAGCAGGCTGTCGGCGGCGCGGCGGGCGTCGTCGATCGACGACACCTTGATGCCGGTCAGCCCATCGGCTTCGGTCTCGTTGGGCGTGACATAGTCGCACAGCGTGTAGATGCGGTCGGGCAGGCTGGCCGCCGGCGCCGGATTCAGGATGGTCGTCACCCCTGCCCCGCGCGCGATCTCCAAGGCTTTCAGGGCCGCGTCAATCGGCTGCTCGAGCTGGGTGACGAACACGCCGGCGGACCGGATCAAGCCGGCATGCGCCTCAATGTCTTCGGGCGAGATCAGCATCGCGGCGCCCGGGCTGACGATGATGGCGTTGTTACCGGTCCCCTCCTCGACGAAGATATAGGCAGCGCCCGTATAGCTGTCGGGCGTATCGATGATGGCGCTCTTCACGCCAGCATCCTTCCAGGTTTGTTTGGCCATGTCGGCGAAGGCATCGACGCCGAGACGGGTCAGGAAGGTGATGTCGGCGCCGAGCTTGCCGGCCGCGACCGCCTGGTTCGAGCCTTTGCCGCCCGGGCCGAGCTTGAAGGAATTGCCGAGGATCGTCTCGCCCATGCGGGGCTGGCGATCGGCGCGATAGGCGGTGTCGGCGACGAAGACACCCAGGATGACGACAGGTTTCATGACGACGGGCTTGCCGATGGCCATCGTCTCACTCCGCATCCGGCGGCACGACGCCCTTGCGGAAAGCAAAGCAGCCATAGAAGCGGCGCTCGCCGGTCTGGATCACGCAATATGCCTTCTTGGAGCGCTCGTAGAAGGCGTAGCGCTCGATCGAGATCATCGGCCAGGGCTTGCCCTCGGCAGCGTCGACCTCCTTCTGAACCTCCTTCTGCACCGGCGGGATTTCGTTCGGCTTGCCGACGATCTCCATGCGCGCCGCCGCATCGTCGACGAAAGTGTCCAGCGGATAGAGCGACAGCACCGCCTTCACCACGTCCGCCGCCGTCGCGTCGATGCGTAAAAGCTTGCCGAGCACCGTCTGTCTCGCCACGGAGTCGGACGGGAAATTGGTGTCGGCGATGATCAGGTCGTCGCCATGGCCCATCGCCCGCAGCGCCTGGAGCACATCGGCATTGAGCAGCGGATTGATCCCTTTGAGCATGGATTCCTCTATGAAAACTTGTTTGCGGTCAGAGACGCTTGCCGGTCCCGGCGTCGAAGAGGTGGACCTGGTCGAGACGAGGCCTGAGCTTCAGCGTGTCGCCCGGCTTGAAGTCGTGGCGCTCGCGAAACAGCGCCACCATCTCGCCCTCGCCGAAGCGCACGAAGGCCAGGGTCTCGGAGCCTGTCGGCTCGACCACCGAGACCTTGGATTCGACACCGTCCGGATGGATCTCCAGATGTTCCGGCCGCACACCATAGACAACGGCCTGGCCGTCCTCGGCGGCGGTCCCTGACGGCATCGGAAACGCCGTGCCGGCGATCTCGACCACCAGTTTGTCAGCCTTCTTTACAGTGCCCTTGAGCAGGTTCATCGAAGGCGAGCCGATGAAACCGGCGACGAAAAGGTTCGCCGGCCGGTCGAACAGTTCCAGCGGCGCGCCGACCTGCTCGATACGGCCGTCGCGCATCACGACGATCTTGTCGGCCATGGTCATGGCCTCGATCTGATCGTGGGTGACGTAGATGGTCGTGGTCTTCAGCCGCTGGTGCAATTCCTTGATCTCGGTGCGCATCTGCACGCGCAGCTTGGCGTCGAGGTTGGAAAGCGGCTCGTCGAACAGGAAAACCTGCGGATTGCGCACGATGGCGCGGCCCATGGCGACGCGCTGACGCTGGCCGCCCGAAAGCTGGCGCGGATAGCGCTTGAGATAGGGAGCGAGGTCGAGGATGTCGGCGGCGCGCTTGACCCGCTCGGCGACCACGGCCGGATCGGTGCCGCGCAGCTTCAGCGCGAAAGCCATGTTCTGCTCCACCGTCTTGTGCGGATAGAGCGCATAATTCTGGAACACCATGGCGATGTCGCGCTTCGCCGGCGGCAGATTGTTGACGACGCGGTCGCCGATCGAGATCGTGCCGCCGGAAACGGTCTCCAGTCCGGCCACCATCCTCAGAAGTGTGGACTTGCCGCACCCCGACGGGCCGACCAGCACGACGAACTGTCCGTCGGCAATGTCGACGCTGACTTCATGCAGGACCTTGACGGTTCCGAACGCCTTGGCCACACTGCTGATCGCGACTTGAGCCATCGTCTCCCCTTTATCGTTTGCGGTGAAGCTAGCCATTGCGAACGGCAACGGCAAGTCGGTATCTTATAGTTAAAAAGCCAACCTTGTTGACAAGGTAATCGATTACGCGAATAGTGGCGAGTGCCAATCCGAGAGCCGGTATTTTGCCGGGAAATCGGAGCTCCGGCGACGCCGGGTGGGGTCCCACGTCCCCGTAAGATCGAGGAGAACCGCTGGCGTTTCGACGTCCGAGAGATTGGCACTTCAATTCAATCGCTGTTGTTCTGGGAGGAACCTGTAGATGAGAGTCGACCTGTATGAGAAACTGATGCGCGCCGGCGCGAGCCGCCGCGATCTGTTGAAGGGCGCGGCCAGCATGGCCGCAATCGCCGCCGCGTCCGGCGCCGGGCTCGGCGCGTTCACGGGGCCGGCCGCCGCCGGCGATGATTTGCGCCAGAAAATCCTGCAGATCCCCGGGGTCGGCAAAGGCCAGCCGACCGATGCCGATTTCCAGAAGGTCGGCGAGCTCTGCCTCGAAGCGACCAAGGCCAATGTCAAGGAAGGCGAGTTCGCCGGCGTCGAGCTCACCTTCATGGGCCTCAACAACCAGAACCTGCACAACGTGCTGTTCCGCGGCTTCCTGAAGCCATGGGAAGCTTATACCGGCGCTAAGATCAGCTGGATCGACCTCGCCCAGGCCGACTATAACGCCCGCCTGCAGCAGTCGATCGCCACCGGCACCGTCGACTTCGACATCATCGAGATGGGCGCGCCCTTCGAAGGCGATGTCTGCGGCAAGGGCCTGACCTCGGAAATGCCCGACTGGGTCAAGAAGCAGATCGACTTCGACGATCTGGTCAACTACCTGAAGCCGCCGGTCGGCACCTGGGACGGCAAGCAGTACCGCGTGACCATCGACGGCGACGCGCACAACTTCAACTACCGCACCGACGTGTTCGCCGATGCCGACCTCGCCAAGCAATGGAAGGACAGCGGCGCAACCAGCGAATGGGGGGTACCGAAGACCTGGCAGGAGGTGCAGGCTGTCACCAAGTTCCTCAAGGGCAAGAAATTCAAGGGCCAGGACGTCTATGGCTACCTCGACGCGCCCAAGCCCTGGGGCGGTTTCGGCTTCTACTTCCTCGGCAGCCGCGCCAGCGCCTACGCCAAGCATCCCGACGACAAGGCCTGGCTGTTCGATGCCGATACGATGAAGCCGCGCGTCAACAATCCGGCCTGGGTGCGCGCCATCCAGGACGTGATCGACGCCCTGCCGTCCGAGCCCGCCGACCAGATCAACGCCGATCCGAACACGACTGCCTTCCAGCAGTTCCTGGCCGGAACCGGCTCGATGATCCCCTGGTGGGGTGACGTCGGCTCGAACGTCAAGACCAATGACTCCTCGGTCATCGGCGACGTCACCGGCTTCTCGATCCTGCCGGGTTCCGACGACGTCTACAATTCCAAGACCGGCAAGTGGGAAAAGCTCGCCAGCGGGCCGAACTACGCGCCGAACTGCGCCTATCTCGGCTGGGGCGTCTACGTCATGGCCCGCGTCGATAAGGACGAAAAGAAGAAGAAGGCCGCATGGTCCGCCGCCGCCCATCTCGGCGGCAAGGACCTGTCGATCTGGACGGCGATGTATCCGTCGGGCTTCCAGCCCTATCGCAACTCCCATTTCAACATTCCGGAATGGGTTGCGGCCGGCTACGACGAGGCGTTCATCACCTCCTATCTGAAGTCGGAGGGCGACTCCTACAACCATCCGAACGCGGCGATCGAGCCGCGCATCCCCGGCATCTTCCAGTACTACTCGGCCGCCGAGGACATTCTGGCCAACACCTTCGCCGGCAAGATGAAGGCACAGGAAGGTGCGGACGCCATCGCCGCCGCCTGGGAAAAGCTGACCGACCAGATCGGCCGCGATAAGCAAGTCAAGCTCTACAAAGCCTCGCTCGGCATGTAGGCTGTCACATCGAAAAGTCGCGGCCCGGCGACCTCGTCGCCGGGCCGCATGTTTAGGTTGACGCAAGGGGCAAGAGCGTGGCTGAGCAGACTTCGACCGCGAATGCGTGGTCGGCAAATCCTGCCGACCTGATCCCGGCCGGCCGAAAGCGCCTCGGCTGGGGCCTGCTGGCCATCGCAACACTTGGCCTTCTGGCGATCATCGTCGTCCAGATCCTCTACAAGACCGAGATGTCCGCCGTCGGTTTCGACACCTGGCGTCCGGTGATCTACGCCTATGTCCTATGGGGCGCAGCGCTCGGCGCATGGCAGGTTCTGACGCGCGGCGAGGACGGGCAGCGCGCGCTGTTCCTGCTGCCGGCGCTGCTCTTCACCATCGCCATGGTGATCTTCCCGACGCTGTTCGGCTTCTACATCGCGCTCACCGACTGGAATCTCAGTTCCTTCACCGGACGCAGGTTCAACGGCCTCGACAATTTCTGGCAGATGCTGAGCGACCCCTATTACCGCAACGCGCTTGTCAACATGGTGCTCTATGTGCTTGCGGTGCTGGTCGAATATATAATCGCCTTCAGCCTGGCGCTGCTGCTCAACGCGCAGATCCGGGCTCGAAAATTCTTCCGCGTCGTCTTCCTGCTGCCGCTGATGCTGTCACCGGTCGCCGTGTCATGGATGGTCGGCAAATCGCTGATGGAGTACCGGTTCGGGCCGGCGGCGACGCTGGCGCGCCATCTCGGCTGGGACAATCCCGCCTTCTTCTCCGATCCGATCACCGCCCGCATCTCGATCATGATGCTCGACGCCTGGACCTTCATCCCGTTCATGATGATCATGCTGCTTGCCGGTCTGCAGGCGATGTCGCGCGAGGTGCTGGAAGCCGCCCGCGTCGACGGCGCGACCGCATGGCAGACATTCTGGCAGGTTACCTTTCCGCTGATGCTGCCGGTATCGGTGACGGCGGTGATACTGCGCATCATCTTCAAGCTGAAGCTTGCCGACATCATCATCACCCTGACCTCCGGCGGTCCCGGCGGCGCCACCGATTCCGTGTCGAGCTTCATCTATCGCGAATACCGTGACCGCTCGAACGTCGGCTACGGCACCATGCTGGCAATGGCCTATCTGGTCATCATCGTCGTGTTCGTGACCTGGCTCTTGAAATTCGCCAGTCGCTTCGTGCGCAACGTCAACTGAGCGGCCATCATGAGCGTCCAGACCACCGACTACACCGTTTCCGAGATCCGTTCGCCGGCGGCCTTCATCGCCAGCCGCGCCTTCATCTATGGCGCGCTGGTCTTCTGGGCCTTCGTCTGCCTGTTCCCGATCTACTGGACGATCACCACCTCGTTCAAATCGGCGGTCGACGTCACGCAAGGCCATCTCATTCCCTTCGTCGACTTTACGCCCGACTGGAAGGGTTGGCGCTCGCTCGGCCTGTCGCCGGATTCGATCAACCAGACATCGACCGTGCGCGACGAATTCCTGAAACGCTTCATGAATTCGGTCATCACCTCCGTGGGGGCATCGGGCCTCGCCATCATCATCGGCAGCCTCGCCGCCTACGGCCTCACCCGCTATCGCTACAAGTTCGCCTGGTTCAAGAACGAGGACATCTCCTTCTTCTTCCTGTCGCAGCTGATCCTGCCACCGGTCGTGCTTGCGCTGCCCTTCCTGGTGCTCTACCGCGAAGTGGCACTCCTCGATACGCGCATCGGGCTCGTGCTCCTCTACACGCTGATGGTGCTGCCGATCGTCATCTGGATCATGCGAGACCAGTTCAATTCGATCCCGGTCGAGCTTGAGGAGGCAGCCCTTGTCGACGGACTCTCGATCTGGGGCGCCTTCTTCCGCATCGTCATGCCGATCGCGCTGCCCGGCATGGTCGCCGCCTTCATCCTGGCGATGGTGCTGTGCTGGAACGAGTATTTCTTCGCCGCGCTTCTGACATCGACGGACGCCAAGACGATTCCCGTCATGGTGGCGAGCCAGACCGGCTCGCAAGGCATCAACTGGTGGTCGATGGCCGCCCTTGCCACGGCCGCCATCGCGCCGCTGGCGATCATCGGCATCGCGCTCGAGCGCTATCTGATCATGGGAATGACGGCCGGCTCCGTGAAATAGGATGGGCCTCTCCTTCTCCCCTTGCGGGAGAAGGTGTCGCCGAAGGCGACGGATGAGCGGTGTTCCAGGGAACACCAGCGTCTCACTCCGCTGGAACACCCCTCATCCGTCTCGGCGCTGCGCGCCGATCCACCTTCTCCCACAAGGGGAGAAGGAAGAGCCGCGCTATCGCACCAATATCGCCCGGAGATGGTCGAGGATCATGGCGACGCCGATCTTGCCGAGGCCTGCCGAGGCCTCCGCCGCGTCTTTCGTGTACCAGCCGGTGTTGTCGGCGAAATGCTTCTCGTCCACCGCCTCGGGGCACAGCGCCAGCATAAGCGAGGTTTCACCTTTGCCGGCATGGTCGAACGGGTACTTGCCGTTCATCGTGGCCGGCATCAGCGGATGCACCTGCACCCAGTTGAAGACATTCTCGCCCTGGGCATGGCCGGCATAATAGTCGACCATCTTGTCGGAACCCCACCAGCCCTCCCCGCGCTCATTTTCGAGGAAGCGAAAGATCGCCTGCCGGCCGGCGGCCTTGAAGGCGAGATCGGTCGGCATGCCTGCCGCGAAATTCTCGGTCTGATGGTGGATGATGGCGTGGATGTTGCGGAAGCCGATGCGCAGCAGGCCGTGGAACAGTTCCTCAGCAAAAGGCGAAAGCACCTTGCCGCCGACCTGCACCGAGCCGCTGCCTTCCGGCGCCGCCACCGCATAGCTCGCCGCGCCGTAGTAGAAGGGCGGCAGGATGACGAGGTCCTTTTCCTTTTCGATCAGCTCCACTGTCTTGATGACGGCCAGCGTGTCCATGCCGACCGCCATGTGCTCGCCATGGTATTCGAGCACGCCGAGCGGCAACACGACCGGCCAGTTCTCTTCGATCGCCTTGCGGATCTGGTGCGGCAGCATGAGCTCGTAACGCATCCCCTACTCCATGTTGGTGTGCCTGGCGCGCATCGCCTCCGGCGTGGCATTGGTCAGGCGTTTAAGCTTCAGCACCATGATTTCGAACAAAAGGAACAGCGCGCCTTCGAACAGCGAGCCCATCGGCAGCACCGAGGTTCTTGCCGCGCCCTGGTCGCGGGCCATGGTCTGCGCCGGAATGAGTAGGGTGAAGTCGGCGCGCTTCGCGGCGCTTCCGCCGGCCTCCGCCGTCAAAAGCAGCACTTTGGCGCCGGCCTCGTGGGCAACCCGCATCAAGGTCAGCACCGTGGTGGTTTCGCCTGGCCCTGAACTCACCAGGAAGACATCACCCTGCCCGAGCGGCGGCGTGGTCATGTCGCCGACGACGGAGACCGGCAGGCCGAGATGGTAGAGCCGCATGGCAAAGCCCTTGACCTGCAGCACCTCGCGGCCGCAGCCATAGACGGCGATCTTGCCGGCGCCGGCTAGCATTTCGCAGGCGGCGTCGATCCGTGTTTCATCCATGCGCGCCAGCACCGCGCCAAGCTCGTCCAGCGCGGTCGCGAACATCCCGGATCCGGCTTTGGTCATGACGGCTCGCCCTGTCTGCCGAGGCATCGCTAGGCTCTGTGGATTGGCGGTTCACCGCCCGCGAAAGGCCTGTTTTTGCTCATGCTACCACCGCGAAAATCGCTGTCCAACGAGCCTCGGCACTTTTGCTGGGCCACGAGCGTGATAGTGTCATGTCAGACAAATCACTCCGGGACATCGTCAGACATGAAGACACGGCATTTCGACCGCATCGGCAATGGCGGCATCACCTTCACCGAGCTCGGTTTCGGCACTGCGCCGCTCGGCAATCTCTACCGCGCCGTCTCCAACGAGGATGCCAATGCCACCCTGGAAGCTGCATGGGCGACGGGCTGCCGCTACTACGATACGGCGCCGCTCTACGGCCTCGGCCTGTCGGAAACCCGCCTCAACCCTTTCCTGCGCGGCAGGAAGCGCGACGACTACGTGCTGTCGAGCAAGGTCGGCCGCATCATGCGCGTTGCCCCGCCGGATCAGCGCACCGGCATCGGCAAGTTCTTCGAGACGCCGTCGCGCCGGGAAGTCTACGACTACAGCTATGACGGCGTCATGCGCTCCTTCGAGGCCTCGCTGGAGCGCCTCGGCGTCGATCGCATCGACATCCTCTTCGTCCACGACGTCGACATCTTCACCCATGGCAGCAAGGCAGCCTCGGATGCCCGCATCGAGGAGTTCATGTCGTCCGGTTATTACGGGCTGCTTTCGCTGCGCGACCAGGGCGTGATCAAGGCCTTCGGCGGCGGCATCAACGAGTGGCAGGTCGCCCAGACACTGGCCGAGCGCGGCGATTTCGACCTGTTCCTGCTCGCCGGACGCTACACGCTGCTCGAGCAGGAGGCGCTTGAGAGCTTCCTGCCGCTTTGCCAGGAGCGCGGCATCGGCATCGTGCTGGGCGGCCCGTACAATTCCGGCGTGCTTGCGACCGGACCGAAGCCCGGCGCCTTCTACAATTACAGCGAGGCGCCGAAGGATATCCTAGATCGCGTGGCGCGTATCGAGGCCGTCTGCAAGCGTCACAATGTGCGCCTGATCGAGGCGGCGCTGCAATTCCCGCTGCAGCATCCTTCGGTGATGTCGGTGATCCCCGGCGGCCAGCGGCCGGCCGAAGTCGAAAGCAACCGGGCGCTTCTCGATACCAAGATACCGGCGGCGCTGTGGGCGGATTTGAAACAGGAAGGCCTGATGCGCGCCGACGCGCCGACAGCCTGAAGCTGCAAAAAGAAAAGCCGGGCAAGCCCGGCTTTTCTGCTCTTAAAGAAAAAGGTCTTAGTTGACCGCATCCTTGAGGCCCTTGCCGGCCGAGAACTTCGGCACGGTGCGCGCCGGAATCTTCACTTCCGCGCCGGTCTGCGGGTTGCGGCCGGTCGAAGCAGCGCGTTTTGACACGGTGAAATTTCCGAAGCCGACAAGCCGGACATCGCCGCCCTTCTTCAGTTCGCCAGTGATCACAGAGAACACCGCATCGACGGCGGACTGCGCATCAGCCTTCGAAATGCTTGCGGAGTCGGCGACGGCGGACACCAGTTCGTTCTTGTTCATAAAAATTCCCTTCCATGAGAAAACCGGAACTTACGACTCATCCGGCAGGAAACGGACTTTAGAAAGAAGCGTTCCGGAACCCAAGCCGAAAACCGCGGAATTCCGGGCTTTTTTCCATTTTTTCGTCGCTTTTTCACATGAAAAAGCCGGGCTGAAGACCCGGCTCTCTCTTTGTGCGCTGCAATGTTAGCAAAAGCTAATGTGCAAGTGACTTTCCGGCATCGTCGCCGCTGTCGACCGGAGCCGGCGCATTAACCGGCTCGACCCACTCGATCGGCTCCGGCATCCTGGTGAGCGCGTGCGCGAGCACCTCGCCGACCCGCGAGACGGGGACAATCTCCATGCCGTTCTTCACATTGTCCGGAATCTCCGCCAGATCCTTGACGTTCTCTTCCGGGATCAGGACCTTCTTGATGCCGCCGCGCAGAGCCGCGAGCAGCTTCTCCTTCAGGCCGCCGATCGGCAAGATGCGGCCGCGCAGCGTTATCTCGCCGGTCATCGCCACATCGGCCCTGACCGGGATACCCGTCAGCACCGACACGATGGCCGTGGCCATGGCAGCACCTGCAGACGGGCCGTCCTTGGGGGTCGCGCCTTCCGGCAAGTGCACGTGGATGTCGCGCTTGTCGAACAGCGGCGGCTCGATGCCGAAATCGATCGCTCTTGAGCGGACATAGGACGCCGCCGCCGAGATCGATTCCTTCATCACGTCGCGCAGATTGCCGGTCACCGTCATGCGGCCCTTGCCGGGCATCATGACGCCTTCGACCGTCAGCAGCTCGCCGCCGACTTCCGTCCAGGCAAGACCAGTGACCACGCCGACCTGATCGTCGGCCTCGACCTGGCCGAAGCGGAAGCGCGGCACACCGAGATAATCGGCGAGGTTGTCCGCGGTGATCTTCACCGTCTTCTTCTTCGTCCGCAGGATCTCGGTCACCGCCTTGCGGCCGAGCTTCATAAGCTCGCGCTCAAGGCTGCGCACGCCGGCTTCCCTGGTGTAGGTCTGGATGATGCCGCGGATCGCGTCCTCGCCGACCGAGAACTCGTTCGGCTGCAAGGCGTGATCGCGGATCACCTTGGGCATCAGGTGACGCTTGGCGATCTCGATCTTCTCGTCCTCGGTGTAGCCGGCGATACGGATGATCTCCATGCGGTCCATCAAGGGCGCGGGGATGTTCAGCGTGTTCGCCGTCGTCACGAACATCACGCTCGACAGGTCGTATTCGACCTCGAGGTAATGGTCCATGAACGTCGAGTTCTGTTCCGGATCAAGCACTTCCAGCAGGGCCGACGACGGATCGCCGCGGAAGTCCTGGCCCATCTTGTCGATCTCGTCGAGCAGGAAGAGCGGGTTGGACTTCTTGGCCTTCTTCATCGACTGGATGACCTTGCCGGGCATCGAGCCGATATAGGTCCGCCTGTGGCCGCGGATCTCGGCCTCGTCGCGCACGCCGCCGAGCGCCATGCGGATGAACTCGCGGCCGGTCGCCTTGGCGATCGACTTGCCGAGCGAGGTCTTGCCGACGCCGGGCGGTCCAACGAGGCACAGGATCGGCCCCTTGAGCTTCTTCTGCCGGCTCTGCACGGCCAGGTACTCGACGATGCGCTCCTTGACCTTGTCGAGGCCGAAATGATCGGTGTCGAGCACGTTCTGAGCGAAGGCGAGATCCTGCTTGACCTTGGAGTTCTTGCCCCACGGGATCGACAGCAGCCAGTCGAGATAGTTGCGCACGACCGTCGATTCAGCCGACATCGGCGACATCGAACGCAGCTTCTTCAGTTCGGCTTCCGCCTTCTCGCGGGCCTCCTTGGAAAGCTTGGTCTTCTTGATGCGCGCCTCGATCTCGGCGGCCTCGTCGCGGCCGTCCTCGCCCTCGCCGAGCTCCTTCTGGATCGCCTTCATCTGCTCGTTGAGGTAGTACTCGCGCTGCGTCTTCTCCATCTGGCGCTTGACACGCGAGCGGATACGCTTCTCCACCTGGAGCACCGAGATTTCGGCTTCCATGAAGCCCATCGCCTTCTCCAGACGCTCCTTGACGGAAAGCGTGGCGAGCATCTCCTGCTTCTCGGGGATCTTGATGGCGAGATGCGAGGCAACCGTGTCGGCGAGCTTGGAATAGTCGTCGATCTGGCTGGCGGCACCCACCACTTCGGGCGAGATCTTCTTGTTCAGCTTGACGTAATTCTCGAAGTCGGTGACGACCGAGCGGGCCAGCGCCTCGATCTCGACCTCTTCCTCTTCCGGCTCGGCCAGCGCGGTGGCGCGGGCCTCGTGGAAATCGGCGCGGTCGGTGAACGAGACGATCTTGGCGCGCGAGGCGCCCTCGACCAGCACCTTTACGGTGCCGTCGGGAAGCTTCAAAAGCTGCAGCACATTGGCGAGCGTGCCGATGTCGAAAATCGCATCGGGCTCAGGATCGTCGTCGGCTGCATTCATCTGGGTAGCAAGCAGGATCTGCTTTTCCTGACCCATAACCTCTTCCAGCGCCTTGATCGACTTTTCACGGCCCACGAAGAGCGGAACGATCATATGCGGGAACACGACGATATCGCGCAGTGGGAGGACTGCGAAAACGCCGTCGCCGGAAGCCTTGGATATCTTGGCCATTGTCCAACCTTTCATGTCGCGGCCGCTTATTTTAGCCAACCGCGAATCTCATATTAACGACCGAGGGTCGTTCCGCCTACCACCGTTTGTGACGGGAGTTTTACAGCACAGAATTCGGCGCCTCGGCCTTCTGGTGTTAGGTGGATGCAGCCGGGGCAAAGATCAAGGGTTAACACGGTTGCTCGATCCCTTCCATTGCACAGCCCCACGCCTCTCACAGCAAAACGGCGCCACGCGGGCGCCGTTCCATGAAAATTGTGGGTCCAGATGCCATTTCAGGCGCTGACATTGCCCTTCTTTTCCTTCTGCTCGGAATAGATGTAGAGCGGCCGGGCGCTGCCGGTCACCACTTCTTCCGAAATCACCACTTCGCGCACGCCTTCCAGCGCCGGAAGCTCGAACATGGTGTCGAGCAGGATCGCTTCCATGATGGAGCGCAGGCCGCGCGCGCCGGTCTTGCGCTCGATGGCGCGCTTGGCGATCGCCGACAGCGCGTTCTCGTGGAAGGTCAGGTCGACATTCTCCATCTCGAACAGCCGCTGATACTGCTTGACCAGCGCGTTCTTCGGCTCTGTCAGGATCTGGATCAGCGCCGGCTCGTCGAGGTCTTCCAGCGTCGCCAGAACCGGCAGACGGCCGACGAATTCCGGGATCAGGCCGAATTTCAACAGATCCTCCGGCTCGACCTGGCGGAACAGGTCGCCGGTGCGCCGATCCTCGGGCGAAGCCACGGTGGCGCCGAAGCCGATCGAGGTCTTGCGGCCGCGATCCGAGATGATCTTGTCGAGCCCCGCGAAGGCGCCGCCGCAGATGAACAGGATGTTGGCGGTGTCGACCTGCAGGAATTCCTGCTGCGGATGCTTGCGCCCGCCCTGCGGCGGCACCGAGGCGACCGTGCCTTCCATGATCTTGAGCAGCGCCTGCTGCACGCCCTCGCCCGACACGTCGCGGGTGATCGACGGGTTGTCCGACTTGCGCGAGATCTTGTCGATTTCGTCGATATAGACGATGCCGCGCTGGGCGCGCTCGACATTGTAATCGGCCGACTGCAGCAGCTTCAGGATGATGTTCTCCACGTCCTCGCCGACGTAGCCGGCCTCGGTCAGCGTCGTCGCGTCGGCCATGGTGAACGGCACGTCGATGATGCGGGCAAGCGTCTGCGCCAGCAGCGTCTTGCCGCAGCCGGTCGGGCCGATCAGCAGAATGTTCGACTTGGCCAGCTCGACGTCGTTGTTCTTGCCGGCATGCGCGAGGCGCTTGTAGTGGTTGTGGACCGCCACCGACAGCACGCGCTTGGCGTAGGGCTGGCCGATGACGTAATCGTCGAGGACCTTGAGGATTTCCTGCGGTGTCGGCACGCCCTCGCGCGACTTCACCATCGAGGTCTTGTTCTCCTCGCGGATGATGTCCATGCAGAGCTCGACGCATTCGTCGCAGATGAAGACCGTCGGCCCGGCGATCAGCTTGCGGACCTCGTGCTGGCTCTTGCCGCAAAACGAGCAGTAAAGCGTGTTCTTTGAATCACCGCCGCCGTTGCTGACCTTGCTCATTTTTCTGTCCTTTCACCAACGCCCGCCGGTGGTCTGGCTTGAGTGACGTCTCACCAATCTATCGCGGGAATCCGCCACCGCCAGTGTCCCGGCTCACACAGCGCATTCCGTACGAAACACAATTCAGAAAACGCGGCAATGATTCGCAGCAACCCCATGCAAAGCTAAGCCGTCGAAAATCAACATAGCCTTAACGTAGGCAATCCCAACGCCTGAGGGAACAGCCAAATGTGGCCGAAATGCCGCAAGAGGCGCCAAAAGCGCGTTATGCTGCATCTGACTGTCGACCGCCAGGCTCAGGCGGTGGCTGCCTCGGCGGGCTCGCGGCTTGAGATGACCTTGTCGATCAGGCCAAAATCCTTGGCCTCGTCCGCGGTCATGAAATGGTCGCGGTCGAGCGTCCTCTCGATCTCGTCATAGCTCTTGCCGGTGTGCTTGACATAGACCTCGTTCAGGCGGCGCTTCAGCTTGATGATGTCCTGCGCATGACGTTCGATGTCCGAAGCCTGGCCCTGGAAGCCGCCAGACGGCTGGTGGACCATGATCCGGGCGTTCGGCGTGGCAAAGCGCATGTCCTTGTGGCCGGCGGTCAAAAGCAGCGAACCCATCGAGGCGGCCTGACCGATGCAGAGCGTCGACACGGCCGGCTTGATGAACTGCATGGTGTCGTAGATCGCCATGCCAGAGGTGACGACGCCGCCCGGCGAATTGATATAGAGGTTGATTTCCTTCTTGGGATTCTCCGCCTCGAGGAACAAAAGCTGTGCACAAACCAGCGTCGCCATACCGTCCTCGACCGGGCCGGTGATGAAGATGATGCGTTCCTTCAAGAGACGCGAGAAGATGTCATAGGCACGCTCGCCGCGATTGGTCTGCTCGACCACCATCGGAACGAGGTTCATGTAGGTTTCAACGGGGTTCTTCATGGACTACCCTTGTTGGAGATGGATTCCAGCGCCCTGTATATCAGCAATCGCGGAATCGTTCTGGATCGGTTAGGACCTAAATAGGATGCCGGCTCACCCTAGCGCAAGGCCGCCTCTCCTAGCCACCTGGTTAAGTCGAATCAAGCGCTGCGGCCTGCGAAGCACGGGGCCGCTTGCCCCCACGAGACGGGCTCGCTCCCGGTCGGCCGGCCGAAGCCATCCGCAAGGTAGCAATTCCTTAACCGCGCCGCTTAACGAAAAGCCTTGAAATCGCTGTCCGCCCCCGGACCTTCCGCTACAGTCCTGCGTTGTGAAGGCGTCCTTTTTAAACGGGGGAATGTCATGATCCGCAAAAGCTCCGCATCGTTCGCGGCAGTCGCGATGCTTGCCACCATCTCTGAAACCGCCGCCGGCGGCCGCGCGCTCGAATGCTATGAGCCGATCCGCAGGCCAGCGCTATACGACACCGTCTATGAGGATGTGATGGTGAGCCCTGGCGGACAGGTGGTCGATTACGACGCGCCGATTTACGGCACCTACCAGGGCGTGGAGCAGATTGCGCCGCCGCGCGTCACCTATGAGACTGTGCCTGCGGTGACACGCACGGTCTACCACACGGTCAAGGTCGACGACGGCGGCTATGCCTGGGAATGGCGCGTCATCCATGGCCGCAAGGTGCTGTGCAAAATATGGCACAAGGCCCGCTACGCGCGCGTCGCCGAAACGGTCGTGGTCCAACCGGAGCGCGTCCGGCGCGTGGTTCTGCCGGCGGAATACGAAGGCGTCGCCCACGAAGTGCTGGTGCGGCCGGAACAGGTACGCGTGCGGGAAATCCCGCCCTCATATGGGACGGTGGCGAGTCGCGTGGTGGTGCGGGAAGGTTCGACCAGCTGGCGGCGGGTGCATATCCCGCGGCACTGCCGGGATTAGAGCAATTCCAGGAAAGGTGCGTCGCGGTTTTCCGTCCGGAATTGCGTCAAAACAAGCCTTAGGCGGTATTTCGCCTGCGGGTTGCAGCCGGCCGGGCGCCGATCTCGCGCGCCCTGACCGATCATTGCTGGCTTAGGCCAGATCGATGTCGAGAATGGCCATCGAGAAATTATAGTCGCCGTCGTCCTCGTCCTTGAAGACGATGCCGAGGAACTCGTCGCCGACATAGACCTCGGCCGAGTCTTCCTTGCGCGGACGCGCCTTGACCTGCAGCTTGGGATTCTGGAAGACGCGTTTGAAATAAGCGTCCAGCTTTCTGATTTCGTCAGGCTTCAAAAGTCTTCTCCGAAATGTCGGCCATGTTCGTTGGAACGCGCTTCTGACACGCTAACAATGGCCATGTAAAGGCGAGCCGGCACAATTGCATAGGACAAAGCGGACCGAACCGGGCGGCCGGAATTCGCCAGGCGCCGCGACGGCAAAGTCAGATGTCGAAGCTGACCACGTGGTCCATGCTCTGCGACGGCAGGAGCTGGTCCATCTGCCGCGAGGGCTGGTCGCAGCCGGTCTCGCCCACGACCCGCGCGGGCACGCCGGCAACCGTCTTGTTGTGCGGCACAGGCGACAGCACGACCGAACCGGCGGCGATCTTCGAGCAGTGGCCGACCTCGATATTGCCGAGGATCTTGGCGCCGGCGCCGATCAGCACGCCGCGGCGGATCTTCGGATGACGGTCGCCATTGGCCTTGCCGGTGCCGCCAAGCGTCACGCCGTGCAGGATCGATACGTCATCCTCGATGACCGCCGTCTCACCGACGACCAGCCCGGTGGCGTGATCGATGAAGATACCCTTGCCGATGCGCGCGGCCGGGTTGATGTCGGTCTGGAATACCGACGAGGAGCGGCTCTGCAAATAGAGCGCGAAGTCCCGGCGGCCCTGGTTCCACAGCCAGTGCGCCAGACGGTGCGTCTGGATGGCGTGAAAACCCTTGAAATAGAGCACCGGCATGATGAAGCGGTCGCAGGCCGGGTCGCGGTCGTAATAGGCCTGGATGTCGACGCGCACCGTGGTGCTCCAGTCCGGATCGTCGGCCAGCATGGCCTTGAAGGTCTGGCGGATGAGGTCGGAGCCGATGTCCTGGTGATCAAGGCGCTCGGCCAGGCGGTGAATAACAGTTTCCTCCAGGCTCTCCTGGTTGAGGACGGTCGAATAGAGGAAGGCCGCGAGCAGCGGATCGCGGTTGACCGCTTCCATCGCCTCATCGCGGATCGATCGCCAGATCGGATCGACCGGCTGCACCATGCTGGGGCGGGCAATCGTAACGCTGTTCATCGACGCTCTCCGGCCTTGCTCATTCTCCGGCGGCACATATAGGCCAGATCATAGCACGGTTGAACTCAATTTTCCTTAGTGCTTTGTCAAATGGACGTGGTTCACGCAAATTCAAGCCACGATGGAAAACGAACCCTTGATCGCGGATCGGGTTCGAAATCGCCCATTTTCGCATTCTCAGCGCGGCAATTTGGCGTCAGAGCCTACTCCGGCAGCGTCGTTCCGGCCTGCTCCGCCACCATGTAAGCGGCATACCAGTCGGGCCAGTTCGTGTCATACTGCCCGCCGGTGCGCTTCTCATGCTCGCCATGCGCGGCGGCCGCTCGCCGCAGCGCGGCGGCAAGGCCGGTCACCGAGGTGAAAATCGTGTCCTTGGCATCGACACGGCCAGGCAGACGCTGGGTGATCTCCTGCAACAGCCAGCCATTGCCGTCTGGATCGCTGAAGGTGACGAAGGAGGAATAGCTGCGCCCCTCCGGATGCCGGCCCGTGATCGCTGGCTGGCCGGGGCCGTTTCGATGAAACACTTCGCTTGCCTCGACGCCGCGCGCCACCAGTTCCGCGCGTGCCGCTTCAATGTCGGTCACGATCAGATAAAGCACTTTTGCCGAACCGGGCGCGGCGGATGTGAGGCCCGTGCCGAAATGGATCGAACATGGCGAACCCGGCGGGGTGAACTGCACCACCCGAAACGCGTCGCCGACCACGAAGTCGGCGTCGAGCCTCCAACCCAAGCCGACATAGAAGCTCTTGGCTCGATCGACGTCGGCAACAGGAATGACGACGGCCTCCAGCTTCATGTCGATCGTGCCCGGTTTTGGTGCGTTCGCGCTCATGCCAAGCCCCTTTGCTTCAGTGCCTGATCGGCAGCTTCTCGCCGCCGCGCATTTTGGTCAATCGTCGACGATTATGCTGTTGAAGTTGACCGCGACTTGCGCTGTCTTGCCGCCAGCCCCGGGAAAACTCGCCATGGAAAACGAAACGCTGATCGACGACGTGCTGAAAAACGAGCTTTCCGCACTCTATCAGGCCAAGGATCGCCACTATCACGGCATGGCCCACATCGAGGCCATGCTGGCGCTGGCTGAAGAATACCGAGCCCTGCTCGATGACCCGGGCGCCGTCGAGGCGGCGATCTGGTTCCACGACGCCGTCTATGACAGCCGCGCCAAGGACAATGAGGCAAAGAGCGCGGCGTTGGCCAAGAAAAGGCTCGCCGGCCGCGCCAATCCTCATCGCCTCGCCCGCATCGCGGCAATGATCAACGCCACTGCTACGCACCAACTGCCGCCTCTCCGCGGCGAGAGCGCGCTCAACGATGCGGCCCTTTTGCTCGACATGGATCTGGCGATCCTCGGCGCCGAACCTGCGGTGTTCGACGCTTATGAGAGCGCGGTCCGGCTGGAATATGGCTGGGTGGAGGAGCCGATCTGGCGCGCCGGCCGCGCGGCGGTGCTGAAAAGCTTCCTCGCCCGTCCGCATATTTTCTATACGCAATCGTTCCGCGATCGCTTCGAGGCGCCCGCCAGGAAAAACCTGGACCGATCGCTGCAAGCATTGCAAGGCCAGGTTTGATGGGCCCACCGCCCGTTGGGCCTTGCCCCTATGCCTGAGCTCCTGATCCTGCGATCACTATCGATCGAAAACCGCTCCGAGATGGCCGTCGTCATGCAAAACAGCTTCTTCCAACCCGTCGACGCCGCGCAGGTGCCGCGATTTGCCGGGCTTTCCACCTTCATGCGGCTCCCGGCCGTGCCGACCGCGAAGGGGCTCGACATCGCCCTTGTCGGGATTCCTTGGGATGGCGGTACGACCAACCGGGCCGGCGCCCGGCACGGCCCGCGCGAAATCAGGAACCAGTCGAGCCTGATGCGCCGCGTCCACCACGTCTCGGGAACCGAACCGTTCAGCATCGCCAATGTCGCCGACGTAGGCGACCTCTCGGTCAATCCCATCAACCTGCTCGATGGGTTGAAGCGCATCGAGGACGGCATTGCCGCGATCGTTGCCGACGGAGCGCTGCCTCTGGCCGCTGGCGGCGACCATCTGACGACGCTGCCAGTGCTGCGCGCCGTGGCCCGCAGCGGGCCGGTCGGCATGGTTCATTTCGACGCGCATTCCGACACCAACGACCGCTATTTCGGCGACAATCCCTATACGCACGGAACGCCTTTCCGCCGCGCGATCGAGGAAGGGCTGCTCGACCCGAAGCGGATTGTCCAGATCGGGATCAGAGGCTCGATCTATGAGCCAGGCGAACACGACTGGGCGACCGCCCAGGGCGTGCGCATCATCTATATGGAGGAGTTCGTCAAACGCGGCGCCGCTTCCGTCATGCAGGAAGCGCGCGATCTGGTCGGCGACAGTCCCACCTATGTGACGTTCGACATCGACTGCATCGATCCGTCCATGGCGCCCGGCACCGGCACGCCGGAGCTCGGCGGCTTCACGACACGCGAGGCGCAGGAAATGGTCAGGCTGCTCGACGGATTGAATTTCGCCGGCGCCGATGTCGTCGAGGTCGCGCCTCCTTTTGACCTTGGCGGCATGACGGCGCTGGCTGGCGCGACGATGATGTTCGAGCTGCTGTGCGTCATGGCGAGATCGCTCGCCGACAGGAGGGTGCGCGGCTAATGCATGTCGCCCAGAAGTGCGCAGCGGTTCTGGGACAACACATGCATCAAAACAAAGACTTTAAAGCGCGTCGCCTGAATCCGGTTCATCGCGACGCGCTTTAGTTCCGCCTAATCCGGAAAGGTTTCGGTCCTCTGGGCGTAGACGCCAAATCCCGCGCGTCCGTAAACCGATTGCGCCGCCGGATGGTCATGGGTGTCGGTGTGAAGCCAAAGCCTTTCCGGCCGATGCGACCACGCCGCGCGCAATGCCCGGTCGAGCAGGAACGGCCCCAAGCGCTTCCCTTGGAAAGCCGGAACCAGTCCGAAATGAACGAGCTCGATGGCCGCCTCTCCGACATTGTTGAACTCGCAGAAGCCTGCGGCCTCGCCATCGACGCGCAGCACATGAATATGCGTCGAGGCGGCGGCAAGCACCGTTTCGAGTTCCACTTCCGCCATGCGCAGACGCTGATCCCATTGCACCGGTCCGCCCACCGCTTGGTAGAGATCGAGATAGCTGGACAGACCAAGCCTTTCGCGCGCCACGATCGCGTCGGGCAAAGGCGACGCGCGCGGCGCGCCCTGCGGTGGCGCGAGCATCTCCATATAGGTGACGAGAAGATCGACCATTGTCAGCCGGGGAGCGTCGCGCGCTCAGAGCGGGTTTTCGGCGTAGAACTCGAGCACGCGCTGCTTGAAGCTCTTGTCGCCGACGGCGAGCATGTGGTCGCGGCCCTCGATGTGGAAAGCCCTGGCATTGGGCATCAGGGCCGCAAGCTCGTCCGGCGAGCCGCCGATATCGTCCTTCGTGCCGACGGCGATCAGCGTCGGCTGGGCGATGCGCGCCATGTCGTCCTCGCCGAGCAGCTCGCGCGAGGTTGCAATGCAGGCCGCGAGCGCGCGCCTGTCGCTGCGCGTCTGGTCGGCGAAGGCGCGAAAGGAACGGCCGCGCGGATGCGTGGTTTGAGAGGGATCCTCCGCCAACAGGGCCGCCGCGATCGGATCCCAGTCGCCGACGCCGTCGACCATGCCGATGCCGAGCCCGCCGAACACCAGCGTCGCGACCTTCTCCGGATCCGAGAGCGCCAGGAAAGCCGAGACACGCGCGCCCATCGAATAACCCATGACATGCGCACGCTCGATGCCGAGACGATCGAGCAGAGCGGCGGCGTCGGAAGCCATCTTTTCCGGCGTGTAATCGGCCTCGTCATAACTCTTCGATGACGAGCCATGGCCGCGCTGGTCGAAGGCAATCGCCCGGTAGCCGGCGTCGTTCAGCGTCTTGAACCAGCCCGGCGAGACCCAGTTGACGTAGTGGCTGGAGGCAAAGCCATGGATCATCAGCACGGGGTCGCCCTGCCCCGAGGCCGGCTGGCGATCGAGATAGGCGAGATCGAAACCGTCATGCGAAAAGAATTGCATCGGCAGAAAGTGCTCTTCAGTTGGAACCGGCGCCCGCGCCGATGGCCGGATGGCGCAAAAGATCGCCTTCCTTGATGCCGTCCCTGGCGGCCGTGCCTGCCTTCAGTTCAAGCACGAAGCGCACGGGCTGTCCTGGTGAGATGATGGCTTCGGATTCCGGCTCGCCACGCTTGATGGCCTTGATCCGGCCGTCCTCACCGACGAAGACGAGGTCGAGCGCCATTGGCGTGTTCTTCATCCAGAAATCCACCTCGTCGGATCTTTCGAAGACGAACAACATGCCGTGATCGTCGGCCATCGTCCGGCGAAACATCAGTCCCGCCTCGCGTTCGGCGGAGGTATCGGCGATCTCGATGGAGAAAGAACGCTCGCCCGAGCCGGTCGACACCACAAGCGGTGTCCGATCGATGGGCAGCAGCATCGCATCCGCCAGGCCTGGTTTCAGGCCGGTGAAATAGGCAGCGAAAACGATCGCGGCGCAGAGCGCGCCTGCGGTCAGCCAATTGCGATGAGCCATCAGGTACCTCGTCCAGACCCACGTCCTAGAGACGGAGCATGATGTCGCATCATGCTCTAGACCATGATCCGGACAAGTGGAACCGGTTTTCGGACAATAGGGTCGCGCCGCGGCAAAGGGACAGCTCGGCTGCGTCGAGCGGCCCTTAGTGCGAGACCGACAAGGTGCCCATATCGGGGTGGATTTCGGCGGCCATAAGGCCTTTGTCGCCGCGTCCGAAGCGTACGAGCACGACCTGGCCCGGCCTAAGCTCGGTTATGCCGTAGCGCCGCAGCGTCTCCATGTGGACGAAGATATCTTCCGTCCCCTCGCCCCGCGTCAGGAAGCCAAAACCCTTGGTGCGGTTGAACCACTTGACCAGAGCCCGCTCGAGGCCGCTCTCCGGAGTCACGGTTACGTGGGTGCGCTGTTCCTGTTCTGCCGGGTGGACAGCCGTCGAGGCATCCATGGAAAGAACCCGGAAAGCCTGCAGCCCGCGCTCGCCCTGCTTGACCAGGCAGACGACCCGCGCGCCTTCGAGCGCCGTCTGGAAGCCATCCCTTCGAAGACAAGTCACATGGAGGAGGATGTCGCCCGAGACGCCGTCGTCCGGAAGAATGAAGCCGTAGCCCTTGGCCACGTCGAACCATTTGATAGCGCCGGCGATTTCGGCAAGCTCGGCGGGATCGCCGCCACTGTCCCGCTGCAAGGCGTCGTCAAGGCTTCCGTCCCGCCTCGTGAAAGAGGCCTTTTCCCCCATAAGAATGCCCCCTTTTTTCAACTGAACCGCAACTGATTCTTGCCAAGAGATTAACACTGCGGCTTCCGGGGTGTGCAAGGGCTGACGTGCCTTTTTTCACCGTTCAGCACTGGAAAGGCTGAAATGTTGTTTGCCGGCGCTTCCGGAAGCCGAAACGGCAAGGCCCCAAATCGATCGCGCAGCCCCTATTGTCGGACGATTGCCCTTTCGCCGGGTGGCCCCTATGGTGCCGCAACCCCAACACCCCGAGGAAGCCGCCATGCGCTATCTGCACACAATGATCCGCGTCGCCGATGTCGACCAGTCGCTCGATTTCTACTGCAACAAGCTCGGTCTGAAGGAAGTGCGCCGTTATGAAAACGAGCAGGGCCGCTACACGCTGATCTTCCTCGCCGCGCCGGAAGACGAGCAGAGCGGCATCAATGAGAAAGCGCCGCTGGTCGAGCTGACCTACAATTGGGACCCGGAAGACTATCAGGGCGGCCGCAATTTCGGGCACCTCGCCTATGAGGTCGACGACATCTACGCCACCTGCCGGAAGCTGATGGACAGTGGCGTGACCATCAATCGTCCGCCGCGCGACGGCAACATGGCCTTCATCCGCTCGCCCGACGGCATCTCGATCGAGCTTCTGCAGAAAGGCCCGGCCCAGGCCAAGGCCGAGCCGTGGGCCTCGATGCCCAACACGGGTGTTTGGTAGGGCCGGCGATCCCGCGCGGCGGCCGCTGGCGTTTCGGCAGGCCTTACCTATCTATCAGCAATTGGCGCCGGCCTCATCCAGACTGGCGTTTTCTTCATCCGCCAGGAGAATTTCATGCTGACCAGCCGCGCAGATGTCGCCACCGAACATGCCAGCCGCTATCTGCAGCAGCTCTGCAAGCATTGGTCGCACAAGTTCCCGGTCGAGTTCGACCCGCAGCACGGCGCCATCCAGCTCTCCATCGGCCGCACCGTGATGGAAGCCGACGACACGGCGCTGCATATCGCTTTGGCCGCCGACGATGAAGCTTCGCTGGAGCGACTGGAGACGGTGGTCGCCGACCATATCAAGCGCTTTGCCTTCCGCGAGGAATTGAGCTTCGACTGGCAAAAGGCCGCTTAAGTCCCGAAGCAATTCCAGGAAAGTGCCTGGCGGTTAGGCTCGGCGGCTTCGCCGCAGCCTTCCGTCCGGAATTTCCTACAATGATCAGTCAGCCGCCGGCCTTGCCGGTCATTTCGAGCAACGCCAGCACGCTGCGCCAGTTGCGCGCCGTGCCCGGCACCTTCAGCGTACGCGGGATGAGATTGGCGAATACCGACTTGCCGAGCCCTTCCGGTGCGTGCAGGTAAAGCACGTCGCCCTTGATCTCGAAGCTCTCGGGGCCGGTGCATTTGTCGGCGAGCCGCTTCGTCTCCTCGGCGGTCGGCTCGCGCTCCAGCACATAGGCGTGCAGTTTGGTCGGTTCGCCGGCGATCTCGGGATAGGGATTTTGCCCAACCAGCCGCTCGAACCAGCCGGCATCGCGCACCACGATGCGCGAATTGAAACCCCATTTCTTTTCGAAGGCCGTTTCCAGTTGCTTGGCCAGCGTCACCGCGTCGCCCTTGTTCGCCCGGAACACGACATTGCCGCTTTGCACATAGGTCGCGACATCGGTGAAGCCGAGGCTCTCGAAGAGGGCTTTGAGCTCCGCCATTTTGACGATGCGGTTGCCGCCGACATTGATCCCGGAAAACAGCGCGACGAAGATCATGCCCTTAGCGCTCATATAATGAACCCCGCCAGCGTCTCGTTGTCGGTAATGTCCTGATATTGCACGCCCTCGGCGTCGAAATTGGCCTTCAGCAGGTCGAAATTGCGCCGGTCCTTGGTCTCGATGCCGATCAGCACCGAGCCGAAATTGCGCGCCGACTTTTTCAGATACTCGAAGCGCGCGATGTCGTCGTCAGGACCGAGCATCTCGAGGAAATCGCGCAGCGCGCCCGGCCGCTGCGGGAAGCGGATGATGAAATACTTTTTCAGCCCCTCGAAGCGCAGCGCCCTTTCCTTCACGTCCGGCAGCCGCTCGAAATCGAAATTGCCGCCGGAGACGACAGCGACGATGGTCTTGCCCCTGATCTCCTTGCGCGAAAAATCCTTGAGCGCGTCGATCGCCAATGCGCCGGCCGGCTCCAGCACGACGCCCTCGACATTGAGCATCTCGATCATGGTGGCGCAGAGCCGATTCTCCGGAACCAGCCGGACCGCATCGGCGGTGAAGTCCTTGAGATGGCGCAGCGGCTCCCGGCCGATCTCGGCCACCGCCGCGCCGTCGACGAAATTGTCGACCTTGGAGAGCTTGACGCGCTTGCCGCCGGCAAGGCTCTCGGCGAGGCTCGGCGCGCCCGCCGGCTCGCAGAACACGAAGCGCGGATCGCGATGCTGGTCGGCGAAATAATGCGTCACCCCGGCAGCGAGGCCGCCGCCACCCACTGGGAGCATGACGATATCGGGTGTCCGCCCGCCCGGCATCTGGGCCGCGATCTCATAGGCAACCGTTGCCTGGCCCTCGATGATGTCCTTGTGGTCGAAGGGCGGCACCATATGCGCGCCGGCGCTTTCGGTGAATTCGAAGGCGGCGCGGTAGCAATCGTCGAAGAAGTCGCCGACCAGCCTGATCTCGACGAAATCGCCGCCGAACAGCCGCGTCTTGTCGATCTTCTGTTGCGGTGTCGTCACCGGCATGAACACGACGCCCTTTTTGCCGAAATGGCGGCAGACGAAGGCAAAACCCTGCGCGTGATTGCCGGCCGAGGCGCAGACGAAAAGCTCGGCGTTGTTGCCGGCGGCCAGCGCCTTGCGGAAAAAATTGAAGGCGCCCCTGATCTTGTAGGAGCGCACCGGCGTCAGGTCCTCGCGCTTCAAAAGGATGCGGGCGCCGGTCTTCTTCGACAGATAGTCGTTTTCCTGCAGGGGCGTTTCGGGAAAGATTCCGCGGATCGCTTCGGCAGCCACGGCAACGCGGGCGGAAAAGCTGTTCACCACAAGTCCCTCATTTTTGACCTCGCCGGCACGCAAGAATGGCCCTGGCCCGTGCCGGCAAATCTTCCTGCCGCCGTTTTGGCTTTCGCGCAACAGTGCGATGGCCGTCGCCCGGCGCTGAACGCATTTCCGCTGTACACGACTTACTTCCGCCTCACTTCCCCTGTCGGGGGAGATTTCCGCGGAGGTGGATGGCCAATCATGGCCAGAGTGGAAATGCCAGTGGAAGTGTCGACGTGCGGTTGAAGACAATTCTGATCATTGCCCTTGCCCTGCTGACGGCGGGGTGCGCGGGCCACCAGGCTCAGGAAATCCTGGGCAGCGTCGTCGTGCCGACGCAGGCGACCGAGATCGCCGGCAACCATTCGATCTTCATCGCCACCACGCGCAAGCCTTCCGACGACCCGAACAAGGTCTTCGACGGCGAACGCTCGGCGACGCTCAACTACGCCCGCGTCAACGTCACCGTGCCGCCGGTTCACCAGACCGGCCAGATCGAGCGGCGCTCGCGCGGCAAGTCGAACGACCCGACAAAGTATTTCATGGCCTCCGAAGTAGTCGGCTACGACACGCAGCCGAAATTCGCCAGCGCCCTCAACGCCGACATCGACGCCCGTGGTGGCCGCGTCATGGTCTTCGTCCATGGCTACAACACCGGCTTCGACGATGCCGTCTACCGCCTGACCCAGATCGTCCACGATTCCGGCTATCCGGGCACTCCGGTTCTGTTCTCCTGGGCTTCCGGCGCCAAGACCACCGACTATGTCTATGACAAGGAAAGTGCCGCCGCCGCCCGCGATCAGCTGGAAGTGACGCTGAGGATGCTGGCGCAGACCGGCGCGCGGCGCATCGACATCGTCGCCCATTCGATGGGAACCTGGGTGACGATGGAGACGCTGCGCCAGCTCGCCATCACCGGCGACCGCGACCTGAGCGGCAAGCTCGGCGACGTGGTGCTCGCCTCGCCCGACATCGATGTCGACGTCTTCAAGAGCCAGATGCGCCGCTACGGCAAGCCGGACAAGCCATTCATCCTGCTCCTGTCGGACGACGACCGGGCGTTGCGGCTCTCCGGCCTGATCGCCGGCTCACGGCCGCGCGTCGGCGATTATCGGGATGCCGCCGACCTCGCGTCTTATGGCGTCACGGTGGTCGACCTTTCCAAGGTCAAGGGCAGCGACAGCTTCAACCACACCAAATTCGCAGACAACCCGGTGATGGTGCAGATGATCGGACAGCGGCTCCGCGAGGACGACGGCTTCGCCAGCGACCGCGATGTGACCGACCGCATCCGCCAACTGGCCGCGCAGTAACCCTATCGGTGCGGGTTTCCGCATCGCATGGACTTTGAACTGGACCCGGCAGCCCTCTGGCTTTATCGGAGTAATAGAGAGGTTTGCCGCCCTTGGGGGACCCCGGGTGACTGTGCATGTGAAGATCGTTGTCGGCCTTGCCTTCGCGCTCGCCCTCGCCGGCTGTGCCGGTCCTACGCACGATCTGCTCAACCGCAAGGCGGTTGCGGCGCCGGCCTCCGACATCGCTGCCAGCCACGAGATCTTCGTCGCCACGACTCGCCAGCAGGCGACCAAGTATCCGCGCCAGGTGTTCGACGGCGACCGCTCGCTGACCACCCTCTATGCCCGCGTCGACGTCACCGTGCCGAAGATCCACCAGGTCGGCGCGATCGAGCGCGCCAAGGGCTCGGCCGACTCTAACCCGGCCAAGCACTTCACGGCCACCGATGTCGTCCGCTATGGCGATGCGCAGCAATTCGCCAAGGCGGTCGGTGCCGACATTTCCATGCGCGGCGACCGCGCTTTGGTATTCGTGCACGGCTTCAACAACGGTTTTGACGACGGCATCTACCGGCTGACGCAGATCGCTCACGACACCAGATATCCGGGCACGCCGGTGCTGTTTTCATGGGCATCGAGCGCCAAGGCGACCGGCTATATCTACGACAAGGACAGCTCGACCGCCGCGCGCGACGACCTCGAGGCGACGCTGAGGATGCTTGCCAAGACACGCGTCAAGAGCATCGACATCATCGCCCATTCGATGGGCACCTGGCTGACGATGGAGGCGCTGCGCCAACTCGCCATCACCGGCGACCGCGATCTCAACGGCAAGCTCGGTTATGTCATCCTCGCCTCGCCCGACATCGACGTCGATGTCTTCAAGAAGCAGATGATCCGCTACGGCAAGCCGGACAAGCCGTTCGCCATCCTGCTTTCGGGTGACGACCGGGCGCTGAAACTGTCGAGCTTCATTTCCGGGGACAAGCCGCGCGTCGGCGACTACGGAAACGCGGCCGACCTTGCCAATTATGGCGTCACGGTTGTCGACCTGACCAAGGCCAAGGGCGGCGACGGCGGCCTGAACCACGCCAAATTCGCGGACAACCCGATGCTGGTGCAATTGCTCGGCAACCGGCTGCGCACACCGGCCGGCCTTGCTTCGGACGAGTCCGACCCGACGCAGCTCAACAATATCGGCCAGGGCCTCGGCAAGGCGGTCGGCTCGGTCGCCGAGGTCGTCATCACCACGCCGTTCAGAGTGCTGACCATCGCCACCGGCGGATAGCCGGCGCTCAGATAAAAAGATCGACCTTCTGGAACGTTGTCACGTCGACCAGGCCGACGTCCGAGATTCTGAGCTCCGGAATGACCACCAGCGCCAGCAGCGAGTGCTGCATATAGGCGTTGTTGAGCGAGCAGCCCACCTTGCGCATCGCCTCGGTCAGTTGCTCGGCCTTGGCGGCGACGATCTCGGCGCGTTCGTCCGACATCAAGCCGGCGATCGGCATCTCGACCAGCGCCAGTTCCTTGCCCTTGGAAAAGAGCACGACGCCGCCGCCGACCTCGCCCAGCCGGTTGACGGCCAAAGCCATGTCTTCCTTGTTGGTGCCGACGACGATGATGTGGTGCGCGTCATGCGCCACGCTCGACGCCATCGCGCAGTCTTCCACATAGCCGAAGCCGGAGACGAATGCGTTGGTGACGCCGCCCGTGCCGCGATGCCGCTCGACCAGGGCGATCTGGCAGATGTCGTTGCGGCGATCCATGGCGACCAGCCCGTCCTCGACCGATAGGTCGGCCTCCAGCGCCCGCGTCGGCGCCTGGTTCTCGATCACGCCGATCACCCGCGCACGCACCTCGTTGGCGCCCTGCGGCGCCGAAATGTCGAAATCCCCGGCCGCGAGCTTCTTGCCGAGCTTGACGGTGTTCTTCGCGGATTGCGGATAGTCATAGGCCGCAATGTCGATCTCGAGCTTGCCGGCCTTCGCCAGCCTGACACCGCGGCCATAGACCTCGTCTATGGCCATCTGGGCGAGATTAGAAACGATCAGCAGATCGGCCAGCCGTCCGGGCGCGATGGAGCCGATCTCGCGCTCCAGCCTGAAATGCTGCGCGGTGTTGAGCGTCGCCATCTGGATCGCCGTCACCGGCTTCAGGCCCTGGCTGATGGCGTGCCGCACCACCCGGTCCATATGACCTTCATGCACCAGCGTGCCGGAATGGCTGTCATCGGTGCACAGGATGAAATTGCGCGGGTCGATGCCGCCTTCCGTCACCGCCTTGATCTGTGCCGCGACATCATACCAGGCAGACCCCAGCCTCAGCATCGCCTTCATGCCCTGGCGCACGCGCGCTATCGCGTCCTCGGCGCGCGTGCCTTCGTGGTCGTCTTCCGCCCCGCCCGCGACATAGCCATGGAACGGCAGGCCAAGATCGGGCGATGCATAGTGCCCGCCGACCGTCTTGCCGGCCTTGACCGTCTCGGCGATCTCGCCCGACATCACCGGATTGTTGGCGGCGACGCCGGGGAAATTCATCACCTCGCCGAGCCCGATGATGTTTTCCCAGGTCATCGCCTCGGCAACATCGGCGACCGTCAATTCGGCGCCGGCATGCTCCAGTCCCGGCGCCGACGGCACGCAGGACGGCATCTGCACATGCACGTTGATCGGCATCGCGACCGCCTCGTCGTGCATCAGTCGCACGCCCGGCAGGCCGAGCACATTGGCGATCTCGTGCGGGTCGATGAACATCGAGGTGGTGCCATGCGGGATCACGGCGCGGCAGAACTCCGTCACGGTCACCATGCCGCTCTCGACATGCATGTGCGCGTCGCAAAGGCCGGGCACCAGATAGCGCCCGCCGGCGTCGACGACCTTCGTCCCCTGCCCGATGGCATGGCTGGCATTCGGCCCGCAATAGGCGAAACGGCCGGCCGCGATCGCGATATCGGTGCCGGGAATGATCTCGCCCGAATGGACATTCACCCAGCGCCCATTGCGGATGACGAGGTCCGCCGGCTTTCGGCCCATCGCGACATCGACCAGATGCGTCGCCACCTCCGTCCAGGGCTTGGGTTTCGTCGGATTGGTGCGGCTCGCCATGAGAAACTCCTGTTTGCCCGACTGTGCCAAGCGGGCGTGGTTTTGACCAGTTGGCAACTCCGATTTGTTTTAAGACAGAACCGGTTCCGACAGATATCTCTCCTGCGACGGGGCGAAATCGCCTAGACTGAAACCTGGACGCCATTCAGGTGCGGAAGAGATGGCACGAACGATCCGGTTTGCAATTTTCGTGCTGTCGGCATGTTGCGCCGGAATAGCCTTCTTCACCTTGCATTCGTTCTGGGCCTGGGCTGCGCCGATCGCCCTATTCATCGCCGGCTCGATGCTTGCCGAATACGCCTTCGGCCGGCTGGCCTCACCCGAGGAGAAACGGCGCGACCTGGAAGATCGTGCGCGCAACCCACCGACGTAAACCACTGTTGCAGGAATACAATTCCGTTTCTCGGCGAATAACGCTAGGTTGCGTCAAGGAGTCTTTCGGAACCGCCATTTCGGAGTGCTCGATGCGTCGACTGACGCTCGCCAGTGCCGGCTTTCTCGCCACGCTATCCGGGTCTGCCTGGGCAGCGGACGTGGCTGCCGATCTGCCGATGACCGCGCCTGGCTTCGACTGGACCGGCTATTATGCCGGCATGCAGGCTGGCTATGGCTGGGGCCGGTCCGACATCACCGTCGACGGCGGTTCGGTCAAGCCCGACATCGACGGCGGTTTCGTCGGCGGCCATGTCGCGGGGCTCTGGCAGTTCGATCAGGCTGTGCTCGGCGCCGAGGCCGATCTCAACTACGCCTCGATCGACGGCACCGCCGAAGCGGCCCCGGCGAACACATTCGGCACCGACGTCAAGTGGTTCGGATCGATCAACGCCAAGGCCGGCTATGCCATGGATCGCGTGCTGCTTTATGGCATTGGCGGCATCGCTTTCGCCGGCATCGAAACCTCGCAGGCGTCAGGTACGGCCTTCGCCCGAACCCGCACCAGCACCGGCTGGACGCTCGGCGCCGGCGTCGACTATGCGTTGAGCAACAATGTCGTCGTCGGCGCGCAATACCGCTACTATGATTTCGGCAAGGAGCATTTCGATGCTCAAGACACCTTCCCCGAACGCGACCAGGACGTGAAGCTGCAGACGCTAGGCGTAAATTTCAGCTACAAATTCTGAGGCTTGCCCTCGTCGCGGCGACGGAAGCTTATCCCTTATCTCTTGGAAATCAGGTGGCCGGCGCCCGCAGGGGGCGGGGGAATGGGTAGGGGGCCTGATAGACGCCGGCCTCGGCGGATCGACCCACCGTGTGGCAAACCTAGCATTGCCGTAGCAGACCGAAATTCCGCGATCGCGCCATTTTTCCAACTGCCCTGCCCCCCGCTGGGGGCCGGACATGACGGATACGCCTGGCCGAAAGGTTTGCAACAGGCCGGTCAGGATCGGCCCGAAACTGTCTTCCCGGCCGGCATCGCGGTGAGGCACTCCTCCAGCCGCCGAAGCCGCGCCTTCTGCCAGCGCAGCGTGTGCGCGACCTCGTGCAGGTTCCATTTGGCCTTCGAGTTGGCGGCCTCGATCAGACCCCGCTCGAGCCGATCGATCTCGCTGCGCAACTGCCGCGCCTCCGCCTCCCGCAGCCCCCTGATCCAGCCTGGCCCACGCATGGTTCCACCATCAAACCCGGCCCGATGCTGACAGACAGACGCTAAAGAGATCGGTTCGTAGAACCTAGCATTTTAAACATCACTAATATTAGATCGGCACGCACGACAATGGATCTGGTCAGCCGCCAGCGGGTCGGCTGGCGGATGAATTCAAAGCGGAAACCTCGGCCGCGCACGCGCCGGCTGACGCGCAATGCAACTAATCGTCATCGCGATAACGATCTCGACGACGCTGCTCGCGCTCAGGCTGGCACATACATTAGCGATTGCTTGTATTCGAGGCGTGACAGGATCATAATAGCATGGCGAATACGGGGAATTTTGAGGGAGGTTCCGATGCGACCGATCCTTCTGATCGTTGCCGCGGGTGTTGCATTTTTTGTCTGGGACGGCTTGGCCAACAAGAGCGCATATAGAATTGCGCTGATGAAAACAGTCGACCAGGTAGAGAACTTCCAGGGCCTTGTCAGGGTCTCCTGGAATTAGCCGGCCGAAGGGTCATCGGCTGTCTTCTGTCCCGAGAGTCGACCTTCAAAGTCCTCTCTGTGCGAGGCGCGCGGGCAACGATCGTGACGACAGTGCAGCGTGTCTCCAGGTTCATTTCACGGTTCCGGCGCACCATGCTTCAGCACCGATGATCGCGCCGTACCGACGGTTGCAATTGGCCGTCGTCTGGGGCATGCCTCAATCGCGGCGCGCGGACGTGGCGGAATTGGTAGACGCAAGGGACTTAAAATCCCTCGATCCTTGATCGTACGGGTTCGATTCCCGTCGTCCGCACCACCCTTTGCTCTTCGAGCTTCGGCTGTGGCAGGCCAACCGGGGCCCGTTGGACGAAGGGGTGTCCTCCGAAGCCTCGGCGGAGGAGGACCATCGCGATCGAAGACAGGCTCAGGCTCCGATCGGATTGAGCTTCAGGTGCTGGATCAGGATGATCGTCTTGGCATCGACGATGCGACCGTCGGCGATGGCGGCCAGCGCCTCGTCCAATGATATTTCCAGAACCTCGATGTCCTCGCCCTCCTCCGGCGCGCCGCCGCCGGCGGAAATGCGGTCGGCCGGCGAATAGCGCGCGGTGAAGAACCAAAGCCGCTCCGTCACGCTGCCCGGGCTCATGAATGGCGCGAACAGCCTCTCGACGTCCTTCAAACGGTAGCCCAATTCCTCTTCCGCTTCCTTGCGGATGGCGGTTTCGGGGTCGTTTTCGTCGAGCAGCCCGGCGCAGGCCTCGATCAGCGGCTCGCGATGGCCCACGACATAAGCCGGGAAGCGGAACTGCCGCACCAGGAGCACGGTCGAGCGCCGCGGATCGAACGGCAGGATCACCGCGCCGTCGCCGCGATCGTAGGTCTGGCGGGTCTGCGTCTCCCACCGCCCGTCGCGGCGGCGATAGTCGAGCACCGTCTTCTTCAGCACCGCCCAGTCGTCCGAAAGGACCTCCTCCGAACGGATGCGAACGCGATCTTCCATAACGACCTCCGTATTGGCCGCAAAGGGATAGAGCAATTTCAGGAAAAGTGTGAAACGGTTTTCCGTCCGGAATTGCGTCAAAACAAAAAATGGTGCGGTTCCGCGTCCTTCGAAACGCGGAACCGCACCATCGGCGAAAGGCCACCTGCGCAATCCTGGAAACCGACTGGTCCAGCGGCAGTTTCACCGGCTCGTGTCTGGCGCGGAGCGCCTCGACTGCCTAGATAGCGGTATCCCTCCAGGAGCCCGTTCATGACGTCATCGCTTTTCCAGCCGATCACCCTCGGCGGCCTCACCTTCCCCAACCGCATCGCGGTAGCCCCCATGTGCCAGTATTCGGCCGAGGACGGTTCAGCCAGCGACTGGCACCTCTATCACTGGATGAACCTGGCAATGTCCGGCGCCGGCATGGTTACCGTCGAGATGACCGATGTCGAGCGGCGCGGACGCATCTCGCATGGCTGCCTCGGTCTTTATTCGGACGATAACGAGGCGGCCGCCAAGCGCACGCTCGACGCCGCCAGGCGCGTCGCCGCGCTCGGCACGAAGTTCGGCGTCCAGCTTGCCCATGCCGGCCGCAAGGCCTCCAACAGGAAACCATGGGAAGGCGGCGGCCCGCTGCAGCCTGGCGAAGATCCCTGGCAGACGGTTTCGGCCTCGGCCATCGCCTATGACACGGGCTGGAATGTTCCGCATGCGTTGGAGGAGGACGAAATCCTTGAGCTCATTGCGCGTTTTGCGCAGTCGGCCGTGCGCGCCGAACGCGCCGGCTTCGACTTTGCCGAGCTGCACGCCGCGCATGGCTATCTGATCTTCCAGTTCCTTTCGCCGCTCTCCAACCAGCGCACCGATCGCTGGGGCGGGTCGCTGGAAAACCGCATGCGTTTCGCGCTCGAGATCGCAAAGGCGGTGAGGAAGGCCGCCCCGTCCGTGATGCTGGGCGCGCGCCTTTCGGTGAAGGAATGGGTCGACGGCGGTTTCGATGTCGAGGACGCGATCGAGGTGGCCAAGGCGCTGAAGGCCGAGGGCGTTGCCTATCTGTGCTGCTCCAGCGGCGGCAATTCGCCCCTGCAGCAGGTGCCGCCCGGCCCCGGCTACCAGGTGCATCTGGCGGAGGCCGTTCGCAAGGGCGCCGACATTCCCACGCGCGCCGTGGGACTGATCGACGACCCAGGCCAGGCCGAGGCGATCGTCGCCGATGGCCGTGCCGACATGGTGGCGCTGGCGCGCGCATTCCTCGCCGACCCGCGCTGGGGCTGGCGCGCGGCGGCGACTTTCGGCGAGGAAATCCATCCGGCGCCGCAGCTGGCGCGTTCGGTGACGACGATGCGGCATTGGATGAAGGCCGCCAGCTGAGCCGGAAAAATCAGCGGGGGTCCTGAGACGTTTGGGCGCAGGATCCTCGCCACAACTGCAACCAATTTGGCCGCTTTACGTTGGCGGCCATGATAGACAGCAAACCTTTTGAGAAGCCGGTGGTGGTCGAGCTCGGCCATGTCGGCAAATATCGCCAGATAAGCAGCACCCGCGAGGCCGCCGAGTGCCTGATGACCGTTTGGCCGCTCAATCGCGGCGAGCGCCATCGCGATGCTCTGGACACTTGCCTCAAAGCGCTGGAAGGTTATCGTTCGACAGCGGACGCACGTCGCGCCCTTATCGAGGCGGCCAGGGAATCGGAAGTGCTGGTTCCCGAAGACAAGCTGCCTGACGGAAAGCTGCACTGAGCAATTCCAGGAAAAGTGTCATCGGTTTTCCGTCCGGAATTGCGTAGAAACAAAGAGATAGTGCATTTCGCCGTTTCCGTGAAACGGTGAAACTTACTAGCAGGCTTCTTAACCGGAGGATTTCATGGCGAAGCTGACTTATAAGATCGTCGAGCATGATGGCGGCTGGGCCTACAAGGTCGGCTCGACGTTTTCCGAGACTTTCCACACCCACCAGGAGGCGCTGCGCGCAGCCGAGATCGCCTCGTCCGAGCAGCAGGTTGCCGGCACCACCGACGGTATCCAGTATGAGGACGCCGAAGGAAAGTGGCATGATGAGCTCGCCGATGGCCGCGACCGACCGCAGACCGAAGTCTCCGACTAATGCTTGTCGCCCAGAAATGTGCAGCGGTTCTGGGACAACGACGCGCTTTAATTTAAGAATTGGAACCGCCCCCGCGACCGGCAAAGCCCCTGAGGTTTCATGCCGGCCGCCGGTGGCTATGCGGCGCTACTTTCCGCATGTCCGACACTTTTGTGTGACGCAGCGTGAAGAGCCGCGAGGCCCGGCGCGAACGCCGGCCGAAATCAATTCACGTCGGCGAAAGCGCGCGTGGCGATACGCCGGATAAAAGCGACGACCCGTTCGGGCTCCACAAATTGCGGCATGTGGCCCAGACCTTCGACCCGCTCAAAGTCGAGGCCGTTGATCTTGTCCAGCATCGGTTGGCCATGGACGGTCTCGCCGATCACCCGGTCGCCCGTGCCGAACAGAATGCCTGCCGGCATTGCTATTTCGCGGTAACGCTTTTCGATCTGGCCAAGGTCCTGTTCCACGGCCACGACATCGGTGGACGTGGCGAAGTAGTGAGACGGTCGCAACCCGAGCCATCCGCCGCCGCCGGTCATGTACCCTTCGGAGACGGCCTGCGGAGCGAAAATGAACTTCATTGTCGGCTGCGCGTAACGAAGGCTTGCCGGTATCGCCACCGTATAGGCCAGAACGCGGCGTAGCGGCCGCGATGGAACATAAAGCAGGTCAAACCGCAGACGTGCCCTCACTTCCAAATGCGTCAGCGGTGAGAGCAGCGCGATGCCGGAAATCGCTGTCGGATACTTTGTAGCCAATGCAAGCGCGATGGCGCCGCCGAGCGAATGGCCGACGATGAGCGGCCGCTCCAGGCGCAGTTCCTCGATGAAGCGCCGCACGATTTCCGCCTGTTCGGGCAGCCGGCCGGTCGCGCCGCTTGCCCGAACCGAATAGCCCGAGCCCGGCCGGTCAAGCGCGATCAGCCGATAGCCGGCACCGAAGCGTCCGAACAGCGTTTGGCGAAAATGATGGAGCTGGGCGCCTAGCCCATGCAGAAAGACGATCGGCCTGCCATCGCCTTCTTCCACATAGTGGATGCGGTTGCCGTCGATCTCGACGAACTTTCCGCAAGCCGGCACCAGCCTTTCGGCCTTTGCCGCGATCCGCCAGGTCGCGAGCATCAGGGTGAGCAGGACAAGGACCGCCGCGACAAGCAAGCCGGCGAGCAGCCACGAGACAATAGATATCAGCATTTTTCATCCGCTTCCGACCGACCGCACCATATCGGCAACGACCGCCGCCACAAGCGCGCACCCGGCTTTCGCATTGCGGCCGGCCTCAGGCCGCGTTATCTCAGGCAACCTTTTCCGCCGGAGCCCGCCATGCCTGAAATCGTCACCGCCGCCATGCTTGTCATCGGCGACGAAATCCTCTCCGGCCGCACCAAGGACAGGAACATCGGCCACCTCGCCGACATCATGACTGCGATCGGCATCGACCTGAAGGAGGTGCGCATCGTCCCCGACGAGGAGGACGAGATCGTAGCGGCGGTGAATGCTGTGCGCGCGCGCTATACCTACGTCTTTACGACAGGCGGCATTGGCCCCACGCATGACGACATCACCGCCGACTCCGTCGCCAAGGCTTTCGGCGTGCCCTGCGAATACGACGCCAAGGCCTACGCGCTGCTCGAAGCAAGCTATGCCGGGCGCGGCATCGAATTCACCGAAGCGCGCAAGCGCATGGCGCGCATGCCGCGCGGCGCCGACCTTATCGACAACCCCGTCTCGGTCGCACCGGGCTTCCGCATCGGCAACGTCCATGTCATGGCCGGCGTGCCGGCGATCTTCCAGGCCATGCTCGACAATGTCGTGCCGACGCTCAAGGCCGGCACCAGGATGCTGTCGGCCACCGTGCACTGCCCCTTCGGCGAGGGCCTGATCGGCGGGCCGCTGGCCGACATCCAGAAGGCGCATCCCGACACCATCATCGGCTCCTATCCCAAATATGGCGACGGCAAGTTCTGGACCGAGCTCGTCGTCCGCGCCCGCAGCGAGGAAGCCCTTGAGTCCGCGCGCAAGGACGTCGAGGCGATGGTGGCGGGCTTCGCCAACGCAGGCTGACCTCCGGAACCAGATAGGCTTTACCGACGTTTCTGGCAGGCCACTTTCGAGCCGGCCGTTTGAGGGCCGGAGGCGTATTTGCGCCGGCAGATTTGAGGGGAACGTCATGCGCTTCAAGACAATCGTCGCCATTTTGCAGAACGAACAGGATGCCGAGCGTGTTCTCGATTGCGCCCTCCCGCTTGCCGACAGGTTCGAGAGCCACCTCGTCGGCATCCATGCCGAGGCGCTTCCCGTCCCCTACACATCGGCCACCGGCTTCCCGGATACCGAATTCCTGCAGGTCTCTGCCGAGATGAACAGGGAGCGCGCCGAAAAGCTGCGGGCGTATTTTCTCAAGCGGATCGAGGAATCCGGCCTGTCCTTCGAATGGCGAAGCCTGGAAAGCTTCTCCGGCGACAGCGCGCTGACCGGCATATCAAGCGTGCGCGCCGCCGATCTGATCATCGCCGCGCAACGCGACGCCGGTGGCGATCCGAGCGCGGATGTCGACACGCTGGTTTACGATGCCGGACGGCCGGTGCTGGTCGTGCCTCATGCCGGGCCGCTGGTTACAACTTTCAGACGTGTGCTGCTTGCCTGGAACGGCAGCAAGGAGGCGGCTCGCGCCGCTTTCGATGCGCTACCCTTCATCGCCGAGGCCGACAAGACGGACATTCTCGTCATCGACCCGCCGGAGACGCTCGATGACTCTCCGGAAGCAGCCGGCGCCGAGATCGCCGCGGCCTTGTCGCGCCATGGCGCCAATGTCAGCGTCTGCGTGCAGAAGTCGGACGGGTCCTCGGTCGACGATATCATCCAGGCCCGGATAACGGAGTCCGGCGCCGATCTTCTGGTGCTCGGCGCCTACAGCCATTCCTGGCTGCGCCAGCTTCTGTTCGGCGGCGTCACCCGCACGGTGCTGCGCACGACGAACGTGGCGGCTTTCCTGTCGCGTTGAGCCGTCTTCTGAAAGGGGACCGGTTTCAGGGCAACGCATATGCAAATCAAGCCCAAAGGGCGTCGCCTGAATTCCTTTGAGCGCGACTTGCCTAAGTTCACAACGATCGCCGGTCCCAGCCCTTGCCAAGCCTGGCGCTTTCCGGCTAATTCCGCCTGCATTCCACCGATTTTGCGCGCCGCGGCGCGCGCTTGCGGAGTGCACGAACCATGTCCCTTCCCGAAAAAGCCTTTCCCGTCTCCTGGGACCAGTTCCACCGCGACGCCCGCGCGCTTTCCTGGCGCCTTTCCGGCGCCAATAAGGGACAATGGAAAGCCATCGTCTGCATCACCCGCGGCGGCCTGGTGCCCGCGGCCATCATCGCGCGCGAGCTCGGCATCCGGGTCATCGAGACGGTGTGCGTCGCTTCCTATCATGACTATACCAGCCAGGGTCAGCTGCAGGTTCTGAAGGAGATTTCTCCGCCGCTGCTCGCCGATGACGGGGCCGGCGTGCTCATCATCGACGACCTGACCGATACTGGCAAGACGGCCGGCATCGTGCGCGCCATGATGCCGAAGGCGCATTTCGCGACCGTCTACGCCAAGCCGAAGGGCCGGCCGCTGGTCGATACATTCGTCACCGAAGTAAGCCAGGACACCTGGATCTACTTTCCCTGGGACATGGGCTTCACTTACCAGAAGCCGATCGCGGACGATCACGCGGGCTAATGCATGTCGCCCAGAAGTGTGGGGACAACGACATCAAAACAAAGACTTAAGCGCGTCGCCTGAATCGGGTTCAGCGCGACGCGCTTTAGGCGGCCGCCCTATTTTCCGGAGAATCTGCCTCAAAGGCGCGTCGCGTAATCGTGCCGATGAACGCAACTACTTGCGTAGTCGACTTTTTCTGGGGGGATTTTCCGACGGAGTGAAGTTTTTTACTTTTAAAGCTCAAAATTCGCCGTAAGATTCGTAAGGTGGCAAATGATTCTGGAGGCTGGGGCAGCTTTCTTCAATGTTGACGAGGCCTACAACGCATAGCGCTATGACCGAAAGAGTCAGAAGACTTTTCGGCACGGCACCGTGCCGCCTGCAAGTTGCCGCCTTGCCTTGGCGTGAAGGCAAGAACGGCGTCGAGATCATGCTGATCACCAGCCGCGATACCGGGCGCTGGGTTCTGCCCAAGGGTTGGCCGGAGGCCAGGGAACCGCTTTGCGAGGCGGCCGCTCGCGAGGCGGGCGAGGAAGCCGGCTTGCGCGGCACCGTCTCGCATCTTGAAGCCGGCCGCTATTTCTATGCCAAAGTCCTCGCCACAGGCGAGGAAGTGCCTTGCGAGGTACTGGTCTTTCCGCTGCATGTCGACCGCGTTGCGGATCGCTGGAAAGAGAAGCGCGCAAGAACGCGCAAATGGGTTGGCGCCATCGAAGCGGTCCAAATGATCAATGAGCCGGACCTTTGCCAGATCATTGCCGGCTTTTGCGGCGCGCCGCATAAGTTCACCTGATTCAAAGCAATTCCAGGAAATGTTAAACGGTTGGATTAGGCACTTCGCCGTAGCCCTCCGTCCGGAATTGCATCCTGTCAAAAGATAGATCGGCTCGGCGATCGTCAGGCCCGGCCGAAATCGTCGGAACTGAGCCGGGTCCAGCGATCGCCCATCAACCCGCCGATGAAGATGTCGCCGGAGCGGACCGCTTCCGCGACCTCGGCGTTGCGCGAGCGGACCATTGTGCCCCCGGCGTAGCGGAAGAACACACGCTGGTAGCCGAAGAGCTGGGGCATGAACCTTTTCTGCGTCTGCCCGGTGATGCCCACGCAGCCCATCTCCCGCGCCGCCGCGACAAGGCCATCCAGTGTCGCGCCCCAGTGCGATCCGGACGCCTGGATTTGCAACAGGTTCGCGATGCCGCCGGCCTGACCGTAAAAGGCATGGCAGCCGAGCATATTGCCCGCTTCGTCATAAGTCCCGCCGAAATGAAGCGGTCCGTCGGCCCGCTTCTCGGCCGCCAGTGCAAGCAGCCGTGGCAGTTCGCCATTTTTCCAACTCGGCCGAAGCGAGTAATCGGACATGAGGATGGGCAGCCGCTCCGCAAATTGCGCGGCATCGATCGGCTCATGATGGATTCGTCGCGACGATGAAGGTTGGACCGGGGGCTCGAACCTCCTTCCCGCAAGAGCGTCGAATGATCGCGCGCAAGGGTCGAGCGCCATGCGAGGCAGCCTGGGCCATTTGCGGCGCAGCACCGCGGCGGCCATGGCGCCCGGTCGGAAAACACAGGTCCATTCCAGACAATGCACCGGCAAGAGCTGATACTTCATCGGACGCGCGAAGGCCAAGGATGTCCGGTTGGCTGAATCGGTCAGGTATAGATCGAATTCGCTTTGATGCAGGGCACGCAGCAATTGCGGCCCGGCCCAACCGTGATCGGTGTTGGAGTCGGTCATGAAGGGGCCGATGATGGCCGCGTTCAATGCCGTTCCGTTAAGCTCATAACGGGCTTTCAGAACGCCCATGAACCCACCCAAACCACCCTGCGGGTTGATCTGGACAAGAGCCTTGCTCTCGCCGCCGTCAAGGTAAAGCTCTCTCATATAGTCCGCCGTCCGCGCGATCGCGCGATCGCGCAGGCGGCGATGGCGAAACTTCGTCAGGAAGAGTGCGGCGACACGTTCGAGATCTTCGGTGGCGAGCGGCCGTACCGAGCCGTGTTGAGATTCCAGCGCCGACGGCGCGGCCACCTTTTCCAGACCGGCATTTGCGGAAACAAGATCCATCGTGAATGCCTATGCAAGGTCCTCTGCCGGTCGTCGAAATCCTATGGTTCCCAAATAAGATCCTTCCGATCGGCACGCCCGTAAGACAAACTTCAGCAGGCCCGCGATTACCATATCCGATTTGCTTTTCTGTAAATACGCAACAACAATCTCTTCAAGAAATGTATCTGCGCCGATTTAAAATAAAATGTCCAGAAAACTCAATATATATGAATTTGAATATAGCGCTGCGTGACTCTAGCCGCATGGCGAGTGCGCGGTTGCAACCGCAGACTTTACAGGCGGATTTGCTCGACCATCATACTTTGAGTAGCGAGGACCACAGGCGTCACGCCCCGCCGACGCGCCCGCAACAGGTCCGACCCGGCCCCGCGATTGCGTGCTTCGTTAGCCCGAACTGAGCCCAAGTTGCACTACGGCTGGCGGCGCCCGGCCAAAGCCGGGTGCCGTCCTTTCCTCAGCCGACAAGTCCCTTGGTCAATTCGAGCGCCTGGCGTTCGAACAGCCGCCGGTAGATACCGCCGTTGAGCCGGATCAACTCGTCATGCGAACCTTCCTCGACGATGCGGCCGCGGTCAAAGACCAGCAGCCGGTCGAGCGCCCGCACCGTCGAGAGCCGGTGTGCGATGACAAGGGTCGTGCGCCCCACCATCAGCCGCTCCATCGCCTTCTGGATCAGCACTTCCGATTCCGAATCGAGGCTCGATGTCGCCTCATCCAGGATCAGGATGCGCGCATCGGCCAGGAAGGCGCGCGCGATCGCCACGCGCTGACGCTCGCCGCCCGAGAGCTTCACGCCGCGTTCGCCGACCAGGGTTCCATAGCCCTTGGGCAGGTTGACGATGAAATCATGCGCGCTGGCTAGCCTGGCGGCGTGCTCGATCTCGGCCTGGCTCGCTCCCGGCCTGGCATAGGCGATGTTCTCGGCAAGTGAGCGGTGGAACAGGATCGGCTCCTGCTGGACAATGGCGATCTGGCCGCGCAGCGACGCCTGCTCGACCTGCGAGATGTCCTGCCGGTCGATCAGGATGCGCCCCGCATTCACGTCGTAGAGCCGCTGGATCAGCTTGACGAAGGTGGTCTTGCCCGAGCCTGAATGCCCGACCAGTCCGATGCGCTCGCCCGCGGCGATGTCGACCGAGAAATCGCGGTACAGCGGCAGCCGGTGATTGCCGTAGTGGAACGTCACCTTGTCGAAGCTGATATGCCCATCGGTGATCCGGATCGGCTGAGCGCCGGGCCGGTCTTCGATGCCGAGCGGCTCGGACTGGAAGTCGACCAGTTCCTCCATGTCGTTGATCGAGCGCTGCAGGTTGCGGATATGCGTGCCGATGTCACGCAGATAACCCTGCAGCACGAAAAACGAGGTCAGCACGAAGGCGACGTCGCCGGCGCTCGCCTGGCCCCAGGCCCACAGCATGAGGGCAAGACCGATCACCGCCGCCCGCATCAGCAGCAACAGCGCCCCTTGCGTGGTGCCGTTGGCGGTGCCGCGCATCCAGGTGCGGCCGGTGCGCAGACGCCATTTGGCGACGACGCGCGCCAGCCGCGCTTCCTCGCGGGCCTCCGCGCCGAAGCCCTTGACGACGGCATTGCAGCTCACCGCGTCGGCCAACGAGCCGCCGAGCCGCGTGTCCCAGCTGTTGGCAAGCCGTGCGGCGGGCGCGACGTAGCCGAGCGACAGCATCGCGGTGACTGTGATGAACAGCACCGAGCCGGCGGCAACGACAGCTCCCATCAGCGGCCAGAACCAGCCGAGCAGCAGCGTTGAACCGACAAGCATGACGACCGACGGCAGCAGCGCGATCAGGATAGTGTCGTTGAGCAGATCCAACGCCCACATGCCACGCGTTATCTTGCGCACCGTCGATCCGGCAAAGCTGTTGGCGTGCCAGTCCGTTGAGAAGCGCTGCACCCGATGGAAAGCATCGGCGGCGATGTCCGACATCATCTTCAGCGTCAGCTCGACAATCCACAGGAAGGCGACATTGCGCAGCACGACGCCGGCCAGCGCCAACGCCATCAGGATCCAGAGCGCCGTCATCGCCGCATTCCAGGCGACCGCGTCGGTTCCGGCGCCGCTCGCGACCGCATCGACCAGGCGGCCGGAGTAAAAGGGTGTCAGCACATCGGCGAGCGTCGAGAGCAGGAAGGCGCCCATGATGAGCGAAAGCCGCCATGGCTGGCGGCGCCAGTGACTGAACGTAAAGCCAAGCACACTGCGAAAGGCGCTGGCGCGCAGATCGATCTTGAAACGAGCCATAATGTCATCCGGGCGCAAACGAGCCCGGTCCCGGTAAAGTCAAATTGGAAAAACCGCGTCTGCGCCTTGCGGCGTCTGTGAAAGCGGAAGGTTCAGTATGGCAGGCCGCTCGCCCGAAGGTGGCGACCGGCAGCGGCAAATGCCTCTCCTGCGTCCGGCTTTCCGATCAATCTTCGGAAAGCCTGAGCAGACTTAGGCTTCGCGGCCTCGCATAACGATGTCAAATCCTGCCATACGGTCCTCCCGGAAGGGAATCGCGGAGAGGCCCTTATAGGGAGGCGTCAGCCCATCGCCAAGTCAGCCCATCGCCAAAATCATATCTGGTCCAAGCACTGAGACGAATTTGCAACAACGCCGCGTTGCATCAGTCGTCAAGCTTGCGGTCCAGCCGCATGTAGCGTCCGTCGGTCGACGCCTTGAACCCGAACTTCTCGTAAAGGCGGACGGTCGAGGACTACCCGCGGTCCCGGAACCGGTTGGTGATCGGATAGCGGCGGTCGCGGCCGAAATTCTTCCGCGTGATCTTCACGCCGGGCGCCGCCTGGCGGCGCTTGTATTCGGCGATGTAGAGCAGGTGCTCGACGCGCGTCACCGTCGCCCGGTCGTGGCCGCGCGCGACGATGTCGTCGACGCTCATCTCGTTCTCGACCAGGCATTCGAGGATATCGTCCAGCACCGGATAGGGCGGCAGCGAATCCTGGTCGGTCTGGTTTTCGCGCAGCTCCGCCGACGGCGCCTTGTCGATGATGTTCTTCGGGATCACCTCGCCGGACGGCCCGAGCGCACCTGGCGGCACGTGGCTGTTGCGCCAGCGCGACAGCCCATAGACCTGCATCTTGTAGAGATCCTTGATCGGATTGAAACCGCCATTCATGTCGCCGTAAAGCGTGGCGTAGCCGACCGACATCTCGCTCTTGTTGCCGGTGGTGACCACCATCGAGCCGAACTTGTTCGAGATCGCCATCAGGATGGTGCCGCGCGCGCGGCTTTGCAGGTTTTCCTCGGTGATGCCCTCCTGGGTGCCCTCGAACAGCTGCGTCAGCGCATGCTTGAAGCCTTCGACCGGCTCGGAGATCGGCACGATGTCGTAGCGACAGCCAAGAGCGCGGGCGCAGTCCTCGGCATCCTTCAGCGAGTCCTTCGACGTGTAGCGGTAAGGCATCATCACGGTGCGCAGCCGCTCCTCGCCGAGCGCATCGACGGCCAGGGCCGCGCAGATCGCCGAGTCGATGCCGCCGGAAAGGCCAAGCACCACGTTCTTGAAACCGTTCTTGTTGACGTAGTCGCGCAGGCCCAGCATGCAGGCGCGATAGTCCGCCTCTTCCGGCTCCGGGATCTTCGACATCGGGCCTTCGGAGCAGACCCAGGTCTCTCCCTTTCTTTTCCAGGTGGTGACGTCGACCGCGTCCTCGAACTGGCTCATCTGGAAGGCAAGCGTCTTGTCAGAACCTATTGCAAACGAGGCGCCGTCGAAGATCAGCTCGTCCTGGCCGCCGAGCTGGTTGGCATAGATCATCGGCAGGCCGGTTTCGATGACCTGCTTGATGACGACCTGATGGCGAACGTCGATCTTGGCGCGGTAGTAGGGCGAGCCGTTCGGCACCAAAAGAATCTCGGCCCCGCTTTCGGCCAGGGTCTCGCACACGGCGACCTCGCCCCAGATGTCCTCGCAGATCGGAACGCCGATGCGCACGCCGCGGAAATTGACCGGACCCTGCAGTTCCGGCCCAGCCTGGAAGACGCGCTTCTCGTCGAACTCGCCATAGTTCGGCAGATCGAGCTTGTAGCGTTCTGCGATGATCTTGCCGCCGTCGGCGAAGACGATGGAGTTATGCGTGCCGGTCCGGCGCTTCAGCGGGGTGCCGATAATGACGCCAGGCCCGCCATCGGCCGTGTCCTTGGCGAAATCCTCGGCCGCTTTCTCGCAAGCCTTCAGGAAGGAAGGCTTCAGCACCAGGTCTTCCGGCGGATAACCGGCGAGGAAGAGCTCGGTATAGAGCACCAGATCGGCGCCCTGGCGCGCCGCGTCCGCCCTCGCCTCGCGCGCTTTTGCCAGGTTGCCGGCGACGTCGCCGACAGTCGGGTTGAGCTGGGCGACGGCGATGCGCAGGATATCGGGAGCGGTCTTGGTCATGGAACGGATTTAGCGTGGCTGAAATCGCCGGGCAATGGCGATTGCTTATACCAATCAGGATCGATCGAAGATCGTATTGGGATCGATCGAAGATCGTATCAGGGATCGATCGACGGATCGTATCCTGATCGATCGTCGGATCGTATCCCGGTCGAGGGACGGATCGTATCCTGTCCCAATCGATCGATTTCGATTGTGGGATCTTACCGCTCAGGCCTAGTTCCCCGACACGGGGATTTTGAAAGGTTGCCGTTTGTCTTGGTGCAAGATTTTTCCGTTCATTTCCGTGAATCAGCGCAACCGCCGGGGGATTTGGTTGAAGCCTCCCAACGTCGTCATTCTATGGCGGAGCAAGGAGCGAAGCGACGCGCGCAGACCATAGAATCCATGCCGTGACTTGGAAGCACCGCCACGGTGCAGAATTTTGCACCGTTGCGCTCCTTGGCAAAGGTAACGGCATGGATTTTAGGGTCTTCGCGACGGAGCTTCGCTCCTGCTCCGCCCTAGAATGACGATCGCGATGGACGTTTCGGCCAATCTCCAACGCACGCCACCTGCCAACGCAAACAAAGAGCCGAGCGGTTAAAATCCCTGTGCTGGGGAACTAGTCGCCCATATATTCTCGCAACGCCTCCACCGACCGGTTCTCGCCGATCGACATCGCCAGGATGCGCGAAATGTGGCGTCGCGGCAGCCCGGTCTGAGCCGACCACTGGTTGATCTGCGCCTGGATCTTGTCGAGATCCCGTTTCGAGGTCGGGTTCTCGGCGATGTCGAGGCCGGCGTCGCGCAAGGCTGCCGCCATGTCGGTGGAGACGACGAACGTGTCCCATTCCAGCCAGCGCAGGAAATACTGTCCGGTATTGCCGCCCAGCCGGCTGCCATGCTTGGCCAGATAGGCGGTCAGGCCGACCTGATCGTTCGCGGGCCACCCGGCAATGAATTTGCCGAAGCTGCCATGCTCCTTCGAGACGCGATCGACGAAAGCGGCATTGTCGCGCACCGACTTGATCTTCTGCGGGTTGCGCACGATGCGGCTGTCGGACGCCAGTTCGTGCCAGAAATCGTCCGGCTGGAACAAAAGCCGCTTCGGCTCGAAGCCGAGGAACGCTTCCTCGAAACCCGGCCATTTCTGTTCGATGACCCGCCACACGAAGCCGGCGGCGAAAATGCGCTCGGCCATGGTGGAGAGAATGCGGTCGTCGGGGATTTTCGCCACCGCCATATTGTCGGGCGCAGGGCCAAGCAGCGGCGCCAGCACGGCCTCCCCACCCTTGCGCTTTGCCGCCCTTGCATGGATTTTCTGGAAATCGAGCATCGCTGTCCTCGCCTTTTCGCCGCAATCTATCACTTCACCTTCGCCCCGGCAGCCTCTACCTCTATCCGGACCCAGGCGATGGAGAAGGCGATGAACAAGACGGTCGAGGATTTGGCGAACCGCTGGTTGAGGCGAAAATCGGATGGTCTGAGCCCACTCGAGAGCCGAGTGCTGCAGTCGACGCTCGAGCGCACGACCATCACCAGGGACACCAACAAGGCCGTCGCTTTTCACTCGACCTATGGCGACCGCGTCGCAGACACCATTGCCCGGATCGGCGGCTCTTGGTCCTTCATCCTCGCATTTCTGGCCTTTCTCGTCCTTTGGACCGCCGGCAATGCCTGGCTGCTGACGCGCGAGGCGTTCGACCCCTACCCCTTCATATTCCTCAACTTGGTGCTCTCGATGGTCGCCGCCCTGCAGGCGCCGGTGATTATGATGTCGCAGAACCGCCAGACCGAGCGCGACCGCATCGACGCGGCCCATGACTACGAGGTCAATCTGAAGGCCGAGATCGAGATCATGGCCCTGCATGAAAAGCTCGACGAGTTGCGCCACAGCGAGATCATCGGCATGCGTGACGAGATCCTGCGCATGGCCGAGCAGATCAGGCGCATCGACGAAAAACTATCGGCGCGGCCCGCAATAGAATGAGCGGGACCATCCACCAGCTCATCGAGCAATACGGCCTGATCGCGGTCTTCCTGGGCTGCGTCGCCGAAGGCGAAAGCGCCGCGATCCTTGGCGGCTTCTTCGCTCATCAACATGTTTTCGTGTTGTGGCAGGCTTTCCTCGCCGCCCTCCTCGGCGCCTTCGCCGGCGACACGTTCTTCTTCACCCTCGGCCGCAGCTTCGCCGATCATCCTTACGTGAAAAGGCTGCGCATGCGGCCCGGTTTCAGCCGCGCCTATCACCTGCTCAACACCCATCCCAACATTTTCGTGCTGACCAACCGCTACATCTACGGCATGCGGCTGGTCGGCGGTATCGCCGCCGGCCTGTCGACCGTGCCCGTGCCGCGCTTCGTCATCCTGAACGCTATCTCTTCCGCGGTCTGGGCGGCCCTGTTCAGCGGCATCGGCTATGTCTTCGGCGTGGGCGCGGAGCACATGGTGGGCCAGGCGTTTGAGCGGCATGAGCGCCTGCTCATTGCCCTCGGCGTCGGCGTCGGCGTCGCAATCGTTGCCTGGCTGGTCGGCCATCACCTTGCCCGACGCGAACGCGCCAAGGAAGATCGAGCGGGATCCTGATCCCGCGAGGATCAGATCGGCGCGCCGGCAAGACGCTCGATGACGGCGATGGCCCAGACACCCCCGGCGATCACGATCGAAATCAACACCGCCAGCGAGCCGCAGTCCTTTGCGAGCTGGATTTCGATGTGGAATTCGCGCGAGATCGCGTCGCAGGCTGCCTCGATGCCGGTGTTGAGCACTTCGACCATGATCAGGAGCAGCACCGCGCCGATCAGAAGGGCGTAGCCACGCCAGGAGACCGAGATGAACCAGCCAGCCGGCAGGGCAAGCGCGAGCAAAAGCAGTTCCTGCTGGAATGCCTTTTCGTGAGCGGCCAACTTGCGGAAGGCCCGAACTGAATTGACGAAAGCATCGATCAGCCGCTGCATGCCTCTGCCCCTTTGCGAGTCACCGGCAGGGGATATCGCAATGGCGGGATCAAGGGAATAAGGCGGCCGCTCCAAAATTCATCCGTCCGCGAGCTTTATCGGCGGTGTCGATTTTTCGAACTGCGGCAGCCCGTCCTCGATCGAATAGTAATCGCCCTTGTCGCCAACGAAGATGTGAGATTGACCTTGAAGTCCGGTCGGTTCGTCAAACGACCCGGCCAGAACCGAAACGTAAGCATCCTGGTGGGGTTTCCAGAACAGCACGTCTTGCAAAAGCCGCGTTTTGCGAATGAGGGCGCCTGACAGGCAAATGCGACATCGAAGGGGCGTCTGCAAAAGTCGCGTCCGCACCGCGTTGCAGCCTGTGGTAGTATCCGCTATGAGGAAATGCACGTCATTAAGGAAACTTTAGCGCAACTGCATCTATGATTCCTGCAAGCGAAGGTCGTGTTGGGGACGCGTCGTCGCATTCGCAATTCCGATTCAATCCCCGCGTGAGCGATTCCCGGCGATGGCAAGTCTCCGGTCGCACTGAAGGGGCAGTGAACACAATATGCAGCCGGCAGCCGTTCCAACAGACCGGAATACCGACATCGCCAGCACCGTCGTGGCGACGATGCGCCAGCTCGGCGTGCTTGGCCTGCCGCGCAACTACGAGATCTTCTACGAGGCGCTCAGCGGCAGCAATCACGAGCTCAGCCTTGCCGTCGTCTCGTTGAGTAACCGCCCGACCCAGGAGGACCTCGATCGCATCGGGCGCGCTTTCTTCCCGCAGCATCACGGCCCCGCCATCGTCGAGCACGCCCGCGAGATGATCGCCAAGGAGCTCGAGGACATCGCCACGCTGTTGCGCAGTGAGCACACGCATATCGAGAAATACGGCCGTATTCTCGACGAGACCTCCAGCGGCCTTAGCAATCGCAGCCTGCTTTCGCAGGAGCTTCTGCAGAAGATCGCCGGCGCAATGTCGGCCGCCACCAGTTCGACGATCGACCATGGCCGCCAGATCGCCAGCACGCTCAGCGAAAAGACAGCCGAGCTTGAAAGCGTCAAGTCGAAGCTCGAGGAGTATAAGCGGCTTGCCGATACGGACCCGCTTACGCAGCTGTGGAACCGCCGCGCCTTCGACAAGGAGATCACCCGGATCTACAACAGCAATCGCGGCATCCTGTTCAACGCCTTGATCCTTGCCGATATCGATCATTTCAAGGACATAAACGATCGCTACGGTCACCCGGTCGGCGACAGGATCCTGCAGATTATCGCCGAGATCTTCCAGTCAAGCGTGCGTTCCGACATTTTCGTTGCCCGCACCGGAGGCGAGGAATTCGCGCTTATCGTTGAAGGCGCCAGCGAGGAAGCCACATACGAAATCGCCGAGCGCATCCGTGCGCTGATCGAGCAGACCCCGTTCACCAGCAGCCAGACCGGCATGAACTACGGCACCGTTACCATATCGCTGGGCATCTGCATGGCCTCGGAAGCGGAAGGCCCCGAAGATCTCTACACCAAGGCGGACCGGGCGCTTTATCGATCCAAGGTCGGCGGCCGCAACCGGGCCACCAGGCATTCGACGATGGCTGGCCGTCCCGCCAAGGGCTGGCTGCTTTACAAGAAAGACTGACAACCGTCGAATTTCGACCATGGCCCTTTCCAGACGAATTTTTGTGGACTATATTTTCCACAGAAACGAAAGGGTGCGCTCATGCAACGTCCAGTCGCGGCTGCGGCGGCGGCCGAAAATGCCGTCATCACCAAGGCCACGCTGCGCGCGGCCGACCTGCTCGACATCACCGCCAGGACGCTCGCTTTGGTCATCGGCGTCTCGGAAGCAACGGTCTCGCGCATGCGCCGGCAGGAATTCCTGCTTGAACGCGGCACCAAGCCGTTCGAGCTGGCGGTGCTGTTCGTGCGCCTGTTCCGCTCGCTCGACGCCATCGTCGGCGGCGACGAGACCGTCGCCCGGGCGTGGCTGAAGAATCCCAACACCACGCTCGACGGCACGCCGATCGAGAAAATTCTGACGATTGCCGGACTTGTCGATGTCATTGCCTACCTGGACTCCCGGCGCGCTCTCGTCTGAGGCCGTCAGGCTCGAAGGCAAGTACTGGCGCATGGTCGAGGCGCAACATCGCGTTTCGACCCTCAAGCTCGTCGACACGCTCGACGAGCAGCAGCTGCTGGAGGACCTCATCGAGGACACCAAGCCGCATATCCCGCTGGAATGCCGCCACCTCCACTATCTGCTGGCGACGCCCTTTCGCTACGGCTCTGTCTATCCCTACGGCTCGCGCTTCCGCCGCGCGGGCAAGACGAAAGGCGTCTACTATGCCGCCGAGACGGTGCTGACGGCGGTGGCGGAGATGGCCTTCTACCGCCTGCTGTTCTTCGCGGAATCGCCGGCGACGCAATGGCCGAACGACGCGGCGGAATACACCGCCTTTGCCGCGGCGATCAAATGCGACAGCGTGGTCGACCTGACACGGCCGCCGCTCGATCGCGACGAGAAGGCCTGGAACCACGCCACCGACTACACCGCCTGCCAGGCGATCGCCGATGTGGCGCGCGAGGCCGAGTTGCAGGCGATCCGCTATCGCTCGGTGCGCGATCCAAAGGGCGCCAACATCGCGCTGTTGACGTGCAAGGGCTTTGCCAAGGCAAGGCCGCTGGAGCCGCAGACCTGGCGCATCCGTATCGGCTCGTTCGGCATCCAGGCGATCTGCGAATTTCCGGACAAGCGGCTCGAATTCTCACGCACCGCCTTTACCGATCCGAGGTTGGCCGGAATGCGCTGGGAGCGCGGCCAGTGAGCCCGAAGCGCCGGCGACGGGTTCCACCGCAATCTTGGTTTTACAATGTTGGGGGAGCATACATTTTCGTAAGCTTTTGCTATCGGACTGTTCAGAAATCCAGCGGTGTGATTTTAGGCCGGCATGTCGAGAACCAGCGAATCCGTTCATCTTTGGCCGGCGGCAGCCACCGCGGAAGACAACCCGTCTTCGATCTGGAACGGCCTGACGCGGCACCCATGGCGATTGCTGGCGCTTTTATGCCTGACCCAGATCGCTTGCTGGACGATCATGCCGGCGCTCGTCAACGTTGGCCCGCCAAACGACGTCGTCGAGGGTTTCATGTGGGGCCGCGAATGGGTGCTGATGACCTACAAGCACCCACAGCTCCCCTGCTGGCTGCTCGAGATCAGCCATCTCCTGACCGGCTCGTTCCGCTGGCCGCAATATATGCTGTCGCAACTCATGATCTCGACGACCTTTGTCCTGGTCTATCTTCTCGCGCGCGACATCATGGGATCGACCCGCGCGCTCGCCGCCGTGTTGCTGATGCCCTCGATCTATTTCTTTGGCTGGCCGACCCCGCAATTCAACCACGACTACGCGCAGATGCCTTTCTGGGCCGGCATCTCGTGGCTGCTGTGGCGCGCGGCGCGCGACGGACGGCCGGGCTGGTGGCTCGCCCTCGGCCTCGTCTCCGGCGTGGGACTCTATGCCAAGTTCTCAACGGCTTTGCTGCTGGCGTTCGGCGGCATCTGGCTCTTATGCGACACCCGTGCTCGGAGCCGGCTTGCCACCCCATGGCCATGGCTTGGCCTTGCGGCTTTTCTCGGCATCGCGACACCGCTGGCGGTTGAGCTTTTCCGCCTTGATTTCCTCCCGCTGACCTACGCCGCCCACCGCAACGCATGGGTACTCGCCAACCGCGCTCGGCTTTATTACATCGGGGTTCAGCTTGCCGGGCTTGCCGCCGTTCCCGTCGTTCTGGCTCTTTCCGGCCTGCTGCGCCGGCAAGCCAGGCCCACGCAAGACCCCTTGCAGACCTGCGCGCCTCCCGAGCGGCGCGCGGTTATCTATCTGGCATGGATGGGCCTGGGGCCAGCGCTCCTGGTGATGATCGCTTCGCTGTTTACGGGCGCCGGCGAATCCTGGGGCGCGACGATGTACAATCTCGTCGGCGCCCTAGCGATCGCGCTCCTGGGCCACCGACTGGGACAAAAAGAATTGCGCCGATTGACTGTGCTGGCGCTGCTATGCGTGGTCGGCGTGTCGAGCGCCTATGCGGCGACCCGCTGGAGCAGTTGCAACATCCGCGGGCGCCTGCAACCGATGTGCTGGCCGGCGCGATCGATTTCGCTCGCGGCCGAAGCGATCTGGCATGAGACAGTCCCGGGGCCACTGGGCATTGTCGGGGGCGACGACATCGCTGCCAGGCTTGCCGGGCTGGAAGCCCCTGACCAGCCTTCGATCTTCACGACCCTCGACAGGCGCTTAGCTCCCTGGATCACGGACCAGCGGCTGCGGGATCAAGGCATGCTTCTGGTATGGCCGAAAGGCTGGAAGCTCTCGCCACAACAGCAGGCCTGGACTGCCGGCCTGCCGGTCAAGACGGTGTCGTTCGACTGGTCGCTCAAGGCACCGCCGCTGGAGATCAACTTTGCCGTCATTCCGCCCGGCAGAACCAGTTTCCCAGGCGACCCGCCGGGACCGCCGGATCCGGAATGAACCACCGACCCGGATAGCCGGCCGTCGAAATCCATCCGCCCAATTTTTGACAAGCCGCCGGCTTCGTGCCGGGCGCCTTCGATGATCAGGAGTCCAGCCTTGCTCAGGCGTTGGCAGCCTGCTTGTGCTGGATCGGATGGCTCTTCTTGAGCAGGTCCGAGACCAGGAAGGCGAGCTCGATCGCCTGATCGGCGTTGAGGCGCGGATCACAATGGGTGTGATAGCGGTCCTGCAGGTCTTCCGCCGTGATCGCACGGGCGCCGCCCGTGCATTCGGTGACGTTCTTGCCGGTCATCTCGACATGGATGCCGCCCGGATGCGTGCCTTCGGCACGATGCACCTCGAAGAAGGTCTGCACTTCCTTGAGGATGCGATCGAAGGGCCGCGTCTTGTAGCCGGCCGCCTCGATCGTGTTGCCATGCATCGGGTCGGACGACCACACCACATTGCGCCCTTCCTTCTTCACCGCCCGCACCAGCTTCGGCAGGTGCTCGGCGACCTTGTCGGAGCCGAAACGCGCGATCAGCGTCAGCCGACCCGGCTCGTTCTCGGGATTGAGCAGGTCGATCAGTTCCATGAGGCCGTCCGGCGTCAGCGACGGCCCGCATTTCAGGCCGAGCGGATTCTTGATGCCGCGGCAGTATTCGATATGCGCATGGTCGGGCTGGCGGGTGCGGTCTCCGATCCAGATCATGTGGCCCGAGGTCGCGTACCAGTCGCCCGAGGTCGAATCGACGCGCGTCAGCGCCTCTTCATAGCCCAGCAGCAGCGCCTCGTGGCTGGTGTAGAAATCCGTCTCGCGCAGCGCGAAATTGGTTTCCGACGTGATGCCCACCGCGCGCATGAAATCCATCGTCTCGGTGATGCGGTTGGCGAGCGCACCGTACTTCTCGCCCTGCGGGCTGTCGGCGACGAAGCCCAGCATCCAGCGGTGCACATTCTCCAGGCTGGCATAGCCGCCCTGCGCGAAGGCGCGCAGAAGGTTGAGCGTCGCGGCAGATTGGCGGTAGGCCATTTCCTGCCGCGCAGGATCGGGTATGCGCGACTTGGCGTCGAACTCGATGCCGTTGATGATGTCGCCACGGTAGCTCGGCAGCGTCACGCCGGCTTTCGTCTCGTTGTCGGACGAGCGCGGCTTGGCGAACTGGCCGGCGACGCGGCCGACCTTCACCACTGGCTGCGCGCCGGCGAAGGTAAGCACCACCGACATCTGCAGGAAGACGCGGAAGAAATCGCGGATGTTGTCGGCGCCATGTTCGGCAAAGCTTTCGGCGCAGTCGCCTCCCTGGAGCAGGAAGGCTTCGCCGGCGGCGACCGCCGCCAGCTGCTTCTTCAGCTTGCGCGCCTCGCCGGCAAAAACCAGCGGCGGGAAGGTGGCAAGTTGGGCTTCCGTGGCCTTGAGCGCCGCAGGATCCGGATAGGCCGGGACCTGCTTGATCGGCTTTTCTCTCCACGAATTCGGCGACCATTTCGTCATCGCTGCACCCAAACGCCCTTTCGGAGCAACTCCAGGAAAAGTGTGAAATTTCCATCGGAATTGCGTCAAACAAACCGGCGAACGTCCTCGTCCGCCATTCCTGCCTCGATACGAGGTCGCGGCTCCTTACACGAAGCCGATTACCTATTCTAGCCGGGTTTTTCAGTGGTGGCGAATGGTCCTGGTGCCAAGGTATGTCGAGATTCAGGTCAGGCCGGCCTTACGCGGCCTTGTCGACCAGCCGGGCCAGTTGCGTCATCACCACGGCCGAGCCGGCCAACCGCTTCTCCGCATTCGGCCAGTCGCGGATGAAGACGACGCTATGATCGGCCCTGATCTTGGCCAACGAGCCCTGCTCGCCGATGAACTTGACCAGCCCGACCGGATCGGGGAACTCGCGCTTGCGGAAATGGACGACGACGCCTTTGGGGCCGGCATCGAGCTTCTCCACATTGGCCTTGCGGCAGAGCGCCTTGATGAAGACGATCTTGAGGAGATGCGTCACCTCTTCCGGCAGCGGCCCAAAACGGTCGATCAGCTCGGCGCCGAAGCCGTCGATCTCCTCGGTGCTCTGGAGGTCGCCAAGGCGGCGGTAGAGCGCCATCCTGAGCTGCAGGTCGGGCACATAGCTTTCCGGGATCATCACCGCGGTGCCGACCGCGATCTGCGGCGACCAGCCGCCATCCTGCGCCTCGCCCGTATCCTTCACCTCGGCCACCGCCTCCTCCAGCATCTGCTGATAAAGCTCGAAGCCCACCTCCTTGATGTGGCCCGATTGCTCTTCGCCCAGAAGATTGCCGGCGCCGCGGATGTCCAGGTCATGGCTGGCGAGCTGGAAGCCAGCGCCCAGCGTGTCGAGCGACTGCAGCACCTTGAGCCGCCGCTCGGCCGTGTCGGTGAGCTTGCGGTTCGCCGGCAGCGTGAACAGCGCATAGGCACGCACTTTCGAACGGCCGACACGGCCGCGCAACTGATAGAGCTGCGCCAGCCCGAACATGTCGGCGCGATGGATGATCAGCGTGTTGGCGGTCGGGATGTCGAGACCGGATTCGACGATGGTCGTCGACAGAAGCACGTCGTACTGACCGTCGTAGAAGGCGTTCATAATGTCGTCGAGCTCGCCCGGAGGCATCTGGCCATGCGCCACCGCCACCTTCAGCTCAGGCACGGATTCGCGAAGGAAATCAAGGATTTCGGCCAGGTCGCTGATACGCGGCACGACATAGAAGGAATGGCCGCCGCGATAGCGTTCGCGCAGCAGCGTCTCACGGATGACCAGCGGATCGAAGGGCGAGATGAAGGTGCGCACCGCCATGCGGTCGACCGGCGGCGTTGCGATCAGCGACAGCTCGCGCACGCCGGTCAGCGCCAGTTGCAGCGTGCGCGGGATCGGCGTCGCCGACAGCGTCAGCACATGCACGTCGGACTTGAGGTCCTTCAGGCGCTCCTTGTGCTTGACCCCGAAATGCTGCTCCTCGTCGATGATCAGCAGACCGAGGCTCTTGAACGAGATCGAGCTGCCGAGCAGCGCATGCGTGCCGACGACGATATCGACCGTGCCCTCCGCAATCCCCTTCTTGGTCTCTGCCAGTTCCTTGGAACCGACCAGGCGCGAAGCCTGCGCGATGCGGATCGGCAGGCCTGAGAAGCGCTGCGAGAAGGTCTTGAAATGCTGACGCGACAGCAAGGTCGTCGGCACGACGACCGCGACCTGGAACCCTTCCATGGCCGCGATGAAGGCGGCGCGCAGAGCCACTTCCGTCTTGCCGAAGCCGACATCGCCGCAGACCAGCCGGTCCATCGGCTTGCCGGCGCCGAGATCGTCCATGACGGAATCGATCGCCGTCTGCTGGTCGTCGGTCTCCTCATAGGGGAAGCGCGCGGCGAACTCGCCGTAGAGCCCTTCGGCCGGGATCATCGCGGGCGCCGCGCGCATCTGCCGCTCGGCGGCGATGCGGATCAGCTGCCCGGCCATGTCGAGCAGGCGCCGCTTCAGCCGCGCCTTGCGTGCCTGCCAGGCGCCGCCGCCCAGCTTGTCGAGCGGCGCCTCGGCGGAATCCGAGCCGTAACGCGACAGGAGCTCGATGTTTTCGACCGGCAGGAACAGCCGGTCGTCGCCGGCATAGTGGATTTCGAGACAGTCATGCGGCGCGCCCACGGCCTCGATGGTGCGCAGGCCGATGAAGCGCCCGATGCCATGGTCGGTATGGACGACGATGTCGCCCGACGACAGCGACGAGGCTTCGGCGATGAAATCGGAGGCCTTCTTCTTGCGCTTCGAACGCCGGATAAGCCGGTCGCCAAGGATATCCTGCTCGGCGACGACCACCATGTCGTCGGTCTCGAAACCGGATTCGAGCGGCAGCACGGCGAGACCCGCCTGCCCCGGCTCGAGCTTTTCGACCTCAGCGAGCGTCGCAACGGGCTTCAGGTTGCCAAGATGATGTTCGGCCAGAATCTGGCCGAGGCGGTCGAGCGAGCCTTCCGTCCAGCCGGCGACGATGACGCGGCGACGCGCGGCGCGCTCGTCGGCAATGTATTTCACGACCGCATCGAAGACGTTGATGTTGGGGTCGGCGCGCTCCTCGGCGAAGCTGCGGCCGTGTCGCGAGCCGGCATGGAAGACTTTTTTGCCGCCGACATCGGGCGCATCGAAGACGGTGAAGTCGATATCTTCGCGCGGTCCGAGCGAGGATTTGAGATTGTCCGGCGACAGATAAAGCAGGTCCGGCGCCACCGGCTTGTAGGGCACCGCGTCCTTCAGCGCGCTGTCGGCCTGCTTCCGCCGCGCCTCGTAGTGGTCGAGGATCAGCGTGTGGCGCTCGGCCAGCGCCTCATGCGCCAGATGGTCGAAGACGACAGGTGCGTCCGGCAGATAGTCGAACACAGTCTCAAGCCGTTCATAGAAGAACGGCAGCCAGTGCTCCATGCCGGCGAAGCGCCGGCCTTCGCTGACCGCCGCATAGAGCGCGTCGTCGCGCGACGGCGCGCCGAAAGCCTCGATGTAGGAGCGGCGGAAGCGGCTGATCGTCTCCGGCGTCAGCGCCACCTCGCTCATCGCCTGCAGCGACATCGATTTGCGCTGCCCGGTGGTGCGCTGCGTGGCGACGTCGAAGACGCGGATCGATTCCAGCGTGTCGCCGAAAAAGTCGAGCCTGAGCGCCTCGCTCCATCCCGGCGCGAACAGATCGAGGATGCCGCCGCGCACCGCGAACTCGCCGAGGCCGCGCACCGTCGGCACGCGCTCGAAGCCGGAAATCTCCAGCCGCGCGATCAGCGCGTTCATATCGATCTGGTTGCCAGGCCTGGCGTGAAAAGTCTGCGCCTCGATCAGCACGGCCGGGGGAATGCGCTGCAACAGCGCATTGGCGGTGGTGAGGACCACGGCGCGATGCGGCTTCCTGGCCAGCGCGATCATGGCGGAAAGCGCGTCGAGCCGCCGCGCCGCGGCATCGGCGCCAGGCGAAACGCGGTCATAAGGCAGGCAGTCCCATGCCGGCAGTTCCAGCACCGGCAGGCCGGGCGCTGCAAAGGCCAGCGCTTCGATGATCGCCGGCAGACGCTGGCCGTCGCGCGCGACGAACAGGACCGGCTTGTCGGGCGCGATCTCCTGCGCCGTCTGCACCAGCGCGAAGGCTTCGTAGCCGTCGGCGACTCCGTCGACGATGAACTGGCCGGCGCGGCCCTTGGGCAGGCCGATGGAAGGAATGAGGCTCATGGATACGCTTGCTTCAAAATGTCATGGTTCGGCGCGAGGCCAGGATCTTCCGCAGCACCGCGCAATCGACATCGGGCGGAACCGGGCGCTCGCCCGTGACCATCGAGAAAAAATCAGTGTCGGGGATTTCGAGAAGTCTCTCATATTGGTCGATTTCATCGCCGGTCAAGACGCCTATCTCCGCGTCGGCGAAGGAACCAAGGATCAGGTCCATCTCGCGCATGCCACGGTGCCACGAGCGGAACAGGAGCTTGCGGCGGCGGGCGTCCAGCCCCTCGCTTGATCGCTGTGTTCCGGTCATGGCGCCGCATCCCTGTTCAAAGCGGCGCATATAGCGTGGATAGAGACCGGTGTCAGCCTTGCGCTGCCGTCGCCGCGACATAAGCTGACACCATGCGTCCCACCATCCTCGATCCTCTGTTCGTTCCGATAACCTCGCTCGCCGGCGTCGGCCCGAAAGTTGGCTTGCTGATCGAGCGCGTGGTGCCGGCCGACCTTGGCGATCGCGCCGCGCGCGCGGCCGACCTTCTGTTCGTGCTGCCCAACACCGTGATCGACCGCCGGAACCGGCCCGGCATCGCGCGGTCGGCCGAAGGCCAGATCGTCACCCTCGAGGTGCGGGTCGACCGCCATCAGCCGCCGCCGCGCGGCAACAGGTCGGTGCCATACCGGGTTTACGCCCATGACGACACCGGCGAGGTCGCGCTGACCTTCTTCCATGCCCACGCCGCCTATCTGCAGAAGATGCTTCCCGAAGGTGAGCATGTGGTGATCTCGGGTCGCATGGAATGGTTCAACGGCCGCCCGACCATGGTCCATCCCGACCACATCGCACCGATCGACGAGGCCGAGGGCCTGCCGCTGGTCGAGCCGGTTTATCCGCTCACCGCCGGCCTGTCGGCCAAGGTGCTGCGCCGCGCCATCGGACAAGCGCTGGGCCGCCTGCCGGAACTGCCCGAGTGGCAGGACGACGCCTTCATGCGCCGCCACACTTTTCCATCCTTCGGTGACGCGCTGGCCCGCATCCACTATCCGAAGGACCCGATCGACGTTGCCGTCGAGGGCTCGGCGTGGCGGCGCCTTGCCTATGACGAATTGCTGGCCGGCCAGGTATCGCTGGCGCTGGTGCGGGCCAGAATTCGCCGCCTTTCGGGCCGGCCGCTGGTCGGTGACGGCAGCATCGTCGAAAAGCTGCGCGCCGCCCTGCCCTACAAGCTCACTCCCAGCCAGGAATTCGCGCTCGGTGAAATCAATGCAGACCTTGCCGATCCCGAACGCATGCTGCGCCTGCTGCAGGGTGATGTCGGCTCCGGCAAGACGGTGGTGGCGCTGCTTGCCATGGCGCGCGCGGTCGAGGCCGGCGGCCAGGCGGCGCTCATGGCGCCGACCGAAATCCTGGCGCGCCAGCATCTGGCGACCATCGCGCCGCTGGCGGAGAAAATCGGCCTGCGTCTCGCCATCCTGACCGGTCGCGAGAAGGGTCGCGAGCGCGCCGAGACGCTGGAAGGTCTCGCCAGCGGCGTGATCGACATCGTCGTCGGCACGCATGCGCTGTTCCAGGAAACGGTGACATTCCACGATCTCGTGCTGGCCGTCGTCGACGAGCAGCACCGCTTCGGCGTCCACCAGCGCCTCGCTATCACCGCCAAGGGCGATGCGCCGGACATGCTGGTGATGACGGCGACGCCGATCCCGCGCACGCTGGTGCTGACCGCCTTCGGCGACATGGATGTCTCCAAACTGACCGAGAAACCGGCCGGCCGGCAGCCGATCCGCACCGTCACCCTCCCGATGGAACGGCTGGACGAACTGGTCGGGCGCATGCGCGATGCAGTTGCCGAAGGCCAGAAGATCTACTGGATCTGCCCGCTGGTCGAGGAATCCGAAGAGATCAAGCTGATGTCTGCGGAGGACCGCTTCGCCTCGCTCAAACCGCTGTTCGGCGACAGGATCGGCCTGGTGCATGGGCGCATGAAGGGCGCGGAGAAAGACGAGGCGATGCGTGCCTTCAAGCAGGGCGAAACGCGCATCCTGATCGCCACCACCGTCATCGAGGTCGGCGTCGACGTTCCGGATGCGACAATCATGGTCATCGAGCATGCCGAGCGCTTCGGCCTTGCTCAACTGCACCAGTTGCGCGGCCGCGTCGGTCGCGGCGACAAGTCGTCATCCTGCGTGCTGCTCTACAAGGATCCGCTCGGCGAGACCGCAAAACGCCGGCTTTCGGTGATGCGAGAGACCGAGGACGGCTTCCGCATCGCCGAGGAAGACCTGAAACTGCGCGGCGAAGGCGAGTTGCTGGGCACAAGGCAGTCCGGCACGCCCGGTTTCCAGGTCGCGCGGATCGAATTCCATGCCGACCTGCTCGAAGCCGCGCGTGACGATGCGCGGCTGATTCTGTCGCGCGATCCGGATCTGCAATCCGAACGCGGCGAGGCGCTTAGGCTGTTGCTTTACCTGTTCGGCCGCGACGAGGCGGTGCGCTTGCTGCGCGCCGGCTGAGGCCCGGCGCCGATTGGCGGATTGGCAAGCGCTCCTTCGATGGTTTCGCCGTTCAGCGTCACCAGCTTGGCCTTGACCTCGGGCGCCACCATGCCGGCCGAAACGATCAGCTTGGCGCCGTCCTCGATCGACATGTCGAGCGGCACGATCTCGGATTTATGCACATACATCAGGAAGCCGGTGGTCGGATTCGGCGTGCAAGGCATGAACACCGCGATCAGCGGATCGCCTTCCTGGTCGAGCTTCTGGTTGATCTCGGTTTCCTTCTCGCTGGCGACGAAGACCAGCGACCACACACCCTTGCGCGGATATTCGACCAGCCCGACCTGCCGGAACATGTCGCCCTTGTTCGACAGCACCGTTTCGAAAATCTGCTTCAGCGAGCCGTAGATGCCGCGCACCAGCGGCATGCGGCCAAGCAGCCGTTCGCCGAAATTGACGATGGCGCGGCCGACGATGTTGGCGGTCAGGAAACCGATCAGCGTGATCAGGATAAGCGCCACGATCAGCCCGAAGCCGGGAACCGGGAAGGGCAGGTAGCTGTCGGGATTGTAGCGGGCGGGGATGTAAGGCTTCACCCAGGAATCGACCCAGCCGATGAGCGACCAGGCGATATAGGCGGTGATAGCCAGCGGCGCGCAGACGATGAAGCCCGTCAAAAAATAATTTCTCAGCCGGGTCATGCCAGAGGTCTTCGGGGCGTCGGACATGTGTTCACCGCGGCGCAGGGTTGCGGCGCCGAGATTAGTGAACCGCGAGCCGGTTTGGAACTGCGAAGTTTTTAAAGAGCGATCGTCATGCCGCTGTATCCAGCGGCACGATCTTCTCGAGTTCCGACGCTATTTTGCTCGCTTCGGTCTCCAACTCGTAAGCCTTCTGGAAGTTCATCCAGAACCCGGGCGTGGTGTTGAAGAACCTGGCGAGGCGAAGCGCCGTATCTGGAGTAAGTCCGACCTCCTCCTTGACGATGCGCTCGATCCGAGTGCGCGGAAGATTAAGCTTCTTCGCAAGCACACCGGCACTCATGCCGAGCGGCACCAGATACTCCTCGCGCAGGAATTCTCCGGGGTGCATGGGGCGTGCAAACTTGAGCATAACTTCGTATCCTCAAAGAGTTAGGGCAAGTGCCCTTCCCCACGAAATGTATCATGCAATGATACAAAGCGAACTGCAAGATCGCGGCTCTCGATGTTACAAACGGGGCTGCTTCCGTTCGCGATTAGCCGAAACATGCTTCCCTTCGTCATCCACGGGCGGAGCAGGAGCGAAGCTCCTGCGCAGACCCGAGGATCCATTCCGTGACGTCGGCCGAAGAATGCAACCCATCAGAATGGTCGTCCGATCATCCATCCCTTATGCTTCATGCATGACGGGCTATGTTTATATGACAGCAAGCAAGAAGCGCGGCACCATTTATACTGGTGTCACAAACGATCTCGGCCGTCGGATGCCAGAGCACAGGTCCGGCGAAGGCTCGCGTTTTACCGGGCGCTACGGCGCGCAACGCCTGGTTTGGTACGAAGAGTATTTCGACATCCGCGATGCCATCCAGCGCGAGAAGTCGCTGAAACGCTGGCCGCGCCAATGGAAGATCGAACTGATCGAGAAGACGAATCTGGAGTGGTTCGAGCTTTTCCGCGGCATCGGGTGGTAGCGCCCGATTCTACACTGCTTGATCCGCTCAAACGTCACGGAATGGATCCTCGGGTCTGCGCAGGAGCTTCGCTCCTGCTCCGCCCGTGGATGACGAAAGTGGGCTGTTGGCCGTGCCACTTCGAAGCGCTGTAAGCCAACCGAGCAACCCATCACGCCATCCACAACCTGCCGGTAATGACGGTACTATTCCACCGTCACCGATTTCGCCAGATTGCGCGGCTGGTCGACGTCGGTGCCCATGAACACCGCGGTGAAATAGGCCAGCATCTGGATCGGCAGCGCGTAGATGATGGGCGAGATGATCTCCGGCACCTCGGGCAGGATGATCGTCTCCATCGTCTTGATACTTGCCTGCGCCGCGCCCCTGGCGTCGGTGATCAGGATGATCTTGCCGCCGCGCGCCGCCACTTCCTGCATGTTCGAGACGGTTTTTTCGAAGATGCGGTCATGCGGCGCGATGACGATCACCGGCATGTTCTCGTCGATCAGCGCGATCGGCCCATGCTTGAGCTCGCCGGCCGCATAGCCCTCGGCGTGGATGTAGGAGATCTCCTTCAGCTTCAGCGCGCCTTCCATGGCCAAAGGGAAATTGGTGTCGCGGCCGAGATAGAGCACATCCTTGTAGCGCGAGAGCTCGCGCGAGACGCGTTCGATCTGCTCGTCGAGCTTCAGCACCTGGGTGGCAAAGCGCGGCGCCTCAGAAAGCTCGCGCACCAGCCGCTTCTCCTCATCGCGCGAGATCGTCCCGCGCGCCACGCCCGCGCGGACTGCAAGAGCAGCCAAGACGGAGAGCTGGCAGGTGAAAGCCTTGGTCGAGGCGACACCGATCTCCGGCCCGGCAAGCGTCGGCAGCACCACGTCGGACTCGCGCGCCATGGTCGATTCTCGCACATTGACGACCGCGCCGATCTTCATGCCGGCCTTGCGGCAATAGCGCAGCGAGGCCAGCGTGTCGGCGGTCTCGCCCGACTGCGAGATGAAGAAGGCCGCGTCATTGGCCGACAGCGGCATCTCGCGATAGCGAAACTCGGAGGCGACATCGATGTCGACCGGCAGCCGCGCATAGCGCTCGAACCAGTATTTCGAGATCAGCCCGGCGAGATAGGCGGTGCCGCAGGCCGAGAGCGCCAGCCGGCCGATCCTGGCGAAGTCGAAAGGCAGGTCGAGCGGCTTCGAAACGCCCGATACGAAATCGACGTAATGCGCCAGCGTGTGCGAGATCACCTCGGGCTGCTCATGGATTTCCTTTTCCATGAAATGCCGGCGGTTGCCCTTGTCGACCATGAAGCTGGTCGACAGCGACTGCTGGCGCTTGCGGCTGACCTTGTTGCCGTCGATGTCGTAGATGGTCACGCTTTCGCGGCGCACCACCGCCCAGTCGCCGTCCTCCAGATAGGTGATCGAGTTGGTGAAGGGCGCCAGCGCGATCGCGTCGGAGCCGAGATACATCTCGCCCTCGCCATGGCCGACGGCCAAGGGCGGGCCGTTGCGGGCGCCGACGATCAGATCCTCGTCGCCCTCGAACATGATCGCCAGCGCAAACGCTCCCGAAAGCCGCTTCAGCGCCGCATGCGCGGCTTCCACGGGCTTCAACCCCTTGGCCAGCTCGCGCGCCACAAGGTGCGCGACGACCTCGGTGTCGGTCTGCGAGGCGAAGCTGTAGCCGTCGCGGGTGAGTTCGTCGCGCAGCTCGGCGAAATTCTCGATGATGCCGTTGTGGACGATGGCAACGCCGTTGGAAAAATGCGGATGCGCGTTGGTCTCGTTGGGCACGCCATGCGTCGCCCAGCGCGTGTGGCCGATGCCGATCGTGCCGTCGAGCGGCTCGTCCTTCAGCCGGCGCTCGAGGTTGATGAGCTTGCCTTCGGCACGGCGACGGCCGAGCTCGCCCTTCTCGATGGTGGCGACGCCGGCCGAGTCGTAGCCGCGATATTCAAGCCGCTTCAGCGCATCGACAATGAGCGGCGCGACCTGCTGCCGGCCGACAATTCCAACGATACCACACATGCGCTAGCCCCCGATTCCCAGCGGAAAACCCGGCGTTATCTAGGGATTGCCGGTCTGCCGCGAAAGTCACTTTGCGTTTCGTTCCGTGTCAGCGGAACGGTTTTTTTCCAATGCACGATGCCAGACCGCGCTTGCAATCCGGTTACCCGAACTGCTCCGGTTTTCAGGGTCCTGGTTTCCACTCGTTCATATCGAGTTGCGGTTGCCTTTCCGTAGGGAAGCACTGAGGCCTATTCCGCGGCTTTCTTCCTCGCCGCGGCGGCCGATGCAAAGCGCTCGCGCAATTCCTTGCCCTTGCCCGGAATTGTCTTCTGGCGGGCACGGCCGAAGGCCAGCGCATCGTCGGGCACGCTTTCGGTGATCACGCTGCCAGAAGCGATATAGCCGCCCTTGCCGATCGTGACCGGCGCCACCAGCGACGAATTAGAACCGACAAAGGCACCCTCGCCGATGTCGGTGAAGAATTTCGAGTAGCCGTCATAGTTACAGGTGATGGTCCCGGCGCCGATATTGGCCGCGGCACCAACGCGCGCGTCGCCGATATAGGTCAGGTGGTTGACCTTGGCGCCTTCCTCGATCGTCGCCTGCTTGACCTCGCAGAAATTGCCGACCTTGGCCTTTTGCTTCAGATCGGCGCCCGGCCGCAGGCGCGCGAACGGCCCGACATCGCAATTCGAGGCGATCGTCGCGCCCTCGATATGGCTGAAGGCGTGGATCTTGGCGCCTGAGGCGATCTTGACGCCCGGCCCGAACCAGACATTCGGCTCGACGATCGTGTCGGCGCCGATTTCGGTGTCATGCGAGAAATAGACCGTTTCCGGCGCGATCAGCGTCACGCCCGCAAGCATCGCCTCGCGCCGCCGGCGCGCCTGCCAGATCGCTTCCGCTTCGGCAAGCTCGGCCCGATTGTTGATGCCTAGCGCATTCTCGAAACTCGCCTCCGTCGCCACCACGTCGAGGCCTTCCGCGCCGGCGATCTCGACGATATCGGTAAGATAAAACTCGCCCTTGGCGTTCTTGTTGCCGACCTTGTCGAGCAGCCGAAGCGCGTGCTTCCCCGCCACCGCCATCATGCCTGCATTGCAGAAGCCGATCTTCTTCTCTTCCTCGGAGCAGTCTTTTTCCTCGCGGATGGCGACGAGATGGCCAGCCTTTTCGATCAAACGGCCATAGCCGTTCGGGCTTGGCGGGCGAAAGCCGATCACCGCGACTGAGGCACCCTCCGCCAGCTTTTGCCGCGCGGCTGCCAGCGCGCCGGCATCGATTAGCGGCGTGTCGCCGAACATGACGAGAATATCGTCGTAACCCTTTGAAATCGCCTCACGCGCGGTAAGCACTGCATGCGCGGTGCCGAGCCGTTTTTCCTGCACGAAGGTCTCCGCCTTCGGCGCGAATTTCTGTGCCGCCTTGCGCATCTCCTCAGTGCCGTGGCCGATCACCAGCGCCAGGCCAGTTGCGCCGGCCGCCTCGGCAGCTTTCACCACATGCGCCACCATCGGCAGGCCCGCGATGGCGTGCAGCACCTTGGGCATCGCGCTTTTCATGCGAGTGCCTTCGCCGGCGGCGAGGATGACGGACAGGCAGGATCTCTGGCTCATGGATGGGCAACCGTATGAAAAAGGTTTGAATCAACGCATGTTAGCAGTGCCGCTCATGCTGCACCAATGCGGTTAAATTCCGGTGAGATGGTGGGGCTGTTTGCAGACAGGTAACGCAGGCCCTCAAGCGTCGTTCGGATTGAGGCTTCAGCCCAGCCGCCCCAGCACCGGGAAATTCTCCAGCAGCCAGTAAGACGCGCTCTGCACGCCGCCGGTCAGGAAAAACACGCCGGCAACGACCAGCAATGCCCCGATCGCCTTTTCGACGCGGCCGAGATGGACGCGGAATTTGCCGAGGAAGCGCATGAAGGCGCCGGAAAACAGCGCCGCGACCAGGAATGGAATGCCGAGGCCGAGCGAATAGGCGGCGAGCAGCAGCGCGCCCTCGCCCACCGTCTCGCGCCCGCCGGCTAAAGTCAGGATCGGCCCCAGAACCGGGCCGATGCAGGGCGTCCAGCCAAAGGCGAAGGCCAGCCCCATCACATAGGCCGCGATCATGCTGGCGGGCTTGCCTTGCGACTGGAAGCGCGCCTCGCGCGACAGGAGCGGAATGCGCAGGATGCCGAGGAAGTTCAGGCCCATGATGATGATCAGCACGCCCGCCGCCATCGCCAGCGGTTCCTGCCAGACGCGCAGCAGGCGTCCGATGGTCGAGGCGCCGGCGCCGAGCGCGACGAAGACGGTGGAAAAGCCCAGCACGAAGGCCAAAGAGGCATAGAGCAGCGCGCCGCGCGCGCCTTCCTTTGCCGTCACGCTTTGATTGCCGCGGAAATCGTCGACCGAAACGCCGGCCATGTAGCAGAGATAGGGCGGCACCAGCGGCAGCACGCAAGGCGACAGGAACGAGATCGCCCCTGCCCCGACCGCGCTGACATAGCCGATGTCCAATGCCATTTCTTCAGCCCCGATTGTGCTGGCGCCGATATAGCGATGCGAAAGCCTTCCTGCCAATCACCATTGCGTGGCACGTCGCCGCTTGGCCCAAGGAAGAAACGGCCATCCCAATACGTTGTCGGGATAAGCGCGCGATTGCCGCGCGCTTATTCTCAGGGAGATTGTCATGAAAGCGATTGCACTCGGGTTTGCCGCGTTTTTGCTCGGCACCGCCGCGTCCCAGGCCGCCGAAGCCTGGAAGGAAGCCGAAGTGGGCGGCACCAAGATCTACACCGATACCAAGGGCATGACGCTCTACACCTTCGACAAGGATGAGAAGGGCAAATCCACCTGCTACGACAAATGCGCCGCCAACTGGCCGCCGCTGAAGGCCGAGGCCGGCGCGAAGGCCGACGACGAATGGACGATCGTCGACCGCACCGACGGCTCCAAGATGTGGGCCTATGACGGCAAGCCGGTCTATACTTTCGTCAAGGACAAGAAGGCCGGGGACATGACCGGCGAAGGCGTCGCCGGCGCCTGGCACGTCGTCAAGGCTGATTGAGTTTCCTCCCACCGCTGGCATGCGGAAACTGCCTGGCTGCCGAGTTGGTTCAATTTCGGCAGCCGGCGATCTTTTCCGGGCGCGCCTCGCGCCTCGGCACCGACCGCGGCTCGACGGGCCGGTACAGATCGTCCTGACCTCATACGTGGCGCGAACGCCTCCATCGCCAAAAATGTGATCTTTGCCATACACTCTAGAGAGTGTATCGACGATTGGCGCTTCGCAAATTGGCCGCTTGCCCTTGACCGATTGCAAAAGCGCGGCCATGTGAGCGACGAAAAGAGTGGGATTTCGTCGTGCGTCGCGGAGTTCTTCCGCCACCTCCTGATTGATAAGAGACCTCATGGACGTCGTCGTCGTCGAATCGCCGGCCAAGGCGAAGACAATCAACAAATATCTCGGCAAGAACTATAAGGTCCTTGCCTCGTTCGGCCATGTCCGCGATCTGCCGGCCAAGGACGGCTCGGTCCGCCCGGACGAGGACTTCGCCATGTCCTGGTCGGTCGACACCGCGTCGGGCAAGCGCCTCGCCGACATTGCCAAGGCGGTCAAGGATGCCGACGGGCTGATCCTCGCCACCGACCCGGATCGCGAGGGCGAGGCGATTTCCTGGCATGTGCTGGAAGTCCTGAAGCAGAAGCGCGCGCTGAAGGACAAGCCGGTCAGCCGCGTCGTGTTCAACGCCATCACCAAGGCCTCGGTGCTGGATGCGATGGCCAATCCGCGCCAGATCGATGCGCCGCTGGTCGACGCCTACCTCGCCCGCCGGGCGCTCGATTACCTGGTCGGCTTCACGCTGTCGCCGGTGCTGTGGCGCAAGCTGCCGGGCGCCCGCTCGGCCGGCCGCGTGCAGTCCGTGGCGCTGCGCTTGGTCTGCGACCGCGAATCCGAGATCGAACGCTTCGTCCGCGAGGAATACTGGCAGATCGCCGCCATCCTCAACACGCCGCGCAATGACAGTTTCGAGGCGCGACTGACCGCCTTCGCCGGCAAGAAGCTGCAGAAGCTCGATATCGGCAACAAGGCGCAGGCCGACGACATCAAGGCGATGCTGGAAGGCGCGACCTTCAAGGCCTTGTCGGTCGAGGCCAAGCCGACCAAGCGCAATCCCGGCCCGCCCTTCACCACCTCGACGCTGCAGCAGGCCGCCTCGTCCGGGCTTGGCTTCTCGGCCACCCGCACCATGCAGGTGGCGCAAAAACTCTATGAAGGCATGGATGTCGGCGGCGAGACCGCCGGCCTCATCACCTATATGCGAACCGACGGCGTGCAGATGGCGCCTGAGGCGATCGAGGCTGCCCGCAGCGCCATCGTCAGCGAGTTCGGTGCAAGATACCTGCCTGAAAAGCCGCGCTATTATACCGCCAAGGCCAAGAACGCCCAGGAGGCGCATGAGGCGATACGCCCGACCGATTTCAAGCGCACGCCTCAATCGGTCAGACAGTATCTCGACGCAGACCAGGCGCGGCTCTACGAGCTGATCTGGAAGCGCGCCATCGCCAGCCAGATGCAGCCGGCCGAGATCGAGCGCACCACGGTCGAGATCGAGGCGGTCAACGGCGCCCGCACCGCCGAGTTGCGCGCGATCGGCTCGGTCATCCGATTCGACGGCTTCATCGCCGCCTATACCGACCAGAAGGACGAGGACGCGGAAGACGAGGAGAGCCGCCGCCTGCCCGAGATCCGCGCTGGTGAGCAGCTTGCCCGCCAGGCGATCAACGCGACCCAGCACACCACCGAGCCGCCGCCGCGCTACTCCGAGGCGTCGCTGATCAAGAAGCTGGAAGAGCTCGGCATCGGCCGGCCGTCGACCTATACGGCAATCCTGAAGACGCTCGAAGACCGCGATTACGTCACCATCGACCGGCGCCGGCTGGTGCCGCAGGCCAAGGGCCGGCTGCTCTCGGCCTTCCTCGAAAGCTTCTTCGAGCGCTATGTCGAATACGACTTCACCGCCTCGCTCGAGGAAAAGCTCGACGAGATTTCCGACGGCAAGCTCGCCTGGAAGGACGTTCTGCGCGACTTCTGGAAGGATTTCTCCGGCGCTGTCGACGACATCAAGGAATTGCGCGTCACCGACGTGCTCGACGCGCTCAACGAAGAACTCGCGCCGCTTGTTTTCCCGGAACGCGAAGACGGCTCCAATCCGCGCATCTGCCCGAAATGCGGCTCAGGAAATCTCTCGCTGAAACTCGGCAAGTTCGGCGCCTTTGTCGGTTGCTCGAACTATCCGGAGTGCTCCTATACCCGCCAGCTCGGCGACGCCGCCAATCCCAATGGCGAAAACGGCAATGGCGAGGACGGCGTCAAGCTGCTCGGCAAAGATCCCTACACCGCCGAGGAAATCACGCTGCGTAGCGGCCGCTTCGGCCCCTACATCCAGCGCGGCGAAGGCAAGGAGGCCAAGCGCTCGAGCCTGCCCAAGGGCTGGACGCCCGAGTCGATCGACCACGAGAAGGCGCTGGCGCTGCTGGCGCTGCCGCGTGACGTCGGCAAGCATCCCGAAACCGGCAAGATGATCTCGGCCGGCCTCGGACGCTACGGCCCGTTCGTGCTGCATGACGGCACCTATGCCAATCTGGAAAGCATCGAGGACGTGTTCTCGATCGGCTTGAACCGCGCCGTCTCGGTGATTGCCGAGAAGCAGCAGAAGGGCAAGGGCGGCCGCAATGGCGCCACGCCGGCGGCGCTGAAGGAGTTGGGCGACCATCCCGACGGCGGCGGCAAGATCGTTGTGCGTGACGGCAAATACGGTCCCTATGTCAACTACGGCAAGGTCAACGCGACCCTGCCCAAGGGCAAGGATCCGCAATCGGTGACGATGGAAGAAGCGCTCGCCCTGATCGCCGAGAAGGAAGCCAAGGGCGGGAGCGGCAAAAAACCCTTCCGCAGGGCAGCGAAAAAAGGATAGCAGGACGTGGCGCGCAGGATCTCCGGAAGAAGCCATGGCGATCCGCGCAACGCCGACACGAGGGCCAAGGTAGTCAAGGACGATTACCGGCCCTCGCGTGACGAGATCCTGCGCTACATCGCCGAAAATCCCGACCGCTCGGGCAAGCGCGAGATTGCCAAGGCCTTCGCGTTGCGCGGCGAGGACCGCATCTGGTTGAAGGACCTGTTGCGCGACCTTCAGGACGAAGGCCTGCTTAACAAGGAGCGGAAGCGTCTCACTCGCTCGGGCGCCGTGCCACACGTTGCGGTGCTCGACATTTTCGGCCGCTACGATGACGGCGCGCTTCTGGCGCATCCGAACGAATACACCGGCGCCGGCTCGCCGCCCGTCATCGCCATCCGCATCTCGCGCGCCGCCGGCGGCCCAGCGCCCGGCATCGGCGACCGCGTGCTCGCCAAGACCTTCCCGACCGACGATCCGTCAGGCCCTGCCTATACCGGCCGGGTGATGAAAATCTTCGAAAAACGCAGCGACGCGGTGCTCGGCGTCTTCCGCGTGCTGAAGGATGGTACGTTCCGCATCGAGCCCGTCGAACGCCGCCAGCCGGAACTGATCGTCGACAAGGAATTCCAGAACGGCGCCAGGAATGGCGACCTCGTGGAGGTCGAGCCGGCACGCGCCTCGCGCTTCGGCCTGCCGCGCGCCAAGGTGCTGGCGGTGCTTGGCTCGCTGAGCAGCGAGAAGGCGGTCTCGATGATCGCCATCCACGCCCACGATATTCCCCATGTCTTTCCGGCGGACGTGATTGCCGAGGCCGAAGCGGTGAAGCCGGCGACGCTTGACCACCGCGAGGACTGGCGCGATCTGCCGCTGGTGACCATCGATCCGGCCGATGCGAAGGACCATGACGACGCCGTCTTCGCCACACCCGATACGGGCGAGAGCAATCCCGGAGGCGTCGTCGTCACCGTGGCGATCGCCGATGTCGCCGCTTATGTCCGCTATGGCACGCCGCTCGACCGAGAAGCCTTGAAGCGCGGCAATTCGGTCTATTTCCCGGACCGGGTCGTCCCCATGCTTCCCGAACGCATCTCCAACGATCTCTGTTCGCTGCGCGAGGGCGAGGACAGGCCGGCCATCGCCGTGCGCATGACCTTCTCGTCGGAAGGCCGCAAGCTCAGGCATTCCTTCCACCGCGTCATGATGAAGTCGGCGGCAAAGCTCGCCTACCCGCAGGCGCAGGCCGCGATCGATGGAATTCCTGACGATAAGACGCGGCCGATCCTCGACAGCGTCTTGAAGCCGCTATGGGATGCCTATGCGCTGCTCAAGCGCGGCCGCGATACCCGCCAGCCGCTGGAGCTCGACCTGCCGGAGCGCAAGATCCTGCTGAAGCCCGACGGCACGGTCGACCGCGTCATCGTGCCGGAGCGACTCGATGCGCATAAGCTCATCGAGGAGTTCATGATCCAGGCCAATGTCGCGGCCGCCGAAACATTGGAGGGCAAGAAAGAGCCCCTCGTCTACCGCATCCATGATGCGCCGTCGCTCGCCAAGCAGGAATCGCTGCGAGACTTCCTGCAAACGCTCAGCCTGTCATTGGCACGCGGCGCGCAGATGCGGCCCAGCCAGTTCAACGGCATTCTGGAGCGGGTGCGCGGCGCTGACAACGAGGCGCTGGTCAACGAAGTGGTGCTGCGCTCACAGAGCCAGGCCGAGTACTCCCCGAAGAACATCGGCCATTTCGGCCTCAACCTCAGGCGCTACGCGCATTTCACCTCGCCGATCCGCCGCTATGCCGATCTGATCGTGCACCGTGGGCTGATCGCAGCACTTGGTCTGGGGCCCGGCGGCCTGACGCAGCAGGAGGCGGACAGGCTGGAAGAGGTCGCCGCGCTGATCTCGGCGACGGAGCGCCGTGCCATGGCCGCCGAGCGCGATACGGTCGACCGGCTGGTCGCCGCCTATCTCGCCGAGCGCGTCAACGATACGTTCGACGCGCGCATCTCCGGGGTCACCAAGGCCGGCCTCTTTGTCCAATTGCCGCAGTACGGCGCGGACGGCTTTATTCCGGTGTCAAGTTTGGGTGGAGATTACTATATTTACGACGAAACCGCCCGATCGCTCTTCGGAGAACGCACCGGCAAGGGCTATCAGCTCGCCGATCGCGTCGAAGTTCGCTTGGTCGAGGTCGCGCCAATGGCCGGCGCGATGCGTTTCGAGATGCTGACCGACCCGAAGCCCCTGCCCGGATCGAGGCGGTCGTTCCACAAGGCCAAGGGCCGCGCCCGCGCGTCGCAATCGCGCTCCGGACCGCGCGGCAGGAGAAGTTGATGCCAGGCGATTTGCAGGTGGAAGAACAGGTTTTCGGTGGCGAGCATCACTCTGGCCGCGTCGCCCGCCCGCTGTGGACGGCGATGAAGCGCGGCATGCTCGGCCGTTGCCCCCACTGCGGCAAGGGGAAGCTGTTCGGCGCTTTCGTAAAGCCCGTGGACAAATGCGAGGTCTGCGGCGAGGAGCTCCACCACCATCGCGCGGATGACCTGCCTGCCTATCTGGTTATCGTCATCGTCGGCCACATCGTGGTTGGCTCGTTCATGGCGGTGCAGGCCACCACCACGCTCTCGACCTTGCAGCATGCGCTGATCTGGGTGCCGTTGACCATCATTCTTGCGCTTGTGCTGTTGCAGCCGGTCAAGGGCGCTGTCATCGGCCTGCAATGGGCGCTTTATATGCATGGCTTCGGCGACGAGAAGGACGAATTCGAGAGCAATTGATAAGCCAGGTTCTACCGCTGTCGGCCCTGGTGCAAAGGCCGCGATGCGCAAGCCACTTTCGCATCCGGGAAGTTTCCGCTAGGTCGAGCGCATGGAACGAATGACCAAGGCGGATGTCGACAAGCTCGATAAAGGCTTGGCCGTGCGCAGCGGCCGGGCATTGCGTCCGCGTGATGCCGCGACCCTCATTCTGCTCGATCGCAGGGACAAGGATGTTCTGGTGCTGATGGGCCGGCGCCATGCCGGTCACGCCTTCATGCCCGGAAAATTCGTCTTTCCCGGCGGCCGCACGGATCCGGCTGACAGCCGCATTCCCGTCGCCGCCCCTCTGCGCGGCGAAGAAGAGAAAAAGCTGGTCGCGGGTCCCGGCCGCGCGAGCGCGGCGCGCGCGCGGGCAATTGCCCTGTCGGCGATTCGCGAGACCTACGAGGAAGCCGGGCTGCTGATCGGCCGCAAAGGCGCTTTCTCGACCGTAAAGCGCGACTGGCAGGGCTTCGTCGAACATGACGTGATCCCGTCGCTGGACGCGCTCCGCTTGATCGCCCGCGCCATCACCCCGCCCAATCGCGTGCGCCGTTTCGACACGCGCTTCTTCAGCGCCTGGCGCCACGATGTTGCCGTGGAATTGCCCGACGGCGGTCCGACCAACGAACTGGAAGAACTCGTCTGGCTGCGGCTTGCCGATGCCCGTAAGGCCGACATCCCCGACATTACCGGCATGATCCTGGAAGAACTGGAAACGCGGCTTGCCGACGATCCCTTGCTGCGGCCGGGGGGCGCCGTGCCGTTCTTCCGGCTTGTCCGCAACCGCTTTGTCCGCGAAGTCCTTTAGAAGCAGAGCATTTTGATCCCATGACGGTCGATACCCACGAACAGGGCGACGAACGCGTACACTGGCTGCCGATGATCGCGGCGATCTCCTCGATCAGCGTCGTCGGCATCGCCATCGGCCTCGGCATGCCGCTGCTCAGCGTCATTCTGGAAAGCCGCGGCCATTCCGCTTCGATGATCGGCCTCAACACGGCTGTCGCCGGCCTCGCCTCGATTGCCGGCGCGCCGCTCGCCACCCCGCTTGCCATGCGGCTCGGCGTCGCCCGGACCATGCTGATAATGATTGCCACCGGCGCGCTCGCCTTCGTCGGCTTCCATTTCGCACCGGACTTCTGGATGTGGTTTCCGCTCCGCGTCGCCCTGCATATCTCGCTGACGGTGCTGTTCATCCTGTCGGAATTCTGGATCAGCACCTCGGCCCCGCCGAACCGGCGCGGCCTTGTGCTTGGCATCTACGCCACCGTGCTGTCGCTCGGCTTCGCTGCCGGACCGTGGCTGTTCGCCCATCTCGGCAGCACGGGCTTCCGGCCATTCGGCGTCACCATAGCGCTGGTGACGCTTGCCGCTATCCCGGTGCTGGCGGCCCGCAATGAGAGCCCGACCATCGTCGCCGACAGCGAGACCAGCCACTTCCTGCGCTACATCTGGCTGGTGCCGACAGCCACCTTTGCCGTGCTTGTTTTCGGCGCCGTCGAGACCGGCGGTTTCTCGCTGTTTCCCGTCTATGGCAGCCGCATCGGCTATTCGGAGGCCGACGCAGCACTGCTGCTGACGATGATCGGACTCGGCAATGTGCTTCTGCAGATCCCGATCGGCATGATCAGCGACCGTATCTCGGACCGGCGCCATCTGCTTCTGGCCTGCGCCACCGTCGGCCTCGTCGGCACCGTCTTCATGCCGTACTTCGCGCAGAACTGGCATCTGATGGCGGCCCTCCTGTTCGTCTGGGGCGGCGTCGTCGCCGCCATGTACACGATCGGGCTTGCCCATCTCGGCTCCCAGCTATCCGGCCATGAACTGGCGTCCGCCAATGCCGCCTTCGTGCTTTGCTACGGCGTCGGCATGGTGCTGGGTCCACAGGCGATCGGCATCGGCATGGATGCCTTCGGCCCCTCAGGCTTCGGCTGGGCGCTGGCGATCTTCTTCGCCGCCTACATGGTTCTGGTCCTGGTCAGGCTGGTGCGCAGGATTCTCTAATGCATGTCGCCCAGAAGTGTACGCGGTTCTGGGACAACGACATGCATAAAAACAAGGACCTAAAAGCGCGTCGCCTGAATCCGTTTCAGCGCGACGCGCTTTAGGCGAATGTCGCCGAAGCGTCGGGCATCCTGACATCACCGTGTCAGCAGCACCCCTGCTATACCCTGCCTCAACGCAGGTAGGAGAATTGCGATGATCGACAGCGGCTTTGAAACCAGCTCCCTCAGGATGGAATTGCTTCTGCTCGTGACATTCCAGGCGCCGGCCGCCGATGTCGAGCGCATCATGGAGGCAGTGGTGGCGATCACGCCGCTGCGCATGGGCAAATATGACTCCAACGCCTATCAGTCGGCGCAAGGCATCGAGCGCTACCGGCCGCTCGAAGGTGCCGCCGCCGGCGCCGAAAACGACTTGCGGCGGCGGCCGGGCACAGTCGAAGTGTCGTTCGAGATCGCCGACGACCAGGCCCTCGCCGCCCGGGTCGTCGAGGCGATATTCCAGGCCCATTCCTACCAGGAGCCCGTCATCCGTATACAGCCGCTGCTCGCCAGCCGATCCAAGGGCCTGGACGACCGCGCCAATCCGAACCGCTGGTGGAACACGACGGGCGACTGGAAAAAGACGGGCCGGCTGATCGGGGAGAACGCCTGAAGCGGTGAAATCGGCCATGCCGAAATGGGGCAAGGAAGGCGCCCGGGCTTGACTTTCCGGGCGCGTTCTTTATGTGTCGCGCCAAGTTTCCCGCGTCCGGGTGTTTTTCCCGTGCTCCAGCGGCCAAAACTCCACGAACATTAACGGACGAAAATCATGGCCAAAGCCGCAAACATCAAGATCAAGCTTCTGTCGACCGCCGACACCGGGTTCTTCTACGTCACGAGCAAGAACAGCCGTACCAAGACGGACAAGCTCTCGTTCCGCAAGTACGATCCGGTCGCCAAGAAGCACGTCGAGTTCAAGGAAACCAAGATCAAGTAATCTGGCTGTCCTGAGAAATCAAAACGCCGCCCTCTGGGCGGCGTTTTTGTTTCAGGAAAGACCGGACGACAAGGAACCGCGCCGCTGTTCAGCGCACGGTTCCGATGTCGGTTTTTCGAAAAGGGGGCCGGTCGGCGTTTGGCAGCGGTACGAGGAGGCCACTATGTGCCAGCGCCGGCCGGCCGACCCCACGGACCCAGGAGATGCGGCGGACCTGAGCATCATGGGGTATTTTCGGATCGGGCCGGCTAGTCTACCCTCGTGCCGGCCTCGCCTTCTGTCTATGCGTCGCAGATTTGCGCAAGACCTTATAAAAATCAACCATTTCTTAACCACCGCTCGCGAATCGCTTGGATTAAGGTAAATTCGTAACCCTGTTGGGACGACTGCGAATTAGCGGCTTTTACCAAAGCATGTCTCCCAAAAGTGGGAACCGGTTTGGGGACAAGGACGTGCGCAAGATCAAAATCTAAGCGTAGGGAGCGGACCTGAAAGATCGCGACGCGCTTTAGGCTGCCTTGGCGACCACCCGGTTGCGGCCGCCGCTTTTGGCCTCATAGAGCGCAAGGTCGGCGCGCTTCATCAGCGCGGCGACGCTGTCGGTTCCCTTCAGAAGCGAGGACACGCCAACGCTGACCGTGACCTCGATCGTCCTGCCGTCGTTTCCGACGGCAAACGGCGCTTGCGCGATCTCGGCGCGGATGCGCTCGGCAACCTTCTCGGCGACGGCGCCGTCGGTGTCGGGCATCACCACGACGAACTCCTCGCCGCCAAAGCGGCAGGCGAGATCGATGCCGCGCACATTCTTGCGCAGCCGCCTGGCGAACTCGCGCAGCACATCGTCGCCGCCGTCATGGCCATGGGTGTCGTTGATCGCCTTGAAGCGATCGAGATCGGTGATCATCACCGACAGCGGCCGCCGCCGCGCCACGGCGCGATCGAACAGCGTCTGCAGATGGCTGTCGAGGTAGCGCCGGTTGTGCAGCCCGGTCAGCCCGTCGATCACCGCCATCTCGATCGTCTGGGCGACGCTGGCGCGCAATTGGTCGTTGTAGCGCTTGCGCCGCACCTGCGTGCGCAGGCGCGCCGTCAGCTCGTGCTGGTCGATCGGCCGGATCAGGTAGTCGTTGATGCCGAGTTCCAGGCCGCGCAGGATCCGGCCCTCCTCGCCCTCGTCGGCGAGCAGCATGATCGGCAGGAAGCGCGTGCGGTCGAGCGAACGAAGCTGCGAGCACAGTCTCAGCGCATCGAAGTCGGCGAAGGCGGTCGAGATCAGCGCGCATTCGTATGGCGTCTCTGCCGCCTGGAAGAACCCTGCGTTCGGGTCGGTCGCGACATCGAGTTCGGCAGTGTTGCGCAGCATCTTCTGGATACGTTCGACGGAAGACCTGCGTTCATCGATGAGAAGCACTCTCGGCTTGGTATCCTCGGTCGCGAAATCGCGGCTCAGAAGTTCCTCGATGCCGATATTGCGCGTGGTCGAGGCGCGCAGCCTTAGCTCGTCGGTCAGCGACTTCAGCCTGACAAGGCTCTTCACCCGCGTCATCAGTTGCAGGTCGTTGACCGGCTTGGTCAGGAAATCGTCCGCGCCGGCCTCGAGGCCGCGCACCCGGTCCGAGACCTGGTCGAGCGCGGTGATCATGACGACGGGGATATGCGAGGTCGCCGGATCGCTCTTCAGGCGCTTGCAGACCTCGAACCCGTCCATGTCGGGCATCATCACATCGAGCAGCACGACGTCGACCTTGCCGTTCTCGCAGGTTTCGATCGCATCCGGACCGCTATTGGCCGTCAGCACCTCGAAATACTCGGCAAGCAGCCGAACCTCCAGCAGCCGCACATTGGCGGGGATATCGTCGACGACGAGGATCCTCGCGGTCATCTCAAAAGGCTCCGGTTCTGCTGGTATCAGGCATCAGGCATCGCCCAGATAGGATTTGATCGTCTCGATGAAGCGCGGCACCGAAATCGGCTTGGAGATATAGGCCTCGCACCCACCCTGGCGGATGCGCTCCTCATCGCCCTTCATGGCGAAGGCGGTGACGGCGATGACGGGGATCGAATGCAATTCGTCGTCTTCCTTCAGCCATTTCGTCACTTCCAGACCGGACACTTCGGGCAGCTGGATGTCCATCAGGATGAGGTCCGGCCTGTGCTGGCGCGCCAGATCCAGCGCCTCCAGCCCATTGCGCGTGCGAACCGTGTCGTAACCGCTGGCTTCGATGAGGTCCCGAAAGAGCTTCATATTGAGCTCATTGTCCTCGACGATCATCACCTTCTTAGCCATCAATTTCCCGTCCCGACCGCCCTCGAAGCCGAAGGCCGTCGCAATGCGTCCCCTTCGGACCGCACCCAACCCTTTTCCACTCTAGCCCAATATGATTGACGAAACGGAAACCGGAGGTTGGAAAGCTGCATCAATTCCACCTTCGGACGTTGTACGGGAGAGAGCGGAGGCTTGCCGCAAGCGACGCTTGCCGTTACTGCGGAGAGAGACTCAAAAAAATCCACCATTCCAAAGGTAATGATGGCGAACGCAGCGTCAATGCGCGAGGAAGCGGAAACCATTGCCGTCAAGGCATTGGGCTTCGTCGCCGCCGACCCGGAACTTCTGCCGCGCTTTCTGGCGATCACCGGCATCGACGCGCAGTCGATCCGCAAGGCCGCCGCGGAGCCCGGCTTCCTTGCCGGCGTTCTGCAATTCATCCTCGCCCACGAGCCGACGCTTCTGCGCTTTGCCGAGGAAACCGGCACGCCGCCGGCCGCCGTCGGCAAGGCACTGCGCGCGCTTCCGCTCGGCAACGATGATCACGAGCGCTCGACATGAGCGACGATCCCGAGACAGCGCGGCAGATCGAGGAGCTTGCCGCCGATGACCGGCCGCTGCTGGTGCTCGACGTCGACGATGTCGTGCTCGAATTCATCCGGCCCTTCCCGCACTACCTGAAGTCGCGCGGTTTCGGCCTGACGCTCGCGTCCTTCCGCCTTACCGGCAACATCGCCGAGACGGCAACCGGCCGGCTGATCGAGCAGCCGGAAGTGACGGCGCTTCTCGGCGATTTCTTCGACACTCAGGCCGATTGGCAGAGCATCACCGACGGCGCCGCGGACGCGCTGGCGATGCTCGGCCAAAGCGCCGAGATCGTCATGCTGACCGCCATGCCGCACAAGCATCGCGCCGCGCGCCGCGCGCATCTCGATGCGCTGGGGCTCAATTACCCGCTGCTGACGACGGAGATGGCCAAGGGGCCGGCAATCGCAAAACTGCGCGGCGCCAAGGGCCGGCCCCTCGCCTTTGTCGACGATCAGCCCTCCAACCTGGTCTCGGCGCGCAATTCGGTTTCGGACGCCAACCTCTTCCATCTGATGGCCGACAATTCATTGCGCGCCTTCCTCCCGCCGACGCCCGAAGACATCATCTCGGTCGAGGACTGGCGCGAGGCGGCGCCCAAGATCGCGCGCGCTCTCGGGCTCTAGCTCAAGCGCTCAGGGCTGCAGCTTGGCGCCTGCCCCGCCATTGTCGCCGCCGTCCGAATCGTCGCCTCCGGTGGAACCATCCGTTCCGTTCGCGCCGTCATCGCCTGCGTTGTCATCCTGGCCCGCGCTGTCGTCCTGGGCGGCATCCGGCCCCTTCAGCATGGCGCCGTTGACCGCGACGGACCCGTCGGCCTTGGTGTTGATCACCCACTCCAACCGGCCGTCCGGCAGCGTCTTGCCAAAACCTTTGACGGCCAGCGCAAACGGGAAGGCCTGCGCCATTTGCTCGTCGCTCTTGGCCCCTTCCTTCAGGGCATCGACGATCTTGTCATAGCCGGCGACGTCGACGGTCACGGTCGCATCGGGTTTCTCGCCGGGAAACGTCATCTCGCCTTCCATCGCCACCTCGATGTCGGCGTTCTTCACCGTGCTGTGCGCGATCACGACCTTCGGATTCTTGGCCTTGAAATCGGCGACCAAGGCCTTGCCGAATTCATCCGACAGCGGTGGATTCTTATTGAGATCAAAGGCTTCGATCGCCTTTTTCGCCATCGTATCGAGGTCGATATTGGCGCCGCCGAAATTCAGGTCGATCTCGGTGGGCAGCAACGGCACGGTCCATTCGGGCAGGGTCTGATGCGGGATTGTCAGCCCGGTGGCCTTGATCGTGTAATCGACCTTGCCGTTCTGGGAAACGCCGTCCATGCCGAATGCGGTGCTGAATTGCGCGGCCCCGAACTTGCCGACAGGGCTATCCACCTCGAAATCCTTGAAACGGTAATTGCCGTCGACCCTTTCCCAGACGGGCAGTGCGGCCAGCATCAGCGATTTGAGCTCCGCCTGGTTCGCCTTGAGCCTGGCTTCGTCCTCATTGGCCACGGCAAAGGCAAGCAGGTCGAGCAGCGGCTTCGTCCGCACGCCTTTGCCGTTTGCGTCCACGGAAAGCTCCGGCGTTTTCAAGGTGAGCGGGAAATTCATTCCACTGTCGGGATCATCGACCTTGATCCTTTCGACGAAGTCCGAGACTTTTTGCGTGGCCGTGAAGTCGACGCCGCCATTGGCGGATTTGGTCGCGACAACGGTGGCGGTGCCGGCGCCGGTCGAGACATCGGCCTGCTGCTTGGCTTCGCGGGACGTCATGGTCATCCCGGTCACCGAACTGGTTCCGCTGGTGAAGGCCGCAAGAGCCGGATCGTAGACGCTCGTCAGCTTGCCGTCCTTGATCGTGAACTCCATGCTCTGACGGCCTTCCGGCCCATCGAATTCGAAGGACGCGCCTTGCGAAAAATTCGACGAGACATCCCATGACCCGTCGCTGCGCGGCTTCACCATCAAGGCGTATGGCGCCATATCGAATTTCAGGAGCTTCTGCTCAGGCAGCGCATTGACGAGCGCTTTGATGTCGAGCGCGATCTTATAGGCATCGCCCTCGACCGAAACCTTGAGCACGCCCGTGTCGAACGCCTGCTTGCCGAAATAGCGCGCCAGATTGTCGGAAAGCTGCTTGGCGCCTTGATTGTCGACGGTCTGGGCGAAAGCAGGCGCGCTGAGCGCTAGGGCAAAGGCAAGTGGCAAAATACGCTTCACGTCGGTTCTCCGTGATCTCGGAAGACGAAATATCTGTGCTTCTGGTAGGCAAGAAGCGTTACAGCCGCAAGACGCCGACTGTAGGCTAAAAGCGCGCCCGGCTAAAGCACCAGCCGCATCAGCGGCCGGCCGGGCTTGCGCTCGACAAGCCTTTCGAAGCCAGCCTTCTCGAACACCCGCGATGAGCCGACAAAAAGCCCGATCGAGCGCGAATCGCGCGACAGGTCGATCGGGCAGGCTTCCAGCAACCTTGCGCCGTTCTCGCGGGCGAAGGCGATGCCGCCCTCGACAAGGCGGTGCGTGATGCCCCGGCCCCTCGCCTTGACGCGGATGAAGAAGCAGGAGATCGCCCACACATCCGGGTCGCTGGCATCGGCCGGATCGACCGGTGCCGAACCCCTGCCCTGATTGTTCCACTCCGGCACGTCGGCGCGCGGGCCGATCTGCATCCAGCCGACGGCCTTGCCGTCCTCGAGCGCCAAAAGCCCCGGCGGCGGGCCCGCCTCGATTCGCGCCTTGATCAGATCCTTGTTGCGCTCCTTGTCGCTGGCGCGGCGCTCCGCCGGCGCCAGGCGGAAATGCGTGCACCAGCAGCCGTAACAGGCGCCCTGCTTGCCAAACAGGTCCTCGAAATCGGCCCAGCGCTCAGGAGTCAGCGGTGCTATGGTCGTGCTCATGCGTTCTCCCCAGGCCAAGCTTGTTGCCAGCCTTGCGCTGTCGTACCATTGCATCTGTTCTCTTTATGTTCGCAGCGATGGCGGCTCCTGTCAACAATCCCGAACACGGTTTTTGCCGTGACTGCCTGGCTTTCCAGCGCTCAGAGACGCGTCGCTGTGACCGCTGCGGCAGCCCGCGCCTTGTCCGTCACGCCGAGCTCTACCGCCTGCGGATCGCCCATATCGATTGCGACGCTTTCTACGCGGCGATCGAAAAGCGCGACAATCCGGCGCTGAAGGACAAGCCGGTGATCATCGGCGGCGGCCGACGCGGCGTCGTCTCCACCGCTTGTTATATCGCCCGTATCCAGGGCGTTCGCTCGGCCATGCCGATGTTCAAGGCGCTCGAACTGTGCCCGGAAGCGGTGGTGATTCCACCCAACATGGAAAAATATGTCGGCGTCGGCCGCCAGGTGCGCGCGTTGATGCTGGCGCTGACGCCGCAGGTCGAGCCGCTGTCGATCGATGAAGCCTTTCTCGACCTCGCCGGCACCCAGAGGCTGCACGGCATGCCGCCGGCGCTGGTGCTGGCACGCTTTTCGCAGACGGTGGAAAAGGAGCTCGGCATCACCGTTTCAGCCGGCCTCTCATACTGCAAGTTCCTGGCAAAGATTGCCTCGGATTTCCGCAAGCCGCGCGGCTTTTCGGTGATCGGCGAAGCGGAGGCGCCAAGCTTTCTCGCCGCGCAGCCGGTGACAATGATCTGGGGTGTCGGCAAGGCCTTGGCCGCGACGCTGGAGCGCGACGGCATCCGCATGATCGCGCAGTTGCAGCGCATGGAGCGCGGGGATCTGATGCGTCGCTATGGCGTGATGGGGGACCGGCTCTACCGGCTGTCGCGTGGCGAGGACGACCGCCCGGTCGATCCCGACGGCGATGCCAAGAGCGTCTCGGCAGAAACCACCTTCGACACAGACATCGCCACCCTGGCGGAGCTGGTGCCGGTGCTGCGCGGCCTGTCGGAAAAGGTCTCGGCGCGGCTGAAGAAATCCGGCATTGCCGGGCGCACCGTGGTGCTCAAGCTCAAGACGCAGGATTTCAAGACCCGCACCCGCAACCGCCAACTTGGCGACCCGACACGCCTGGCCGACCGTATTTTTCAGACCGGGCTCGACCTGTTGCGCCGCGAAGCCGACGGCACGAAATTCCGCCTGCTCGGCATCGGCGTCAGCGACCTCTCCGACGACGAAAAAGCCGATCCGCCCGATCTTGTCGACGTGCAGTCGCGCAAGCGCGCGCTGGCCGAAGGCGCGATGGACACGTTGCGCGACAAGTTTGGCAGGAAAGCCGTCGAGACCGGCTACACATTCGGCAAGGGCCGCACCGCCAATCCGCCAGAGCCGCTGGAAGATTGAAGGGTCAGGTCCGCTTCAGATCGATCCGGCTCGTCACCACCATCTTGCCGGTCGCCGGATCCATGTCGGTCACCGTCATCCGCATATCGTCCGGCCCGGTCTTTTCAACGGTCAGCTCCGCGTCGCGGTCGCCATTGACGATTTTCGCCCAGCGGATGTCGAGGTTGATCGCATCGCCCTTGCGGCTTCCACTGAGCCCGGCGGGTCCGCTGCGCGAGCCGATATAGGTGCCGGTGTAACTCGCCCCGCTGACCTTCAGGTCGGCACGGATTTCCCGCGACATGATCAACAATGCACGGCAGGTGCCATCGAGCGACAACGAGTCCGCCGTCGCGTTCGAAGTGAAAGTGCAGTTGATGTTCATCACCGGCGTGTTCGTTCTGATCCTGACCGTTCCCTTGCCGGAAAATTTTCCGTGCAGCGAGCGCAGGAAAGCCGCCTCGTCGGCATGCGCGCCCGTCGGGCAGAAAAGACAGGCGGCGGCCAGCAAGGCAGCGGTCGATTTCATCAAGACGTTCCCTCTCGCGATCACTCAGGCAATCCCAGGAAAAGCGTAAAACGGTTGGTCTCAGCGACTTCGCCGTACCCTTCCGTCCCGAATTGCGTCAAAACAAAGAGCTGGAGTGGTTCCCCGTTTCGCGGAAACGGGAACCCCGCCAGCCGGTTCCTTCCGGAGGAAGGCCTAAGCGTGGACTTAACGGGTGCCCAGGCGCCAGGTTCCGCCGTCGCGATGACGGTTTTTTGACACCCTGTTCACTGGCCCAGTGGAATGACGCCGCTAATGGTTGCGGCCAAAGTCCGGTCTTGCGACATAGAGCCCCAAATGGCACCTGCTCCCTCGATCCCAAAAGCCGCGCTCTGGATGGCGCTGTCAATCACCTCGTTTCTGGGGATGTCGATTGCTGGCCGCGAGACGACCGCCGAGCTCAACGTCTTCCAGGTTCTGGAGCTGCGCTCGGTGATCGGCTTCTTCATCCTTTTGCCGCTGGTGATGATGAACGGCGGTTTTGCCGCAATGCTCACGCAGCGCCCTTTCGCCCATATCGCCCGCAATGTCATCCACTATACCGGCCAGGCTGCCTGGCTCTACGCACTGACGCTTATTCCGCTGGCCGTGCTGATCTCGATCGAGTTCACGACGCCGATCTGGACCGCGATCCTGGCGGTCGGCTTTTTGGGGGAAAGACTGTCGCGGTCGAAGCTGGCGGCGATCGTGCTTGGCCTGATCGGCGTGGTCGTCATCGTGCGGCCCAGCGCGGGCTCGATGGATCCGGGCCACCTCGTCGTCCTGGGCGCAGCGGTCTGCTTCGGCATCTCGATGGTGCTGGTGAAGTCGATGACCAAGACCGAGAGCGTGGTGCGCATCATCTTCTGGATGCTTGTCATCCAGTCGGCGGTGGGCCTCATCCCGGCGCTGTATTATTGGCACAACCCCTCGCCCGGGCTTTGGCCGTGGATATTCCTGATCGCCTTCACCGGCATGTCGTCGCATTTCTGCCTGGCGCGCGCGCTGGTTCACGCCGATGCCACCATCATCTCGCCGATGGATTTCCTGCGCGTGCCGCTGTCGGCTCTGGTCGGCTGGCTGCTCTATCATGAGCAGATCGACGTCTTCACCGCCGGCGGCGCTGCCCTGATCCTGGCCGGCAACCTGCTCAATTTGCAGAAGAAGACGCCGCAGCCTGCCGAGATGGCCGCGTCCTAGGCAAGTAAGTCGGTAGCCTGGTTCGGTCGCTTACGATCCGACCGGGCTTGGCTGACGCCGACACAACTGCCGTCAACGCCCCGTCGATCGAGCAGCACTCGGTTCAATCGTAGACGTCGGCAAATAGAGAATTGTCGCTGCCGGATTTGAAATGGCCAGCGTACGAACCCGTCGGCAGCAGCAACGCTTCGCCTGAGCTGTTGCGCAATGTCACCGTCTTCGGTCCGGTCGAAAATTGAAATGGCGGGTCAAGTACTTTGCCGTCGACTTCGACCTGACCCCGCAACGGCGTTCCGTCTGCGCTGTAGAGCGCATAGCTTCCAGCAATGGGAACATCGAAAACCTTCCGCTCACCGGGAGCAAGGCGGTAACCAGCGATCCAAAGGTTAGGTGCCACTCTGACGTAGCTGTTCAAAACCAGCGGCGCGACTACGGGATAGATATAGTCCATCCGGTAAGACCATAGGATCAGCTTCGGCCGAGACTTGCTCAGGACACTATACGCCTCGGAGTGTCCGCTTTCCCGCAAGGTCGCGAGCACATAGTGTTTGTCGAGCCACAAGGTCGTCGGCTCCATCCGATTGGGCAGCATTCCTATGCCATCGAAATAGCGTTCATCCGGCGCGAGCAGTGACTCCGCACGCGCCACAAGTTCAAGTTGGGCCGCATTGTCGATGCGAAGGTAGAGTAGATTGGCAACGAAGCTTATGGCCATGGCCGTGACCAGCGCTATCCAAGCAAGGCGCTGGTAACGCACGCGGGCTGCGATGCCGTCGAGCATTGTCAATGACCATAGTGACATGAACGGCAACGCCATGATGAACACATAAGGCCACGGCTGGTCGTGCGCGAAGACCAGCACCGTGATGACGACGGAGAAGACCAGCGCAATTCGCCTCCGTTCGTCGAACTTCATGATCTGTGTTAGGGACAGAACTATGCCGGCGAAACAGAAGACATAGAGAACATAGTTCCGCGCGAGCGTCTGAAACACGAATTGCCTCAGACCCCCATAGTCACCACCCCCGCGCGTCGCGATCTCGATCGGGCCGAATACGAGGTTCCTGGCGATCGGAATAGGGTCAGCTCCGCCAAAGATGAAGCAGTAGACTATTATGGGAACAGTCCATCCCAGCACGAGCCACACGCCGCGGGCCACACCTGCTGCGTAGCGTCTCATCAAAGCTGCGTCGGCGACCAGACTAAGGCCTAGCGCCAGGTTGAAGTAAATTGATTTCTGCGTCGCGAGGAATGCCATGCCGCTCAGGCCGCCAGCGGCGACAATCTGCCATCCCCTCAATTTACGCGCCCGCAAGACGACCAGCAGCGCCGCCACGGCGAAGAACACCGCCAGCGGTTCGGCGATGGTGCGAAAGATACGCTCCATGAAATTCGAGAAACACAAGAGGAGGAGGACGATGATCAAGGCACGGATCCGATCTTCCCCAAGCGCGCGAGCGCAGGCGTAGACCATGGCCACGGTAGCACACGCCAACAGGGCGGTTTGCATGCGACCGACAAGCAGGATCGATGTGGCGTCCCAGCCGATCAGGTGGGCGATCTCGTAGAAGATCGCATAGCCAACCGCCTTGGGATGCCAGATCGTATCGAAGAGGCCGTTGGAGAAATATTTTGCCCATCCGAGCTGGACGAATTCGTCCATGACAAAGCGGCATTCATACGCAAAGACGAATAGAATGACGATCTTTATCGCGACGGCGATACCTATAAATGCAGTTGCTGTTCGGGATAAATCGTCATCGTTACTCGTTTCCACCGCTTCTGTTGTCATCGAACTTACGGTGCCAAATTCTTTGCAGCCACAAAGAGCCTGAATCGTTGAAGAAGGTGTATTGTGCGCACGGAATGCGCACGCTCACAAGGCAGCTTGAGGCAATGGCGTTAGCTGTTGCCAGCATCCGAATGGAATGTTGATATTGTCTTGTGCTGATCGGATTGCGATGCACGGCTAAGGGGTGTTCCGAATGATCTGCTTTGGTGATGATTCGGAAGCGTGCCAGTATGTGTCGCTGGGCCAGTTCCTGGATCGTAGCGGCAAGTTCGAGCACGTCGAGGTTGTGCGCTGCATGCGTTGTGGTCACGGTGTCTCCATGCCGCCGTTGCCTGATGTGGCCTTTCTTTACCAAAACCGAGAGAGCCAGGATTTTCAGCCGGACGCGAAAGGCCTCTCACACGCGATCAAGGATATTGCCTTCCGCTCACAGGCCAGAAAACTCTTGCGGCAAGTTGGCGGCGCGGAGGGAAGGATTCTTGATTTCGGTTGCGGAAGCGGACAATTCACAAGAATCCTTGGTGAAATGGCTGGCGATGCTTCGACAGTCATTGGTGCCGACATGCACGTCGAACCTCCGGTTGAGCTGGCTAAAAGGCCATATCTAGGTCCTGCGGAACTCGACTCCTGCAGGGAAGGCTTTGACATCGTTATTGCATTGCACGTCTTGGAACATGATGACGATGCTGCCGGATTGCTCGCGACCATATCCGGGTATGCGCGCCATGGGGGCAAGATCGTGATCGAGGTTCCGAACATCGATTGTGTGTGGGCTAGGGCGTTCGGAAAATTTTGGGATGCGTGGTATCTGCCGTACCACAGACACCATTTTACTCGTAACTCACTAGTCAGATTGATGCAGGGCAACGGCCTCAAAATTGAGTCCGTACATAGGGTGACCGTTCCGACAATGGGTAGATCATTCGCCGACATTTTCGGAGGAGCTAATAATTTGTTCTGGCTGCTACTGGGCATCTTAGCACACCCATTGCAAGTCCTGGGGGAAGTCCTGACACACAATCCGTCCGCAATCAGGGTGATTGCCACCAAGGAATAACCAGCAAATACCAGCTCACCGTTTACAAAATCAGAAATGGTGAGCATTGCAGCGACCTTTTTCGCACGTCCTAATCGCCAGTTCAGGGCGATACACGACCGTTACCGCCGCCGCAGATAGAGTCGCGGCAGTATGGCCCAGTGCGCAGCGATAAAGTTCCAGAAGAACAGAGCGACGGTAGCGATCGGAGTCGCTATCGCAACACTAAAACCGAGGCCAGAACACAGAACAATCATCATGGCTACCGAAATTGGATAGGCCATGGCCACGCCACCTACGAAACGCGCCAATGCCTCAAAGCGAAGTGGCTCGGCAAAGGTGAACCGGCTGTGCAGTGCGTATCCAATTGGCGTCACCGCCAAGAACGAAATCACGGTGCCCAGCAGGTAATGCACCCCCACCTGATCGGCCGCAATCATAATGGCGTTGTGCGCAGTTGCGCAAACAGCCCCGACCAGCGCGTACCGCCACCCGCGTTCCACAAGTGGTCTTTTGCTGACACCGGCATGGGATTGCTGATCCAACTGCTCGTTCGTGGGTATAGGTGGACCCGGCATCGGCGTCAGAAAGCCCCTGTTAGTTTCGCGCGAAGCCGGCACGTGACACGCTCCCGCAACCGCGAGTCACGCAAATAGCGCCTCATGCCGATCGGTCCGAGCGAAAGCACAACACGCGCGGCGCGGACCAAGGCCATCAGGTCGCCGCCCGAGGCGGCGGCCAGCAGCACGTTGACGCTGATCGATGCCCGGGCGGCAGGTTCGACCCAGCGTCGGCTGCTCGCCGGAAGTCGGGGAAGATAGCGCTCCATGACAATCTGCATTTGCGACCGGAACTCGTTGACGTCACGGGAGCCGGTTACGGTCAGCGAACTGCCATGAACCCGGAAGGCTGTCGTGATCTCGTCGTGATAAATGACCGGAGCGGTACTGGAGAGCTTCACCCATATGTCCCAATCCGGAGTGTACCACAGCTTCTCATCCATGCCCCCGCACGCCAGCCATGCGGTTCGGCGGAATATCGGAGCGGGCACCGAGACAAAATTTTGCACGAGCAGCCGCTCCAGCAGGAATTGCGCCCCGAGCAGCTTGCCAGCCGGCAAAGGGCAGTTCCAGCGCCCAATTCGACGGCCGAAGCGGTCAATGATAGCGGTCGGAGCCAAATGCAGTCCGGCTTCGGGCGAGCCAGCGAGCCAGCGGCGGACGGCTTCGACGCGCCCGGGCAACCACAGGTCGTCTTGGTGAAGGATGCAGACGTGATCAGCGGCCGCTAATTTGACGCCTAAATTGGTCTTCGCCTGCCAGGGCGCAAGGTTCCTTCGCTGTAGCAACCGAAGGGGCAATCGGTGGGCAAATCGTTCGACAATGGCAGCTGTGGTGCTCGTCGGGCTGCTGTCGACAATAATGATTTCCAGGTTGCCGTTTGGCTCGGCAACCAGCGAGTCAAGTGTCGCTTCGATCCATGCAGTCCCCTCGTGGACCGGCATGACGACGGATAGAAATGGCTTTTCGTCCGCGCTGCGAGCTGCTCGAGTTTCCGCTCGGAAGCCAGCCGGACGGTCAGAACACACGCCTGTCACCCAAGTTATCAAGCAGCAGCTTGAGCACGAAGCCGGACAGCACCATGGACATGCCGGCCACGCAGGCGGTGGTGGTCACAAAGGTCAGGTGGACCGACTGCTCCATCGGGCCGCCGACAAAGATCCAGTGCAGCGCCAGCAGCGCGTCTGCGACAAAGCCAGCCACTGCCAGCACGCCGCCGGAAAAGACCAGCCATTCCAACGGGCGGCCGCGCATCAGCCAAGGTACGATCCGGTCGCTGTGGACAGGGTGATAGATAGCGATCGCCACCTTGGCCAGCACACCGAACAGAATCGCTAAAAGGCCGATCAAAGTCGCCATGGAGGAGAGCGCGACGAAGTGAATTCCGAAATACCAACCACCGATCCGGACGGGTCCGGCAGCGAGGGCCGCAAGGCCGAAGATGCCCGCCAACAGCAAGCCCGCTCCCGGTATAAGGTACATGGTGTCTGGTGCATGGGCTATGATCAGCCGCAGGTGTCGCCAGCCGTCGCGGAACGAGCGCAGATGAGGCGGACGGCCGCGCTTGTCGGGATAGAGCTTGATCGGCACTTCGCGGATCACGAGACCCGCTCGATGCGCGTTGATGACCATCTCCGAGGCGAATTCCATGCCGGGCGAGCGTGCGCCCATCCTGCGGAACGCATCGCGGGTGAACCCGCGCATGCCGCAATGAAAATCACGTATCGGAGAATGATGAAGCCAGCGGGCAATCGTCGAAAGCACAGGATTTCCGAGATACCGGTGCAGCGGCGGCATGGCGCCAGGCTCGATACCGCCCGCAAAGCGATCGCCCATGACCAGTTCGGCGCCACCCTCTAACGCGTCGATGAAGTCGCCGAGGTTGCTCCAGTCGTAGGAGTCGTCCGCGTCCGCCATGACAAGGTACTTGCCTCGTGCGGATTCAGCCGCGGCACTGATCGCCGCGCCGTATCCCTTGACCCGTTGGTGCACGACGCGCGCGCCGAGGGACTCGGCAATCTCGACCGAGCGATCGCTCGACCCGTTGTCCCCGACCACGACCTCACCCTTGATGCCTCGCTTCGCAAAAACATCAAAAGCCTTGCGAATGCAGATGCCGAGCGTGCGCTCTTCATTCAGGCAAGGGATAACAGCCGACACGAGCGGAGCCTCCGCACCATCAGCGCGACCGCCATCCCGACCCGTCTGGACCGGCGCAAAATCCAACCTGTCGACCATGATGCCCCCCTGGCCCAATCGTCAGCCTTCCAGGCAACGCAGGCATGCGCCCCGGCGCCTGTGCGCAACACTAAAACAAGTTAGCTAATAATAATATACACCCGTCGCGTGTCGTCGGGCTTGGGGTATTGCGGTAAATGCAGCGTATTGGCGGGAATTTCATCCCCGCGCTACATGCGACGACTGGCGGCTAGACCAGCTCCACCTCCACCACGCCCGGCACCGCGCGCATCGCCGATGCGACCTGCGGCGAGATGCGGTAGCGGTTGGGCAGCTCGATCTCGACCTCGCCCTGGCCGGCGTCCTTGATCAGCACGAAGCTCACCTGCCCTTCGCCCTTGACCGAGAGCTGGTTGGCGAGCGTCCCGAGGGGTGCTGCATCGCGCACGAAAATGCGCAGCGCCTTCTGGATGCGGCTGGCTTCGTCCTCCAGCGACTGCACCGTCTGGATGCGCAAATTGATGCCTTCCGGCCGGTCTTCCGCCGAAACCGTGATCACCACGGAGCGGCCGGGCTCCAGCATGTCGCGATACTGCGCCAGCCCTTCGGAGAACAGCACCGCCTCGTACTGGCCGGTCGTGTCGGAAAACTGCACCACGCCCATCTTGTTGCCGGTGCGGGTCTTGCGCTCCTGCTTGGTGGTGACGGTGCCGGCAAGGCGCCCGGCGGCCGCACCCCGTTTGACCGCGGCCGAGAATTCACCCCAGTTCTGCACCCGCATCTTCTGGAGTGCTGCCTTGTACTCATCCAGCGGATGCGCCGAGAGGTAGAAGCCGACGACCTGGAACTCGCGATGCAGCCGGTCCGCGGCAAGCCATGGATCGGTCGCCGGCAGGTTGAGCGCCTGCGATTGGCTTCCAAGCGAAGCGCCGAAAATGTCGGCCTGGCCGGAAATAGCGTTCTGCTGCGCCAGCGAGGCAAGGCCCATCATCCGTTCGACGCCGGCCATCATCTGCGCGCGGTCGTGCCCGAAGCAATCGAGCGCGCCGGCCATGATCAGGCTTTCGAAGACGCGCTTGCCGACGATCTTCGGATCGACCCGCTCGCAGAAATCGGCAAGGTTCTTGAACGGCTTCTCGCCACGCTTGTCGACGATGTGCTCGACCGCAGCGTCGCCGACGCCTTTGAGCGCCGCCAGCGAATAGAAGATCTTGTTTTCGCCGACCTCGAACGGACGGAAGCTCGACATCACCGACGGCGCCACCACCTCGATGCCGAGGCGCATCGCATCCTGGCGGAAATCGGCAAGCTTGTCGGTGTTGCTCATGTCGAGCGTCATCGACGCCGCCAGGAACTCGACCGGATAATGCGCCTTGAGATAGGCGGTCTGATAGGAAACGACCGCATAGGCAGCCGCGTGCGACTTGTTGAAGCCGTAGTCGGCGAACTTGGCCAGGAGATCGAAGATGAAATCGGCCTGCGGCTTGCTGACGCCGCGCTCGACCGCGCCCGTGACGAAGCGCTCGCGCTGCTTGTCCATCTCGGCACGGATCTTCTTGCCCATGGCGCGGCGCAACAGGTCGGCTTCGCCGAGCGAATAGCCCGACAGCTCCTGCGCGATCTGCATCACCTGTTCCTGGTAGACGATGACGCCTTGGGTCTCTTTCACCAGGTGGTCGATCTTGGGATGGATCGAGGCCATCTCCTCTTCGCCGTGCTTTCTGGCGTTGTAGGTCGGGATGTTCTCCATCGGGCCGGGACGGTAGAGCGCCACCAGCGCGATAATGTCCTCGATGCAGTCCGGCCGCATGCCGATCAGCGCCTTGCGCATGCCGGCACTTTCAACCTGGAACACGCCGACCACCTCGCCGCGCGACAGCATGGCGTAGGTTTCGGGATCGTCGAGCGGTATCGTGGCGAGATCGATGTCGACGCCGCGCCGGCGGATGAGCTTCACCGCCGTTTCCAGCACGGTAAGCGTCTTCAGGCCGAGGAAGTCGAATTTTACCAGTCCCGCCTGCTCGACATATTTCATGTTGAACTGGGTGACCGGCATGTCGGAGCGCGGATCGCGGTACATCGGCACCAGTTCCGACAGCGGCCGGTCGCCAATGACGATGCCGGCGGCATGCGTCGAGGCATGGCGGTAGAGGCCTTCGAGCTTCTGCGCCATGTCGAGCAGCGTCTGGACGATCGGCTCCTTCTCCGCCTCCTCGGCAAAACGCGGCTCGTTGGCGATGGCATCGGCCAGCTTGACGGGGTTGGCCGGGTTCTGCGGCACCATCTTCGAGAGCTTGTCGACCTGGCCGTAAGGCATCTGCAGCACGCGGCCGACGTCGCGCAGCACCGCGCGCGCCTGCAGCGTACCGAAGGTGATGATCTGCCCGACCTGGTCACGGCCGTATTTCTGCTGGACGTAGCGGATGACCTCCTCGCGCCGGTCCTGGCAGAAGTCGATGTCGAAGTCCGGCATCGAGACGCGATCCGGGTTGAGGAAGCGCTCGAACAGCAGCGAGAAACGCAGCGGGTCGATGTCGGTGATGGTGGTCGAATAGGCGACCAGCGAGCCGGCGCCCGAACCACGCCCCGGCCCGACCGGAATGCCTTGCGCCTTCGCCCATTTGATGAAGTCGGCAACGATCAGGAAATAGCCAGGGAACTTCATCTTCTCGATGATGCCGAGCTCGAATTCGAGCCGTTCGCGATATTGCTCGACCGTGTAGCCCGGCGTCGGTCCGTGCGCGGCAAGCCGCGCCTCCAGTCCCTCTCGCGCCTGCCGCGCAAGCTCGGCTGCTTCGGCCTTCTCCGCGGCATCCTTGTCAGTGGCGTCGGCGCCGGTGAAGCGCGGCAGAATCGGGCTGCGGTTCTTCGGATAGTAGGAACAGCGCATCGCGATCTCGACCGTGTTGTCGATCGCTTCCGGCAGGTCCGAGAACAGGCGCGCCATGTCGGCCTGGCTGCGCAGGAAATTGTCCGTCGCGAGCCGCCGGCGGTTATCGGCCGCAACCACCGAGCCCTCGGCGATGGCGATCAGCGCATCATGCGCCTCGTAATCATCGCGCTTGGAGAAGAAAGCCTCGTTGGTGGCGACCAGCGGCAACTCATGCGTATAGGCCAGGTCGATCGTCGATTTTTCGACCATGCGGTCATAGCCGGCGACTCGTTCCAATTCGACATAGAGCCTGTCTCCGAACAGGCCTTTGAGGAACAGCAGCCGCTGTTCGGCGAGGTCGCGCCGATCGGCCTTCAGAGCAGCGCCGATAGGACCGCGCGGCCCTCCCGTCAGGCAGATCAGCCCATCGCACCGGCCTTCCAGCGTGGCGCTGGCCAGATGCACCGGCTCGCCGGGCGGCGTCTCCAGATAGACCTTGCTGATCAGCCGCACGAGATTGCCGTAGCCGTCCTCGCTGGCGGCGATCAGCACGATCGGCGACATTTCCGGCCCATGGCGGCGGCGGTCGCGCTGGCCGTCGCCTGCCTCGCCGGAAAAGGCGAGATCGATCTGGCAGCCGATGATCGGCTGGATGCCGTCCTTGACCGCCTTCTGGGCGAATTCGAGCGCGCCGAACAGATTGTTGGTGTCGGTGACCGCTATCGCCGGCGCCTCGTCCTTCACCGCATGGCCGACGATCGCGCCAAGCTGCAAGGCGCCTTCCAGCAGCGAATAAGCCGAATGCACGCGCAGATGGATGAAGGTCCGCGCCGGCGTTTCAGGCCGCGCGGCCTTCACGGCTGCTTCGCGCTGCAACGGGTCTCGTGGAAGTCGTTCATCCGCCATGGGGCTCGTATCGCTCGAAAGGACTCAACATCGGTGCAGATGTATTGTCCGGGAGCGCGTGATGCGAGTCCAGCGGTCACCGGTGCACAGCAAAGCCGCTCAGGCAAATTCCATGATCACCGCGTCGACCGCCAGGCTGTCGCCAGGCTTTGCGTTGAGCTTGGCTATCGTGAGGTCGCGTTCGGCGCGCAGCACATTTTCCATCTTCATCGCCTCGACCACGGCCAGCGTCTCGCCGGCCTTGACTTCCTGCCCTTCCGCGACGGCGATCGAGACGACAAGACCAGGCATTGGGCAGAGCAGCATTTTCGAGGTGTCCGGCTGCAGCTTTTCCGGCATCAGCCTTTCCAGCTCCGCGATGCGTGGCAGCATCACGCGCGCGGTCACCGACATGCCTTTCCAGGCGATGCGCAGGCCGTTCAGCATTGGGCGGACCTGCGCCGAAATCCTGTTTGCGCCGACCGCGCCCTGCCAGATCGCGTCGCCCGGCCGCCAGTCGGAGGCGACGGTCAACGGCTTGCCGCCGTCGATCGACAGGTCGACCTCCATCGGGATGGAGATCATGCCGTCGACGATCTCGACCGGAAGATAGTCGGCGCCGATCTTGACCACCCAGTCGCGCTTGAGATGGCCCGAATGCGGCGCCAGCCTGCCGGCGAGGCGGTCCAGCCGGTCGCGGCGCAACAGTTCGATCGCCGCGGCGACTGCGGCGAATACCGCCCGCTCCTCGCCGTCCGGCTCGACCGGCGCGAAGCCGTCCGGATATTCCTCGGCGATGAAGCCCGTCGACAGCCGCCCCTCGCGCCAGCGCGGATGCTGCATCAGCGCCGCCAGGAACGGGATGTTGTGTTCGATGCCGTCGACGACAAAGCTGTCCAGCGCCTCCGACATCGCGTCGATCGCCTCCAGCCTCGTCGGCGCCCAGGTGCAGAGCTTTGCCACCATCGGGTCGTAGAACATCGATATCTCGGACCCTTCGGCGACGCCGGTGTCGTTGCGCACGATGATGTCGCCGAACGTGCCTTCTTGCGGCGGCCGGTAGCGGGTCAGCCGGCCGATCGACGGCAGGAAATTGCGGAAAGGATCCTCGGCATAGAGGCGGCTTTCCACCGCCCAGCCGTTGAGCTTCACGTCGCCTTGCCTGATGCCGAGCTTTTCGCCGGCGGCGACGCGGATCATCTGCTCGACGAGGTCGATGCCGGTGACGAGCTCGGTCACCGGATGCTCGACCTGCAATCGCGTATTCATTTCAAGGAAATAGAAGTTCTTGTCTTTGTCGACGATGAACTCGACGGTGCCGGCGCTCTGGTAGTCGACAGCCTTCGCCAGGGCCACCGCCTGCTCGCCCATCGCCTTCCTGGTCTTGGCGTCGAGGAATGGCGACGGCGCCTCCTCGACCACTTTCTGGTTGCGGCGCTGGATCGAGCATTCGCGCTCGCCGAGATAAAGCGCGGTGCCATGCGCGTCGGCCAGTACCTGGATTTCGATATGGCGCGGATCGACGACGAATTTTTCGATGAAGACGCGGTCGTCGCCGAAGGAGCTTTTCGCTTCCGAACGCGCCCGATCGAAGCCGTCGCGCACCTCCGCCTTGCTCCAGGCGATGCGCATGCCCTTGCCGCCGCCGCCGGCCGAGGCCTTGATCATCACCGGATAGCCGATCTCGCCGGCGATCTTTTCGGCATGGTCGGCGTCTTCGATGACACCGAGCCAACCCGGTACGGTCGAGACCTTGGCCTCGCTGGCGAACTTCTTCGATTCGATCTTGTCGCCCATGGCCTTGATGGCCTTGGGTTTCGGTCCGATGAAGATGATGCCTTCCTTCTCCAGCGCCTCGCAGAAAGAGGCACGCTCCGAGAGAAACCCGTAGCCCGGATGCACGGCTTCCGCGCCGGTCTCCCTGCAGGCGGCGATGATCTTCTCAGGCAGCAGATAGCTCTGTGCCGCCGGCGGCGGACCGATATGCACCGCTTCGTCGGCCATTTCGGCATGCACAGCATCGCGATCGGCATCCGAATAGACCGCGACGGTGGCAATCCCCATCTTGCGCGCCGTCTTGATGACGCGGCAGGCTATCTCGCCGCGATTGGCGATCAGGATCTTCTTGAACATTCGGATGTCGTTCCTCCAGCGCAGCGGTCCAGTTCTATGGACAATTCCGGCGCGCCTCAAGTGTCCGCAGGTCGGCTTTCGTGGCCGGTGCCGATTGCAGAAAGCGCGCCGAAAAACGTCGCAAGAGACGTTGGCCGCCAGCGCGGAACTCGCTAAGCTACCCACAACGCCGATGGGATGGCAGGCTGGCATTCGCCACGTGCAGCTTGCCGTTAGCTAAAACTCACAGATCGATTGGGAGGAAGAGCCTCATGAAAACGCGCGCCGCCGTTGCTGTCACCGCCGGAAAGCCGCTGGAGATCATGGAGGTGGACCTCGAAGGGCCGCGCGACGGCGAGGTGCTGGTCGAGGTCAAGGCGACCGGCATCTGCCACACCGACGAGTTCACGCTCTCGGGCGCCGATCCGGAAGGCCTGTTTCCGGCGATCCTCGGCCACGAAGGCGCCGGCATCGTGGTCGATGTCGGCAAGGGCGTGACCTCGGTCAAGAAGGGCGACCATGTCATCCCGCTCTATACGCCCGAATGCCGGCAGTGCCCGTCGTGTCTGTCGCGCAAGACCAATCTGTGTACCGCCATCCGCGCCACGCAAGGCCAAGGCCTGATGCCGGACGGCTCGTCGCGCTTCTCGATCGGCAAGGACAAGCTGTTCCATTACATGGGCTGCTCGACCTTCTCCAACTTCACCGTGCTGCCGGAGATCGCGCTGGCCAAGGTCAATCCCGACGCTCCCTTCGACAAGATCTGCTACATCGGCTGCGGCGTCACCACCGGCATCGGTGCTGTCATCAATACGGCCAAGGTCGAGCAGGGCGCGACGGCTGCCGTCTTCGGCCTCGGCGGCATCGGCCTCAACGTCATCCAGGGCCTTCGCCTTGCCGGCGCCGACATGATCATCGGCGTCGATCTGAACAACGACAAGAAGGCCTGGGGCGAGAAGTTCGGCATGACGCATTTCGTCAATCCGAAGGAGATCGACGGCGATATCGTGCCTTACCTGGTCAACCTGACCAAGCGCGGCGCCGACCAGATCGGCGGCGCCGACTACACGTTCGACTGCACCGGCAACACCAAGGTGATGCGCCAGGCGCTGGAGGCCTCGCATCGCGGCTGGGGCAAGTCAGTCGTCATCGGCGTTGCCGGCGCCGGCCAGGAGATCTCGACGCGCCCCTTCCAGCTGGTCACCGGCCGCACCTGGATGGGCACCGCCTTCGGCGGCGCGCGCGGCCGCACCGACGTGCCGAGGATCGTCGACTGGTACATGGAGGGCAAGATCCAGATCGATCCGATGATCACGCATACGCTGAAGCTGGAGGACATCAACAAGGGCTTCGACCTCATGCATGAGGGCAAGTCGATCCGCAGCGTGGTGGTTTACTGAAGCAAAACCATTGGTAGAGGAACCCACCGGGCCGCAGGCCGGAGCGCCCGCGACCTCTGTGGTCAAACAGGGAGGAAGTAGGAATGGCGGAAAAACTGCATCACTCGATCGACAACGGCCTGCCGAAGGAGAGCGCAAGCTTTTCCGGCGGCACGCTGGTCTGTCTCTGCACCAGCAATCCGGTGAAGGTGAAGGTCAAGGGCCAGATCGCGCACAACCACGCCTGCGGCTGCACCAAGTGCTGGAAGCCGGAAGGCGCCATCTTCTCGGTGGTGGCCGTTGCCGGCACGGGCGACGTCACGGTCACGGAGAACGGCGACAAGCTGAAAGTGGTCGACCCGGCAGCGCTCATCCAGCGCCATGCCTGCACCGGCTGCGGCGTCCACATGCATGGCCCAGTCGAGCGCGACCATCCGTTCAAGGGCCTGTCCTTCATCCATCCCGAGCGCTTCGAGGAGGAAGGCTGGTCGCCTCCGGGCTTCACCGCCTTCGTCTCCTCGATCATCGAATCCGGGGTCGACCCAAGCCGCATGGACGGCATTCGCGCTCAGCTGAAGTCGATCGGGCTCGAGCCCTATGACTGCCTCAACCCCGGCCTGATGGACTACATGGCCACCTGGACCGCCAAGAGGTCCGGCGCGCTTCCGGCCTGACAAATTCTGATGTTTCTGCCATGGGGCCGGCCAACGCCGGCCCCATGCTCATTTGGAGAGACGATGCCTGCCCCTATCATCTACGTCGATGCGGACGCCTGCCCGGTCAAGGCCGAGGTCGAGAAGGTCGCCGAACGCCACGGGGTCGTCGTCACCTACGTCTCCAATGGCGGCCTGCGGCCGTCACGCGATCCGATGATCCGCAACGTCGTCGTCTCCAAGGGCGCGGATGCCGCGGACGACTGGATCGTCGACAACGCCAGGGCCAACGACATCGTGGTGACGGCCGATATCCCGCTGGCCGCGCGCACAGTGGCTCTCGGCGCGCATGTTCTGGGGCCTACCGGCCGCCCGTTCACGCCGGAGACCATCGGCATGGCGATGGCGATGCGCGATTTGAAGCAGCATCTGCGCGAGAGCGGCGAAAGCCGAGGCTTCAATGCCTCCTTCACGCCGAAGGACAGGTCGCAGTTCCTCGGCGAGCTCGACCGCATCTTGCGGCGTGCCTTGAAATCCGTCACACCGGACTGATCCGAACGCCTTTCAGGAGGCCGGGCCATGGGCGACGATACATCCCTCAAGACGCCGATGCATCGGCACATGCAGTTCGCCCTGGCCGCGGCCATCGGCATCGTCGCGCTGCTCGCTGCCTTGTTGCTGCGCGCGCCGCTCCCCTACTCCATCGGCGCCAATGTATTTTTTGTGAGCTATATCGCGCTGGTGCTGGCCCTGATGCCGAGCCTTACCGGCCGCTATCTCAGCAAGAACGCACGCGCGACCGACCTGCCGGTATTGCTGATTTTTGCCGTGACGCTCTTTGTCGTCGGTGCGGCCATCGTCTCGCTGTTCCTGCTCATCAACCGAAAGGATGCAGCGCATCCCCTGCAACTCCCCTTCGCCATGCTCTCGATCCCGCTCGGCTGGTTCACCATCCATGCCATGGCGTCGCTGCACTACGCGCATGTCTATTGGAAGGATGGCGACGAGATCGACGACAAGACCCTCAGGAGGATGCCGGTCGGCGGCCTCGATTTTCCCGGCGGCAAGCGGCCGGAAGGCTGGGATTTCCTTTATTTCGCGACGGTGATCGGCATGACGGCTCAGACCGCCGACACGGCCATCACCACCTCGCAGATGCGCCTTGTCGTGCTCGTCCATTCGATCCTGACCTTTTTCTTCAACACCGTGATCGTTGCCGCGGCGGTCAATCTCGCGGTCAGCCTGGGCGCTCCGTAATAAATCCGTGATCGCATGAAACATTACCTTGCGTGGCGGCGTATTGAGAGGGAGACAATGATCTGAGAAGCCGCTTGCGTGAGGCGGCCGGAGGCAAGATGGACACTGTTGCCAACAACCAGTCCGCCCCCAAGCTGGACGGCAAGGACACGACCCTCATCTATCGGCAATCGCGCTGGACGCGGCTGACCCACTGGATCTGGGCCTTCTCGCTCTTCTTCATGCTGCTTTCCGGCCTGCAGATCTTCAACGCGCGCCCGCAGCTCTATATCGGCAAGCAGTCCGGCTTCGAGTTCAACAACACCATCCTCCAGATCGGCGCCGAGAACACCGCGAACGGACCGCGCGGTTTCACCGCAATCTTCGGCCATCGCTTCGACACCACGGGCGTGCTCGGCTGGTCGGGTCCGCCGGGACAGGAGACGCAGCGCGCTTTTCCGGCCTGGGCGACAATTCCCTCCTATTACGATCTAGGCACTGCGCGCGTCGTGCATTTCTTTTTCGCCTGGGTGCTCAGCGCAACACTGCTGATTTGGCTGATATCCGGCCTCATCAACGGCCATATCCGCCGTGACCTCGCCCCTCGCCTCTCCGATCTGCGCAAGCTGCCGCACGATATCGTCGATCATGCGAAGCTGAAGTTCCATCATACGCGCGAATACAACACGCTGCAGAAGATGGCTTATGGCGGCGTGCTCTTCGTGCTTCTGCCACTGATGATCGTCACCGGCCTGGCCATGTCGCCGAGCATGAATTCCGTGCTGCCCTGGCTCAACGAAATCCTCGGCGGCCGGCAGACGGCGCGCACCATCCACTTCACGGTGATGGTCCTGCTCGTCCTCTTCTTCCTCATCCACATATTGATGATCCTCGCCGCCGGCCCGATCAACGAACTGCGTTCGATCATCACCGGCTGGTACCGCACCGACCCTCCTGCAAAGCACGACCAGCCAACCGAGAGGAGCGTCTGACATGGCAAAATTCCAGATCAGTCGCCGCAAATTCTTGACCGCCAGCAGCCTCGGCCTGTCCGGCATCGCGCTGTCGGGTTGCGATGCCTTCGACAGCGGCCTCGGCATCGGCGGCGGCTTGCGCAGCTTCCTCGAAAACGCCAACGGCCTGACCTGGCGCGCGCAGCGCCTGCTCGCCGGTCGCGACGCGCTGGCGCCGGAATTCACCGAGGCCGACATCCGCCAGCCGCAGCGGCCGAACGGCGTCACAGCACCCGACGACGACACTTACAAGGGTCTGCTCGCCAATAATTTCGCCGACTGGCGCCTGGAGGTTTCAGGCCTTGTCGAAAAGCCGCTGTCGCTGACCCGCGAAGAGCTCCAGAACATGCCGAGCCGCACCCAGATCACGCGTCACGACTGCGTCGAAGGCTGGAGCTGCATCGCCAAATGGACCGGCACGCCGCTGTCGCTGGTGCTCGACCAGGCGGTGGTGAAGCCGCAGGCCCGCTACGTCATGTTCCATTGCCTCGACACGATCGAGCAAAGCCTGTCCGGCGATATCAAATATTACGGCACCATCGACCTGATCGACGCCCGCCATCCGCAGACGATCCTGGCCTATGGCCTCAACGGCAAGCCGCTGCCGGTCGAGAACGGCGCGCCGCTGCGCGTGCGCGTCGAGCGCCAGCTCGGCTACAAGATGCCCAAATATATCTACAAGATCGAGCTGGTCGACAGCTTTGCCAATGTCGGCGGCGGCCGCGGCGGCTATTGGGAAGACAATGGCTACGACTGGTATGGCGGGATTTGATGAGCCCTCGCCTGAAGGCCGAGCACGATCTGGCGGCAGGCGAACTCGACGCCATCGAGGAGCGTCTCAACAGAGACAACCGTGGGCTGACCGGTCGTGACGACGACCGTTCCCTCGTCTTTGCCCTGCGGGACGCAGCCGATCATGCTATTGGCATTGCTGCCGGCTACTCGTGGGCCGGCATCGCCGAGCTCGAGCTGATGTGGGTCGACAGGGCCCATCGAGGCCTTGGCCACGGCAGAAAGCTGCTCGATGCCTTTGTCGCGGAGGCAGCCGCGCGGGGTGTCCGGCGCATCTGGGTTTCAACGCACAATTTCCAAGCGCCGGGCCTCTACGAGAAGGCGGGCTTCGAGCGTATGGCCGAACTCGCTGGATGGCCGGAAGGCCATTCCAATGTCATTTTTTGCAGGACGTTAGCCGCCTAAGCAACCTTATCCAGCAGCGGCTTGAGCGCCGGATGAATTTCCGGCGAAGCGTGCTTGATCAGCGTCAGCAGCGCACGTTCGTTGTCGCGCAGCGGCCGCTGGCCGCCACCGACGTGCTCGGCCAGCCATTTTGCCTCGTCGGCGTCGATCGTCTCGGCGCGACGGGCGAGCGCCTCGGTGGCCCGATTCCTGGCTTCCCATTCGGCCTCGATGTCGCCGGGCGAATGATAGGCTTCGAGGATCGCACCGAACCCGCCCGAGACCATGCGGTTGAAGAAACCGCCGAGCGTCGGCGCCGCTTCATCGAGGAAATTTTCGTGGCGCAGCGCCGCCTCGCGCGTCGGCGGCTCGTAGCCGGCCGAGCACATGACATGGTTGGCGATCGCCTTGACGAAGAGGTCGTTCCAGGACGGATCGTTGTCGGCGGCCGCTGTCCGGTCGTTGATCCTGAACAGGACCTCTGCCTCGGCCTTGCTGATGGCGATGTTACCGTCGCCGCCAAAGGCATAGAGGATGCGGCGCAAGAGATCGACCTCGGCCTTGGCGATATGGCCGGGAACCAGGCTGCCGCCATGCATGAGCGGCCCCTTGCCGTCGAGCACCGCATGCGCGACCTGCTCCAGCGCATAGGCCGAAAGCTGTGCCGGCGAGGATTTCGCTTCCTCCAGCACATGCACGACCAGCTCGAGCTCGGTGCGGCTGTCGACCATGCCGTCGCGCGAGATCGTGCGCACCAGCCAGGCAGCGTTCTCTTCAGAAATATAGCCCTCCGGCTTTTCCTGGCGGACGATGTAGTCGGTCACCGCCTCGACGAAGAACGGTGCCCATTCGCCACATTTGTCGCGCGCCGTCTGGTCGAGCGCGAACAGCGCCTCCGCCTCGCCGCGACTCACCACACCGTCCGCGAAAACGTCGCGCCGCAGCATCGTCACGTCCTCGGCCGTGATCTTGTTCTTCGAGGTCAGCCCCGCGACGCTCATGATCAATTCGCCCATTTGCCGTCCCTGCCCGTCGCCCGTCACCGGGGAACTTTATGCGTCGTTTGGACAGGCATATCAGAAGTATCTTGAGAAACCGGCAAATGGCGTGGTTAGCGAAGACTTGCCGGCGCGGCGCGCTTTTAGGTGTGTCGAGATTAAAGGTCGGGCCGAGTCGGAGTCGAAGACGGGCGCCCAGCGACCAAACTGGCTGGTTTCCGAGAACCGGCCTAGGCCGGCCGTAGCCTTCATAGACGGAGACACCTTGTGAGGGCTTCGGCCGGCGAAGGCCGCAAGCCCAGGAAGCCGTCATTTGCAGACCGGCATCACCTGAATATCGACGCACCTTTAGATGTCGCAGGGAGGTGACAAGGTGTCGCCGACGGGCTATGGATGGCGCGTCGAGGGCTCAGGCGACTGAGTCCTACCTGTTTGCGGGAGAGAGCAGCGCAAGCTGTCGCCGAAGGGGAAATCGCCCGAAATCTCTCAGGCAAAAGAACCGTAGACGGGAAAGACAACTCTGGAAAGTCGGGAATCTTCCCGCGCCGAAGGTGTAAGCGCTGCCGACAGAGTTACGGGGCGCGAGTCTCTCAGGCTTCAGACAGAGGGGCACCGAATAGGCCGCCAATGGCGGTCGATCGCGTGCGACTCTGGAGAAGACATGACAGGCGAAGACATCAGGCACCTACCCCTCGAGGATTTGCATCAGGCCGCTGGCGCGCGTTTCGGTGCCTTCGCCGGCTGGTCGATGCCGCTCACCTACCCACCCGGCGTGATGAAGGAGCACCTGCACGCGCGCGAGCATGCCGGCCTGTTCGACATCTCGCATATGAAGCTGTTCGCGGTCAGCGGTCCGGGCGCCGCGGCACTGCTGAACCGCGCCTGCCCGCTTGACGCCGGCGCGCTGGAAATCTCGCAGTCCAAATATACCTTCTTCCTCAACGAGGCGGCCGGCATCATCGACGACCTGATCGTCACGCGCCTCGGCGACGACCGGTTCATGGTGGTGGCCAACGCCGGCAACGCCGTAGAGGACGAAAAGCATCTTCACGCGCTGGCCGCGGATTTCGACGCCAGCGTGGAACCGCTCGACCGGGTTTTCCTGGCCATCCAGGGTCCGGAGGCATGGGCCGCTCTGTCCCGCGCGGGCATCGAGACCGGCTCGCTGCTCTTCATGCACGGCATCGAACCGCGCCAGAACTGGTTCATGAGCCGCTCCGGCTACACTGGCGAGGACGGCTTCGAGATCGGCCTGCCGGATGCGGAGGCCCGCGATCTCGTCGCCAAGCTCCTGGAAGACGAGCGCGTGCAGTGGATCGGCCTTGCCGCCCGCGACAGCCTGCGCCTCGAGGCCGGGCTCTGCCTGCATGGCCAGGACCTGACGCCGGAGATCGATCCGGCAAGCGCCGGACTGATGTGGGCAATCTCCAGGGAAGTCCGCGCCGTCGGCCATTTCATCGGCGCCGACGCGCTGCGCTCGATCCTCGAGCGCGGGCCGCCGCAGAAGCGCGTTGGCCTGAAGCCCGACGGGCGCCAGCCGGTGCGTGCCGGCGCGGCGCTCATCGATGCCGAAGGCAATCCGGCCGGCCACGTCACCTCCGGCGGCTTCGGCCCTTCGACCGGGCATCCCGTCGCCATGGGCTACGTCAATGCAGCGCTGGCCAAGCCCGGCACGAAACTGTTCGCCGACGTCCGCGGCACGAAAATCCCGATCGACGTCACGTCCCTGCCCTTCACCCCACATCGCTACCGCAAAGGATGATTTTCCAGATGGCAAAGACCTATTTCACGCAAGATCATGAATGGCTCCGCGTCGAGGGTGGCGTCGCCACTGTCGGCATCACGGACTATGCGCAGGAACAACTCGGCGATCTCGTTTTCGTCGAGCTGCCGGAAATCGGCCGCAAGCTCGCCAAGGGCGACACCGCCGTCGTCGTCGAATCCGTCAAGGCGGCATCGGACGTCTACGCGCCGGTCGACGGCGAGATCACCGAGGCCAACGCCACACTGTCCGCCGACCCCTCGCTGGTCAATTCGGCGGCGACCGGCGACGGCTGGCTCTGGAAGATGAAACTGGCCAACGAAAGCCAACTCGACAGCCTCATGGATGAGGCCGCCTACAAAGCCCATATCGGCTGATATCAGGATTTCGGAAATGACCGCAGCACCTATTCCCTTCTCCGCCCGCCATATCGGCCCCGGCGTCAGTGACGTCAGGGCAATGCTCGCCACCATTGGCGTTCCATCCGTCGAGACGCTGATCAGCCAGGCTGTGCCGCGGTCGATCCGCCTCGACCAGCCGCTCGACCTGCCCGCTCGGGCGAGCGAAGCGGAAGCGCTGGCCGAATTGTCGGCGATCATGGCGAAGAACACGGTGCTGAAGAGCTTCATCGGCGCCGGCTATCATGGCGTCTTCGTGCCGCCGGTCATCCAGCGCAACCTGTTCGAGAATCCGGCCTGGTACACAGCCTACACGCCCTACCAGGCCGAGATCAGCCAGGGCCGGCTGGAAATGCTGTTCAACTTCCAGACTTTGGTCACCGAGCTGACCGGCCTGCCGGTGGCTTCAGCCTCGCTGCTCGATGAAGCCACCGCCGTCGCCGAAGCTGTCGGCATTGCACTGCGCCATCACCGCGACAAGCGCACCAAGGTCGCGCTTGCCGGCACGCCGCATCCGCAGACGCTGGATGTCGTGCGCACCCGCGCCGAACCGCTCGGCATCGAGGTCGACGGCGAGACGATCGACGACAACACAGCCGCCTTGCTCGTCTCCTGGCCGGACACCTTCGGCATCTATGGCGACCACAAGGCGGCGATCGAAAAGGCCCGCGCCGCCGGCGCGCTGGTCGTGTTCATCGCCGACCCGCTGGCGCTCACCCTGACCGACGCTCCGGCAGCACTTGGCGCCGACATCGCCGTCGGCCCGATGCAGCGCTTCGGCGTGCCGATGGGCTTCGGCGGTCCGCACGCCGCCTATTGCGCCGTCTCCGACAAGCTGACCCGTCTGATGCCCGGCCGCCTCGTCGGCCAGTCCACGGACACCAAGGGCCGCCCCGGCTTCAGGCTGGCGCTACAGACGCGCGAGCAGCATATCCGCCGCGACAAGGCCACCTCCAACATCTGCACGGCGCAGGCGCTGCTGGCCAACATGGCGACGGCCTATGCGATCTGGCACGGCCCCGCCGGCCTGCAGGCGATTGCCGGCCATGTCCACGGGCTGGCCGACCGCCTCGCTTCAGGTCTCAAAGCAGCAGGCGTTTCCGTGCTCGGCGCGAGCCGCTTCGATACGGTGACGGCCGAGGTGAAGGGCAAGGCCGCTTTGATCGCGCAAGCCGCCGAAAAGACCGGCCGGCTGCTGCGCGTCATCGATGCGGACCATGTCGGCATCGCCTTCGACGAGACCTCGACGGAAGCCGATCTCGAGGCGATCGCCGGCCTCTTCGGTGCCAAGCCGGGCGCGGAACGCGGTTCGATGCCCGGCAAGCCGCGCGGCAAGGAGTTCCTGACGCAGCCGGTCTTCCACGAGAACCACTCCGAGACCGAGATGATGCGCTTCCTGCGCCGTCTGGCCGACAAGGACCTCGCGCTCGACCGCACCATGATCCCGCTCGGATCCTGCACGATGAAGCTCAATGCCGCCGCCGAAATGATGCCGGTGAGCTGGCCGAGCGTCGCCAATCTGCACCCCTTCGCGCCGGCCGGTCATTCGCAGGGCTATCGCGCGATGGTCGGCGACCTGGAGGCCTGGCTGTCGGAGATCACCGGTTTCGACGCCGTCAGCCTGCAGCCCAATGCCGGCAGCCAGGGCGAATATGCCGGCCTGCTCGCCATCCGCGCCTATCACCGCGCGCGCGGTGAAGGCCACCGCACCGTCTGCCTGATCCCGTCTTCCGCGCATGGCACCAATCCGGCGAGCGCTGCGATGGCCGGCATGAGCGTCGTCGTCGTGCGTTGCCTGGACGACGGCAATATCGATATCGACGATCTACGCGCCAAGGCCAACGAGCATTCCAAGGATCTCGCGGCGTTGATGTTCACCTACCCCTCGACGCATGGCGTCTATGAGGAAGGCGCGCGCCATCTCTGCGCGCTGATCCACGAGCATGGCGGCCAGGTCTATTTCGACGGCGCCAATCTCAATGCCCTGGTCGGCCTCGCCCGCCCCGGCGACATCGGCGCCGATGTCTGCCACATGAATCTGCACAAGACCTTCTGCATCCCGCATGGCGGCGGCGGCCCGGGCGTCGGCCCGATCGGCGTCAGGGCGCATCTGAAACCTTACCTGCCCGGTCATGTCACCGAGGGCTCGGCGCATGCCGTGGCGGCCGCGCCGTTCGGCAGCGCCTCCATCCTGCCGATCACCTGGATGTATATCCGCATGATGGGCGGCTCGGGCCTGAAGCAGGCGACCGAGACGGCAATCGTTTCGGCCAACTATGTGGCGACGCGGCTCGCGCCGCATTTCCCGCTCCTCTACAAGGGCAGGAGCGACCGCATCGCGCATGAGTGCATCCTCGACACCCGCGTGCTCAAGGAAAGCGCCGGCATCAGCGTCGACGACATCGCCAAGCGCCTGATCGACTACGGTTTTCATGCGCCGACCATGTCGTTTCCGGTTGCCGGCACGCTGATGGTCGAGCCGACCGAGTCCGAGCCCAAGCGCGAGCTCGACCGCTTCTGCGAGGCGATGATCGCCATCGCCGGCGAGGCGGCGAAAGTGGCCAAGGGCGAGTGGCCGTCCAACGACAATCCGCTGGTCAATGCCCCGCACACCGCGGCGGAGGCGCTGGCAGGCACATGGACCCATCCCTATTCGCGGCTGGAGGCGGCCTATCCGGCTGGCGATACGGATCTTTCGGCAAAATACTGGCCGCCGGTGTCGCGCATCGACAATGTCGCCGGCGACCGCAACCTCGTCTGCTCGTGCCCGCCGCTGTCGGAATATCTCGGCGCCGCGGAGTAGCCGAGCGAAGCGGATTCAGGCAGTACGCAAGGCTGGCCCGGTATCGGGCTGGCCATTCTTTTCCTGGGCGACGACGCGATTCCTGCCGCCGCGCTTGGCGGCGTACAGCGCGGCATCGGCCTCAGCCAGCACCTCGTCCAGGGTCCGGCCGTCGGCGCCGCCAAATCCCATGCCGCCACTGACGCTGCTGCGCAGCGGGCCGCGATGGGTCGGAACGATCTCTGTGCCGAAAGCGACGCCGATCCGGCTCGCCATGTCATGCGCCTTTTCCGGCGTCACGCGCGACATGACGAGCGCGAATTCCTCGCCGCCCAGCCGGAAGGCGTCGACACCCGCCCTGCCGTACTTGTTGATCACCGCCGCGAAACGGCAAAGAACCTGATCGCCGACGGGATGGCCGAAGACGTCGTTGGTCGTCTTGAAATGATCGAGGTCGAACATCGCGATCGCCATGAACGGACCGAAGCTGCGATCGCCATAGAGCTCGTTGAGCGCCCTGCGGTTCATCAGGCCGGTGAGCGGATCGGTCATCGTCTCGGCCTTGAGCTCGATCTGCGCCTGCAGATGGTGCAGCGAGAGCGTCAGCGCGCCGAGGCCGGTCATGCAGGCGACCGCGATGACGGTGTTCGACCGCTCCGCCCAGTTGTCGGGCGCGGCGCCAAGCACCCATTGCCCCTGGACGAGCAGCACCAGGCCACACAGCGCGAAGGATATGCCGCAGGCTCCGCTGAGGAAGGAGACAACCAGCAGGATGCGGCGGTCATGATCGCCTTTCATCCAGAACATCGTTCCGATCGCCGCAAGCAGCGCCGTCACGGCCGCGTAAGTGATCTGGAAGCCGATGCCATCGAAACCGAGATAAGTGACGATCGCGCAGGCGGCCATCGCAGCCAGCGTCGGTACGGCGGCACGGCGGTAGTCGCGAAAACCGAGATACTGCATAGCCGACAGGCAGATGACCAGAAAACCGAGGCTGAGCAGCGCAAGCACGATCTGACAGAGCCAGGGGGCGGCGTCCTTCGTGTAACGCCAGAACAGGACGACATGCACAACGAGCACGAGCATGCCGCAGGCAACCGTCAGGACGAAACGCGCCCGCGGCGCGGTGAACCAGATCGCAAACAGAGTGACGCTTAGGCATGCGCCAGACAATGCCGCCGCAAGCAGAAGCGAACTGAAATCCAACATCGGTGAAGCACCTGCCCTCGGGAAGTCGCCGCTCACCTGATTGTAGATCGTCTCAGCTCGTCGAAAACCGTTTTCGACTGCTACCTCGACTTGACTTCGATACAAGGTTTACAAAGCGTCGACTTTCAGAGGGAAAGCCATTTGCAGGGCTTATGTAATGGAAACTTGATCAGCTCTTGTTCAGCAGGGCCAGGTTGGCATTGACCACGGTCTGGTCGGCCATCGCAGCCTTGGCTTCGAGCAGCAGGATCCTTGCCTTCTTCTTGTTGCCGCGCAGGAGCTGCGAATAGCCCATATTGTTGACGATCTGCGGCTTGCGCCCGGCGACCCTCAGCAATTGGACATAGGCGCGATCGGCGAAGTCGAAACGGCCAAGCTCGTCATAGGACGCGGCAAGCCCCATCCAGGCTTCGGCATTGTCGGATTTGAGTTCGACCGCCTTGCGGAAATGCTGTTCGGCAAGGCCGAAATTCGCCTCGCGGAATTGCGCTTTGCCTTCGACGAGGTCGCTGGCGCTGACGTCCTTTGCCACCGGCTGGATCGCCGTGGTCTTGGTGGTGTCGACGTTGTTGTTGGTCGTACAGCCGGTAATCATCAAGACGGCCGCCAACGCCGCCGCTGCCCTGGGAAGTCTCTGACGCATGCCCCTGCCCCATCGCCCGATTTGCCGGGTCGTTCTTCAGGAAAAGACCATACAGGGGAGCGATTAAGCTTCGGTGCCGAAATGCAGCTAAATTTTGGTTGCCCGCCAAGGGTGTATTAACCAAGCACCAGCGCCCTGAGATGCCGCCTAAAGCGCGTCGCGCTGAACCGGATTCAGGCGACGCGCTTTAGGTCTTTGTTTTGATGCATGTCGTTGTCCCAGAATCGCTGCACACTTCTGGGCGACATGCATTAGATTTAGTTCGGGCCGAGTCGAAAACGGTGGATTCCGAAAACCGGCCTACGCCGGCCGCAGCCTTCACGGGCGGAGACGCTCATGAGGGCTTCGGCCGGCGAAGGCCGGAAGCGCAGGAAGCCGCCGTTTGCAGACCGGCCTTACCTGAATCCTCAGTGTGCCGTCAGCTTCACGATGATCGGTATGATGGCGATCATCAGCACCACCGGCAGGATGCAGACCGTCACCGGAACCGACATCTTGGCCGGCAAGGCATGCGCCTTCTCCTCGGCCAGCGACATGCGCTTGTGCCGCATTTCATCGGAGAAGACGCGCAGCGAGCCCGACAGGCTGGTGCCGAGCTCCTTGGATTGCTGCAGCAGCGTGGCGAAGGAGCGAACCTCATCGAGGCTGAGGCGGTCGGCGAGCGCCTTCAGCGCGTCGTCGAGGCTACGGCCGGCCCGCAATTCCAGCGACACCAGGATCAGGTTCTGACTGAGCGACGGATAGCTTCTGGCAAGCTCCTTGGAAACGCGCTCGATGCCTGCCTCCATGCTCATGCCGGCATCGGAGCAGACGATCATCAGATCCATGAAATCGGGAAAACCGTTGCGGTATTCGCGCATCTTCTCGCGAATCTTCTGCGTCAGCACCAGACCCGGCAGGAAATAGCCGCCGGCCCCCGACAGGATAATGAAGGTCCAGCGGCTGGTCATGGTCGACTCGGCGCTCGCGGCCCAATGATTGACCAGGAACGCGCCAAGCGCCGCGCCGACCAGGGTGGCGAAACGGATCAGGAAGAACATGCCGACGGCGCGCGGCTCCATATAGCCGGCCTGGATGAGTTTCATGCGCAGCCGCGCGACATTTTCCGGGTCGCTCTTGGCATAGAATTCCTGCGCCCGTTTCACCGCCTTCTCGCGCACGGCACTGGTGTTCTTCTTGGGCTTGGGCTCGGCCTGCTCGACCGGCTGCGTCGCCTCTACCTTCAGCCGGCGCTTGACCTCGCTGCGATCGCCCTTGGCGAGCACCAGCGGCCAGGCGACAGCGCCGCCGCCCAGCACCAGAAGCAGCACGGCAACCGGCATCGGCGAGGTCGGCGCGAGCGAAGCGAGGAAGCGAATGATGTCTTCCATCTCAGAACCTGAAATTCGACATCTTGAACATGATGGCGTTGCCGAGCAGCAGCCAGATGACGGCGCCGCTCAGCATGTACCAGGTCTTCGGCACGCCCCAGACATCTTGGTAAAACTGCGGCATCAGCACCATGATGGCGGTGAACAGAAGCACCGGCACCGCGGTCAGGATGTAAGCCGACATGCGCCCTTCCGTCGAAATGGAGCGTACCTTGCGGCGCAGCTTGCCGCGATCGCGGATCGTCGTGGACAGGCCGTCGAGGATCTCGCGCAGATTGCCGCCCGAACTGTTCTGGATCGACACCGCCGTGACGAACAGCGGCAGGTCCTCGTGGCCCACCCGGTCGAACAGGTTGTTCAGCGCCGAGACGAGATCGGAGCCATAGGTCACCTCATCGGCGATAACGCCGAACTCGGTGCCGATCGGATCGGCCATCTCGCGCGACACCATGGCAATCGCCACCGGCACCGGATGGCCGGCCTTCAGGCCGCGCGTGATCAGCTCCAGCGCCTCAGGCAATTGCATCCCGAAACGCTTGTGCCGGCGCTTGCGCATGAAGCGCATCGCCATCACCGGCAGCACCGGCAACAACACGATAAGCAGGATCAGGCCGAACAAGAGCGGCAAGCCCTTCCAGATCGCCACGAGCGCCAGCGCGAGAGCGATCCCCGATGTGATCATCAGGAATCTCGACAGCGGCGTGGTCATGCCGGATTGCGTGCGCAGAGCGCGGAAGCGGTCGAGGGAAAAGATGGAGCCACCGCCGTCGATCCCGCGCTCCTTGCGCAGTTGGATCAGCACCTGCTCCTGGCTGATCTTGTTTTCTGCAAGCTTCATGCGGCGGTTGATCGCCGCGCGCTTGTCGCTGCGCCCGGCATAGAGCAGGTAGCAGCCCTCGGCGATCATGATGCCGGTGAGCGCCGCTGCCGCGTAGACGACGTAGATTGGGCTGAAACCCTCCAACACCGGCCTAGTCCTGTGGCCGGCCGGGTTCGAAATACTTACCCGGGAATTCGATGCCCATGTTGCGCAGGTCCTCGAGGAAGCGCGGGCGGATGCCGGTCGCCTCGAAGTGACCGAGGATCTTTCCGTCCGCCTCCATGCCGGTGCGCACGAAGCGGAATATCTCCTGCATCTGGATGACGTCGCCTTCCATGCCGGTCACCTCCGCGACGCTGGTCACCTTGCGCTTGCCGTCGGAAAGGCGCGTCAGCTGGACGATGATGTCGATAGCGCTGGAGATCTGGCTGCGGATCGACTGCACCGTCATCGGCATGCCGGTCATGCCGAGCATCTGTTCCAGGCGCGAGATGGCGTCGCGCGGCGTGTTCGCGTGGATGGTTGCCATCGAGCCTTCATGGCCGGTGTTCATCGCCTGCAGCATGTCGAAAGCTTCCTCGCCGCGGCACTCGCCGAGGATGACGCGGTCGGGACGCATGCGCAGCGCGTTCTTGACCAGGTCGCGCTGCTTCAATTCGCCGTGGCCCTCGATGTTGGCGGGGCGCGTTTCCATGCGCGCGACATGCGGCTGCTGCAATTGCAGCTCGGCCGCATCCTCGATGGTGATCAGGCGCTCGTCTTCCGGAATGAAAGCCGACAAAGCGTTGAGCATCGTCGTCTTGCCGGTGCCCGTGCCGCCGGAGATGATCGTGGTCTTGCGGGCATGCACCGCCGCCGCCAGCACCTCGGCCATGTTCTGGGTGATGGCGCCGAATTCGACCAGCTTGTGCAGGCCGAGCTTGTTTTTGGAGAATTTGCGGATCGACACCAGCGGGCCGTCGACGCCGACCGGGCGGATCGCCGCGTTGAAGCGCGAACCGTCGAGCATGCGCGCGTCGACCATCGGCTGCGATTCATCGACGCGACGGCCGACCGCCGCGACGATTTTATTAATGATTCGAAGAAGATGCGCCTCATCCTTGAATGGGATGTTGACCTGCTGCAGCTTGCCGCGCTTTTCGACGAAGCAGTTCTGGTGACCGTTGATCAGGATATCGTTGATCTCGGGGTCCTTGAGCAGCGGCTCCAGCGGGCCGAGGCCCACCATCTCGTCGACGATGTCGTCGACCAGCGCGTCGAGCTCGGCGATGTTGATCGCCATCCGCTCCTCGCGCGTCTTTTCCGAGACGAATTCGTGCACCTGCCGGCGCATCTCATCCTTGGGTAGCCGCTCCAGCGCCACGAGGTTGATCTCTTCGAGCAGCATGCGATGGATACGCACGCGCGCATCGAGCACCTTGTTGGCGCTTTTTGCGGGCGCTGCTTCAGGCTTCGGCGGCGCTGGCTTGCGCGTCGTCGGGATGATTACCGCGTTGTGCGTGACGGGCACGGGTTCCGGCGCCCGCAGCGGACGGACGTCGCGGCTCTGCAGATTGGAAAAGCGGCTGCTCATCCTGCCTTCCTTTTCAGCAAGCCCTTGCCCAGGCCGAACAGCGACTTCGACTTGACCATGGTCTGGACGGCCTCCTCCGGCAGGATGATCTTCTTCAGGTCGTTGACGACATTGGCGTTGGGGTCGATAGCGTGCAGCGGCACGCCGCGGTCGACGGCCTCGCGCACCAGCCGGTAGTTGTTGGAGATGCCACCGACGAAATGCTCGCCGAGGATGTCCTGGACATCGGCCTGCTTGATGCCGCTGTCGAACATCTTCTGCTCGAAGCGGTTGACGATGACGTTGGGCTTCACTTCCTTGCCGGCCGTCTCGTAGACGGCCTGGATGAGACGCTGCGTATGGCGCAGGCAAGGCACCGTCATCTCGGCGACGATGTAGAGCTTGTTGGAACCCAGCAGGACCGTCTCGGTCCAGGGAAACCAGGTGCGCGGCAAGTCGATGACGACATTGTCGAAATAGGCCGCCACGAGGTCCAGCATGCGCACCACCACATCGGTCTTGAACGAGCGCATGTCCGAGGGACGCGTCGGCGCTGCAAGCACGCACAGTCCGCTCGCATGCTTGGACAGCATCACGTCGAGCAGTTGCCGGTCGAGGCGTTCCGGCTGGTTCTCGATTTCGGTGATGTCGAAGCGTGGCTCGAGGTCGAGATATTCGGCGCAGGCGCCCTGCTGGAAATTGAGGTCGACCACGCAGGTCGAGGCGCCCCGCGTCACCGAATGATGCAGCTGGAAGGCCGTCTGCAGGGCGAGCGTGGTGGTGCCGACACCACCGGCGGCCGGCATGAACGTGTAGATCTGCGATTCCGTGTTTTCTTCGCGCCCCGGCCCTTGCAGCGCACGGATGGCGGAACGCACGAGATCGGCCGTCGTAATCGGCTTGACCAGGAAATCGGCGACCTTGAGCTGCACCAGGATGCGCACCGCCGCCGCGTTGAATTCCTGGGTCACGACGACCACCGGAACGCTGCCCTCCAGCCGGCGCATGACGCGCTGTAGCGACTCGATCTCTTCCAGCTTCGCCGCATCCATGTCGACGATGACCGTGCCGAAATCCGCCTCGAGGATCTCGCCGCGCAGCTCGTTGATGCTTTTCTCGACCGTCAGAAGCTCGATGACTTCGGAAGCGGTGAAGGCCGTCCGCGTATCCTGCACAAACACCCTGTCGGTGGAAACGAGCAGGATCTTCTTGGTCTTGGTGCCAGATGCCATCGTCGTCAGCCCATCAATTCGATGTCGTTGATGATGATGTCGGCGGCGCCGACCCGGATCCGGCTTTCGCACCCACGGCAGCGCTCTCGGAACCAGGACGCTGGGCTGGCACCAGAAGCCTGGTGTTCTGGACACCGTACTTCCAGGGATCGACCATCTGCATGACGGTGTTGGATGCCTGCGCGTTGCCGACTCCGGGCGTCACCCCTTCGGTGCGCACATAGTCGTCGCTGGTGCAGCCACTGACGAAACCGGTCAGGAATAGAGCAGTCCAAAGGGCGATGCGCATGGCCTTAGTCCTTCGGCAGGTCGAGGAAGTGGCCGGACGTCGCGGCGGCCACCGGGCGGGCGGCGCTGCCGTCGGCCAGCGCCACCGGACGCTTCGGCGCCGAGGCGTCCACTTCCTCGGTGTTGTTGAGGAAATAGTCGGCGTTGCTCGGCGGCCGCGTCCCGTCGGTCGGCTCGACCATCTTCTTCGACGGGTCGACCGGCTTGACCAGGTAAGGCGTGACGATGATCACCAGGTCGGTCTCGCGCCGCTGATAGGATTTCGAGGAGAACAGCGAGCCCAGCACCGGCAGCTTGCCGAGCCCCGGCAGTCGCGAGGTCGTGATGTCGTTTTGCGACTGCAAAAGGCCTGCGATCATGAAGCTCTGGCCGTTCTTCAGGTCGACCGATGTCCTGGCGCGGCGCACGATAAAGGCCGGAATGGAAATGCCGCTGCTGACTTGGATAGAGGCGGAAGTGTCGATCGAGGACACTTCCGGCGCAATATCCAGGCTGACCAGCCCATCCTTGAGGACGGTCGGCGTGAAATCCAGGCCGACGCCGTACTTCTTGTAGGTGACGCTGATCTTGCCGTTGTCCTCGGAAACCGGGATCGGGAACTCGCCACCGGCAAGGAAGCTTGCCGTCTGGCCCGAGCGGGCGATCAGGTTCGGCTCGGCCAATCGTCGAGCGAGACCGCGTTCTTCCAGCGCCTTGATGGCGATATCGATCGAAATGCCGTTGGACAACAGCCGGCCGATGATCTCGCCGGTGCCCGCCCCGGTCACCGTTCCGGGATCGATGACGACGTCACGGCCGCCGAGGCCGTAGGCGAAATTGGCAGCGTATTTGACGCCGAGATCCTGACCGGCCTGGCGGTTGATCTCGACGAAGCGGACGTTGAGCTGCACCTGCTGCGACGACGAGATGTTGACCGAGTTGATGACCTCCTCGTTGCCGGAAAAGCGCGACGCGATCTTGCTGGCCTTGTCGGCGGCGACCGCATCATCGGCCTCGCCCGACAGCACGACGCGGCCGTTCGCCGAACCGACCCTGATCTTGGCGTCGGGCACGCTGGCGCGGATGGTGCTGGCCAACTGATCGGTGTCCAGCGTCACCTCGATGTCGATGGTGCCGACAAGCTGCTTGTTCTGGTCGAACAGGGCGATACCGGTGGTGCCCAGGTTGTTGCCCAGCACATAGAAGGACTTGTCGGTCAGCGGGTTGACGTTGGCTATCTCCGGGTCGCCGATGACGATTTGGTAGAAGGCAGCGCTCGTCATGATCGTCTTCGGCTTGCCCTTGGCGACCTTGATAGAGGCGTTCTTGTTGGCCGAGACATAGACGATGTCATTGTCCGCCCTTGCCTGCGTGGCGAAGCCAAGCATTGCCAGCGACACCGCCAATGCGATCGCGCCAAGAGGGCGCCATCCTCCGGTCATCCGAAATGCATCAAACCCAAACATCTTGCCCTGTCCCGCCGGTCCCCACCGGCTATTGCTGCAATTCCTGCGGCGGTACCCGCGAAGGAACCTTGTATTCCTCGACCTTGTCGCCGCGCGTCACGATCACCGTCTTGAATTTCGGCTCGTCGGTATCCTTCGTCACCGCGTTGACGAGCGAGGCTGCGCTTGCCTGCGCGTTCGCGGCAACCGAGCCGCCGAAGGACGAGATGGTCGTGAGTTCGCTTTTGCTGGCGCTGGCGTCGGCAGCCGAACGCAAGGACAGCGACAAGGTGCCGACGGTACGGGCAAGCGCCACTTTCTGGGCCCCTTCGTTGGTCACCTCGATGGTCACGGAATTGGCGATCTGCGGCTCGGTCTTTCGCTCGTCGGCGCCCTGTCCGACCGAAAGCACCTTGGCGTCGGAGACGACGATCTCGGAGGTGACGGTCGAGCCGGCAGCCCCTTGAGCATTCTTGGAGACTTCCTGGATGTCTCCCGCGTCACGTGTCAGAACGACGTCGACGCGATCTCCCGGCGTGACGAAACCGCCAACGCCGGCGATCTCATCGGTGCGGATGGTGACGGCCCGCATTCCCGGCGACAGCATGTTGGAAAGGGTGGCGCGGCCGTTCGGCCCCGACAGCTTGGCGAGCAGCACCGGTTCGTTGACCTCGATCGGCGACAGCACGACCCGGCTGCCGTCGGCGAGCAGCTTGTCGATGGTCGGGAAGGCACCTTGCGGCAGGGAATCCTGCGGCCACGGGATCTCTGCGAGTTGCGCGCGTCCGAGTTCCATGCCGTAGCGCAGCGGCGCTTGCGCCACCACGATGGTCTTGAACTCAACCTTCGGCTGCGGCGCGACGACAGTGACCACCTTGGTCTCGGTCTCAGCCTTCGCCTGGCTTTTGACCCAGAAATCCGCGGCAAAGATCGAGATCGCGCCGAAAACGGCGGCGATGCCGATCATGGTTATGGCCCTGCCCCTCACAACGAAACCCCTGACGCCCGTGGTCTTTTGTTAGTTGGGCCTCACGCTAGGCGTTAATGTTAAAGAATCAGGAATCCCGGGGCGCCCAATTCGCCCTATTTCGGCCGGCTTGGTTATCGAATGGTTTTGGAATAAGAGACAGTTTGATCCCTGAACGGAACAGGAACTCGTTCGCCCGCCAAAAGCGTGGCAGTATCGGCGACTGATTCGCATTACCGGACGCTAGGCCCAGCATGGACGACAGCAACGACCTCTTCGGCAAGATGGAAAAGCCGGCACAGCCGGTGCGCGCGCCGTCGCGCCCCGCCGATCCGCTCGTGCAGGCCGCGAAGCGTTCGAGCGCCGCCCGTGACGGCAGTGAAAGCTACAGCGCCGCCGATATCGAGGTGCTGGAAGGGCTTGAGCCGGTGCGCCGCCGTCCAGGCATGTATATCGGCGGCACCGACGACAAGGCGATGCATCACCTGTTCGCCGAGGTCATCGACAATTCGATGGACGAAGCTGTGGCCGGCCACGCCACCTTCATCGACGTCGAACTTTCCGCCGATGGCTTCCTGACCGTCACCGACAATGGCCGCGGCATCCCGGTCGATCCGCATCCGAAATTCAAGAAGCCGGCGCTCGAAGTCATCATGACGACGCTGCATTCGGGCGGCAAGTTCGATTCCAAGGTCTATGAGACCTCCGGCGGCCTGCACGGCGTCGGCGTCTCCGTCGTCAACGCGCTGTCCGACCATCTCGAGGTCGAAGTCGCGCGCGGCCGTCAGCTCTACCGGCAGCGTTTTTCGCGCGGCATCCCGGTGAGCGGTCTTGAGCATCTCGGCGAGGTCCACAACCGCCGCGGTACCAGGACCCGCTTCCATCCCGACGAGCAGATTTTCGGCAAGGGCGCCGCCTTCGAGCCGGCCCGGCTCTACCGTATGACGCGCTCGAAGGCCTATCTGTTCGGCGGCGTCGAGATCCGCTGGACCTGCGATCCGTCGCTGATCAAGGAAAAGGACCAGACGCCGGCCAAGGCCGAGTTCCACTTTCCCGGCGGCCTGAAGGATTATCTCAAGGCGACGCTCGGCGACGAGTTCCAGGTCACGCGCGAGATTTTCGCCGGCAAGAGCGACAAGCAGGGCGGCCACGGTTCGCTGGAATGGGCCGTGACATGGTTCGGCGGCGATGGCTTCCTCAACTCCTACTGCAACACCATTCCTACTGGCGAAGGCGGCACGCATGAGGCCGGCTTCCGCAACGTCTTGACGCGCGGACTTCGCGCCTACGCCGATCTCGTCGGCAACAAGCGCGCCTCGGTCATCACCACCGAGGACGTCATGATCTCGGCCGCCGGCATGTTGTCGGTGTTCATCCGCGAGCCTGAATTCGTCGGCCAGACCAAGGACAGGCTGGCGACGATCGAGGCGATGCGCATTGTCGAAAACGCCCTGCGCGATCCGTTCGACCACTGGCTGGCCGACAATCCGCAGGAAGCCTCGAAGCTGCTGGAATGGGTCATCGCGCGCGCCGACGAGCGCGTGCGGCGCCGCCAGGAGAAGGAGGTCTCGCGCAAGAGCGCGGTGCGCAAGCTGCGCCTTCCGGGCAAGCTCGCCGACTGCACGCAGAATGCGGCCGCCGGCGCCGAGATCTTCATCGTCGAGGGTGACTCGGCCGGCGGCTCAGCCAAGCAGGCGCGCGACCGCGCCAGCCAGGCCGTGCTGCCGCTGCGCGGCAAGATCCTCAACGTCGCCAGCGCCGGCAACGACAAGCTTGCCGCCAACCAGCAGATCTCCGACCTGATCCAGGCGCTCGGCTGCGGCACGCGCTCGAAGTATCGCGACGAGGACCTGCGCTACGACCGCGTGATCATCATGACCGACGCCGACGTCGATGGCGCGCATATCGCTTCGCTGTTGATCACCTTCTTCTATCAGGAGATGCCTAACCTGATCCGCGGCGGCCATCTCTTCATGGCGGTGCCGCCGCTCTATTCGATCCGGCAAGGCGGCAAGGTCGGCTATGCCCGCGACGATGCTCACAAGGACGAACTGCTGCGCACCGAGTTCACCGGACGCGGCAAGGTCGAGATCGGCCGCTTCAAGGGCCTGGGCGAAATGATGGCCTCGCAGCTCAAGGAGACCACGATGGATCCGAGGAAGCGCACGCTTCTGAGGGTCGATGTGAGCGACGCCGAGCAGGCCACCAAGGATGCCGTCGACGCGCTGATGGGCACCAAGCCCGAGGCGCGCTTCCGCTTCATCCAGGAGCGCGCCGAATTCGCCGAGACGGACGTGCTGGATATCTGATCGCCTGCTGGTCCATAACAGCTCCGGTACGGAGACGATTGTGACCTGGACGCGGTTGAAAGAACTTGCCGAGACACCGCTCCGCGGGCTGACGCAGCCGACCCGGTCGGACTGGATCTTCGCCCTGCGCACGGTTTCGGCGGGGCTGATCGCGCTGCTTGTTGCCTACGCGCTGAAACTCGACCATCCGCAATGGGCGATGATGACGGTGTTCATCGTCGCGCAGCCGGTGGCCGGCATGGTGCTGGCAAAGGGCTTCTACCGGCTGCTCGGCACGCTGGCCGGTGGCCTGGCCGCGGTCGGCATTACATCCCTGTTCGGCGCCGATCCCTGGCTGCTGGTCACCGTGCTGGCGCTCTGGATCGGCGTCTGCACCCTCGTCTCGTCATTGCTGCGCAACCCCGAAGCCTATGGCGCCGCGCTTGCCGGCTATACGGCGATGATCATTAGCCTGCCGGCCCTGGGAGAGCCGCATGTCGTCGTCGATCTTGCCGTCGCGCGTTGCGCCGAGATCGTGCTTGGCATCGTCTGCGCCGGCGTCACCAGCCGGCTGATCCTGCCGAAGCTCGCGGCCGACGCCATCATTTCCAGGCTGAAGCGCAGCATCCTCGACCTCGCCGAATATGCCGGCGGCGCCTTTTCCGGTGGCGATCCGGCAAGCCTTGCCGCGCTCCAGCGCAAGCTGATCACCGACGCCCAGTCGCTCGCCGAAATGCGTACCTATGCTCGATTGGAAGCGCCGAGCTTCGCCACCCGCGCCCACCCGGTGAGGCGCACGATCGGTCAGCTTCTGTGGGCGCTTTCGGCGGCGCGCACACTGCACAGCCATCGCGCGCCGAAGAATGCAGCGCTCATCCCGATGCGCCGGGACTTGAAAGCTTTCGTCAACGAACTGGCGGCGACACCTGGCGCGCTCGATGACACAGGCCCTTGGGTGGCCCGCCTCGACGCGATCGCGGGCAGGGCCAAGGAGATGCCGGCCCTGCCCAACGATACGGGCCCAAACGATACCGGCGAAGACAAGGTTGGCACCATCACCCGCCTCACCATTGCCGGCGATTTCGCCGAGGCGCTGAAGCAGGTCTTGCGCGGGCTGGACGCGCTTCGCTCGCCCATCTCCCGGAAATCGAATGAGCGAAGCCAGCCGGCGCTGGTCGTCCACCGCGATTATCAAGCCGCGTGGCGCAACGCCGCGCGCGCCGCGCTCGCGACCTTGCTGGTGGCAATCTTCTGGTTGACGACCAAATGGTCGGAAGCAGCCGGCACCGTCATTCTCGTCGCCGTCGTCTCCAGCCTGTTCGCGGCGCGCCCCGATCCGGTGCGGTCCGCCTGGGGTTTCTTCACCGGCACACTGATTGCGCTGCCCTTCGCGTTCCTCGTCGGCCAGGTCGCGCTGCCGGCGCTGCCTGGCTTCGGTTGGTTCACGCTCTTCGTCGTGCCGATCATGGTGCCCGCGGCGCTCGGCATGGCCAATCCGCGCCATGTCGGCGTCGCCACCGCTTTCGCCATCAACTTCCTCGCCTTCCTCAGCCCGCATCAGCAGATGATCTACGATCCCGGGCCGTTCTTCGCTGGCTCGGCCTCGATCCTGGTCGGCATCCTGATTGCCATCGGCGTCTTCATCGTCGTGCTGCCTGCCGATCCCTGGGTCACCGTAGAGCGCATCTCGCAGGCGATGCGCGAGGATCTGGCACGGCTTTGCCTGCATGAACGAATACCCCGGCGTTCCGCTTTCGAAAGCCTGGCCTATGACCGGATCAACCAATTGATGCCGCAGGTGCAGCGGGCGGGCCGCAAGGGCGACCCCATTCTTGGCGGCAGCATCGCCGCCGTCACTGTCGGCCTGGAGGTGCTGCGGTTGCGCCACGCGCAACTGAACTCCGCCGTCCCACACGAAACAGTCGAATCCGTCGGCAATTTCCTGCGCGGCCTGGCGCGCGAATTGCTGTTTAGACGACCAGGCGAGCCGCAGACCGCGACCATCGCCGTGGCGCGGCAATATGCGGCCAGCATCGCCGAGCGCAGCGATCGGTTCGAAATGCTGCAGATCGCCGCCTCGCTGCGCATCATTGCCGCGGCGATAGAAGATTATCCGGATTTCTTTGCGAGAAGCCGGGGATAGCTTAATCCAGGCTCTGCGGCTTCTCATCGGGGCGACTACCATGGCCGGCTTGGTATCATCCGTGAGGTCAACCTCGAAGTGGCTCGCAACCCGCAGGATCAGTTTTGAAATGCCATCGATAGCTTCTTGAAGTTTTTGCTTATTCGGAGCCGGAGGTATCCGCCCCGACGGCGACGGATACCGAAAGGTCGTTGCATAGGCTTCCAGCCACGAGAAAGATTTCAGTGCAGGTTTCTCCGCATTGTCTTCCGGAAATCGCCTTATCACCTTATCCAACTGATGCGCGTCATGACGCTCGATGTGAATGGCTTCGGATGTTGCCAGGGCTCGAATAACCTGCTCAAGCGCCTGCTCGCTCAGATAGGCAGTATTGCGGGAACCTGAGCCAGCCAGGACAAATGCATCGCTGATGCACCCGTTCGCTAGCCGAAGGGCACTGGCTATGGTCCACTGATCAGACATCTAGCCGATAGCCGTTTCGGGCAATGTCATACGCAATCGTGTTCTTTGAGTCCCAGCTCGCTGCCAATTCGCCGGATTTCGTGGAAAGGATTGTAGCGGGAATACCGATTTCGTTCTTAATTGCCCAGGCTACCAACGGATCAAGCAATCCGGGCTCCGCATCATCTGGCAGGGCAACGAGAATGTCCCAGTCGCTATCCGGACGGCCGTCTCCGCGCGCTCGGCTACCAAACAGCCAGATGGACTCCGGATTCAAGCGGACTTTGATCGCATCAATCAAAGGTTGAATTTCGACCGGAACACTTCGCATCTTGGAAAGATTGCCCATCACTCAGACATAGTACCAGATTTTCAAGGTACAACGCCATCGTGACACATCGAACTGGCTAGGCCGCGGCGATGGCCAATGCATGGCCGCGCGCGTTTTCGCGCAAGGCGTCGAGATGGATCGACTTCACCAGCCCGGCAAGATCGCCCTCGGCGGATTGGCCGCCGAGTTCCTTCAACATCAGCCAGCTCACCTCCTGCACGCCGGCGACACGCCGGCCATTGGCGACCTCGCGCCAGATCTTTAGCGCGCGCAGGATGATGGCATGTGTGGCAGGTGCAAGTCCGGCGCTGCGGAACAGCGCCTGCAGCGCAACGTCATGCCCGCCGGCGAGAAGCGCCGTCACCCGCTGCTCGGACTGTTGGGCGAGCGCCACCAGCATCGAGCCGAAGAAGTCGACCTTGCCATGCGCGATGGTGCGGATGATGAAGCTCGCAGTAAGGTCGCCGCGCAGTCTCAGATGCTCGATCAGCGCTGCATGCTCTTCCATGCGCGTCCCCTCGATCAGCGTCACCGAGGCCTTCACGCAGGCGTCGCGCATCACGCGATCGGCGCGCGCGGCACCCATCATCGCCAGCACCAGCGGCGAACCTTTCAGCGTTTCGCCGAGCTTGACCAGCAGCATGTGCCGGCAGTCGGCGGGCAGCCGCCGATCGGCTATCAGCGCCTCGCGCACCAGCGGCAGATGGCCATGCCGCTCGGCCATGCGGCGAAAGCTCAACGAAGCAATCTCCGCGCCGCTGTTGCCGACCAGCACGGCACAGGCTTCCGGCTCGCCGATCTCGGCGATTGCCGCCGCCAGCGACATCGAGACGACCGGACGGTTGGCGATCAGCTTCTGCGTCGCCTTCTGGCCGCAGGCGACGCGTTCGACCAGATCGGCATCGGTTAGCAGCGGCGAACGCGCCAGCACCAGCGCCGCCACTTCCGGCTGGTCGGCGGCCAAAGCGCTGATCACCTGCGGCGGCGCGTGATGGCTCATCGACAGCGCCTCGGCGAGCGCCAGGCGCACCTTGGCGGAAGCGTCATCCAAAAGCAGCGTGAGCGCTGCCTCGGCGGCACAGCGATCCTCGAACGGCAGATCGGAATTGATATAGGCACGCGCCAGCGCGCTCGCGGCGGCGGCGCGCTCGGAAACCCTTGCCGTATCAATCCATTTTAGAAAGTGCGAAACAACCATGCCGACCAGCTACGCCCTTTGCCGGAATGTTCCCGGCCCCGCTGGAAACCGTAGGCCGGAAATGGTTTACGAACGGTTCACCATGTTTCTTAACCGGCTTGATGGAGGCGCAACCAACGCCTATCAAGCAGAGGAATTGGAGAAGATCGACCATGGCCGGGCTTTACCTGGAAGAGTTTGTCGTCGGCCATGTCTTCCGCCACACGCTGCGCAAGACCGTCACCGAAAGCGACAACATGCTGTTTTCGGTGATGACGCTGAACCCGCAGCCTTTGCACATCGATTTCGACTTCGCCGCGAAGACCGAGTGGGGCAAGCCGCTGGTCAATTCGCTGTTCACGCTCGGCCTGATGATCGGCATTTCGGTGAACGACATCACCGTCGGCACCACTGTCGCCAATCTCGGCATGAAGGAAACCACCTTCCCGCATCCCGTCTTTCACGGCGACACCATTCGGGTCGAGACGACGGTCGTCTCCGTGCGCGAGTCCAAGTCGAAACCCGATCGTGGCATCGTCGAGTTCGAACATCGCGCCTACAATCAAAATGACGTTCTTGTCGCCAAATGCAACAGGCAGGCGATGATGCTGAAAAAGGCGGCCTGATGCGCTCGCTGCTGTTCGTGCCCGGCGATTCCGACCGGAAGCTTGAAAAAGGATTCGGGTCCGGTGCCGACGTGGTCATCGTCGATCTCGAGGATTCCGTTGCCGCGGCCAACAAGGGTCCGGCACGCGCGACCGCGGCGCACTTCATCTCGAGCCAAAGGCGCCGGACAGGTTCCGCCGTCTATGTGCGGGTCAACGACCTTTCCACCGGCCTCACCGACGACGACCTCGCGGCCCTTGTTCCGGTGAAGCCCGACGGCATCATGCTGCCCAAGTCGAACAGTGGTCAGGACGTGCAGCAACTTGCGGCGAAGCTTCGGGTGCATGAGGCCGAAAGCGGGCTGCCGGACGGCGGCATCAAGATCCTGCCGATCATCACCGAGACCGCGGCGGGCGTCCTGGCGGCGGCAAGCTATGCCGGCACGAGCGCGCGGCTCGCCGGCCTGACCTGGGGCGCGGAGGATTTGTCGGCGGCGATCGGCGCGCGCGCGGCCCGCGACGAGAACGGCCGCTACACCGACGTGTTTCGCCTGGCGCGTACGATGACCATTCTGGCGGCCGGCGCAGCCGAAGTCGCGGCTATCGACACCGTCTTTCCCGACTTCCGTGACATGGCCGGTTTCGAGAAGGAATGCCGCGAGGCCGAGCGCGACGGCTTCACCGGCAAGATGGCGATCCATCCGGCGCAGGTGCCGGTCATCAACGCCGCATTCACGCCATCCGCCGAAGCGGCCGAGCAATCGCAGGCGATCGTCGACGCCTTCGCGGCGGCGGGAAACCCGGGCGTCGTCGGCATCGGCGGCAAGATGTACGACCGGCCGCATCTGCGGCTGGCCGAGCGGCTACTGGCCCGCGCCAGGGCGGCAGGGATTTCAGCCTGACCCGCTACCAGACCATCGGGATCAGTTTGTAGCGGACGCGCGCGGCGTAATCGTCATAACCCTGCAGGCCGGTCCGCAAAGTCTTTTCCTCGATGAAGGTGCGGATGCCAAGCAGGACGATGAAGACGAGCACGGATGCCAACCCCCACCAGGAAGCAAGCAGCAGCGCCGTGCCGGCAAAGAAGAAAATGGCGCCTGCATACATCGGATGACGGACGTAGCCGTACGGCCCGGTCGTGATGACCTTCTGGCCACGTTCGTCCTGGATCTTCACGACGGGCGCCGCGAAGCTGTTTTCCATCATCGTCAGGTAGCAGATCCAGATGCTGAGCAGCAGGATGATCGCGCCAACCACTTGCAGCCATAGCGGAACGGCCGACCAGCCGAAGCGGAAGTCGAGCCCCATCAGGACCTGCCAGGCAAAAATGCCGATGAGCAGGATGGAAAGCAGGATCTTGTCGGCCGCGGCCTGGCCCTTCTGGATTGGCGGGCTGAGCCGCTCATTCATCAGGCCGGGATCGCGCTGCGCGAGCGTCACGCCAAGCGTCAGGCTGAGTCCGACCATCAACACCAGATAGACCCAGGCTCCCGACCAGCGCAGCGTTCCGGCCGACAAGAAAAGCAGCGCCCCCATGAGGCCGAACCACACGAATGTCTGGAGAACCAATCTTGAGATCATGACCAACCTTCCATGACATTTCGCCCAGCCGCAATTTGGTCGAATCCGACCGATGGTCTATTATACCGACCACCGGTCGGATTCTCAAGATACGCCTTGCGCTCTGGACGAGAACGGTCAGCTTATGCACAAGGTTTCGCCATGCCCCGCATCATCAGGCACCCGGAACTCAGGCGCGAAGAACTGCTGGACCATGCCCAGGCCCTGTTCCTGACGCATGGCTACGACAGAGCGAGCCTCAACGACGTCATCGCGGCGGCCGGCGTCTCAAAAGGCGCCTTCTATCACTACTTCGCTTCCAAGGAGGCCCTGCTGGAGGCGTTGGCGGAGCGTTTCGCAAGACACGCGCTCGCCGGCGTCCAGGAGATCGTCAATGATCCGAACCTCGATCCGCTTGCACGACTGAACGCCCTGCTGGCCACGTCCCGCCAGGCCAAGATCGACACCGCGCCGGAAGCATGGGCGTTGTTCGAGACGCTGTTTCGTCCGGAAAACCTGGTGCTTTTCCACCGCATCAATCTGGCCGCCAGCAAGTCCTTCTCACCCGTGCTGGTGGAGATCATCAGGCAAGGCGTCGAGGATGGTGCCTTCCGCACTTTCGATCCGGAGGGTGTGGCCGACATCGTCATGCAGTTCGGCCTGGCGACGCATGACGTCACCGCCAAGGCGCTCGCCGGCGGCAGCGATGCCGATATGGAGGTCGCCATCGAGGCCCTGGAGAAACGGGTGCGGCTTTACGAGATAGCGCTCGACCGCATCCTCGGCCTTCCCGACGGCAGCATCCGGATCGGCGAACCGGGCTTCGTGCGCACCGTCATGACCGCGCGTCGCGGTAGTCCTGCTGCGACGGCCGCGGCTTCCAAGCGCGCAGGGCTCTGACTAACCGGCCGGACCGGTGTAATCGGCATAAAGCTTCGCCGGATCGGGCCGCGGCCGTTCCGGAGCCGGCCCCTGATAGGAGCCGATATGGACGAAGCCGACGACGCGCTCCTGCGGCGAGAGCCCGAGGATCGCCCTGCCCTCGGCGACGTCGGAATACCAGTTGCTGATCATGTTGGTGCCGTAGCCCAGCGCGTTGGCCGCTATCATCAGGTTCATGGCCGCCATGCCGCCCGACAGGAACATCTCCCACTGCGGGATCTTCGGGTTCTCCTTCGGCACCGACACGACCCCGATCACCAGCGGTGCGCGCGAGAAGCGCGCCAGTTCCTGGTTGCGGCGACCCTCGGGCAGCGGTCCTTCGCGCTGCTCGGCAAGCGCTGCCAGCTTCTTGCCGATCTCGATGCGCGCCTCGCCGCGATAAAGGATGAAGCGCCAGGGCTCGAGCCGGCCGTGGTCGGGAACGCGCGAGGCCGCCGCGATCATCGTCGCGATCTCGGCATCGCCGGGCGCCGGCTCCTTGAGATCCGGGATCGGCGCGGAATTGCGGGTGAGCAGGAAGTCGATGATCGGCGACGCCATGGGCGCGAGTCTCCTGGAAAGCATTCGATTTTGAGCTGAAGCACGCCAATCGGGAAGTCGGGCGGCTCGGGCGGTGGCGTTTTGCGCCGGATAAGGAGCCGCTGGCGGAAGCAACGCACTCCTGGGCCTTGAAATTGCCACCGCCTTGGGCTTCAACGCAAGGCATGTTTGAGGGGTATCTGCGCCTTTTCGTGATCGCACTCGTCGCTGCGTTGTTCGCGGTGCCGGTTTCGTTCGCGCTGGCCCAGAATGCCAACGATGTCGGCGACATCAAGCTGCCGGGCATTTCGAGCTACGCGACGCCGAAGACCGAGGGACCGCTGGCGCTGGGCAATGGCGGCGCGATCACGCTGTCGGCGCAGTTGACCGACAAGGGTGCCGACATCACCCGCGGCATCGTCTGGCGGGTCTTCAAGCCGCAGCCGACCAGCGACGGCAAGCTGCCGATGGTTGCGTCCGCCCATGGCGGTACCGCCGTGTTCCAGCTCGACCCCGGCAGCTATCTCGTCCATGCCTCCTATGGACGCGCCGGCGCCACCAAGCGCATCACCGTCGGCAAGGTGGCCCGCCGCGAAAGCCTTGTGCTCGACGCCGGCGGCCTGAAGCTCGACGCCGTGACATCGGGCGGCGCGCCCATCCCGTCGAAGAAACTACGCTTCTCGATCTATGAAGGCGAGGCCACGGCCAATGGCGACCGCCCGCTGATCGCCCCTGACGTCGCGCCGAACACCGTGGTGCGACTGAACGCCGGCACTTACCATGTCGTCTCCACCTATGGCGCGGTCAACGCCGTGATCCGCTCCGACATCCGCGTCGAGGCCGGCAAGCTGACCGAGGCGACCGTCGAGCACCGCGCCGCCGAGATGACGATGAAGCTGGTGCGCGAGCCCGGCGGCGAGGCCATTGCCGACACGTCCTGGTCGCTGCTCAACGAATCCGGCGATCCGATCAAGGAAGCGGTCGGCGCCTTCGCCTCGATGGTGCTGGCCGAGGGCCAGTACACCATCATCGCCAAGAACCGCGACCGCATCTACCAGAAGGACTTTGCGGTCGTTGCGGGCCAGAACCAGGAAATCGAGGTTCTGGCCAATGAATCGTCGGCCATCGACCCCGAGGAAGGCGCGGACTAGCTAGTTCGGTTTGGCATTTCATGGAACGGCGAACCGCCCTGTTGTTTGACGCAATTCCGGACGGAAGGCTACGGCGAAGCGCCGAGCCTAACCGCTTCACACTTTTCCTGGAATTTGCCCTGCGACAGCTGGCGCTGTCAGGCCGCCTTGCGCATCCGCTTTGGCAGAAACGGCACACGGCCGCGCTGCGCGGCCGGCGTCGCCAGGTCGAAGACCGAGCGATAGAGGCGGTCGAGCAGCGCCTTGCGGTCGCGCAGCGGCTCGAGGTCGCTCCATCTCAGTACTTCGCCGATACGCACCTCGATCGCCTTGCCCGACAGGCGGGCGAACTCGCGGATGAGCAAGGAGGTGCGCAGCGTCAGCGATGCCTTACCGATGAACTTGGCCAAGCGGCTATCGCGCTCGGCCATGTTCATCGGGCCGCTGACGAGATGGAACAAGCGGCCGTTCTGGCCGGAAAAATGCATCGGGATAACCGAGGCCTTGGCGTCCTGGATGAGCTTGGCCGGAAACATCTTCCACGGCAGGTCGATGGCACGGCCGAAGCCCTTCGGCGCCGTGGCGACGCCGCCGGCCGGGAAGACGACGATGGTGACGCCTTCCTTCAACAGCCGTACAGCTTCGTGGCGCACCGCCATGTTGTTCTTCAGCGCTTCCTTGGTCTCGGAAAAATCGATCGGCAGCGAATAGGGTTGCATCTCCCGGATCCGGAGCAGGTCCTTGTGGATCATGACCCGGAACGGTCGGCCCAGTTGCTCGACAAGCGACAGCACCGCAATGCCGTCGCCGATACCGAAGGGATGGTTTGCGACGATGACCAGCGGCGTATCCGGTAGCTCGGCCGGCGGCCATTGAACGGCGTTGCGGACCTTGACGTCGATCAATTCCAGCATGCGGCTGAACACGCGATCGCCGGTCGGCACCACCTGGCGGCGCCAGAAATCATAAAGCACGGCGAAGCGGTCGCGGCCGGACAAGCCCTCGACGGAATGGATGAACCAGCGCGTCAGCACCGGTTGATGCGCGTTGGCATAGGAGAGCTCGGGAAAACGTCTTTCCCGAAGTTTCAACTTGAGCATGGCGGCTCGTTACAGGGCTGGCGTGACAGGCGTATGAAAATGGCGGTGGACACCCCACCGCCATTTTACTGCATGTCGCCCAGAAGTGTACTCGGTTCTGGGACAACAACATGCATAAAAACAAGGACTAAAGCGCGTCGCCTGAATCCGTTTCAGCGCGACGCGCTTTAGGGCGTGCTGGTAAGTCAGGCTGCGCGACGCTTGCGGTCGGGCGAGACCGCCTCGTCGGCGAGAGACTTCACCGCATCGTCGAGCTTCAGCGATTCCTGGTCGCGGGAGCCCAACCGGCGGACATTGACGGTTTCCTCTTCCGCTTCGCGCTTGCCGCAGACGAGGATGACCGGGACCTTGGCCAGGGAATGCTCGCGTACCTTGTAGTTGATCTTCTCGTTGCGCAGGTCGGCTTCGGCGAGCAGCCCCGCGGCCTTCAGCCGCCCGACCACTTTCAAGGCGTACTCGTCCGCATCCGAGGTGATCGTCGCCACCACCACCTGCAGCGGCGCGAACCACAGCGGGAAATGGCCGGAATAGTTCTCGATCAGGATGCCGAGGAACCGCTCCATCGAGCCGCACACCGCGCGATGCACCATGACCGGCTGCTTCTTCTCCGAATCCGAGCCGATATAGAAGGCCCCGAAACGCTCCGGCAGATTGAAGTCGACCTGCGTGGTGCCGCATTGCCATTCGCGGCCGATGGCGTCCTTCAGCACATATTCGAATTTCGGCCCGTAGAAGGCGCCCTCGCCCGGATTGATCGAGGTCTTGATGCGATTGCCGGAGCGCGCGCGGATCGTCTCCAGCACATTGCTCATGATCGCCTCGGCATGGTCCCAGGCCTCGTCGGTTCCGACGCGCTTGTCCGGCCGGGTCGACAGCTTCACGCTGACCTCGTCGAAGCCGAAATCGGCATAGGTCGACAGGATCAGGTCGTTGATGCGCAGGCATTCGGCAGCGAGCTGCTCCTCGGTACAGAAGATATGCGCGTCGTCCTGCGTGAAGCCCCGCACGCGCATCAGCCCGTGCAGCGCGCCCGACGGCTCATAGCGATGCACATTGCCGAACTCTGCAAGTTTTACTGGCAGTTCGCGATAAGACTTCAACCCATGCTTGAAGATCTGTACGTGTCCAGGACAATTCATCGGCTTCAGCGCGAAGACGCGGTCGTCGTCGGTGTCGTCGCCGGCGACCGTGACCTTGAACATCGCGTCGCGATACCAGCCCCAGTGTCCCGACGTCTCCCACAGGCTCTTGTCCAGCACCTGCGGCGCGTTGACTTCCTGATAGCCGTGCTCATCGAGCCGGCGGCGCATGTAGTTGATCAGGTTCTGCACCATCTTCCAGCCCTTGGCGTGCCAGAACACGACGCCCGGACCCTCTTCCTGAAAATGGAACAGGTCCATCTCGCGGCCGAGCTTGCGGTGGTCGCGCTTCTCGGCTTCCTCCAGCAGTGTCTGGTAGGCCTCGAGTTGCGCCTGGTCGGCAAAGGCCGTGCCGTAGATGCGCGTCAGCATCGGATTGTTGGAATCGCCGCGCCAATAGGCGCCCGCCACCTTCATCAGCTTGAAGGCATTGCCGATTTGACCTGTCGAAGCCATATGCGGACCGCGGCAGAGGTCGAACCAGTCGCCCTGCGCGTAGATCTTGAGGTCCTGGTCTTCGGGAATGGCGTCGATCAGCTCGAGCTTGTAGCGCTCGCCCTTGTCGGCGAAGACCTTCTTCGCCTTCTCGCGCGGCCAGACCTCCTTGGTGAACGGCTTGTTGCGGGCGATGATCTCGCGCATCTTCTTTTCGATCACCGGGAAATCGTCCGGCGTGAACGGTTCGTTGCGCGCGAAGTCGTAGTAGAAACCGTTCTCGATCACCGGCCCGATGGTCACCTGCGTTCCCGGCCACAGCTCCTGCACGGCCTCGGCCAGCACATGCGCCGTATCGTGGCGGATGAGTTCCAGCGCGCGCGGGTCCTCGCGGGTGATGATCTCGACCTTGCCGGACTTGCCGAGCGGATCGGAAAGATCGCGTACGGTGCCGTCGAGGCTGTAGGCGACAGCCTTCTTGGCCAGCGACTTGGAGATCGATTCGGCTAGGCCGGCGCCGGTCATCGCCGCGTCATACTCGCGGGCAGAACCATCGGGAAATGTCAGGGAAACGGAATTCGGCATCAGGATTCTCCTATCCAGTCCCGCAAACGAGCGCGGGTGGTGAAATGCAAATCGCAAGCTGAGTGCGGCATGCAGAGGTTAGCCGGAGGCGCCAATAACATGGACGACGGTCGGCGCGCAGTCTTTTATGAGGAGTTTCCGCCGCCGTAAAGCCGCCAGCCGTTCTATTTGATGAGGCCGGGCAGGTCCTTCAAAAATGCTGCCCGCGTCGCAAGGCCCTTCGGCTCGCCGGTACGCTTGGCATCCACGACCAGTCTTGCAAAGACGATGCGGCGGCCGCTCTTCTCGGCCCAGCCGACGAACCAGCCGAGCGAGCGCTTGCCGTCCTGGCCGAGCCTGGTGCTGCCGGTCTTGCCGTGCACCGTCCAGTCGCCGGCCGCGAAGGCCGGAAGGATCGCCTTGGTCATCTCATGCGCCTTCGCCGACACCGGCATCTTGCCGGCGAGCAGCTGGCGCAGGAAAGCCGTCTGCTCGACCGGCGATATTTCGAGCGAGGAATTTATCCAGGATTGCGTGAGCCCATTGTCCTTGCTGGCATCGCCCGCGACATCCTTGTTGCCATAGCCGAATTTCGACACATAGAAGGCGAACTTTTCAGCGCCGAGACGCCGCGTGATCTCACGCGAGTACCAGACGATGGAATCGCGTTCCCAGATCGTCGGGTCGACGGTCTTCCGGTCGCGCTTCGCCGCCTTGAACTCCGGCTTGTAGTCCCAGCTCGGCGTATGCTGGTCGCTCAGGATGCCGGCATCATAGCCGATCAGCGCCAGGGGCACCTTGAAGGTGGAAGCCGGGCTGACACGCTGATCGCAAACGCCGTCCTGATAAAGCGTTTCGCCGCTTTGCTGTTCCTGGATCAGCGTGCAGTGGATGTCGTCGAGCGGTGCTGACTGCGCCCGCACCGGCAAGCCGAGCATCCAGGCCAGAAGGAAAAGGACGATGGCAAAAATGAAGGGATAGCGGTCCATCTGGCGCATAGCGAAACTCACTCCTGAACGGGATTGCAGGCAGCGGCTTAGCGAGGCGTCTTGTCTCGATTTTGTCTCAAATTCGCAGTGTTCGTGCAGCTTCGCGTTAACCCTACCGGATCGTAAAAATTCGACCGTTCGTCACCGCGCGAGTGATCAGATTTCGGGCTGGCCGTGTTGTTTGCCGATGCACCAGTAACGCCAGGGCGTGAACCAGACATAGCGCCGGGCAAGCGTCTCCGGAACGCGGTCGATGCCATGCGTTCCGAACGGTCCGCAGCGCAAGATTCGGAACAGCCCCATCCAGCCGCCAGCCCACAGGCCATGGCGGGCGATCGCCTCATGCGCATATTCGGAACAGGTCGGCAGATGCCGGCAGCTGTTGCCGACAAAGCCGGAGAGCGTCAGTTGATAGAGGCGCACGAGCGAGGTGCCCAGGATGCGCCCGGGCGTCCTGCGCCAAGGCCCCGGCCAGTTGCGCCCGCGCTGCACCGGACGGACGCCATGTGTATGCCCGGAATGGTCGCCCATCTTCTCCGCAGCCTGTTTCACTGCGCGATAGATGTGGGCTTCGGCGCTGAAACGCAATGCCCTCAAGGCCTGGAGCGCCGGGTGGGATAGCTGTTGGCAGGCGGGACATGGTGGCAGCAAGCATACCGATGTCCGTGGCCACCGCCGTCCCGCAAGGCTTCGCCGTGCCATTGAAAGGTGGCAATCCGCATGACGTCATTCAAAATGGCCAGGAGTTGGTTCATGGCGGTGCTCCTTTGAGCACCGATTAGACTGCTGCTGGTCTTCCTCCTCAAACGAGTATAATTTCCTGATCGGATAACTTGAGGTTATGCGACATGAAACGAGGACGCCTGCCGCTGACGGCGCTCAGGAGCTTCGAGACGGCCGGCCGGCATTTGAGCTTCAGCCGGGCGGCCGAGGAGCTCTACGTTTCGCAGGCCGCGATCAGCCGGCAGATCCGCGAGCTGGAGACTTTTCTTCGTCAGCCCTTGTTCTTGCGCCTCCACCGCCGTGTTGAACTGACCGATGCCGGCCGCCGGCTACTCGATCGCCTGGTCAGAAGCTTCGACGACATCGACAAGGTGGTTTCGGAACTTGCGGGCTCATCGGCACAGTCGGTAGTGCGCGTCAGCGTCGAACCTTCGCTTGCCGCAGTATGGCTGGTGCCACGGCTCAACCGCTTTCGCCAGTTACGGCCAGATATCGACGTTTCGCTCGAAGTCGATGTGCGGCTGATCGAGTTCCGCAGTGACCAGGCCGAGCTTGCCTTGCGCTTCAGCGCGCACCACAAGTCATGGCCGCGCAGCGAGGCCGAACATCTGGCGCCGGTCATCGCTTCACCAGTGCTGTCGCCCGCTCTGCTCGCATCCGGCCCAGCGCTGCGCAAGCCCGCCGACCTACGCGCCTATACTTTGCTGCACGAGGAGAACCGCCAGGGCTGGACCCGCTGGTTCGAGGCGGCGGGCGTCACCGGCGATGCCCATCCGGAGCGCGGCCCGATCCTGGCCGATACTTCGCTATCGAAACAGGCCGCCATGCTCGGCCATGGCGTGGCATTGGGCGACCTGATGCTAGTCAGAGAAGAATTGGTATCCGGCGCGTTGATCAAGCCATTCGACACCGATGTCGTCTGCGGCGCCTACTGGCTTGTCGGCAGAAGCCTCGGCGCGCTATCCGAGCCCGCTGCCGCCTTTGCCGACTGGATCCGCGATGAATTTGCCGAAAGTCGGTGCTTGCCGGAAGGTGTTTAAGCCGCCTGTTCGGCGCGCTTCCTCTCGATCTGGCCGATCGCATCGACCACCGCGTCGAAGGTCAGCATGGTCGAGGCATGGCGCGCCTTGTAGTCGCGCACCGGTTCCAGATATTTGAGGTCGGCGAAACGGCCTTCGGGCGGCGCGCCGTTCTCCTTGAGCATCTTCAGCATGGTTTCGCGCACGGCGCGCAATTCGTCGGCGTTGGCGCCGACCACATGCTGGGCCATGATCGACGACGAGGCCTGGCCGAGCGCACAGGCCTTCACGTCGTGGGCGAAATCGGTCACCACGTCGCCGTCCATCTTGAGGTCGACGGTGACGGTCGAGCCGCACATTTTGGAATGCGCCCTGGCCGTCGCGTCGGCATCGTCGAGCCGGCCGATCCGCCCTATGTTTCCGGCGAAGCCGAGAATTTTCGCATTGTAGACGTCGTCGATCATATTTTTCCAATCCGTCGCCGCCCAGCGAACAGGCTTTGCCGCTCTCGCGTCTTCCTTTCGCTCTGCTAGAACCATATATAATGGTGGCAGTCGGGCATCGACAAGGCGACAGGAAGCCGTTGTCCCTGCTCATTTGTTCACGCCGCTTGCGGGATGGAAATGGGCGATTTTCACCCAAAAGGTCGTGGTCCGTTCAACTCGTTCCACCTTTGAGTGGGACTACGGGAGACGCCTTTATGGATGCCGTCATCAAGAAAATCATGCCCCCGTCCGAATATCTGGACAAGCCAGTCACCGACCGGCCGAGCGAAGCCGAAGTCGAAGCCGCCGTGCGAACGCTTTTGCGTTGGACCGGCGACAATCCGGACCGTGAAGGCCTGATCGATACGCCGAAGCGTGTCACCAAAGCCTTCCGCGAAATGTTCAACGGCTATGACATGTGCCCGGCCGATGAGCTTGGCCGCACCTTCGAGGAAGTCGCCGGCTATGACGATCTCGTCATCGTCAGGGATATAACATTCCATTCGCATTGCGAGCACCACATGGTGCCGATCATCGGCAAGGCGCATGTCGGCTATCTGCCGGACGGCAAGGTCGTCGGCCTGTCGAAGATCGCGCGCGTCGTCGACATCTTCGCGCATCGCCTGCAGACGCAGGAAGCAATGACCGCGCAGATCGCCGGCGTCATCCAGGACGTGCTCAACCCGCGCGGCGTCGCTGTTATGCTCGAAGCCGAGCATATGTGCATGGCCATGCGCGGTATCCGCAAGCAGGGCTCGACCACGCTGACCTCGACCTTCACCGGCGTCTTCAAGGACACGCCCGAGGAGCAGATCCGCTTCGTCACCATGGTGCGCGCCGGCTGATTTGCCGGCCGTCGCCGGCCCGAACACATAAGGACCGGCGATGTCGGCACTGCAATTCCCCGAAGCTCCATCAGACAAGAAAGCGCTGGAGGAAGGCACCGTTCTTTCTCCGCGCTTCGATGCCGCGGGCCTCGTCACCGTCGTCGTCACCGATGCCGGCGACGGCATGCTGTTGATGGTAGCGCATATGAATGCCGAGGCACTGGCGCTTACCCTCGAGACCGGCATTGCCCATTACTGGTCGCGCTCGCGCAACGCGCTGTGGAAGAAGGGCGAGACCTCCGGCAATTTCCAGCACGTCGTCGAGATGCGCACGGATTGTGACCAGGACGCGATATGGTTGCGTGTCAAAGTTTTGGGCCACGACGCAACTTGCCACACTGGACGGCGTTCTTGTTTTTATCGGACGGTGGGACTGAATGACGGCAAGGCGACGCTTGCCGGCGACGGCAGCAGGCCGCTGTTCGATGCGGATCGAACGTATCGGAAGCCGGTGTGAACCATTCAATATTCACAAACCACCCATATTCACTATTCTCAAATATCCTTGCGGTAGAAAGGATATGGGACAAGGGAGATTATGATGCTCGAATGGGCGTCATTGCGCAGCAGACCTGACGTTCGGGAGGCCAACGGCCCCGCATCGTCGGGCGGCGTGCCCGATCCGAAGCCAGGCGGGAAAGCAGGCATCTCGCTCGCGCTCGGCGGCGGCTGCGCCCGCGGCTGGGCTCATATCGGCGTGCTGCGCGCGCTTGACGAGGCCGGTATCGAAGTGTCGATGATCGCCGGAACCTCGATCGGCGCGCTCGTCGGCGGCTGCTACCTTGCCGGCAAGCTCGACGAGCTGGAAGAATTCGCCAGGAGCCTGACCAAGCGGCGCCTCTTCGGTCTGCTGGATTTCAATCTGCGCGGCAGCGGCCTGTTCGGCGGCATGAAGCTCGACCAGCGCCTGCGCGAGCATCTGGCTGGCGTCCGCTTCGAGCACCTGTCGAAGCCATTCGTCGCCGTCACCTCGGAAATCCGCACCGGCCATGAGATCTGGCTGTCGAGCGGCTCGCTTATCACGGCAATGCGCGCGTCCTACGCGCTGCCGGGCGTTTTCGAGCCGGTGAATTGCAACGGCCGCATCCTGGTCGATGGCGCGCTGGTCAATCCGGTGCCGGTCTCGGTCTGCCGCGCGTATGAGCAGCCGCTCGTCGTAGCGGTCAACCTGCACTACGACCTGTTCGGACGCGCCGCCGTCATCAAGCATAGCGCCGGCGAACTTCTCGTCGAGAAGGACGCGCCGCGCCCCGGCCAGGTCAATCCCCAATCACACCAGACCCGCCTCGGCATCACCGGCGTCATGGTTGAGGCCTTCAACATCATCCAGGACCGGATTTCGCGGGCCAGGCTCGCCGGCGACCCGCCGGATATGTCGCTGCAGCCGAAGCTCAGCCATATCGGCCTGACGGAATTCCACCGCGCCGACGAGGCGATCAGCCTCGGATACCAGGCGACGAAGTCGCAGATCAGCGAACTGACCCGGCTGCAGTCCGTTCTCATGTGAATTTCCCGATTTCGTTGTTACGCCAGCGCCGCATCGCTGATGCGAAACTGCACCGTGCGGTTGCCATTCCAGTAATTGCCCGACAGCGAACCGGCGATGTGCACGGTTCTGCCCCTGTTCCTGAACAGGAATTCGCCGAGCGCCGTGTCGACGGCACGGAATGCTATGGCCTGGATATTGCCGCCGCTTTGCGACTGCAGGTCCACGCGAATGTGGTTGGTGCCGATCGCGCGCGCGTCGGTCAGCCGGTGGCGCGGCAGCACGAACACCGGCGCGATGTGCCCGGCGCCGAACGGCCCGGCTTTCTCCAGCGCATCGAGCAGCGCGATGGTGGCGCCCTCTGCGGCCAAAGCGCCGTCGATCGCCAAGCTTTCCTCGTTCTGCAGCCGGAAAACGTCGGCCGCGGCGCGCTCCTCGAAGAAAGCGCGCAGTTCGCCGAGCTTTGCGCGTTCGACGGTGATGCCCGCGGCCATCGCATGGCCGCCGCCCTTTACGATCAGTCCGGCATCCGCCGCCTCGCGTACAAGCCGGCCGAGATCGAAGCCGGTCACCGAACGCCCCGAGCCCGTGCCGACGCCCGTCGAATTGAAGGCGATGGCAAAGGCCGGCCGGCGCGCATAGTCCTTGAGCCGCGAAGCGATCAGCCCGACGATGCCGGGATGCCAGTTGTTGCTGGCGGTGACGATGACGGCGGGGCCATTGCCGCCGGCAAGTTCCGCATCGGCCTCGGCGCGCGCCTGCGCCAGCATCGCCTGCTCCATCTGTTGTCGTTCCTGGTTCAGCCGATCGAGCGTCTCGGCGATGCTTGCCGCCTCGACGGGATCGTCGGTGGCTAACAGCCGGCTGCCCAGCGCCGCATCGCCGATGCGGCCGCCGGCATTGATGCGCGGTCCGATCAGGAACGAGAGATGGAACGTGTTGATCGGCTCGCCGATACGCGAAACCCGCGCCAGCGCCGCCAGCCCCTCATTCTTCTGCTGGCGCACCACCTGCAGTCCCTTGACCACGAAGGCGCGGTTGACGCCGGTCAGCGGCACCACGTCGCAGACCGTCGCCAGCGCCACGAGATCGAGCAGCGAAAGCAGGTCCGGCGGCGCGGCATTCGGCAGCTTTTCGCGCAGCGCCTTCGCCGTCTGGACGAGGCACAGGAAGACGACGCCGGCGGCACAGAGATGCCCCTGCCCCGACAGGTCGTCCTCGCGATTGGGGTTGACTACTGCGTCGGCCGCCGGCAGCGGGCCGCCAACCTGGTGATGGTCGAGCACCACGACATCGGCGCCGGCCTGCTTGGCAGCCTCGATCGAGGAGGCGCTGTTGGTGCCGCAGTCGACGGTGACGATCAGCTTCGCGCCACGCGAGATCAGCTCCCGCATCGCTTCCGGGTTTGGTCCGTAACCCTCGAAGATGCGGTCCGGGATATAAATTTCGGACGGCACCGAAAAATGTGTCAGAAAGCGCTTGATGAGCGCCGACGAGGCCGCGCCGTCGACATCGTAGTCGCCGAAGATCGCCACTCTTTCGCCGGCGACGATCGCATCGGCAAGCCTTGCCGCCGCTTTCTCCATATCGGTCAGCGACGCCGGATTTGGCAAAAGCTCACGAATGGTCGGATCGAGGAAGCGCTCGGTCTGCTCCACGCTGACGCCGCGCCCGGCAAGCACCCGCGCCACGATGTCGGGCACGCCATGGCCCTGCGCGATGGCCAAAGCGGCCATGTCCTGCCGCTCGGTCAGCCGGTGTTCCCAGGAAACACCGGTCGCCGACTGCCTGACATCGAGGAAGAACCGTTTCTCGCCCGTCATAAGACGCGCCGTCTGCACATCATGATTGCGCAGATATCAATATGCGACGTCCGGAGCAATTCCGGGGAAGCGAGCAATCCGGGGAAAAGTGTGGAACGGTTTTCCTCGAATTGCCGCAAAAGCATCCAAGCGAGACGAAATCAGAACTTTTCCAGATCCTGGTGGCGCGCCTTGATCTCGCGCACCGTGCGCGAGGATGAGCGCAGCACGATGGTGTGCGTGGTGATGAAGGTGCGGCCGAACTTCACCCCGTCGAGCAGGTTGCCGTCGGTCACGCCGGTCGCCGCGAACAGCACGTCGCCACGCGCCATGTCCTGGGCGCGGTAGATCCGCTTCGGATCGGAAATGCCCATCTTCTGCGCCCGCGCCACCTTCTCCGGCGTGTCGAGGATCAACCGGCCCTGCATCTGCCCGCCGGTGCAGCGCAGCGCCGCCGCGGCCAGCACGCCTTCCGGCGCGCCGCCCGTGCCGAGATAGATGTCGATGCCGGTCTCGTCGGGGTCTGTGGTGTGGATGACGCCGGCGACATCGCCGTCGCCGATCAGCCGGATCGCCGCGCCCGTGGCCCGCACGGCGTCGATCAGCCTGGCGTGACGCGGCCGGTCGAGGATGCAGGCGGTGATGTCGGAAACGGCCACGCCCTTGGCCTTGGCCAGATTGGCGAGGTTCTCGGCCGGTGAAGCGTCGATGTCGATCAGGTCTCCCGGATAGCCGGGACCGATGGCGATCTTGTCCATGTAGACGTCGGGGGCGAACAGCAGGCTGCCCTTTTCCGCGATGGCGATGACGGCAAGCGCATTGGGCAGGTTCTTGGCGCAGATCGTGGTGCCTTCGAGCGGATCGAGCGCGATGTCGACCGCCGGGCCTTTGCCGGTGCCGACCTCTTCGCCGATATAGAGCATCGGCGCCTCGTCGCGCTCGCCCTCGCCGATCACCACCGTGCCTTTGATGGCCAGCCGGTTGAGCTCCTGACGCATCGCATCGACCGCCACCTGGTCGGCGGCCTTCTCATCGCCGCGGCCGCGCAGCCTGGCGGCGGCGACGGCGGCCCGTTCGGTGACGCGCACGACTTCCATGGTAAGGATCCGGTCAAGACCGGCGGCGATGTTCTGGGCCATGTTCATGGATTACGCATTCCTCGTTGACTGTTGCTTCGAGCAATCCCGGACGGAAGCCGCCAAGCGCTTTTCCTGGAATTGCTCCCGCCTCCCGCCAGAGGCGCGCTTCTTCTGGCAAAGCTCCATGACAACGGCAAGACTTGCCCCGTCACTTTTTGAAATGGCAGCAAAATCAATCGATTGAAGGCAGATTGCGGCCCTAGCTATTCCGCCCGCTCGATGCGGATCACCTGCGCCTTGTCGGTCAGATGACCGTCCTTGATGATGCCTTCGACAGCCTTGCGCACCGCCGCTTCCGTCGTCTCGTGGGTGACGAGGATGACCGTCTTCTGCGCTTGCGTTTCCGGACCGGCCGCCTGCTGGACGATCGATTCCAGCGAGATGTCGTTGTCGGCCATGCGCTTGGCGATGGCTGCGAAGACACCCGTGCGGTCATGCACGGTCAAGCGGATAAAGTAGCCGCCGGCATGGCTGCGCATCCGCGCCTTCTTGTAAGGCTTCAGTTCCTTCGCCGGCCAGCCGAACACCGGCGCGTGCTGGAAGCCAGGTCGACTTTTGGCGATGTCGGCAATATCGCCGATCACTGCCGACGCGGTGGCGTTGCCGCCCGCGCCTGGGCCGGATAGCAGAAGCTCGCCCAGAATGTCGGTCTCGATCGCCACCGCGTTGGTCACGCCGTGCACCTGCGCGATGACCGACGCCGTCGGCACCATGGTCGGATGCACACGCTGCTCGATGCCGCTGTCGGTGCGCTGCGCGACGCCGAGCAGCTTGATGCGGTAGCCGAGATCACCAGCCGCGCGGATGTCGGCCTGGGTGATGTTGGAGATGCCTTCCATATAGATGTCGTTGGCGGCGATCTTGGTGCCGAAGGCAAGGCTGGTCAGGATCGACAGCTTGTGCGCCGTATCGTGGCCTTCGATATCGAAGGTCGGGTCGGCCTCCGCATAGCCGAGCCGCTGCGCGTCCTTCAGGCAGGCGTCGAAGGAGATGCCTTCGGCTTCCATGCGGGTCAGGATGTAGTTGCAGGTGCCGTTGAGGATGCCGAAGACACGCGTCACCGCATTGCCGGCCATCGCCTCGCGCATTGTCTTGATGACCGGAATGCCGCCGGCCACCGCCGCCTCGTAGTTGAGCAGCACGCCCTTCTTCTCGGCGATCTCGGCCAGCGCCACGCCATGCTTGGCGAGCAGCGCCTTGTTGGCGGTGACGACATGGCGCCCAGCCTCGAGCGCCGCCTTCACCGATAGCCGCGCCGGCCCGTCGTCGCCGCCGATCAGCTCGACAAAGACGTCGATATCGGCCTTTTCGGCCAGCTCGACGGGATCGTCGAACCATTTCGCGGCGCTCAGATCGATGCCACGGTCGCGCTTCGGATCGCGGGCCGAAACGGCCGTCACGACGATGTCGCGGCCGCATTGGCGGGTGAGCTCGGCCGCCTTGTCGCGCAGCACGCGCGCCACTGAGGCGCCAACCGTGCCGAGGCCGGCAATTCCAACACGCAACGCTTCAGCCATGTCCGGCGACGCCCCTCAAAAACCTACAGCTATAAGGCAAACTCAACGACGAGCGGCGAGCGGCACCACATTGTTGGGCTGCTTGGCGGTGGTCGCGAGGAACTTCTTGATGTTGCGCGCCGCTTGGCGGATCCGGTGCTCGTTCTCGACCAGCGCCACGCGCACATAGTCGTCGCCATGCTCGCCGAAGCCGACACCCGGCGCCACCGCGACATCCGCATGCTCGATGAGCAGCTTGGAGAATTCGAGCGAGCCGAGATGGCGGAACGGCTCCGGGATCGGCGCCCAGGCGAACATCGAGGCCGCCGGCGCGGGAATGGTCCAGCCTGCACGGCCGAAGGAATCGACCATCACGTCGCGCCGCTTGTGGTAGACCTCGCGCACTTCCTCGATGTCGGCGCCGTCGCCATTCAGCGCATGCGCCGCTGCCACCTGGATCGGCGTGAAGGCGCCGTAATCGAGATAGGACTTGACGCGCGTCAGCGCCGAAATCAGCCGCTCGTTGCCGACCGCGAAGCCCATGCGCCAACCGGGCATGGAGAAGGTCTTCGACATCGAGGTGAACTCGACGCAGACGTCCATCGCGCCCGGCACCTGCAGCACCGAAGGCGGCGGATTGCCGTCGAAATAAATCTCGGAATAGGCAAGATCGGACAGGATGATGATGTCGTTCTTCTTCGCGAATGCGACCACGTCCTTGTAGAAGTCGAGCGAGGCGACGAGCGCCGTCGGGTTCGACGGATAGTTGAGGATCAGTGCCAGCGGCTTCGGGATCGAATGGCGGATGCCGCGCTCGACCGCAGGGATGAAGCCATCGTCGGGCTCGACCTGCAGCGAGCGGATGACGCCGCCCGACATGATGAAGCCGAAGGCATGGATCGGATAGGTCGGATTGGGGCACAGGATGACATCGCCGGGCGCGGTGATCGCCTGGGCCATGTTGGCGAAGCCTTCTTTCGAACCCAGCGTCGCCACGACTTGCGTGTCGGGGTTGAGCTTCACGCCGAAGCGACGCTGATAATAGTTCGCCTGGGCGCGGCGCAGGCCCGGAATGCCGCGCGAGGACGAATAGCGATGCGTGCGCGGATCGCGCACCACCTCGCACAATTTGTCGACGATGGCCTTGGGCGTCGGCAGGTCCGGATTGCCCATGCCAAGGTCGATGATGTCGGCGCCGCGCGAACGGGCGCTGGCCTTCAGCCGGTTGACCTGCTCGAACACGTAAGGCGGAAGCCGGCGGACCTTGTGAAATTCTTCCATTTCAGTTCCAGACCATCAGAGTTTCGGCGCGCGATATAGACCTAATTGCAGTTAGGGTCGAGGGTCGGGTCGCATTTGCCCTCGATCTGCTTCAGCGTGTCGCCGCCATGCGTCCTGGCTAAAGTGTTGAGCGCCGCCGAATTCGCCGGTGCCTTGGCGCCGCCGCCCTTGGCGATCTGCGCCTGCTGCTCGGCCTTGAGCTGGGCCAGGTTCGCGGCGGTCTCCTCCTTGGTGAGCTGCTTGGCGGCCACCCGCGGCGGGACGTTGAGGTTCGGATAGGAGCCGGTGTCCTTCGGACCTTCGGTCAAGGCGGTCGGCGCGGCGTTGTTCGGGCTGGTGCTCGTGCAGCCGCCGGCGGACAAAAGCACGCCAACCAGCGCCGCCGCGACCGCCATGCGGCAAATCGGACCCGGCCTGAGAAAAAAAGTGCCGCCAACATTAATCGTCATATTGTTTTCCTGGCAGCCGGGTTACAGCGAATTGGACCCGGTCAGATGTCCCATGGTAATATGTCAAGAAAACGCTCCGGGAGGAACCCCGCGAACCATGTCCAAACCTGACGATTCGGACAAAGCGGAAAATGGCGGACCTTCGGCCATCGAGCAATATCTGGTGAAGGATCCCGAGCGCTTCGCCTTGAACATGGCTCGAATGGTCGAGCAGGCGGGCAAGGCGGCTTCCGCCTGGGCCGAGCCGCGTGAGAAAGGTGAAGTGCGCGATCATGTCGCCGAACCCGTCGTCGACATGGTCAAGACCTTCTCCAAGCTCTCGGAGTACTGGCTGGGCGACCCGCAGCGCGCGCTCGAAGCGCAGACGCGGCTCTTCGCCGGCTATATGACGGTCTGGGCGAACGCCATCCAGAAGGTCACGCCCAACGCCGACGCTCCCGACGATGCGGTCCAGCCCGAGCGCGGCGACAAGCGTTTCCAGGATCCCGAATGGGGCCGCAATGCCTTCTTCGACTTCCTTAAGCAGGCCTACCTCGTCACCTCGCGCTGGGCGAACGAGCTTGTCGAGCACGCCGAGGGGCTGGACGAGCACACCCGCCACAAGGCGAGCTTCTACGTCAAGCAGGTGTCGAACGCGATTGCGCCGTCGAACTTCATCCTGACCAATCCGGAGCTGTTCCGCGAGACCATGGCCTCGAATGGCGAGAACCTGGTGCGCGGCATGAAGATGCTGGCCGAGGATATCGCCGCCGGCCGCGGCGACCTGAAGCTGCGCCAGGCGGACTACACGCCCTTCGAAATCGGCAAGAACATCGCCACGACGCCCGGCAAGGTCATCGGCCGCAGCGATGTCGCCGAGATCATCCAATACGATCCGGTGACGGAAACGGTGCTCAAGCGCCCGCTGCTGATCTGCCCGCCATGGATCAACAAATTCTATATTCTCGACCTCAACCCGCAAAAATCCTTCATCCGCTGGGCGATCGAGCAGGGCCATTCGGTCTTCGTTATCTCCTGGATCAACCCGGACGAACGCCACGGCGCCAAGGGCTGGGAAGCCTATATCCGCGAAGGCCTGCAATTTGGCCTCGACATGGTGGAGAAGGCGACAGGCGAAAAAGAAGTCAACGCCATCGGCTACTGCGTGGGCGGCACGCTGCTCGGCGCTGCGCTCGCGCTGTTGGCGCAGGAGGGCGATCACCGCATCAAATCGGCAACCTTCTTCACCACCCAGGTCGACTTCACCTATGCCGGCGATCTCAAGGTGTTCGTCGACGAGGACCAAGTTGCTGCCGTAGAGCGCTCGATGAGCGAAAAGGGCTATCTCGACGGCACCAAGATGGCCACGGCCTTCAACATGCTGCGCTCGGGCGACCTGATCTGGCCCTATGTCGTCAACAACTACATGCGCGGCAAGGAGCCCCTGCCCTTCGACCTGCTCTACTGGAATTCCGATTCCACGCGCATGGCGGCAGCCAATCACTCCTTCTATCTGCGCAACTGCTATCTCGAGAACAATCTCTCGCGCGGCGTGATGGAACTTGCCGGGCGCGTCGTCTCGCTGGCCGACATCACCATCCCCGTCTACAACCTGGCTACGAAAGAGGACCACATCGCGCCGGCGCTTTCGGTGTTCCTGGGGTCGCAGTTTTTCGGCGGCGACGTGGAGTATGTGATGGCGGGTTCCGGCCACATCGCCGGCGTCGTCAATCCGCCCGCCGCCAAGAAATATCAGTACTGGACCGGCGGCAAGCCGGTGGGCGACTTCAAGACGTGGCTTGCCGCGGCGCACGAGCATCCAGGCTCCTGGTGGACGCACTGGCAGCACTGGATCGAGAACCAGGACAACATCCACGTAGCTGCCCGCAAACCCGGCAAGCGTATGAAAACCTTGGGAGATGCGCCGGGCACCTATGTCAAGGTGCGTGTGTAACGGACTGTAATGTCTGGTGAGTTGACGGGCCGCCAAAACAGGGCGAAATGGTGGCGTCAATCGTTTGGCGGCCTCAAATCACCTTCCGACGCAGAATAATTCCGAGGCTTGCAGATTCGACACAGTCCCGTTTCCGGTTGGGAACAGGAGGATTATCGCGGCGCGGTTCTGGAGTGGCGCGGCGATAACGAACCGACCGGATACCGAGGGGGAATTTGTTTTGAAATCAGCAGGTTGGCGTCTTGGACGAAGGGAAAGTCGCAGCATTGCGGCGGCGCTTTTCTCCGTGCTTCTGGCCTCCTGCACATCGACCGGCGATCCGACGATGTCGGTCGTGTCGCCCGCCTACAATTCAACCGCCGGCGAAATGAGCGCGACATCCAGCGCCAAGACTGCAACTGCCGCCGATTCGTCGGCTCAGTCGGCATCCGCGACGACCGATGTGGCATCGACCGTGATGAGCGAAGGCGACACGCCCTTGCCCGAAAAGGTTGCCTATGTTCCGGAGACGCGGCCGCAAGCCGCTTTCCCCGCCGTCGCTGTGCCCGCGGGCGCGGCCACGATCGCCGGTAACACGCCGCAACCGCTGGTTCCGCAGGCGCAGACAGCCGAACAGACGCAAACCGCCGCCCAGCAGGTCGCCGCCGGCGATGCCGCCGCCGTGGCGTCGAAGGCACAGGCGATCACGCAGGCCATGAGCAATGGCGTCTATGTAACCGCGGGCGAGCCGGCGCAGCCGCAGATCGCCGCGCCGAAGAAGAGCCTGTTCGCCTCGCTGTTCAGCACCACGCCGGCTTCGGCCGCGCCCGCGCCGCTGATCAACAACGCGCGTTCCGGCGACCAGCCCGCCGTGCAGGCCAAGACCACGCCGCCGCCGGCCAAGCCGATCGTGACGCTGGCTTCGGCGACACCAGGTGAAAAGCCGGTGCAACTGGCCTCGCTCGACGACCCGGCCAATCACATCACGGGCGCCGACGCCCTTCCCGGCGTGCGCCAGACCGCGCTGTTCGAGATCAAGCGCAAGTCCGGCATCGACGACGAGAGCGACGTCGACCTCAACGAGGATGAGGGCGGCGGCGGTTCCTACCAGGTGGCCTCGGCCGCCGGCATGGCAAGGCTCGCGCCCAATGGCCTTTTGAAGCAGAATGAAAGCGTCGACGTCGCCTGCCTCAAGCCGTCGCTGGTGCGGGTGCTGAAGACGATCGAGGGCCATTTCGGCCGCAAGATGGTCGTCACCTCCGGCTATCGCGATCCCTCGCGCAACCGGCGCGCCAACGGCGCCAAGAACTCGCTGCACATGTATTGCGCCGCCGCCGACATCCAGGTGCCCGGCGTCTCGAAGTGGGAGCTGGCGAACTACGTCCGCACGATGCCAGGCCGCGGCGGCGTCGGCACCTACTGCCACACAGAATCCATCCATGTCGACGTCGGCCCCGAGCGCGACTGGAACTGGCGCTGCCGCCGTCGCAGCGGCGGCGGTGAAGACGGCTGATACTCGGCTTGGCCCGTGCGCATAGCCGGGTTGACCGGTTGAGGGCCGATCACCGCCAATGCCGCCGTTTGTTTCAACAAACCGTCAGGGACGTTCGCGATTGGCCGAAACCTTCCGAACTTCGTCATACACGGGCGGAGCGGGAGCGAAGCGGACGCGCAGGCCCGAGGATCCTGCCGTTACCTCGACCGTAGGGTGCAGCGGCGCGGATTCTGCACCGATGCGATACGTCAGCGTCACGGCATGGATTCTATGGTCTGCGCCGCGTCGCTTCGCTCCTTGCTCCGCTCCTTACTCCGCCATGGAATGACGTCCGGCTGATCTCGAAGGATGCATGACCAAGTGAGCCCGTAAACCCCGCCTGGCTCGCAGAAGCGCGGCTTTTGCCACCTTTGAAAAAAGTTGTCGCATGTGGCGGCAGATGGGTTGCCGGTTGGCAACAACGCAATTATAAGCCGCTTCGTCTGAGCGCGCCCATCGTCTAGCGGTTAGGACACCGCCCTTTCACGGCGGTAACAGGGGTTCGATTCCCCTTGGGCGTACCAGATTTTCAATGACTTGGCTGACTTCCAGTCAAATGTGTCGAATATTCATCGAATATACGCTCCCGAACCGTGCTGAATGCCTTTGATTCGGACGAGCACGAGCGATCTCAAAAACGTTGAATTGAGTTCTGGGTTTTTGCCACAGGGCTATGAGACCGAGGATGCCGCGAAGGCACACATAGCCGAACTGCAGGGACATTGCGACCTTTCCGGCTATGACGACCGCAATGCCCTGGTGGGCAAAAAGACGCCAGCGAAAGCGAAATCACATATTGGTGGCTGGAATATCCCGCGTAGAAAAAGCCCGGCAGCCGAAGCCGCCGTCAGTTATAGCCAGTTCGAAAACCACGGACTGGTGTCATACCCTAAGCGGGGATTGTAGTGATCAAGGAAGTTTGCGGGCCCATTTGACGGTCGTGCAACCACGGTGCCTGTCGATTTGCAATCCAGTTTCGAAGTCGGCTTGCTGCTAGCCTTCATATGAGTTGCAGAACACGAGGTTGCAGCCTGAGCGGTGGCCAACTTTTTCTTCTCTTTCGCAACAGCTGCTCCGGTGGCTGCCAATACCATTGCTACGCCAAAGACAACGAGTTTCATTGAAACGCCCTCACCCTGCACAATCCGGAATGATTGTGCCTAGTTAACGTTACGTCAACCACGTTTTGTCCGCAACCTACCCGGACCTGACGGCGAATAGTGCCAGAAGAACCGGGAAGCCGAAGCCGCCGGGCCTTGTGTCCTCCCCCATAGAAACCGAAACAGGGGAAACAGCCGAAACATCGTCGTGTAGGGCGTGCCTCCACCTATAGGACCGCAACAGCCGCAACAAAAAAGCCCGGAAGCCGAGCCTCCTGGCCACCCGCAGCCAGCCTCAAGTTTGCGCCCGGGCGTGCCTTCGGAAAGGGGAACTTCATCGTCATTGGCGATCCTCGTGAGAGCGGTCGCCGCACCGGGGAGGATTATATTCCTCATCGCGGATCGCTTGCCAAGTGCTTACGCGATCACACCATAGCCGTTTGAGGTAGATTAGCCGATTTGTATATGCGGCGGCCCTGAATAAGCCGTCAGAGGCCCGGCGCTCGCCCTGAAGGCATTCTCCCCAACGAGATGCGTCGGCCACCTTGGCCCGCTGCCGGTGAGGTGGCACATCTGCAGCGGGCCATCGAACATTAGCAGTCACTTGACGAACCCGCCGACCGCGCCAGACTCATGGAATGGCGAAGGGCGCAATAAACATCGGCGATGAGGTCGCTATCACGGCGAAGGTGCGAGGGCGAGTGACTGAGGATCGGATCAGCGTGACGATCCCGTCCTACGATTTTCCGCACTCGATCGTCGACCGAACGATAAAGGTCACGCTTGGCCAGGAGATTGAACTCATCGGCGATGTAACGCATGTCGACGAGGGCAAGGTGACGGTAAACCTGGGCGTCCCCGTCACCGTGAACGCCGACACGGTTAGGCTGGTGACCGCCTACAAGCCGCCGACGAGGAAAAGTCCGCGCCGGGGATCAGCCTGCCCAGTCGAACGGTGATGCAACGCAACAGCAGCCGGCCATTCATTGCCAGGGACAGAATTGCCTGCCCCCGAAGGACGACCCGGTACAGGAGTGCAAGGGGCAGGATTGCACGCTGGCTCCAGAGACCGACCAGCCGACGGGTCCGGTGATTGAAAAGGTCAAATAAGCAAGCTCGTGGGCGCCGATTTCGTCAGGAAGCAGCTCCAAAAACCTCTGCTGCGGCGCTGGTGTGAGGCTGCGGAGGGCCTGATCGTGGCAGCCCTCAGACACAATCCAGAAACACGCCAGAAAAACTCCAGAAATCGTTAAAGCGTACATTTGACTGGAGGGCCAGTTCATCGGCTGCTGCGCTATGGCAGCAATTGTTCGGGTTTGCGACAAGCGATGCAAAGGATCTCGATCAGCGTGATGAGTGCATTGCTCAGCATGTCGCTCATCACAGCCGCAGTCGGAGCCTCTAGCGCAAAGGTTGCGCCGCTGACCCGGACCGAGCGCTGCGCCAATCTCAGCCGCCAAGTCGACGAAGCCCTCGAAACCCATGCCGCGGCAACGCAGGTCACCGCGGCGAAAGCACTGCAAAGAAAGGGAAACCGGTTCTGCGCCAACAAGAAGCAGGCGCAGGGAATCCGAATGCTCGCAAACGCTCTGAAGCTGCTTGGCGTGACACCGATCGATCCCGATGCAGCGACACCCAAAACCGACCTGCATAATAAGGAGAAAAAGCCATGAAAAAGTCCCTCATCTCCGCTCTCGGTCTTGCTTTTGCGCTCGCTGTCTCGATGCCGATTCCCGGCATCAGCACTGCCGTCGCTGCTACAAAGCCGGCGGCGCCGGCGGCGACCATGACCACCACCGCGCCGGCCTCAGATGCTATGACGAAGAAAAAGCCAGCCAAAAAGCACGTCGTGAAGGCCTGCAAGGTGACGAAGAAGCACAAGTGCCCAGTGAAGCACAAGAAGAACACCGCGAAGAAGGCCGCCCCCAAGAAGGCATACTAAACTCTGCTATGTTATAAAAGGCCGTCCCACATCCAGCATTTACGTGGACGGCCTTTTTTCTTGCACCCGCCCCCATCCATCCTGCACAGCCGAAGCGTCCGGCGCGCTTCCCTGTGTGGGCAATAGCGGCAAGCATTCGCGCCTGTGCGGCAATGCGGAGCCGGTCGTGCGCCTCTTGCTGTGCGCGTTCTCGCTCGAGCCGGTAGACCTCGGGCAAAGGCTGCCAGTCCTTTGGCTTCAGCTTCATGCACCACTGCGGCCGGCGATAGCCCCAGTGCTCGATCGCGACGAGATCGGAGCCGTCGAACCAGCATAAACACGTTGAGCTTCCGAAAATGGAGTTGCCGGGCCGCCCACCACACGTCATCGATCCGGCCGTGTGGCGCGCCCAAGGCCCAAGAGGTCCAGCCGCGGCCGGGGCGTTCGGTGATCGACGCGGAAGAACGGCTTGGAGGCGTCTTCGATGCCCGGTCGCGGGCCGGCACCGGCATGAGTGATTTCAGCCTGGCGGTATCGATTGCGTCGTCCCGACCGCGCCACAACGCAATGACGGGCCAGTCATGCTGTCTATCGGCCGTTAACGGCCCGAACAAATTCGCGTGAGCGATGCCCGCAAGCAATATCCCACTATATAACAGCGTCGTCGAGGTAATGAGATGTCAAGCGCCTACGATCTCGGAACCGGCCTGGTCCGCCGTATCTATGAAAAGCGCATAGATGCGCCGGCGATTCTTGATACCGGCACGCATTTTCCCAATGCGGCGAAGTTCACCGCCGCCTGGCAGGGCATCCGCGATGAAGCTCTCGCGGTAAAGCTGAACAAGGTTCCGCGCTTCCACGACATCATGCCCGAGCAAGCCGAAATCTCGGCCAATGACGGTCTCGACTGGCGCATGTTCGTGCTCAAGGCCTACGACATGACCGTCCCGGAAAACATCGCGCGCATGCCGGTCCTCAGCAGGCTGCTTTCGGAGTGCCCCGAGGTCAAATCGGCGGCTGTCTCGTTTCTGGCCCCGCGCAAGCACATCCCGCCACACCGCGGACCTTTTCGCGGCATCATGCGGTTTCATCTCGGCCTGGTCATCCCCAAACAGCCGGATGGCCGTCCAGCAACGATCATGATGATCGATCACGAGGAAAGGCGCATCGCCGACGGCGAATGCATGCTGTGGGACGACACGTTCGAGCACGAAGTCATGAACAACTCCGATCGGCCACGCGTCGCTCTCCTCCTCGACGTGTGGCGTCCGCAAATGCCGCTGGACATGGAAATCCTGTCGCGCGTGATCATACGCGGTGTGCAGGTGGGAATGCGCTATCGGGGCGTGTCGTTCGGCGGCTGAACCAGATGCAAATCGAAGCCTAAGCTCGCGCCTCGCGATACGTCCCTGCCCTGCTGCCACGCTTGCCGGGAAACATCGCGTCCCTCGCCAGCAAACCGCTGACACGGCAAAAGGCCGCGAAGGCGCGGCAGGCTTCCTCGGTGCTGGCGACATCGACCGTCGCGCCGAAGCAGGCATTGAATGCAGCTTCGTAGACCTTGCCTTGGCGACGCTTCGGCCAATCCTGCAGGAAATCGAGCGCCTGCTCGACGCTGTAGATTTCCTCGACCGGCAGGCCGGGCGCGGGCATGATGCGCACCGGCACCTCGAATTGCAGTCTGTCCATTCCCTGTCTCCCGAACTGGCGCAGCCCTGGCAACGCCGCCCGATGTGAAAAGTTGCTTTGGCATGTGAAAAGTTGCTTTGGCGACCTTCTGACTCAGGAATGTGACCTCAGTGCGGTCAACGATCGTTTCACTGGTGCGTCAGATCCGCGCCCCGCTGGGTGTGTTCGGCTGGCTGGTATGGAGGGAGCACCAGCGTGCCGTCGGCGGCTGACGCGCCGGCCACGGTGGATGCCGGCAACGTGGCGGCGAGAACGATCTGGCGAATGGAAATACCGTTGTTGATCAAGCTGACGTCCGGCAAGCGCCGGGCTTGAAAACCTGACCAATGCATGTCGCCCAGAAGTGTGCAGCGGTTCTGGGACAACGACATGCATCAAAGCAAAGACTTAAAGCGCGTCGCCTGAATCCGGTTCAGCGCGACGCGCTTTAAGGCCGCAGGATAACCATTGGGTGACAGGGCGACGCAACCCGCATCGCCCTGCCAGTGCCCTGTTCCATGTCCTTGCCGCTACTGGTTGGCCGGGTCGGTCTCGGCATCATAGGCCATGCGGATAACCACCATCAGCACATAGGCGGACGGCAGCGCGAAGATAGCACCGAGCACGATCGCCGCCGTTCCTTCCATTCGAAGGATGGCGGCAACGGCCCAGTAGACGGTGCCGATGCAGATCACCGCCTGGATTGCCAGAAAGGAGGCCGCGGCAGCCGCTCGGGTGAGTGTCTCGAACGTCTTGATGCGTTGCATTGAATGAATCCGAACTGATGCGCACGCAACCGGCGGACGGCCAGCGGCCGTCGCCGGATCGCGACGCGAGGAAATGTTGATGTTTTTGAGTGCCGCGCTTTTGCGGCTGAGCCTTATGCGGCGGGCGGCGCGCGCGGCTGGTTGGTGCGCGAGGCTGTTGCGCTTCCCGATGCGGGCGCGACGACGATCTCGGCCGGCAATGCCTGGCCGATAATGAGAAAATCGGATGCGTGCGCGAAGGCGCCTGGATTGCCGCTGACGAGCTTTACGGGGAGCGGCCGGCTGGCGCGAACTTCAAGCGCCTGCGCTTTGCCGGTCGTTCTGAGCAGCGCAATCGTGTCGCCATGGCGGGCGGCGCTGATGCTGGAGCCGCCCGAGAGCGAGACGGCCGACGCGGAGATTCCAGCCTGGGCGAAGCTCAGCAGCGCGAGCATCAGCAGCGCCATCAGGCCCGCGCAGGCGGTCCTGACCGGCAACAGCGTCGATCTCTCGCGTTCAGGTGCCGTCACGGCAATCTCCGGATACCAGGACCCGCTCTAACCCATGGAATGGCCAAGGGAAAGCCGCCATGGACGCCTCCTTCGCACTTCGTCCTTGAACCTTGCGGCTTCCGGTGCCAAATCTGGAGCAGATTTTCGCACTCGGCTCCTTAGGAGCCTACGCCGGCAAACGGACAAAAATGGTTACCTATCTCGACGCCTCCACGGCCCCGCTGCGCAATACCGGACAGATTCGCCTCTATGGCGAGGAAGGCTTCGCCGGCATGCGCAAGGCCTGCGACCTCACCGCGCGCTGCCTTGACGAGCTTGTGCCGATGGTGAAGCCCGGCGTGACGACGGAAGCGATCGACCGCTTCGTCTTCGAGTTCGGCATGGACCATGGCGCACTGCCGGCAACGCTCAATTATCGCGGCTACACCAAGTCGTCCTGTACCTCGATCAACCATGTCGTCTGCCATGGCATCCCCGACAACAAGCCGCTGAAAGAAGGCGACATCGTCAACATCGACGTCACCTATATCCTCGACGGCTGGCACGGCGATTCCTCGCGCATGTATCCCGTGGGCACGATCAAGCGCGCCGCCGAGCGCCTGCTCGAAGTGACCTATAAGTGCCTGATGCGCGGCATCGCCGCGATCAAGCCCGGCGCCCGCACCGGCGCCATCGGCGCCGCGATTCAGACCTATGCCGAGGCCGAGCGCTGCTCGGTGGTGCGCGACTTCTGCGGCCACGGCGTCGGCCAGCTTTTCCACGACGCGCCGAACATCCTGCACTACGGCACCGTCAATGAAGGCGTCGAGATGCGGCCGGGCATGATCTTCACCGTCGAGCCGATGATCAATCTCGGCCGGCCGCATGTGAAGGTATTGTCGGACGGCTGGACGGCGGTCACCCGCGACCGCTCGCTGTCGGCGCAGTACGAGCACACGATCGGCGTCACCGACGCCGGCTGCGAGATCTTCACGCTGTCGCCGAAAAATCTCGACCGCCCTGGCCTGCCGGCCTAATGCATGTCGCCCAGAAGTGTAGGCGGTTCTGGGACAACGACATGCATAAAAACAAGGACTTAGCGCGTCGCCTGAATCCGTTTCAGGCGACGCGCTTTAAGAGGCCGGGGCCAAGTCTTGGCCTCTAATCGCCCGGATTTGTTCCGCGCATTGCAGCCTATTTCCAGTATTTGCCTGGCCGCCAGTCTTCGTCCTCGTCTTGGTCCCGTAACCAGCGCATTATTTCCCGACAACTGCGCGGACGGCCATCGCTGACCCTGCCATCGGTGCAGGGATCGTAGCGTTCGCGCGGGTAATTCTCGTGCCGTTCCCGGTACCGCTCCCGGCGATCCAGCATCCGCAGGAGCTCCCGGCAGTTATGCGGCTTGCCGTCGCTGTAACGACCGTTCCTGCAGGGATCGTCGTATTGGATGAATTGGATCAGGAGGTTCCGATCAGGGCGGCTATCGGCGGGTATGGCATCGATCACCGCGGCAGCCATTGCGGGACTGTAGCCCAGAAGCAGCCCTGCGCACAGCAGGATACGAAAGAGCCTGGGCATCTTGGTTCTCCGAAAGCGGCATCATCAACGAGGACACCGCGAGCTTGCGCGCCCCCCATTGCCGCAACGTTGCGTCGAGGTCGGAGGCTGCTCATTTCTGGAAGCAATTCCGGCTGCTTGACGACTATTGGTTGATCGACAGTGTTGAAAAGACCTCGACCGCCCCTGCCCGCCGTCCTAGTATTTCGTGGGGACCAGCGATCATTGCTCGGCTGCAGGCTGGATACGGGCGGGGACATGGCGACACAAGGCGACGACGACGAGCGGAGCTTCTTTTCCGAGGCGCCCGTGCGGCCGGCGACAAAAGCCAAGGCGGCGATCGATGAAAAACCGCATTATCACGGCCATCGCGACCGCCTGCGTGAACGTTTCGTCGCCGGTGGACCGGACGCCCTGCCCGACTACGAACTGCTCGAGTTGCTGCTTTTCCGGCTGATCCCGCGGGTCGACACCAAGCCCATCGCCAAGGCGCTCATTGCCCGCTTCGGCTCGCTGGCCGAGGTGCTCGGCGCGGAAGCGGCACTGCTGGAGGAAGTCAAAGGCATCGGGCCGGCCGTCGCGACCGATCTCAAGGTCATCGCCGCCACGGCGCGGCGCATGGCGCGCGGCGAGGTGCGCGGCCGTGAAGTCCTGTCCAACTGGACGCAACTGCTCGACTATTGCCGCTCGGCCATGGCCTTCGAGGCACGCGAGCAATTCCGCATCCTGTTCCTCGACAAGAAAAACGCGCTGATCGCCGACGAGGTGCAGCAGACCGGCACCGTCGACCACACGCCGGTCTATCCGCGCGAGGTAGTGAAGCGCGCGCTCGAACTCTCCGCCAGCGCCATTATCCTGGTTCACAACCACCCTTCCGGCGACCCGACGCCGTCACGCGCCGACATCGAGATGACCAGGCAGATCATCGATACGGCCAAGCCTCTCGGCATCGCCGTGCACGATCACATCATCATCGGCCGCAAGGGCAATGCCTCGATGAAGGGCCTGCTGCTGATTTGATCTGATGCGTTGCCACGGCTTGCCAACTGCCGGCGGATCGGACTGCCCGTCTGACGATGAATGGCACAGCCTGTCGGACAAGGCGCAAAAAGGCTGGATTTGAAAATAGTTCAATTGCGCAACGAATGATCCCCGTGATGGCGCTCACGCGGATCAATCTTCTATCTACAAAGGGATAGCGGCGGCCTCTTTAGAAGATAATTCCGTTGAGGCCTTTCACATCCACTGCTAGCGTTTTGAAACGCTTCAATTGGATCACGCCTTTGCAACGCAAACGCCCGACCATAGCGGATGTCGCGCGAACCGCCGGTGTCTCCATCGGCACGGTCTCGAACTTCATCAATGGTACGGCCGGCCTCAAGGAAGGCACGCGGGACCGCATTGAGAAGGCGATCGCCACCCTTATGTACCGGCCGAGCTCGTTTGCGCGCTCCCTGCCCGGCCGTGCGCCGCAGCGGTCGAAAAATCTCGATCATCTGCCTAGGCTTCTCGTCGCCGGCCGGGTGAGCGTCGACTTCCTGTGCCGCGTCGACGTGCTGCCGCATCGCGACGACCGGATTACGGCAAGCCATATCGAAAAGGCGCTGGGCGGCCCCGCCGCCAATCTCGCGGTTGCCGCTGCCGGCGTCGGCGTCCCCTACGCGCTTGACGTCGAGCTGGCGACGGCGGTCGGCCAGGACGCGGAGAGCGACTGGGCGCTTGGCGAGCTTTCCAAACTGGGCGTCCACGCCTTACCAATTCGCAGCACGCCCAACAACCGGCTCTCGCAGGCGATCGTCATTATCGAGCGCAACGGCAGCCGCACCATCATCAGCGAGCCTTTCGAGTTGGGCGAAGTCGACCTGACCGCCAATCTGGATATCCAGCCGGAGCAGCGCCCGGCCTGTCTTCACATAGAAGGCTTTCATTATGAGACGATGACGGCGTCCATCGCGCGCTTTCGCCAGGCCGGCTGGAAGGTGAGCCTGCATTCGGCTGGCCTGCCCAGGACCGCGCGCACGCCTGAAATCTTCGCGCAGATGGTCAAGCAGATCGACCTGACCTTCATCAACGATGTGATGATCAGGGAGATCTACGGATTTCGCACGCGCATGGCGACGATGATCGAGGAAGTTCGGCTGATGCTGTCACGCATCAAGCCGCGTGGAACGGTCGTGCTCACTCTTGGCGAATTCGGCGCGGTGGTCTTTCCGGCGACCGGCGGTCCGCAGATCGAGGTGCCGGCGCTGCCCGTCAACCGCGTGGATGCGACCGGCGCCGGCGACAGCTTCGCCGGCATCTTCCTCAGCCTCTGGCTGCATGGCGCGTCGCTGGAAACCGCTGCCCGCTACGCGGCGGTCGGCGCCAGCCTGACGACGACGGTCGAGGGCGCGCAAGGCTACATCGCCGATTTCGCGATACTGAAGGCCACCGCCGCGGCAAGCGATGTGATGGCCAGCTAGATCAATGGCTTACCGGTTCCTAGGCATCCGGTAGGCAAACCAACAGGCAATATCGGGAGAAACACGGTCATGGCGAAAACGAAAGTCCTTCTGGTCGGCGAGAGCTGGATGAGTTCGGCGACCCACTACAAGGGCTTCGATCAGTTCGGCAGCGTTACTTTCCATCTCGGCGCCACGCCCCTGGTCAACGCCCTGAAGGACAGCGAGTTCGACCTTGAATACATGCCGGCCCACGAAGCCGTCGAGAAGCTGCCTTTTACCATGGAGGGCCTGTCGCAATACAAGGCCATCGTGCTCTCCGACATCGGCGCCAACTCGCTCTTACTGCATCCCGATGTCTGGCTGCACGGCAAGACCGTGCCCAACCGGCTCAAGCTGCTGCGCGACTGGACGCGGGCCGGCGGCGGCCTAGTCATGATCGGTGGCTATTTCAGCTTCCAGGGCATCGACGGCAAGGCCCGCTGGCACCGCACGGCGGTCGAAGACGCGCTGCCGGTGACATGCCTTCCCCATGACGACCGGCTCGAAATTCCCGAGGGCTTCCGGCCTCAAATCACCGGCCCCAGGGATCATGCACTCTTTGCCGGTATCGAGGGCGAATGGCCGATCCTGCTCGGCGCCAACGAGGTCATTGCCCGCGACCGCGACGATGTCGAGATATTGGCGCGGCTGCCGCAGGACCAGGGCGGCCATCCGCTGCTGGTCACCGGGCGCCATGGCGAGGGGCGCACCCTGGTCTGGACATCCGACATCGGCCCGCACTGGCTGCCGAACAGCTTCGTCGAATGGCCCGGCTACGCGCGGCTTTGGACCAACGTGCTGCGCTGGGTCAGCAAGGCCGCCTAGCCTATCCACGAATGCCGGAGAGACCGTCATGACAGCCCCCTTTCTTGTCGCCAGGAACATCGCCAAGCGCTTCGGCGCGCTGACGGCGCTTGCCAATGTCGACCTGGAGATCCGGCCCGGCGAAGTGCTGGCGCTGCTCGGCGACAATGGCGCCGGAAAATCGACTTTCATCAAGATTCTGGCGGGCGCCCATCCGCCGAGCGACGGCGAACTTCTCATCGAAGGCAACGCCGTCGCGTTCTCCTCGCCAAAAGATGCGGCCGCGTCCGGGATTGCGACAATCTTCCAGGAACTGGCGCTTTCAGAGAACCTGTCGATCGCCGAAAACGTCTTTCTCGGCCGAGAATTGAAACGCTCCATTTTTGGCGTTCCCTTTCTGAGGCGCAGGGAGATGCGCCAGCATGTCGACGGACTTCTGCAGGAACTCGACGCCCATATCTCCGATCCCGAAGCCCCGGTCGGCAGCCTGTCGGGCGGCCAGCGCCAGGCCGTCGCCATCTGCCGGGCGCTCAATCTCAACGCCCGGCTGGTCATCATGGACGAGCCTACGGCCGCCCTTGCCGTCGCCGAGACCCGCAAGGTGCTGGCGCTGACGCGGCGGCTTGCCGAGCGCGGCTGCGCCGTCGTGCTGATCAGCCACAACATTTCCGAAGTCTTCGAGGTTGCCGATCGGATCGTGGTGTTCCGGCGCGGCCGCAAGGTGGCCGAACGGCTGGCCGCCGAGACCAATCACGAGGAAGTCGTTTCGCTCATAACAGGCGCCCATCCCGACGTGCGGGCGCTCGAAAAAACAAACTGACACGCACGTCATTCCAGAGAGGATCAAACACAATGCTTTCACAACTCAGGAAACTGCTCGCGGCCTCCGCGCTGTCGTTCGTCGTCGCAACGGCGGCGCATGCGGCGGACAAGCATAAGGTCGCCTTCGTCCCGCAGTTGATCGGCATTCCCTATTTCAACGCCATGGAGGCCGGTGGCAATCGCGCCGCCAAGGATCTCGGCGTCGATTTCGTCTATTCCGGCCCGGTCGACACCAATCCGGTCGACCAGTTGCAGATCGTCCAGAACATGATCGACCAGGGCATCGAAGCGATTTCGGTCAGCGTGCTCGATGCCTCCAGCATCGCTCCCGTGGTCGAGAGCGCCAAGGCCAAGGGCATTAAGCTGTTCACCAGCGACAGCGATGCGCCCGACAGCGGCCGCGCGGTCTATGTGGCGCAGGCGACGGACGAGGGCCTCGGCACCACGATCATCGACGAACTGGTCAAGCGCGTCGGCGAGGACGCCACGATCGGCATCGTCTCCGGCGAAGCGACCGCGTCCAACCTCAACGCCTGGATCGGCTTCATGCAGAAAGAGGCCACCGCCAAATATCCCAAGCTGAAGCTGCTCGCCCCGCAATTCGCCGGCGGCACGGCCGAGCGCGCCGCGCAGATCTCGGGCGACCTCATGGCCGCCAACCCTGACATCAAGGCCATCATCGCCGTTGCATCCTCGACCTGTCCAGGCGTTGCCCAGGCTATCGAAACGGCCGGCAAGATCGGCTCTGTCATCGGCACCGGCTACTGCAGCCCGAACACCGCCCGCTCCTATCTGAAGAGCGGCGCCTTCGGCTTCACGGTGCTGTGGGATCCCGAACAGCTGGGCTATCTCACGGTCTGGGCCGGCAAGCAGCTCATCGACGGCAAGAGCTTCGAGGCCGAGAACAAGATTGCCGGCCTGGACAAGCCCGCCACCTATGATGCCACCAAGGGCATCCTGCTGCTCGGGCCACCGGCCGTCTTCACCAAGGACAATGTCGACAAGTTCAACTTCTGAGCCCTAACGTGGACGCGGTGCGGCAGTCTGGAAACGGTGTTCTCTCCATGAACGGGCGGGAGTGGTCCTTGCTTGTCGCCTGTTTGCTGGCGACCGTCATCTTCTCCGTGGCAACGCCGCACTACGCCACCTCGGGCAATGCGGTCACGGTGCTGCGCAACAGCGTCGAGTTGCTGCTGATCGGCCTTGGCATGACGTTGCTGCTCGCCATGGGCGGCATCGATGTCTCGATTGGCATCGTCATGGGCCTCGCGGCCATCGCCATCGGCCGAGTACTTGGCGCCGATGGCAGCCCGTTCCTGGCGCTTGTCGCCGGCCCAGCGGTCGGTGCCCTGCTGGGCTGCGTGACGGCAGCCGTCGTCGTCATCGGTCGCGTTCCGGCCATCGTCGGAACGCTTGGCCTGCTCGGCATCTACCGCACCGCCGTGTTTGCCCTGCTTGGCGGACAATGGCTGTCCGGCCTGCCCTCGAGCCTAACCGATCTGCTTGCAGCCACCATGCTTGGTATCCCTGTCCCTGCCCTGGTGATTGCCATTGCCTACCTGGTGGTCTGGCTGGCACTGCGGCGAACGCCCTATGGGTTGCATCTGCTGGCGATCGGCAATTCCGAGGAAAAGGCGCGGCTTTCGGGGATTCCAGTGATCAAGGTCCGCTTCATGACCTTTGTCATCAGCGGCGTCCTGACCGGCATCGCCGCCACGTTCTATGTCGCCACCTACCGCAATGTGGAAATGTCGATCGGCAGCACGTCGGCGCTCGATGCCATCGCCGCGGTCATTCTCGGCGGCACGAGCATACTGGGCGGCCGGTGCAGTCTGCTTGGCACCGTGCTTGGCGTGCTGCTGCTCAGAATTCTCCAGAATGGCCTGCTCCTGATCGGCGTTCCCTCGCTTTGGCAGCCCGTCGTCACCGGCGTGCTGATCATCGGCGTGCTTGGCTTCGAAGCGGTCTCCAATCGCCTGCCTCTCACCCGGTTCCAGCGAGCGCACGCATGAAAACGCTCCGGAACCTGCAGGGCCCGGCCCTGACCCTGGCTTTGCTGTGCGCGCTCTGGCTGATCGTGATTGTCGGCCTGCTGGCACTCAAGCCTTCCGTCTTCAACCTCGGCACGCTCACTACCGTTCTTCAGTTCTCGACCATCCTGGCGCTGGTCGGTCTCGGACAGGGGCTGGTCATCCTGGCCGGCGGAGCCGGCATAGATCTGTCGGTCGGCGGCGCGGTTTCGCTCTCCGCCATCATCGCCATGCTGTCGCTCAAACTGGGGCTGCCGACGGTCCTGATGCCGGTCATCTGCATCCTGGCCGGCGCGATGCTCGGCGCCCTCAACGGATTGCTGGTGAACGGGCTGGCGCTGCTGCCCTTCATTGCGACGCTAGGCACCTTCTTCGTCTATTCCGGCGTAGCGCTTGCCGTCACCGGCGGCGCGGCCCAGTCGGGCGTGCCCGGATGGCTGCTCCTATGGGGGCGTGGCGTCGTGGCGGGCATTCCTGTGCCCTTCCTCACCCTTGCCATCCCCTGCTTCGCGCTGGCCGGTCTGGTGCTGATGTCGACCGCCTGGGGGCGCTGGATCTACGCGATGGGCTTCAATGAACGCTCAGCCAGGCTCGTCGGCATTCCCGTTCAGCGCGTGCGCTTCGTCCTATATGCACTGAGCGGCGCGCTCGCAGGCGCGGCCGGCCTGGTTTCGCTCGCCTGGCTCGGCAGCGGCAGGCCCAATATCGGCCAGAACCTCGAGCTGGAATCGCTGACCGCGGCGATGCTTGGCGGCATCGCCATCACCGGCGGGCGCGGCGGCGTCGGCGGCGTGTTCGCGGCCGTACTGCTCCTGGTCACGCTCAAGACCGGGCTGCTGCAATTGAACATCAACACGGTTTGGCAAGTGGGGATTGTCGGCGCCCTTCTGGTGTTCGTCCTTCTTGCCGACCGGCTTTCCCAACGTTGGAGATCATAATGCCTTCCATGGAAGAGACCATCGCCGCGCGCGTCGACGCAGCGACCGATCGCATCGTCGAGACGCTGAGCGATCTCGTCGCCTTCCCTTCGATCGTGAAATCCAATCCGAAAGAGGCCGGCCCGGGTGAGCGTGATTGCCAGCTCTATCTGCAAAAGCGCCTTGAGGCGCTCGGCTTCACCACCGACCTGTGGGACCCGGACGGCCCGGCGCTCTATGAAAAATACAAGGGACGCGCCGGCGCCAACAAGGGCAGGACCTTTGAAGGCCGGCCGAACCTTGGCGGCGTGCTGAAGGGCACGGGTGGCGGACGCTCGATCATGCTGACAGGCCATATCGACGTAGTGCCGCCGGGTGCCGCCGGACACTGGGCAACCGATCCGTTCCAGCCGGTGCTGAAGGACGGCTTCCTGCACGGGCGCGGTACGGTCGACATGAAGGGCGGCGTCGCCTGCATGCTGATGGCGGTCGAGATCCTCAGGGAGCTAGAAATCCCCCTTTCAGGGGACATCGTCTTCACCACCGTCGTCGATGAGGAGATCGGTGGCATGGGGTCGCTCGCCATGGTCGACCGCGGCTTTCGCGCCGATGCCGGCATCATGACCGAACCAACCGCAAACAGGATCGCGCCGCTCTGTCACGGCATCCTGTGGGGCAGGATCATCGTCGACGGCATAGGCGGTCATGCCGAGCTGACGCCGAACGCTTGGTATTCGAGCGGCCCGGTCGATGCAGTGCAGCTGTGCCGACAAATCCTCGACGGCATCGATATCCTCAACCGGCGCTGGATGTTCGACCCGAAAAAAAACCATCCACTGATGGACCTGCCCAACCAGATCATCGTCACCCAGATCAATGCCGGCGAACATCCCTCCTCCATGGCCGGCCACGGCGAGATCATCATCGACGCGCAGTACCTGCCGAGCGAGCATGACGAATTCAGGCTGGGCGGCAACGTCAAGCGCGAGATCGAAGAGCATATCGCCAATGTCTGCAAGGCGGACCCTTATCTGCGCCTGCACCCTGCCCGCGTCGAATGGATTCTTGATGCCGACTGCGCCGAAATCCCATCTGACAGTCCGTTCGTGACTATCTTCCAGGAAGCCGTGAAAGACGCAAATTTGTCGCCGGTGCTCAGCGGCTTCGGCGCGCATAGCGATATCGGCCTGCCCACCGGCCTCGGCAATACGCCGACCGTCAACTTCGGCCCCGGCGACCCGGCGCAGGCGCATCAGCCCAATGAGCGCGTTTCGGTGCGCGATCTCACCGACTGCACCAAGGCGATTGCGATTGCCGTCGAGAAATGGTGCCGCTAGAGCAAGCTGAAGCATGATCCCGAAAGTAGCGAAGGCATGGCATCGCATTTCGGCCATGCGGCAGGCGATCGACCGTTGCCGCACGGCCGGTGTTCCGGTGATCCGCTTGCAGCATGTCCCCAGCGACCATTTCGACATCTCGCCGCTCGAGACCGCCCCAAGGGCCTGCTGCCGATCTGGCCGCCGCCTTGCATCCCGAAAACCGGGCGTAAAGAGCAACATTTTGCCCCTCGGATAGTCGGCTCTGGAATTTCAACCGGAAATCGAGCATGATGCGGGCTGGTATTTTCCTGGCCTGCTTCGCGCGCCTGCGAAATACCGGAGGACGGGACATGGCCATTGCGCTTGTGCTCGTTTTGATCGTCGTGGGCTCGGTGTTGTTCCACCTCCTGAGCCCATGGTGGTGGACGCCTATTGCGTCGAACTGGGACTATATCGACAACACCATCATCATCAGCTTCTGGATCACCGGCGTCGTATTCTCCGCCGTCGTCCTTTTCATGGCCTATTGCGTGTTCCGCTTCCGCCATCGCGAAGGCAACCGCGCGGCCTATGAGCCGGAGAACAGGCGCCTCGAATGGTGGCTGACTGTCGTTACCGCCGTCGGGGTCACGGCCCTTTTGGTTCCAGGCCTGTTTGTCTGGAGCCGCTTCGTCAATGTTCCAAGCGAGGCGGCCGATATCGAGGTTATTGGGCAGCAATGGCAGTGGAGCTTCCGCCTGCCCGGCAAGGATGGCAAGCTCGGCACGTCCGACACCCGTAACGTGTCGGCTGAAAACCCGCTCGGCATTGTATCCGGCGACCCCAATGGCCAGGACGATGTCGTTGTCGAGGCGGCGGACCTGCACTTGCCGATCGGTAAGCCGGTCAAGGTGCTGCTGCGCTCGATCGATGTTTTGCACGATTTCTACATTCCGGAATTCCGCGCCAAGATGGACATGATCCCAGGCTCGGTCACCTATTTCTGGTTCACCCCGACCAGGACCGGAACCTTCCAGGTTCTCTGCGCCGAGCTGTGCGGCCAGGGGCACCCGCTGATGCATGGCGTGGTGGTGGTCGACACCGAGCAGGATTATCTGGCCTGGCTCGGCCAGCAGCAGACTTTCGCGCAATTGTCGGCGCCCAAGCAAACAGGCTCTGCGAATCCACTGTCAGGAAAGACGATGGCGTCCGGTTTGGACGTCGCGGCAAAACTCGAACCGGTCGAGGCCCGCTGAACAGGGCACGGAGGCGTTCCCATGGTTGACGTCACACCCGCAGATGCTGTCCCGCCCGCCGAAGTCGGCGAGATGGAACTCTACCATCCGCACAGCTGGTGGACGAAATATGTCTTCTCTCAGGACGCCAAGGTGATAGCGGTCCAGTATTCGGCGACGGCCACGGCGATCGGCCTGGTGGCGCTGGTGCTGTCCTGGCTGATGCGGCTGCAGCTCGGTTTCCCCGGCACCTTCGACTTCATCACCCCGGAGGCCTATTACCAGTTCATCACCATGCACGGCATGATCATGGTGATCTATCTGCTCACCGCGCTCTTCCTCGGCGGTTTCGGCAACTATCTCATCCCGCTGATGGTCGGCGCCCGTGACATGGTCTTTCCCTATGTCAACATGCTGAGCTACTGGATCTATCTGCTGGCCGTTCTGGTCTTGGTCTCGGGCTTTTTTGCGCCGGGCGGGCCGACCGGCGCCGGCTGGACGCTCTATCCGCCGCAGGCCATCATGACCGGAACGCCGGGCGGCGGGGATTGGGGCATCATCCTGATGCTCTCTTCGCTGATCCTGTTCATCATCGGCTTCACCATGGGTGGCCTGAATTATGTCGTGACCGTGCTGCAGGGGCGCACGCGCGGCATGACCTTGATGCGCCTGCCGCTCACCGTCTGGGGCATCTTCACCGCCACCGTCATGGCGTTGCTCGCCTTCCCGGCGCTGTTCGTCGCTTGCGTGATGATGCTGCTCGACCGCGTGCTCGGCACCTCCTTCTTCATGCCGGCGATCGTCGAGATGGGCGAGCAGTTGCAGCACAATGGCGGCAGCCCGATTCTCTTCCAGCATCTGTTCTGGTTCTTCGGCCACCCCGAGGTCTATATCGTGGCCTTGCCGGCCTTCGGCATCGTGTCCGACCTGATCAGCACGCATGCGCGCAAGAACATATTCGGCTACCGCATGATGGTCTGGGCCATCATAGCCATCGGCGCCCTGAGCTTCGTGGTCTGGGCGCACCACATGTATGTCAGCGGCATGCATCCCTATTTTGGCTTCTTCTTCGCCACCACCACCTTGATCATCGCCATCCCGACCGCGATCAAGGTCTATAACTGGGTGCTTACGCTGTGGCGCGGCGACATCCACCTCACCATACCGATGCTCTTCGCGCTGGCCTTCATCGTCACCTTCGTCAATGGCGGCCTGACCGGACTGTTCCTCGGCAATGTCGTCGTCGACGTGCCGCTGTCCGACACGATGTTCGTCGTCGCCCATTTCCACATGGTCATGGGCGTCGCTCCGATCATGGTGATCTTCGGCGCGATCTACCATTGGTACCCGAAGGTCACCGGCCGCATGCTCGACGAGACGCTCGGCCGCTTCCATTTCTGGGTCACCTTCGTCGGCGCCTATCTGATCTTCTTCCCCATGCACTATCTCGGCCTGATGGGCATTCCGCGGCGTTACGCCGAATTGACCGATATGACCATCATGACGGAGTCGGCGCACCATCTGAACTCGTTCATCAGCATCATGGCCTTCATCGTCGGCTTCGCCCAGATGGTGTTCCTGTTCAACCTGATCTGGAGCATCCGCCATGGCCGCGAGGCCGGCGGCAATCCGTGGCGGGCAACGACCCTGGAATGGCAGACGCCTGAAACGCCGCCGGCCCACGGCAATTTCGGCAAGGAACTGCCGATCGTCTACCGCTGGGCCTACGACTACAGCGTGCCTGGGGCCAAGGAAGACTTCATCCCGCAGAACGTGCCGGGCTCCTTCGCCCCCTCAAGGGAGCCGGCATGAGCGTCATCCTGGTCTTCTTGGCTGTAATCGCCGGCTTTGCCGGCTGGTGGCTTTCGCATCAGCGACTGACGTCCAAGCCGTGGCTGGAGCAAGGCCTGACCGCGGATTTCGTCGACCTCGACCGGTCGGCTCTGCCCACCGCCAAGATCGGCCTCGGCGTCTTCCTCGCCGTCGTTGGCTGCCTGTTCTCGCTGTTCACCAGCGCCTATTTCATGCGCATGGGCCTGTCGGACTGGCGACCGCTGCCGCTGCCGCGCCTGCTCTGGCTGAACACCGGCGTGCTGCTGCTGAGCAGCGTCGCGCTGCAATGTGCCGTGGTCGCCGCGCGCAGAGGCCAGATGGACATGGTCAGGCTTGGCCTTGCGACGGCCGGGCTGACCACCCTCGCCTTCCTTGCCGGCCAGCTGATGGCGTGGAGGGAACTGACCGAAGACGGCTACCTGCTGGCCTCCAACCCGGCCAACAGCTTCTTCTATCTGATCACCGGAATGCACGGCCTGCACATACTGGGCGGCCTGGTAGGCCTTGGCAGGACAAGCATCGGCGCCTGGAGCGGAGCGCGACCGGAGCGGCTGCGGCTCAGCGTCGAGCTCTGCGCCATGTATTGGCATTTCCTGCTTTTCATCTGGCTCGGCATCTTCGCCGTTCTGGCCGGCTGGGCGGCGACGTTCATCGACATTTGCCAACGGCTGCTGACCTAGGAGACCGGCGATGGCTGAAACGACACTGACGCATTCCAGCCCGGTGGATCGCCCCCAGGGTTGGCGCGGAATTGCCTCCGACTGGGCGTCGGATCAGCGCGCGTTCAAGAACGTGTCCTGGGGCAAGGCCATGATGTGGATCTTCCTGCTCAGCGACACCTTCATCTTCGGCTGCTTCCTGCTTTCCTACATGACGGCGCGCATCTCCACGCGCGTGCCGTGGCCGAACCCGAGCGAGGTCTTCGCCTTGCGCATCGGCGGTTCGGAAATCCCGCTGATCCTGATCGCCATTATGACCTTCGTGCTGATCTCGAGCAGCGGAACCATGGCCATGGCGGTCAATTTCGGTTACCGCCGCGACCGCCGCAAAACCGCGATCCTGATGCTTTTGACCGCCGCGCTCGGCGCGACCTTCGTCGGCATGCAGGCCTTCGAATGGACCAAACTCATCACCGAAGGGGTACGGCCCTGGGGCAACCCCTGGGGCGCGGCGCAGTTCGGCTCGTGCTTCTTCATGATCACAGGTTTCCACGGCACCCACGTGACGATTGGCGTGATCTTCCTGATCATCGTGGCGCGAAAAGTCTGGCGAGGCGACTTCGACACAGGGCGGCCCGGCTTCTTCACCAGCCGCCGGGGCCGTTACGAGAATGTCGAGATCATGGGCCTTTACTGGCACTTCGTCGACCTGGTCTGGGTGTTCATCTTCGCCTTCTTCTATCTTTGGTGAGAGGCAAACATGGTTGAAGCAACCGCAAACGGTCTCGGGCAGCAGGCATTGCACCCTACCCATGCGCATGAAGCCTCGGCGCCAGTGGTCGTCGCCGAGGCTCATCAGGAACACCCGATCAAGCTCTATCTGGTGGTCTGGGCGTGGCTGTTCATTCTCAGCACCTGCTCCTATCTGGTCGACTATTTCGGCCTTCACGGCTACCTCAGATGGTCGCTGATCCTGATCTTCATGGTGCTCAAGGCAGGCTTGATCGTCGCCGTTTTCATGCACATGGCCTGGGAGCGACTGGCGATGATGTACGCGATAATCCTGCCGCCGGTACTGGTGCTGGTTTTCGTGACGATGATGGTCTTCGAGGCCGACTACACGCTGCTGACCCGTATCGCGTTTTTCGGCCCTGGCCCCTGACGCTCGGCCGGGAACCCCGCCCGGCGATTTGGAACAGGGCGCCGATTTATTGGTTTGACGTAGGCGTCGTGAACTCAAGCAAAGGACGCGGACAATGACGATAGCAAACCGACTGAAAGACTTTATCGACGGCAAAGGAATTCCGTACGACACCGTCGCGCATCATCGAACCGCCACCAGCAGGCAGGCCGCCATTGCCGCGCACGTGCCCGGCAGCGTCATGGCGAAGTCCGTGGTCGTCCACCACGAACTCGGTTACGCGCTGGCCGTGGTCCCAAGCACCCACAGGATCGAGCTCGGCAGGCTGCAGGACGTCATGGACAGGCGCCTCGGGCTCGCGTCCGAGGAGGAGGTGGTATCGCTCTTCGATGATTGCGACATCGGCGCCGTGCCGCCGATCGGCGCGGCCTATGATGTGCCGGTCATTCTGGACGAAAGCCTGCGCGATGCCGCCGATATCTACTTCGAGGGCGGCGACCACAAGACGCTTGTGCATGTCAGCGGCAAGGATTTCCGCGACCTGACCACCGGCGCGCGTCAGGCGAGGTTCAGCCACCCGGCCCGGTGAGAGCAGCACCGGCATTCTTGCCGGTGCTCTCACGGCAGGTTCGCTCAGTTCGCCGGTTTGGGGGCTGTCGGCGATTCCACCACCTTGCGATACACGTGCCAGGTGGCATGGCCGAGGATCGGCAGCACCACCGCCAGTCCCGCGAACACCGGCAGCGAGCCTATGATCAGCGCAACGGCAACGATAAGTCCCCAGAAGACCATCACAATGGGGTTCGCCAACACCACGCGCACAGAGGTGTGAATGGCTTCGTAGGCACCAACGTCGCGATCAAGCAGCAGCGGGAAAGCGACCACGGTAGTGCACAACACGACCACGGCGAATACGAACCCTATAGCGTGACCCAGCACGATCAGGGTCCAGCCGCGCCCGGTAGCAAATATCTCGTTGATGAAGCTGGACAGTGACGCCGGTGGCTCGGGGCCAAAGAGTTGCTCGTAGAAAATCTTGGCGGTCAAAAGCCACGCGATGAAGATCGCAAACAACATGATTCCAACCGCTGCGATGGCCGGCAGTGCCGGGGAGTTCCTGACTTCGAACGCGTGGCGCCAGGATGCATCGAGTCCGGCTTCCCGTCTGCGGCTGATCTCGTAGAGCCCGATCGCCGCGAATGGACCGATCAATGCAAAGCCGGAGACGAGCGGAAACAACAACGGCAGCGCATTGGCGCCCGAGGTCCACGCCGCAAGCACCACCCCGACAAGTGGGTAGATCAGGCACAGAAACACGATGTGGGACGGTTTGACCATGAAATCGTCCACGCCGCGCCTAAGCGCGTCGAAAAGGTCGGACACACCGATTCTTCGGACTTTCGTGTGCTCCAGCGTTTCGCTGGCCCCTGCAATCACGTGAAAATTTGCCATGACCATCCCTCCAGACCAAGTCCGGCAAGGTCGCAGCTTCATGGTGCTGCCGTTCCGCATGACTGGCCACGCAAACCGCGACCTGCACCGACGGCTACCATACTCCTTTGCGCACGATTTGTCGCCCTCTACGCGGCGCCGGCCAATGGTTAGCCGCAGCAGAATGCTGGCTCCAGAGCTGTTTTTTCGGTATTCTCAGAATGCGAAGGTGAACGTCATGGACACGCGAACGCTTCTCATACTCGGCCTTGGCATCGCAATTCTGCTGCTGGTGGGATTTTTTGCGCTGCCGGCGTGATGGCGCCGAGCGCGGTATTCAGCAACGCGATTGCCTACAGTCTGCCTTCGGAACAAGCGGGCGACCACCAAATGGGGCCTGGCAGCGCTTCTCTTACTTGGAGAACTGTTTCAGGTAGGCGATGACGTTGGCTATGTCCTTATCGTCCTTGAGGCCAGGAAATGTCATCTTCGTGCCCTTGACCATCGCCTGGGGGGCGTGAAGGTAGGTCGTCAGCGTCGGCTCGTCCCATTTGACGCCGGATTTTCCAGCCGCGATCATGGCCGCGGAATAGGTGAAATCGGGATGCGTGCCCGCAGTGCGGCCGATGACGCCGTTCAACGACGGACCAACCTTGTTCTGGTCCTTGTCGGCAACGTGGCACACCTTGCATTTGGTGAAGACCTTCTCGCCTGCTGCGGCATCCTGTGCCTGCGACGGATGGACGACGAAAGCGACAGCAGGCATGACGGCTAAGAATGCGATTGCGCGCATGGTATTTCCTCCCTGATCGCCATTGTGGGCGCATGCCGCTCACGCGCCGCATGTCGCTCTTCATGGCAGAACGAAATATCCGTACCTCCCCGGTGGAATTGCGCTACCTACATACCACAAAATCCAGCCATCGAGTAGCAAAGGCAACTTTTGCGAAGGATTGCGGTCCCAAGCCTGCTCAAGGCGGATCGGTTTTGCAGCTTGCGGCGATCTGGCCGATCGCTTTGGAGAGACCTGCAAGCTCGAAATCGGCCTCGCCGCGTCCCGACAACAGGCCGAAGCGCCATGACAGTGTCAGCCGGTTCGCTGAAACCAGACGCTTGATGCCGTCGTCTCCATCCCTGACCAGCGTTCTGCCGCGCGGTCCCACCGACCAGCTTTCATCGGTTTTGCTGCCGCCATCGACGATGACCGACATGGTGATCTTGCGGCTAGCCGAAACGGAATCGCTGATCTTCAGCCACTCGCTCCAGCGCGGATCGCCATCCGGCCGGCAGGCCAGTGTCAGCACCGGACTATAACCCAGCGCGCCGCCCCCTGTGATGAGCTTGTTGATGGCATGCAGCGATGCCGTGATCTGGCCGTCGCCGCCGGTGTCTACGCGCCAGTTGCCGAGATCCGGCCCAGTCCGGTCACCTCCTTCGGCCGCCGCCAGCAAGAACGCTGCGGAGTCCGGCTCGGCGCGGACGCCCCCGACGATCGCTGCCAGCAAGAGCGCCGGGGCAATAACCACGCCTCTTATCAAGAACCCCAGCCTCACAAGTGCCTCCACACATCCGCGAACGCCATCGAAGACAGATAATGTTCAACGGTTGGTATCGCCAGCGGCAGACCATCAAGACAAGTTGTGTGTGTTGCCGCGCCGCCACAATGACATAGGCCGTAATGAAAAAGGCCGCCCGGAGGCGGCCTTTCGAAATCGCGGTGCTGAAACCTGTTACTCGGCTTCCTTGGCAGCCTTCTTCTTCGGCGCGGCCTTCTTCTTCGGCTCTTCCGCCTCGTCTGTGGCTTCGCCTGCCTTTGCTTCACTCGTCTTGGCTTCGGCCTTCTTCGAGGAAGCCTTCTTGGCCGGCTTCGCCTTGGTCGCGGTTTCGGCCTCCTCGTCGTCGGCCATCAGCTCGTCCTTGCCGACCTTGACGTCGTCGACCGAGATCTGGCCAAGCAGATAGTCGACGACCTTCTCTTCGAACATCGGCGCCCGCAGCGCGTTGATGGCTTCCGGGTTGCTGCGATAGAACTCGAAGGCTTCCTGCTGCTGGTTGGCCGGGAAGCGGCGCACCTGCTCGAACAGGCCGCGCTGCAGCTCCTCGTCCGACACGGTGACGCCGGCCTTCTCGCCGATCTCGGCCAGAACCAGGCCGAGGCGCACGCGACGCTCGGCAAGGCGCATATATTCGGCGCGCGCCTCTTCTTCCGTCGTCTCTTCGTCGGTGAAAGTACGGCCGGCGGCTTCGAGGTCGCGGTTGACCTGAGCCCAGATGTTATTGAACTCGGCTTCGACGAGCTTCGAGGGCGCTTCGAAGGAATAGGCGGAATCGAGCTGGTCGAGCAGCTGGCGCTTCACCTTCTGGCGGGTCATCGAGCCGAACTGGTTCTCGATCTGGCCGCGTACGATCTCGCGCAGGCGCTCGAGCGATTCCAGGCCGAGATTCTTGGCCGTCTCGTCATTGAGTTCGAGTTCGCCGGGCTTCGCCACTTCCTTGACGGTGACGTCGAAGGTGGCTTCCTTGCCGGCCAGGTGCGCCGCCTGGTAGTTTTCCGGGAACGTAACCGTGACCTGCCTCTCATCGCCGGCGTTCGCGCCGATCAGCTGATCCTCGAAGCCCGGGATGAACTCCTTGGAGCCGAGCACCAGCGGCTGGTCGGTGCCGGCGCCACCGGCGAAAGCCTCGCCGTCGATCTTGCCGAGATAGTCGATGGTCACGCGGTCGCCCTCGGCGGCCTTGCCGGTCTTCGGCTCATAGCTGCGCGCCGATTCGGCAACGCGCTTGACCTGATCGTCGACTTCCGATTCCGGCACGTCATAGACCTGACGCGTCACCTTGATGTCGGAAAAGTCCTTGATCTCTATCGCCGGGATGACCTCGTAGTTGAGGCTGAATTCGAAGTCGGAGCCGCCGGCCAGGATCTTCTCGGCCTCTTTCTCGTCCTCGGTCATGATCACTTCGGGCTGCATGGCGGCCTTCTCGCCGCGCCCGGAGATGATCGAACGGGTCGAGTCGTTGAGGATCTCGTTGACGACTTCGGCCATGAACGACTTGCCGTACATCTTGCGCAGGTGCTGCACCGGCACCTTGCCCGGGCGGAAGCCGTTGATCCGCACCTTGTCGCGGGCATCCGTCAGCCGCGCCATCAGCTTGGCTTCCATGTCACCGGCCGGCACGGTGATCTTGATCTCGCGCTTGAGACCGGAGTTGAGCGTTTCGGTGACCTGCATCCTAGAACCTTTGTTTTCAACAATGAGACTGCCAAACGGTCTTAGCCGTTTACAGCCTGCCGGTATGATGTTGCCGGAAATGGCTTTTGGTACGGAACCTGGCGATTTGACCGCTGATGCGGTTCAAACTCTCCTGAACTACGCTTTGCCAAATGCGAAGAAGTCTTTGTTTTTCCTATAAATTTTCACATCTTGCAAATGCGGAAATTCACGTTCCGTCACATTCGACACGCCTTTTGTCACAGGCTAGGCTAATTTTCAACTATCTTCGCGTCTAATGCATGTCGCCCAGAAGTGAGCAGCGGTTCTGGGACAACGACATGCATCAAAACAAAGACTTAAAGCGCGTCGCCTGAATCCGGTTCAGCGCGACGCGCTTTAGCCGAATAAGCATGACGTGGACGCCGACATTGACAGAATGATGGCTACATGGGATTGCCGGGGAAAGCGGATGTGGCGGAATTGGTAGACGCCCTGGATTTAGGTTCCAGTGCCGAAAGGCGTGGGGGTTCGAGTCCCTTCATCCGCACCACCCTTCGCTCTTCGAGCTTCGGGTGGCAGGCCACCCTTAGCCGATGTCGCTTCGATGATGGAAATCCCTGAGGAACTCAGGCAAGCCCACAAACACAGCTCCAACCATAGGCAAGAGGTGGAGAGCAGCCTAATCTGCGGATGTTTCTTTTGCCTTTCCGTCTATCCTCCCTCTGATATCCAAGAATGGGTTGATGAAGATGAAGCCGGACGTGGGACGACAGCTATCTGCCCCAAATGCGGCATCGATTCCGTTCTTGGAGACAAATCAGGCTACCCGATAACCGACGTCTTCCTGAAAAGCATGAAGACGCTTTGGTTCTGGTAATTCAGTACAGCGGCTCCTCGAACAGCGTCTTGTCGCCGTCCATCAGCGCCTTGATCTGCGCCGTGCCGGCGGCCGAGAGCGCGAGCTTGATGCCGAACGGGCGCACGCGCATGTCGTCCTGGATCGCCATGCCTTCGCCTTCCGGCAGGTAGAAGCGGTCGATCCCGTAGTCCGGCGCGATGGTCATGTCGGGGCTGCGCAAGTCCCAGCCTGCCGTGACATGCCCGGCGATATCCGCCTCGTCCGCGCTGGCCGGGACCGGCGCCTTGCCGAACCAGGCCGCCGTCGGCTGCCAGTAGCCGTCGTCGCCCTTCTTCAATCGCACCATGATCGAGCTGTCGTCGCTGGAAAACGCGCCTTGCGGGACGTTGGCGATCAGCTTCACCGGGATCCGCGAAATGTTGTTGTTCAGCGAGATATAGTCGCCACGCAGGAGATCGCGCGGATCGACGGGCTGGACTTTCAGCAGCACCTCCTTGCCGTTGCGCAGGATCGCGGCGCGGCCGGCAATGATCCAGCTGAGAAAGCCGATCTGGACAAGCGCCAGCACCAGCGCCGAGATGATCAGCTTCTTGCCGGTCATGCCGCTGCTCCTGTCTCGGCAGGCGCCTTCATGCGCTTCTCTATGCGGATGATGACCAGCGCCAGTACGCCGAGCAGCACCGCCGCCGCCAGGAAAAAGCCGGCCGTATCCAGCATCGACTGCAATGTTACGCTGTAGATGATGGCGAGCTCCAAGGCGAAGCCGGCATAGGCCAGCCAGCGCAGCCCCCTGCTCTCGCGGCCCGCCAGCATGATTGCCGCGACGATGCCGGCAAGTGCTACGATCGAGGCAATGGCGAACCCACTGTTGTAAGTGCTCTCATCCGCCAGATCGAACTGGATGATTGCCATGCCGGAGAGGAAGCCGAGCAAGGCGTGCAAGGGCAGCCGGCCGCCAAGCTGAAGGAGCCTGTCGATCGGATCGCCCGCAAAGACCGACGCGGCAAAGAGCAGCGCCGAGACGGTTGCCAGCGACACAGCCACTGGCAGCGTATCGTGATCCGTCGCCAGCAGAACCAGATAGAGAATGACCGACAGAACGAGCAGGTGGCGCGCGGCCTGGCTGCGCGTCCAGAACGAAATGGCGAACAGGACGATCGCCATGACGATGAAGAGACGCGGAGTTTCCGCACGCCAGTAGAAGCCGAACCCCTTGAGGACCAGCCAGGCGTCGGCAATGCCGATCGCCGCCACCGTCAGCGGGTTCGAGCGCAGCGCCGCGGCCGCCAGCGCCGTGCCGGCGCACCAGGTGACCAGCGCCGCGGCCTCGTCGCCCGAAAGGTGGTACATCTGGCCGATGAGCGCGATCGATCCGCCGAAGGCCGCGGCGGCAACGATCCACAGCGCCTCGCCGATCGCAGCATGGTCGCGCGTCTTCAGCACCGCGCCGCCGACATAGCCGGCGAGGATGACCGCAAAAAGCGCTGCCACGCGCACGAGGCGCGGGATGATGTCCCAGTTGGCGGCGACGAAAATCAGGATCGCGGCGCCGAACAGAAGCGCTGCCATCATCGCCAGGATCGAACCGAAACTCAGCGACGCGCGTTCATTGGCGGCGACGTCGCGCGTCAATGCCTCCGCGGTGGCGGGATCGATCAGTCCTGCGTCCCGCCAGCGGGCGATATCCGTTCCCACCCGTTTCGCGTAGCTCGCCATGCTTTTCCCCGAGCCCGGTCATTTCGTTAGCCGGAACCGCCAAACCATTGACGCAGCGGCATTTTCCGGTTCGGCCTTCTTTGTGACGCAGGCGTGAACGCCCATTAATGCTGCATTGCACAATTTGCATTGCTGCCATGCGCCAATGGCACTTTTAAATCGATATGACCCCACCTATTTTCTGTTCGTACACAAACGGAATGATCCGAACCAAAGACGAAACGAGAACTACCATGAACCTGATCCGCAACTACCGCAACTGGCGCCGCTACCGGGACACCGTTTCCGAGCTGAGCCGCCTGTCGAACCGTGAACTGACCGACCTCGGCATCAGCCGCAGCGACATCCACTACGTCGCTCGCAAGGCGGTCTAACCCGCTTCGGACCGCGAATGGTCCGAACCAATTTTGAAGAGAGTAAGACAATGAACCTGATCCGCAGCTATCGTAACTGGCGCGTTTACCGCGACACCGTTACCGAGCTGGGTCGGCTTTCGAACCGCCAGCTCCACGATCTCGGCATCGTTCGCGACGAGATCAAGATGGTCGCCCGCAAGGCGATCTAACCAGGAATTTCGCCAGGGTCGACCTCCTCCCCGACCCTGACGGATACGGTCAGCCTTCACCTCCTCCCGAGGGTTGACCACTGAAACGGCGCCCGCCGGACCTCCTCCCCCGGCGGGCGTTGTTCTCCAGAAGGTTTCGCCCCTTCTCAAAGGCGAAAAGATTTTTCGTCCTCAAACGGCGAAAAGAATTTCGTCAAAGCCGACCTCCTCCCCGGCAATGACGAATAAGGTCGATCTTCACCTCCTCCCGAGGATCGACCCTCAAAACGACACCCGCCGGACCTCCTCCCCCGGCGGGTGTTGTTGTTTTTCAGAGCAATTCCAGGAAAGTGTGCAGCGTTTGAGCTGGGCGACCTCGCCGAGCCTTCCGTCCGGAATTGCGCAACAACAAATAGCGAGCGCCTGCTTCCCGCCCCGCCCTTTGCCGCCCGGCAATTGCAATCGGGCCGCCAAGCGACTATTCCGGCGCCCATGAACAAAAATCCCGTACACGTCATCGGCGGCGGCCTCGCCGGCTCCGAGGCCGCATGGCAGATCGCCGAGGCCGGAATCCCCGTGGTGCTGCATGAAATGCGCCCCGTGCGCGGCACCGACGCGCACAAGACCGATGGTCTGGCCGAGCTCGTCTGCTCCAACTCCTTCCGCTCGGACGACGCCGCGGCCAATGCCGTCGGCCTGCTCCACGCCGAAATGCGGCTGGCGGGCTCACTGATCATGAGCGCCGGCGACGCCAACCAGGTTCCCGCCGGCGGCGCGCTGGCCGTCGACCGCGACGGCTTTTCCGATGCGGTGACCGCCAAGATCGAGGCGCATCCGCTGATCACGATCCAGCGCGAGGAAGTTCCTGGACTGCCGCCCGCGGACTGGGACCAGGCGATCATCGCCACCGGTCCGCTGACCGCGCCTTCGCTGGCCCAGTCGATCGCGGAAGCCACAGGCGCCGATGCGCTCGCCTTCTTCGACGCGATCGCGCCGATCGTGCATTTCGACACGATCGACATGAACATTTGCTGGTTCCAGTCGCGCTACGACAAGGTCGGTCCCGGCGGCACCGGCAAGGACTACATCAACTGCCCGATGGACAAGGACCAGTACTTCGCCTTCGTGACGGCGCTGCTGGAGGGGCAAAAGACCGAGTTCAAAGAGTGGGAAGGCACGCCCTATTTCGACGGCTGCCTGCCGATCGAGGTGATGGCCGAGCGCGGTGTCGAGACGCTGCGCTACGGGCCGATGAAGCCGATGGGGCTGACCAACGCCCACAATCCTTCGGTCAAAGCCTATGCGGTGGTGCAGCTTCGCCAGGACAATGCGCTGGGCACGCTCTACAACATGGTCGGTTTCCAGACCAAGCTGAAGCATGCCGAACAGGTGCGCATCTTCCGCACCATTCCGGGTCTCGAAAACGCCGACTTCGCCCGCCTCGGCGGCCTGCACCGCAACACCTATATCAATTCGCCGACGCTGCTCGATCCCTCGCTGCAGCTCAAATCGCGGCCGGGTCTGCGCTTCGCCGGCCAGATTACCGGCTGCGAAGGTTATGTCGAAAGTGCTGCCATCGGCCTGCTTGCCGGCCGCTTCGCCGCCGCCGAGCGGCTCGGCCAGGCGCCGTCGCTGCCTCCGTCCACAACCGCCTTCGGCGCGCTGCTCAACCACATTACCGGCGGTCACATCGTCTCGGACGACGAGCCCGGCAAACGCTCCTTCCAGCCGATGAACGTCAATTTCGGCCTGTTCGCCCCGGTGGAAGCGCCGAAGGCCGAAGGCAAGCGCCTGCGCGGCAAGGACAAGACCGTCGCCAAACGCCACGCCATCACCTCGCGCGCGCTGGCCGATTGCAGGGTGTGGCTGGGGCTGCCCGCGCAGGCGGAAGCTGCGGAATAAGCTTTTCGGTTCGGGTTGGACGACCATATTAAGTAGGATATCATCCTACGTTATATGCATGGAGGCCATTCGATGGAATCCGCCGAAAAATTATCCATCACCGTTACGCCTGCTATGGCGCGCATGATCCGCGAAAAGGTCGAGGACGGCTCCTTCGGGTCGGCGAGCGAGGTTATCCGCGCCGCTCTTCGTGCCTTCCAGCGCGAAGAGGAGGAGCATGCCGAGCGCATGGCATCGATCCGAGCGCGGGTGAAGGCTTCCATCGAGGACAAGAGGCCAAGCGTCCCAGTGGAAGAAGTCGACGCCCGGTTGCGAGAGCTCTTCGGCCAGCGGACAAGAGGCGCAAGCGGTTCTTCAGCTGACGATGCGAGCGACCCAGCCTGAGGGCGGCCTACTCCGCCGGCTCTGCACCCGCCCCCGGCAATCCCGGCTTACCCGCTTCTCCCGGATTCCTCCGCACATAGGCCGCCTTCAGCGTCTGCGACGTGTCGCGCGAGCCGTCATGGCTCCAGCCCGGCGGCTGGATGAGATAATTCAACCGCTGGCCGAGCGTCAGCCCCGGCGCCACCGCATCCTTGAACATGCCGATCCATTCGTGGAACGCCACCTTCAGCGGATTGAAGGTGCCGATGTTCTTGACGATGCCGTAGCGCGGCCGGTCTTCCTCCAGTTCCTCGACGAAGGTGCCGAACATGCGGTCCCAGATGATCAGCGTTCCGGCGTAGTTGGCGTCGAGATAGCGCGGATTGGTGGCGTGGTGGACGCGGTGGTGCGAGGGCGTGTTGAAGATGAATTCGAACCAGCTCCACATCTTGCCGATCGTTTCGGTGTGGATCCAGAACTGCCAGACAAGGTTGAAGCCGAAAACGAAGGCGATCACCGCCGGATGGAAGCCGAGCAGCACCAGCGGCGCCTGCAGCACGAACATGAAGGTGAACAGGCTCGTCCAGCTTTGCCTCAGCGCCGTCGAGAGGTTGTAGTGCTGGCTGGAATGGTGGTTGACGTGCTCGGCCCACACCCAGCGCACCCGGTGCGCGATGCGGTGATAGACATAGTAGCGCAGGTCATCGAGCAGGAAGGCCGCGGCGAACACCCATATCGACAGGCCAAGATTGAAGAAGCGGAATTGCCACAACCACAGCAGCGCCCAATAGGCCACGACGCCGAGCAACAGGCCGGCGACGACATTGCCCGTTCCCATCATCAGGCTGGCCAGCGTGTCGCGCGTCTCGAACGATCCCTTGGCGCGGCCGGTGCGCACCAGCCACAGCTCGATCAGGATCGCCGCGACGAAGAACGGAATGGCAAGCTGGGTGACCTGCGGGAAATTATACTCGTTCATCACGCAGCCTCTCGGATCTGATCGTGGCCTTGCAGCGCTGCCGCCACCGCCACCGCGCCGGCCTCGTCGGCGAAGACGAACCTGCCGCCTTTCCAGGTGAAATCATTCAGCTTGAGCGACACCACGTTGCCTTCCCTCGTCAACGCCAGAACATCCCGCGGCGCGACGATGCGCGTCAGAAAACAGTCGCCGATGCTGTGGACGATGCCGCAGCGCTGCGGACCGAGTTCGAGAAATGCGGCATGGTTGTCGGCTGTCAGCCGCACAGCGCCCGGCGTTTCATCGGGAAAATCCTCGGCAAAACGTGCGAGCGCCTGATTGGCAGTGGCAAGCGTCGCGGTTGTAGTGCCGCCAGTGAAATGCACGGCCGCGACGGACAACGCGATGCCGAACACGACAAGAACGACCAGGACTGGCAGGCTCATGGAAAGGCGGCTCCTCCGGCGGCCCGCATTTCTTTGACGCGAGTCCACGCGAAAGAACCCCTAGCATGATTGACGTTTACGTCAAAGGGGCGTCCAGCCCCGCATCGCATGACGCAAGAGCAACCAGTGCCGGCACAGGATGGAGAGCGTCGCGATCGTGCTGAGCGGCGACCTGCCCGCTTTCTCCATCCTGCCGAGATAGGTGCGGGTCAGCGCCAGCGGGAGGAAGGCCGGCCGCAGTGCAACGGGAAGCGCCGGCGCGCCTTTCTCGAAGGCGTTGAGATGCTCCCGTGCCAGCGCGATCATCGCCGCAACCGCGCGCTCGGCGGCAGCCCCGCCCTCTCCTTTGACGAACTCGTCCGGCGTTGTGCCGGCCGCCGAGAGGATATCGGCGGGCACGAAACACTGTCCGCGCCGACGATGGAGTGGCAAGAGCAACAACAGGCCGGTGATGGCCTGCGCGCAACCGGCCCGTCCCGCCAGTTCGGCAAAGCTTGGCGCAGCAAGCGGATCGAGCACTATCGCCGCAAGCTGGATAAGTGCTGCGGCCGTTTCGCCGCAATAACCCTCGAGGTCGGTGCGCGACGGCATCGGGTCGTTATAGAGATCGAAGATCCGCGCCTCGAGCATGTTCTCGAAAGCAGCCTTGGGCAACCGGTGGGCGGTGATCGTTGCGCGCAGGGCGTCGGCGGTCGGGTGACCTGTCTCGGCATCCCCGTCGGTCGCGATGACGTCGCGCCACCATTGCAGCCTGACCTCGCCCGGCAGTGGCTCGTGGATGCGATCGCGCACGCCGGCGATTTCGGCGTTGAAGGCATAGAGCGCAAGCAGCGCGTCGCGTCTGTCGGCCGGCGCGTATAGCGCCGACAGATACCGGTCATGGTCGGCGGCGCGCACCGCATCCATGACGATGTCGCCATTCTTGACGATGTTGGACGTGCCGGCCATTCAATCGACGGCGATCAGCGCGGCGGCTACGGCGCGGTCTTCGGCCAGGAGCACATTGTAGGTTCGTACCGCCGCTCCCGTCGACATCGGGTCGGCCGAGATGCCGGCCTCCTTGAGCGCGGCGCGCAGCGCCGCCGGCAGCGGCCGCAGTTCCTTGCCCATGCCGACCAGCAGGATCTCCACCTTGCCGGCCTCGGCGAACAGCCTGTCGAAGTCCGAGGCCTTCAGCGCCAGCGGATCGGCCGGCTCCCAGCCATGGATGCCCGACGGCAGGACGAGCAACGACCCGCGATGCGACATGTCGGCAAAGCGAAAGCCGCCATTGCCATAGGCCTCGATCGGCGCCTTGCCGGGGAAATGCGCCTCGCGGATGATGATGCCTTTGGCCATGGGTCTAGAGCATGATGCCCAAATGTGTGGAGCGGCTTTCGGACGACATATTGCTCTATCTCTTGGATTTAGAGCCGGGTTCCGATTTCAGGTCGAACAGACCTGAAGTCATCCGGCTCTAAAGCATGATCCTGAAAAGTGGGAACCGGTTTTCGGAAAAGATCATGCTCCAACAAAAGATAGATCAGGATGACGGTTCAACGAAGCGCCCTCCTGATCTAACGGCGTCAGGTCGCCACGGCCTTGCCGTTCGCCGGTTTCGTCTCCTCGGCGGTCCCGGCCTGTTGCCGCAACCGGAACAGGATCAGCAGCGGCGCGGCGATGAAGATCGACGAATAGGTGCCGAACACCACGCCGAACAGCATCGCCATCGTGAACGAACGGATCACCTCGCCGCCGAACATCACGAGCGCCAACAGCGCCAGGATCGTCGTCACCGAAGTCAGCGTGGTTCTCGACAGCGTCTCGTTGATGGCGTTGTTCAAGAGCTGCGGCAGCGGCATCTTCTTGTATTTTCGCAGATCCTCGCGGACGCGGTCATAGACCACGATCGTGTCGTTCAGCGAATAGCCGATGATGGTCAGGATCGCCGCCAGCGATGACTGGTTGAACTCCAGCCCTGTCAGGACGAAGAAGCCGATCGTCATCACCACATCGTGCACGGTGGCGATGATGGCGCCGACCGCGAACTGCCATTCAAAACGGAACCAGACATAGAGCAGGATGCCGACCAGCGCGATCAGCATGGCGATCGTGCCCTGCTTAGCCAGTTCGCCGGAAACCGTCGGCCCCACCACTTCGACGCGGCGGAAATCATACTGGTCCTGCAGTTCGCCCCGCACCTTGTCGATGACGGTCTGCTCGGCATTCTCGCCGGCGTCCTGCGTGCCGACGCGGATCAGGACGTCGTTCGGCGCGCCGAACTGCTGCACCTGGATCTCGCCGATGTTGAGCTCGGACAGCCTGTTGCGGATGTCGCCGAGATTGGCGTCGCCCTGCTTGGACTGCACCTCGATCATCGAGCCGCCCTTGAAGTCGATACCGTAATTGATGTCGATGGTCAGGAAACCGACGACCGACAGGATCGACAACAGGCTGGACAGAGCGAACGTCCAGCGGCGGATGCCCATGAACGGGATCTTGGTACCCGGCGGAATGAACGTGACCGGCGCGCGCGGCAATTCCTTCGGGCGTGCGCGGCGCAGCCAGATCGACACCAGCATGCGGGTGAAGGTGAAGGCGGTGAAGACCGTGGTCAAAATGCCGATGGCGTAGGTGATGGCGAAGCCCTTGACCGGACCCGTGCCTAGCCAGAACAGCACCACGGTGGCGATCAGAGAGGTGACGTTGGAGTCGACGATGGTCGCCAGAGCCTTGGAGAAGCCGCTGTCGATCGCCTGGATCACCGAGCGGCCGTTTCGTCGCTCCTCGCGGATGCGTTCATAGATCAGAACGTTGGAGTCCACCGCCATGCCGATGGTGAGCACGATACCGGCGATACCAGGCAGAGTGAGCGTGGCGCCCAGCAGCGACAGGATCGCCACGATCATCGCCACATGGACCGCGAGCGCGATGTTGGCGAGGAAGCCAAGGAAGCCATAGGCCACGAACATGAAGGCGACCACGAGGATAGAGCCGATGATGCCTGCGACCTTGCCGGCATGGATAGAGTCCTGGCCGAGGCCCGGACCGACGGTGCGCTCTTCGATCACCGTCAGCTTTGCCGGCAGCGCACCTGCACGCAGAAGAACGGCAAGATCGTTCGCGCTTTCGGCGGTGAAATTGCCGGAAATCTGGCCGGAACCACCGAGAATTGGTTCGCGAATTTGCGGCGCGGAAATGACCTGATTGTCAAGAATGATAGCGAACCGCTTACCGACATTCGCAGCTGTCGCTTGGCCGAACCGGGTCGCTCCTCTCGAGTTGAAGGTGAATGAAACGACCGGCTCGTTGTTCCGAGAATCATAGGTTGCCGACGCCTTGGCAAGGTCTTCGCCTGAAACGAGAACGCGGTTTTCGATCAGGTAGGGAACCGGCGGATCGTCCTGCGAATAGAGAACAGATGACCCGCTTGGCGGACGATTCTTCAGCGCATCCTGCGCCGGCATCGACTCGTCGACCATCTGGAAGGTCAGCTTGGCGGTCTGGCCGATGATCTCCTTCAACCTTTGCGGGTCCTGCAGGCCCGGCACCTGGACCAGGACGCGGTCATCTCCCTGCCGCTGCACGATCGGCTCTGTGGTGCCCAATTCGTTGACGCGACGTTCCACGACTTCGATCGACTGCGCCAGCGCGGACGAGGTGCGAAATTTTATGCCCGCGTCGGTAACAGTGAATTTAAGCAGGCCAGCTTCGGAATCATTCAGTGCCATTTCCTGGACGGAGCCGCCTGAGAACAAGCCGGCAGCGACGGGAGCCGTCAGCGGCTTCAACGCTGTCTTGGCTGCATCGATCTGGGTCGGATCCGTGATGCGAACCTGCACGGTTCGGCCCGTTCCACCAAGTGCTGTATATTGAATCTTGGCCTCGCGCAGCAGCGTCCGGATTTCATCACGCGCCGTCTCCAATTGCGCCTTGATCAGGTCGTTCTGATCCATCTGGAGCAGGATGTGCGAGCCGCCCTGAAGGTCGAGGCCGAGCGTCATCTGCCGCTTCGGCACCCAGCTCGGCAGCTGCGCCAGCATGCTTGCCGGGAAAAGGTTGGGCGCGGCGAGGATCACTGTGATGGCCACGGCGAGCCAGATCAGGATCATCTTGAGGCGCGAGAAATAGAGCATTCGTTCTTATCCGTTCAGGCGTACAAGCGGCAGCGTTCCGCCATCGGCTCGGTTGTCGTCTATCATCGTCATTTCGACCACGGCCGGCCCTATCGTGCTTCCTCGACGATTGTCAATCGCGCCGGCAGCGCGCCGGTGCGCATCAGCAAGGCGATCGTCTTGGCTTCCAGGTCGGTAAAGCTTCCCGATATCTGGCCAGTGCCGCCCTCGATGGGTTCTCGAATGATCGGGGCGGAAATGACCTGACCATCCAAAATCATTGCAAACGGCTTGCCTACATACTGTGTCGTCGCCCATTTGAAACGCTCGGTACCCCTGGAATCGAGCCGGAATGCGACGACAGGCTCACCGGCCAGTGCTGCCCTAGCGTCCAGCACATGGTCACCGGAAACGATGACCCGGTTTTCGACAAGATAGGGGACCGGCGGATCGTCCATGCTATAAAGCACCGACGATCCCGCTGGCGGCCGGCCGTTGATTGCATCATTCACCGGCATCGACGTGTCGACCAGCTGAAAACTCAGCCGACCGGGCCGCGCAAGGGTTCGCGCCAAGCTGAGCAAATCCGCAGCGCCTGGCGCCTGAACAAGTATGCCCTCGTCCATCAATTGGATCGCGGAATCGGCGATGCCGAGTTCGTGCAGACGATTTTTGATGACCTCGATCGACTGCGCGAGCGCGGCCGACATGCGATAGTTCGCGCCGGCGTCTGTCATCATGAATTTCAGCAGGCCGGGCTCGCTGTCGTCCAGCGCAAATTCCTGGACCGGACCTTCCTTGCCGGCGATGGGATCGACCACTGCCTTGAGTGCCGCTTTGGCAGCCTCGACTTGCGCGGGATCGCCAATGCGCAGTTGAACCGTGGGGCCCGACACGGCAAGGCCGCCGAAGTTGATCCTCGGTTGGACGTCACGCAGCAGCATCCTGATCTGGTCGCGTGTTGCTTCCAGCCGGCGGTTGATCAACTCATCCGTATCCAGGCGAAGCAAAATATGCGTCCCGGATATCGAAGCAAAAGCATTCGACGCGCCGAAGACCATCGCGATCAGGGCAAGCCCGATCAAAATGACCTTCAGGCGCGAAAGATAGACCATATGCCGCCGTTCGTCAGAATCCTGCGCGGCTATCGCCGCCGGGATTTCGCTTACTTCTTGGCGTTCTGGTTCGCCACCGGCTCGCCCTTGACGCGGACATCAGAGATCGTCGAGCGCAGCGCCGTCACCTTGGTTCCGCCGCCAAGGTCGACCTCCAGCTCGTTGTCGTCGATCACCTTGGTCACCTTGCCGACGAAGCCACCGCCGGTCACCACCGTATCGCCGCGGCGCACCGCCGAGAGCATCTCCTGGCGCTTCTTCAGCTGCGCGCGCTGCGGCCGGATGATCAGAAAATACATGATCACGAAAATCAGGACAAATGGCAAAATCGAGATGAACATGTCTGGCGAGGCGCCGATGCCCTGGGCGTATGCCGGTGTAACGAACATCAAGAAACTCCTGGATGGTGAAATACCGCCAGAGGCGGCCCCGCGAAATTTGGCCGGAATATAGTCGGTAAAGTTGCCAATGCAACTCCGCCACCCGGCAAATCCGTTGCTTTTCCAGCTGTTTGCAGCGTGCTAGAGCGTCGCAGCAGTGGCGGCTGCGGATCGCCGGAAGTTCATGTTCCAACAAAAGCTTGAAGTTGGTTCTTGCAGCGCCGCCATCGAACCTGCTCCTACGCCCGACATGCCCGAACAAAAAAGACCTGATATGACCGACAGTCTCGATGCCCTGAACAAGAAACTCGACCGTCTGATCGAGGCGGTGTCCCGCCTCGCCCCGCCGCCCGTTCCGCAGACCGATCTCGGCGTCGCCGAATGCTTCGTCTGGCAGGCTGAACCCGGCTATCTGGAGCCGGTGCGCAAGGTCAACCGCGTCGACATCGGCTTGATCCGCGGCGTCGACCGCGTGCGCGACATCCTGCTCGACAACACCGAGCGCTTCGCGTCCGGTTATGCGGCCAACAACGTGCTGTTGTGGGGCGCGCGCGGCATGGGCAAATCATCCCTGGTCAAGGCCGTGCATGCCACCGTGAACGCCTCGGACAAGCTCGACCGGCCGCTGAAGCTGATCGAGATCCACCGCGAGGACATCGACACGCTGCCCAAGCTGATGGGTCTCTTGAAAGCGGCGCCCTACCGCTTCATCCTGTTTTGCGACGACCTCTCCTTCGACCATGACGACACTTCCTACAAGTCGCTGAAGGCGGCGCTCGAAGGCGGCGTCGAAGGCCGGCCCGCCAACGTGATCTTCTACGCCACATCCAACCGGCGCCACCTGCTGCCGCGCGACATGATCGACAACGAGCGCTCGACTGCCATCAACCCTTCGGAGGCGGTCGAGGAAAAAGTCTCGCTTTCCGACCGTTTCGGCCTATGGCTCGGCTTTCACAAATGCTCGCAGGACGAATATCTCGACATGATCGACGGTTATGTCCGCTATCACGGCCTGTCGATCGACCCCGGGCAGTTGCGCGCCGAGGCGCTGGAATGGGCAACGACGCGCGGCAGCCGCTCCGGCCGCGTCGCCTGGCAATTCACGCAGGACCTCGCCGGTCGCCTCGGCAAACCGCTGAAAGACTGATCACCATCATCCGAAACGGCCTGTCTATCGCCAAACCGGCGGTCGGGTACATTTGTTCTTTATTTGTTCCAACCTCCATGTCATTGTTCCAAAGGCCTGATGTGCCTGGAGAGGAACAACAATTGGAAAGCAAGGGCGCAACGTTTCGCAAGCTCCATGAGGAACCGGGAGCATTCATCATTCCCAACCCATGGGACGCCGGCACTGCGCGAATTCTGGCGGCCATGGGCTTTCGCGCTCTTGCCACCACCAGCGCTGGCATGGCGTTCTCCCTTGGCCTCGCCGAGGGACAGGTCTCCAAGGAGGATACGATGGACCACTGTCGGGCCATTGTAGCCGCGACGCCGCTCCCGGTTTCCGCTGACCTAGAGAAAGGCTTCGGCGACAGCCCCGAAAGCGCTGCCGAGACGATTCAGGCCGCCGCCGACATCGGGCTGGCCGGATGTTCGCTTGAAGATCACACCGGGAGGCGCGACGATCCGATCTATGACTTCACGCTTGCGGTCGAGAGAATCGAGGCGGCAGCACAGGCGGGGCGCGCGCTGTCGCAAGATTTCGTGTTGACGGCACGCTGCGAGAACTTCTTGTGGGGGCGTCCCGACCTGGACGACACCATTCGAAGATTGCAAGCCTTCGAAAGAGCAGGCGCCGACGTGCTCTATGCGCCCGGCCTGCATGACCTGGGCCTGATCCGTACTGTTTGCGGTGCCGTAACGAAACCCGTCAATATCGTGATGGGCATGCCCGGCGCCACATTTGGCCTGGCCGAACTGGCGGAGGCTGGCGTCAAGCGGATAAGCGTCGGCTCGGCGCTGGCACGGCTCGCTTTCGGGAGCTTCGTCCGCGCCGCCCGTGAGATGAGATCGGAAGGAACCTTCCGGTTTTCGCAAGAAGCCATGGGCTTCGCTGAGCTGGAAGGCTTCTTTACTGGATCGACAAGGGTCTGAGAGACTTGTGCCGATCGGTATCGACGTCTTGTCCGATACGGCTCTTCCAGCCGCGAACCACTGAAAAAGCCCGCCCCTTTCGGAGCGGGCTGAAGACGGCGGGCCGGACTGGAGGTCAGGCGGCCCGCAAAGGTTCTTGTTCTATTCGAGATAGCCGGTCGGATCGACCGGGGCCGAGTTCTTGCGCACTTCGAAGTGCAGCTTCGGCGAGTCTGTGGTGCCGGTCATGCCGGACAGCGCGATCTCCTGGCCGCGCTTGACCTTCTGGCCGCGCTGCACCTCGATCGAGCTTGCGTGGCCGTAAACGGTGACCAGGCCGTTCTCGTGCCGCACCAGCACGGTGTTGCCGAACTCCTTGAGGCCGTCGCCGGCATAGATGACGACGCCGTTCTCGGCCGCCTTGATCGGCGTTCCTTCCGGCACCGCGATGTCGACGCCGTCCTTGCCGGAGCCGAAGCCGGAGATCACGCGGCCGCGCACCGGCCAGCGCATCTTGCCGATGCCGGTCGCGTCGGGCGCCACCGCATCGTCGTCTTCGGCCTGCTGGATGACCTTGGCGTCCTTCTTCGGCGGCGTGTAGGAGGCGAGCGTCTCGGTGGTCTTCGCCGGCGGCGGCGTCGTCGCCGTCGTCACCGGATCAACCGCGGGCTTGGCAGCCGCCACGACGGCACCGCCAGCCGGGACCTTGAGCGTCTGGCCGATCTTGAGCAGGCCGGCCTGCATGCCGTTGGCCTGCTTCAGCGCCACGACGCTGACGCCGGTCTTCCTGGCGATCGACGACAGCGAGTCGCCCTGCTGGACAGTATAGGTGCCTCCGGCGCCGGCCGGCTTGGCCTCGGCGACCTGCGGTGCGGGCTTTGGATTCTTGGAACCCGTGGCCGCTGCCGAGGTGTCGACCTGGGCGGCCGACTTGCCGTCCTTGATCTTTGGCTGCTGCGGCAGCACCGCGACCTTCTCGGGAGCGCCGGTGGGCTGCTTCGGGGTATTGACCGGCTGGCCTTCGGCGACCTTCGGCTCCGCCTTGCTCGAATAGGCATAGGCGGGAATGACGATCTTCTGGCCGGACCTGATGCCCTTCTTCGGATCGATCCCGTTGACCTTGGCGATGGCGTCGGCCGGCACCTTGTAGCGCGCCGCCAGGCCCGATAGCGTCTCGCCGTCCCGGACCACGATCTCGGTCGCATGCGGTGCCGCGCTTGCATTGCGCACAGCATCGGGCTCGGCGGTCTTGAACGGCTTGGCCGGCGCAACCGTGCCGGTGGTCGTCTTGTCGACATGCGGCGCGGGAGCAAGCGCCGGAGCCGGCGCAAGGGCTGGGGCTGATGCCGTGCGCATCGGCCTGGCCGGCGCAGCGGCAGGCTGCGAGGGCGGCGGCAGTTGCTGCGCCGTGACCGGCTCGAGGCTAGAGCGGCTCACCGACTGTGTGTGTGCGCCGTCGACCGGCGCCGGCGCGACGGTGTCGCCCGGATAGGGCTGGTCGACATTCTGCTTGTTGATGATGGCGCGCTGATTGTTGGTGGATGACGTGAAGACGTCATCGACACCATTGAAGCGCATCGACTGGGAACTGCACCCCGCCGCCGCGCCGGCAATCATCAAGACGGCGCAGCCTCGCGCCAGATTGCGACTGTTTGCCTTCAAAACGTTGAATTGCATCGCATTAACCCGCACAGACCCGGTACAAACTGGTCATGATTAAAGCGCGTTAATGTTACTGGCCGGTTAACCCATTAGAATCCGGCGAAAATTTTCTTAAAACATTGGGGAAAATTTTGGCGAAGGGCCGTCAGGCCCGTTAAAGCGCGTCGCGCTGAACCGAATTCAGGCGACGCGCTTTAGGTCTTTGTTTTGATGCATGTCGTTGTCCCAGAACCGCTGCACACTTCTGGGCGACATGCATTAGATCACCGCGGCAACGCTGCGCAGGATCGGCTGCAGCCTGACCATGCCGATGTCCTCGCGCTCGAAGCGGCTGCCAACCTTGGTGAGCTTGGCCAGCACCTGCTCACCTTCCTCCGGTCCGATCGGCGCGATGACGACGCCGCCGCTCGAAAGCTGGTCGAGCAGGAAGCGCGGCAGGCTTTCGAAGGCGGCCCAGGCGACGATGCGGTCGAATGGTCCTTCGTTGGGCAAGCCATTGGAACCGTCGGCCTGGCGGACGATGACGTTGCTGATGGCAAGCGCCTCGAAGCGCTGCTTTGCCTGCTCGGTCAGGGTCTTGTAGCGGTCGATGGTGATGATGCGCGCCGCAAGCCTCGACATGACCGCGGCCGTATAGCCCGAACCGGTGCCTATCTCGAGCACCCGGTTGCCCGGCTCGATGTGGAGTGCGGCGATCACGGCCGCCTGCAGATCGGCGCCCTCAATCGCCTCGCCGCATTCGATCGGGAGCATGCCGTCCGACCAGGCGATCGCGTGGAATTGGGCCGACAGGAAACCGCGCCGCGGCGTCGCCTCGAAGGCGGCGACCAGCGCCTTCGGCGCCGTGCCCCTGCCCCGCAGCCTCAGCAGAAAAGCGGCAAACCCTTCGCGGTCGTCGATGGCGATGTTCATGCGAAAACCTTGCTTATGCCAATGCCTTGGTCAGTTGGTCGCGGAGTTCATGGGCGGTGAGGTCGAGTTGCAGCGGTGTCACCGACACCAGCCGGTTGCGCAGCGCGTAGAGGTCGGTACCCTTCTTGCCTTCGACCGGCTCGCGGCCGAAGCGCAGCCAGTAATAAGGCAGGCCGCGCCCGTCACGCCGTTCGTCGACCCACAGGCTGTGCACCAGCTTGCCTTGCGAGGTGACGACGGTGCCCTCCACTTCGTCGGGCGCGCAGTTCGGGAAATTGACATTGAGCAGCACGCCATCCGGCAGCGGCGTTTCCACCAGTCTCTTGAGCAGCGCCGGCGCCAGCGCCTCGGTCGTCTCGTAAGGAACGACGCGATCCTCGCCGACATAGGAATAGGCCTGGCTCACCGCGATCGAGCGAACCCCGAGCAGCGCGCCTTCCATGGCGCCTGCAACCGTACCGGAATAAGTGACGTCGTCGGCGATGTTGGCGCCGGAATTGACGCCGGACAGGATGAGGTCCGGCGGTCCGGGCAGGATCTTCTTCGTGCCCATGATGACGCAGTCGGTCGGCGTGCCGCGCACGGCGTAATGCTTCTCGCCGATCTTGCGCAGCCTGAGCGGCTCCGAGATCGACAGCGAATGCGCGTAGCCGGACTGGTCCTGCTCCGGCGCGACCACCCAGACATCATCCGACATCGTGCGGGCGATGCGTTCGAGCGACGCCAGCCCCTCGGCGTGAATGCCGTCATCGTTGGTCAGGAGAATGCGCATGGATTCACTTTGGACCGATTTTGGCGAGACCACCCATGTAAGGCCGCAGCACTTCAGGAATGGTTACGCTGCCATCTTCATTCTGGTAGTTTTCGATGACAGCTATAAGAGCGCGGCCGACCGCGGTGCCCGAGCCGTTGAGCGTGTGGACGAAGCGGTTGCCCTTGCCGTCCTTGTCCTTGTAGCGGGCATCCATGCGCCTGGCCTGGAAATCGCCGCAGACCGAGCAGGACGAGATTTCGCGATAGGCGTTCTGGCCGGGCAGCCAGACCTCGATGTCGTAGGTCTTGCGCGCGCCGAAACCCATGTCGCCGGTGCAGAGCGTCACCGTGCGGAACGGCAGGCCGAGCCGCTTCAGCACCTCCTCGGCGCATTGCGTCATGCGCTCATGCTCGGCGAGCGAGCTTTCCTGGTCGGTGATCGAGACCAGCTCGACCTTGTAGAACTGGTGCTGGCGCAGCATGCCGCGCGTGTCGCGGCCGGCCGAGCCCGCTTCCGAGCGGAAGCATGGCGTCAGCGCCGTGTAGCGCAACGGCAGCTTCTCATGCGCGGTGATCTCTTCGCGCACGAGGTTGGTGAGCGGCACTTCCGCCGTGGGGATGAGGCCAAGCCGACCATCGCCATGCGGCGTGAAGAACAGGTCTTCCTCGAATTTCGGCAGCTGGTTGGTGCCGAACAGCACCTCGTCGCGCACCATCAACGGCGGGATGATCTCCTCGTACCCATGCTCGGTCGTGTGCAGGTCGAGCATGAACTGGCCGAGCGCGCGCTCCATGCGCGCCAGCTGGCTTTTCAGCACGGTGAAGCGCGAGCCCGACAGTTTCGCCGCCCGCTCGAAATCCATCATGCCGAGCGCTTCGCCGATCTCGAAATGCTCCTTCACCCAGTTCGCACGCGTCGGCACCTCGCCGACGATGCGCTTGACGACATTGTCATGCTCGTCCTTGCCGACCGGCACATCCTCCAGCGGCACGTTGGGCAGCACCGCGAGCGCGTCGTTCAGCGCCTTGTCGAGCTCGCGCTCGCGCGCCTCGCCGTTCTGGATGAACGCCTTGATCTCGCTGACTTCGCCCTTGAGCTTCTCGGCAAGCGCTGCATCGCCCGAACGCATGGCATTGCCGATCTCCTTCGAGGCGGCGTTGCGGCGCTCCTGCTTGACTTGCAACTCTGTCAGATGCTCGCGCCGCGCCTCGTCCTTGGCGACCAGATCGTCGACCGTGGACTGCGCGTCGCCCGCCGACCACGAGCGCTTGACCAGCGCTTCGACAAGGGCCTTCGGGTTGTCGCGAATCCATTTGATATCAAGCATGGTCGATCCTCAAAGCAACGCATGTCGCCCAGAAGTGTGCAGCGGTTCTGGGACAACGACATGCATCAAAAAAAGACTTAAAGCGCGTCGCCTGAATCCGTTCAGCGCGACGCGCTTTAAGGATCGAGGGCGTAAACCGCATCTGTCGGCGATGCAAGACGGCGGCTGAGCCGACCGTGTTTTTCCGGCCTTTTGCTTAGCTCGGCGTTTGCGTCGACGAGGTGTCGGCCGCCTTTTCAGCCACTGTCGCCCCGGCATCCTGCTGCTCGCGTGCCAGACGATCACGCGCCTGGCTACGTTCGATCATACGCGAGGACCAGATGGCGACCTCGTAGAGAATGATGGTCGGGATGGCGAGGCCGCACTGGCTCAGCGGATCTGGCGGCGTCAGCACCGCGGCAACCACGAAGGAAAGGACAATCGCCCATTTGCGCTTCTCGGCCAGCGCCTGCGACGACAATATGCCGACACGCGTCAAAAGGCTGGTCACCACCGGCAGCTGGAACACCAGGCCGAAGGAGAAGATCAGCGTCATGATCAAGCTGAGATATTCCGACACTTTCGGCAGCAGGGAGATCTGCACCTGGTCGTTGGTGCCGGCCTGCTGCATGGCGAGGAAGAACCACATCACCATCGGGGTGAAGAAGAAATAGACCAGCGAGGCGCCCATCAGGAACAGGATGGGCGACGCGATCAGGAACGGCAGGAAGGCGCTGCGCTCGTTCTTGTAGAGGCCCGGCGCGATGAATTTGTAGATCTGCGTGGCGATCAGCGGGAAGGCGATCACCATGCCGCCGAACATGGCAAGCTTCACCTGGGTGAAGAAGAACTCCTGCGGCGCGGTATAGATCAGCTCGACCTTGTGCGGGTCGAGCCCTGCCCATTGCGTCGCCCATTTGAACGGTACGACCAAAAGGTTGAAAAGCCGCTTGGCAAAGAAGAAGCAGACGAGAAAGGCGACGAAAAAACCGCCCAGCGACCAGATCAGACGGCGGCGCAGCTCGATGAGATGTTCGATCAGCGGCGCGGACGATTTCTCGATTTCTTCCTTTTCCTTGTCCGAAACGCTCACTTGGCGGCTCCCGCCGTCTTCTTGCTGTCGGTTGTCTTCTTCGCGGCCGGCTTCTTCGCAGGGGTGGGCTTTGCCTCAGCCTTGGGCGCGGCCTTCCTGGCGGGCGCGGCGGCTTTGGCCGGAGCCGGCGAGGATTTGGCCGGCGCATTATCGGCAGCCTTCGACGCCGCTGCCGTTTTCGCCGCGGCGCCGGTCGTCCCTGCCTTGGCGGTAGCCACCTTTTTCGCCGGCTTGGCCGGCGCGGCGGTTTCCGAAGCCGTTGCGGCGACGGACGCGTCGGTCATGGCCGGGAAGATCGGCGCCGCCGGGGCTGCCTCGGATGCATTGACGCCGGGCATATCCGTCGCGCCATTTTTCAGCGGCTCGGCGGCCTGCGGCGTCGATGCTGCCGGCGCAGCCGGATCGGCGGCCGGCTTGGGCTTCATCATCGTATCGACACCGGACCGCACATCGGCCGCCGCCTGCTCGAATGGATTGAGCTGCTTGCGCACCTCGTTCAACGGATTGAGGCCGCGAAGGCTGTCTATCGAATTCTTGACGTCATCGAGTTCGGCTTCCTTCAGCGCGTCGTTGAACTGCTTCTGGAAGTCGCCTGCCATGGCTCGCAGTTTCGCCGCCGTGCGGCCGAAGGTGCGCAGCATATTGGGCAAATCCTTCGGCCCGACGACCACGATCATGACGACCGCGATCACCAGCAGTTCGCTCCAACCGACTTCGAACATGGCAATCTATTCCAACCAGAGCATGCCGCCCAAAAATGTGACGCGGCTTTGGGACAACGGCATGCTCAAAGCAACAACTGAGCTCAGCTCTTGCTGGCCTTTTCCTTGACCGACGAAACGGTCTCGTCGGCACGATGTTCGACGGTGCGCTTGTCCTCCGCGGTGTCGTCGTCAGCCATGCCCTTCTTGAAGCTCTTGATGCCCTTGGCCATGTCGCCCATCAGCTCGGGGATCTTGCCGCGGCCGAAGACCAGCAACACGATGACCAGCACGATCATCCAGTGCCAAATCGAAAATGAACCCATTGCAAATCTCTCTCGAATGTTTTCCCTGGCGATGATCTATGCGTTTTCGCTCGGGGATTCAAACACAACCGCAATGAAGTTGATAAAAATGGCTAGCCGATGTCACGCACTTTCGGCGTGAGCGCCTTGCTACGAATCCGCGCAGGCCTTGCTAATCAACCATCCTGCGCCGGCTTCGTGGTCAATCTTCCGTGACGCGCGGCGTCAGCAGCCCGAGCTCCTCGAGGTCGATATCGGTCAACGCGTCCTCGTCCTCGGTCAGCGCATCGGGATCGACCGGCGGGACCGGCATCGAGAAATTGGCCGGCATGCGCGTCGACAGCAATCCCGCGCCCTTCAGCTCTTCCATGCCGGGCAGATCGCGGATCTCCTCCAGGGCGAAATGGTCGAGGAAGGCGTCGGTGGTGCCATAGGTCACCGGCCGCCCGGGCGTACGGCGGCGGCCGCGCATCCTGACCCATTCCGTTTCCAGGAGCGTGTCCAGCGTACCTTTGGACGTCTCCACGCCTCTGATGTCTTCGATTTCGGCGCGCGTGACCGGCTGGTGATAGGCGATGATCGCCAGCACTTCGAGCGCCGCGCGCGAGAGCTTTCTTTGCTGGACGGAGTCCCGGCTCATCAGGAAAGCCAGATCGCCGGCGGTGCGGAAGGCCCAGGCATCGCCGACACGCACCAGGTTGACGCCGCGCTTGGCATAGATTTCCTGCAGGTCCGCCATTGCGGCGGCGATGTTCACGCCCTCCGGCAGGCGCGCGGCAAGCTGCTTTTCGCTCACCGGCTCGGCGCTGGCGAAAATGATCGCCTCGGCCATGCGCACGGCTTCCGACAACTGCAGCCGCTCGGCGGGGTTTTCGATGGAACCCTGCTCGGCCATATCGTCTTCAGGTTCGTCCTCGACCTTGAACGGGACGACCGAAGCGTTGGCGCGTTCGCTCATGATATTACCTCGACTGCCCTGACACTTTGCGCGCGGCCGCGCAGATAGATCGGCGCGAACACCTGATCCTGCCGCACTTCCAGTTTGCCCTCGCGCACCATTTCAAGCGTCGCCGCGAAGGAACTGGCCATCGCCGTGCGCTTCTCTTCCGGCGCCGCCACCAGATATTCGATCAGAAAACTGTCGAGCGCCGTCCAGTCGCTGATCGAGCCGATCAGCCTTGCCAGCACCTCACGCGCGTCCTTCAACGACCACACGGCGCGCCGGGCGATCGTCACATTGTTGATGGCCTGCTTCTGGCGCTGCTGCGCGTAGGCGGTGAGCAGATCATAGAGCGAGGCCGAAAAGCTGTTGCGCTTCTCGATGATGACCATTTCCGGCAGGCCGCGCGCAAAGACATCGCGGCCGAGGCGGTTGCGGTTGACCAGTCGCGCCGAGGCGTCGCGCATGGCTTCAAGACGCTTCAGCCGGAATTGCAGCACCGCCGCCAGTTCCTCGCCGCTTTCGCCCTCCTCGCCCGGCTGTTTCGGGATCAGGAGCTTCGACTTCAGGAAGGCGAGCCACGCCGCCATCACCAGATAGTCGGCGGCAAGCTCCAGCCTGAGCGCCCGCACCTTCTCGATGAAGGCCAAATACTGCTCCGCGAGCGCCAGGATAGAAATGCGCGCCAGATCGACCTTCTGGTTGCGGGCAAGATGCAGCAGAAGGTCGAGCGGTCCTTCGAAGCCCGCCACATCGACGACCAGCGACGGGTCGCCGGTCAGGCGTGAATCATCGTTCTCGGCCCACAGACGGTCCATCGGTGCGGCCTTCGCGGCCTTGCTTTCCAATGTCTCCGCCACTTGCCTTTCGTCCCTTCGGTTCAGGCCACCGCTTCGAAATAGGTGGCAAATTCAGCGCGTATCGCGATTTCGTCGGCGACGTCGCGGTTCTTTATATAGGTCAGCGCCCGCTCCGCGCGCTGCAAGGACTTGGCCGTGAGCGCCGTCGTGCGCGACGCGATCCCGGACATCTCCTCGAAAACGCCGTTGCAGTGAAGGACGAGATCGCAGCCGGCCGCAAGGATCGAGGCCGCCTTTGTCGGGAAATCCCCAGAAAGTGCCTTCATCGAGGTGTCGTCGCTCATCAGAAGCCCGTCGAAGCCGATCTCGCCGCGGATCACCTGATTGACGACCTTGGCGGAAGTCGTCGCCGGATTATCGGGGTCGATGGCGCTGTAGACGACATGCGCGGTCATCGCCATCGGCAGCTCGTTGAGCGCCTTGAACGGGGCGAAATCATGCCGGCGCAGCTCCTCGAGCGGCGTATCGACGATCGGCAGCGCGAAATGCGTGTCAGCGAAGGCGCGACCGTGGCCGGGAATATGCTTCATCACCGGCAGCACACCGCCGGACATCAGCCCCTCGGCCGAAGCCCGGCCAAGCTCGATCACGGCATTAGGCTCCTTGCCATAGGCGCGCGCGCCGATGACGTCGCTGGCCCCTTCGACCGGAACGTCGAGCACCGGCAGGCAGTCGGCGGTGATGCCCAGGCGGGAGAGATCGAAGGCATGCAGCCGCGCCAGCAGCCAGGCGGCGCGGCGGCCGGCCTCACGATCGTCGCGCCACAACGCGCCAAGCGCGCCGCCGGCCGGATAGTTCGGCGCCAGCGGCGGACGCAGGCGCTGCACCCTGCCGCCTTCCTGGTCGATGAAGACCGGAGCGTCCGGGCGACCGACACTGTCGCGCATCGAGGCGACGAGGTCACGGATCTGCTCGGCCTCGCCGATATTGCGCGCAAACAGGATGAAGCCCCACGGACGTTCGTCGCGATAGAAGCGGATTTCGTCCTCGGTGAGGGATTTCCCGGCACAGCCGAGGATCATGGATTTTGATTCGCTCATGCACACAAGCTTAAGGCTTTGGCCGGGCAAAGGGAATCACCCCTGCCCTGCGGCTCGCCAAAGCCCACAACGAAAAGCCGGCGCGGCCTTGCGGCGGCGCCGGCTTCGAGAGTCGGAGCAGTTCCGGGGAAAGTGTGGAGCGGTTGGGCTCGGCGACTTCGCCGTAGCTTTCCGTCCGGAATTGCATCTAACAAAGATAGGTCGATCAGCGCGATACGAAGCAGTTGCCGCCGGCCGCCTTGTAGCTGGTGCAGAGCGCGATCGCATCGTTGCGCGACTTCGCCGGAACGCGAACACGGTAGAACGTGCCCTTGCCCGCGACTTCCGCCTTGACGATGCTGGCCGTGCGGCCGGAAAGAACGCTGCCATAGCGGCGCTGCAGGTCCTGATAGGTCGACTGCGCGCTTTCGACCGTCGGCTGCGAGGCGATCTGCATCGACCACGAGCCGCCACCGGCTGCCACGGCCGGATCGATGGAAGCGACCTGGTCCGGCTTGACCTCGCCGACGATATCGACCGGCTGGTCGGACGGACGCGCTGGCGCCACCGGCACCGCTGCCGGCGTGTTGGCTGACTGCGCCTTGGCTTCAGTCTTCTTCGCGGGCTTCACCGGCTTGACAGCCGGTGCATCGGCCTGGTCCGTGCCGGCAGCCACGGTTCCCGTCTGCTGGCCATCGGAAGCCGGCGCGACATGCTGCGGTGCCGGATCGCTCGGCTCGGCCGCCGCGACCTTCGGCGCGGCCGGAGCCGGATCCTCGCGCGGCACCAGCGAGCCGTCAGGCTTCACCATCATGGTCTTCACTTTGCGTGGCGCGACGGCGACGACGTCGTTGCTGGCCCCGTTGTCCGCATCCTGCTGCAGCACCTGGGCGATACGGTCTTCCGACTTCGGCGCCGGCGCTGCCGGTTGCGCGCTTGCCGGCTGGGCGCTTTCGGGCGCTGCCGCTTGCGCGACGCCAGGCAACGCTGCGTCTGGTTTGTCGGCGGCATTGGCACCAGCCGAGGCGTCGGCATCGTTGGGTGAAAGGTCGACGACCCGGCTCGGCGGCGGCTCCTTCGATGCCAGGTCCACGGGCTGCTCGGTGGTATTCACCAGCTTCTGCTGCACCGGCTCGGCGGGCTTGGCGGCGCCGCCACCCTTGGCCACCGCGTCATAAACCTTGTTGTCCTGGTTCGGCACCACCGTGCCGCCCGGATTTTCGGGCTTCACCTTGATCGGCGAATTGTCGGCCTTGACGATCACCGGAGTCTCGCTGCCGCCCTTGCCGCCGAAGGAGAAGGCCAGCGCGCCAAGGCCGCCGAGAACCACCACGGCGCCGACGAGCGCCGCGATCATCGTACCGCGCCGGCGCGGCTGTGCCGCCTCGCGCTCGGCAAGCCCGGGGATCGCCATCGCCTCTTCGAGCTCGGGATCGTAGTCGAGTTCGTCGTTGGCGAACTCGTCCGACTGCGAAACCGGCCGGCTGCCGGGCAGATCGTCGGTGTCGTAATCGTTCGCGGCCGCGAACGAAGCCGGGGCGGCTGGAGCCGCCGGAGCCTCGGCGCGCAGGTCGCGACGGTCGTAGCCGTTGAAGCCGGCACTGTAGGATTCATCATCATAGCCCCGGCTCTGCGCGGGCGCCGATGCGATCTCGGTCGCGTTCATGTCGGTGAGCAGGCTGGCGAATTCCGCGTCGAGATCGTCGTATGCGGTTGCCGCCGGCTGGTCCTCTTCGAAGCTGAGCTCCGGAATGTCGAGGTCGTCGGCGAGCGCGACCACGCGCTCCGGGACATCGACCGTCTCGACGTCCGGTACGTCGTCATGCTGGGAGGGCTGGGTCGTAGACATCGGGGCCTGCGTCGGCTCGGCATAGGCGGAATAATCCGGTGCCGGTTCGTTGCGGTAGACAGGCGCCGTCATCTGCGCTGATGCTGAAGGCGCGGCCGTCTGCAGCGAAGCCGACGGCGCCGGCTGTGCCGCGAACGAAGCTTGCACAGGCGGAGCGGCGGTCGGGGTCGAGCGGCTCCACGACTTTGTCTGCTCGACGGACGTTGAATGCAGCCAGTCGGGCGAATTTGCCGGAGACTTCGCCCTGGCAGCGGCCTCTTGCTCGGCCTCTATGCTCTTGGCGAAAGCGGCGCCGAAAGCGTCGTCGTCGAAATCAACGTCCGGCTCGATCCTGGAAGGCTCAGCCTTGGCCGGGGTTGCAAAATCCTGGCGGTCGAGCTCGCCGGCGAGCAGGTCGTCCAAGCCGCTCTCGACCGGCTGAACGCCCTGGTCGTTCTGCACCGGCTGGTGCTCATCGAGATCCCAATCGAGATCGTCGGCCTCGGCCTTCTCGCTTTCGTAGCCCGCAGGTTGCGCAACCAGCCGCGGCGCGGGAACAGGCTCCTTGATCACCGGCATCGGCCGCGCGGTCATGGCGCCAAGCAGCGCATTGAGCTCGTCCTCCAGGCTACGCTCGCTGGCCGGCTTCGCCGGCTCTGCGGCCGTGACCGGCGGAACCGCATCGGCGACGACGGGAGCCCGCTCGACCATGGCCGGCTGCAACACGGCGGCCGGCTCGACGGCCGGAGCTTGCGGCTCCTCGTTCAGCGCATCGCGGAAGCTCAGTTCGAAATCGTCCTCGAGGGTCAGCGCGGCGGCAGGGTCGGACGCGACAAGCTCGGGCTCGGGCTCGTCGGCAAAATGCGCCATCCCGGTCGACGCCTCGACCATGGGTTCCGGCTCATCGTCAAGCGACAGCTCCGGCTCCTGAAAACCCTGTTCCTGGCCGAGATTCATGTCCTGACCGGGATCCATCTCGACATCGGTCGTCGCCTGGTCGAAATGACCGGCAAACTCACCTTCGGAAACCACCGGCGTTGCCGCGTAAGCCTCGACCGGCTCGGCGGATTGCGCATGCTGCTCCTGCTCGTGGCTCTCAAACGACAGCTCGTCTTCGAGCGACATCTGGACCGCATTGTCGAAATCGGCGTCGAACGCGCCTTCGCTCGCGGCTTGCACGGCTTCGACGGCATCCTGACGGGTGTCGGCAGGCTCATGATGTTCGGCCGGGTTGTGATGGTCGATCTGGAAATCCTGGTCCAGCGAAGTCGCCATCTCCTGATCGATCGGAAGATCATCCTCGAGCGCCGGGACATCGAGCGAACTGGCGACCGCCTTGTCGAAATCGTCGTCAAAAGCGACTTCCGGCTCGGGAGCGATTTCCGGTTCCGGTGCGAAATGCGGCTCTGGCGCGAAGTCCGGCTCCGGGGCAACTTGCGGCGCCGCAGCGAAATGCGGCTCCGGTGCGCGAGCCACGGCGAAGTCGGCATGGTCCGCCGCATCGTCAAAGACGAAATCCTGCTCGAAGGACGCGGTCAGCTCGTCGTCATTCGCGGCGACGCTGGCAGCCTCGAAGGCCGGCTCCCGCCTGATCTGATGTACGACAGCCTGCTGCGCGACCGGCTCGCTTTCCTCGACGGAATCGAACTCGCCCATCAACTCCTTCTCGAGGTCGATGTCGAAATCGTCCGCCTCGGGAGCTTGGTCAGCCGGCACGGCTTTCTCGGCCACGGGAGCCGGCTGCCTGACCGGCTGGCGCGGGTCGAAACCCATGATCCGGGTCAGTTCCGCGAACGGATCGTCGGCGGCGATATCGTTGTGGTCGGCTACTTTCAGCGGGGTTCTGTCTGCCATTATTGTTCCCGAACTCGCACACAGTCGGACGCCATGGACGTCGCGCAGGGTTGGCCCTTACCAGCGCAATGTGGGCAAAAGGTGACAGGTTTTTTAGTTAAACCTAACGCATTTCGGTGGGCGCGTCTGCCCCGATCAGCGTCAGGCCGGAGGTCAAGACATCCGAAACAGCCTGCACCAGCCCTAGTCTGGCATAGGTTGATTCTCGGTCGTTAACCTTAACAAAACGTAAGTCCGGGTTGTCGTGGCCGCGATTCCATTGTGCATGGAAGCCGGAAGCCAGATCGTAGAGGTAGAATGCCAGCCGGTGCGGCTCCAGCGAAAGCGCAGCGGATTCGATCAGTCGTGGATATTCGGCCAGCTTCCGGATCAGCGCGATTTCGCCTTCGTCGGCCAGCGCCGCCACGGAGGCCGTGAGCCGGTTGCGATCGAAATTCGCCTCGCCCAGCTGCTCGCTCGCCTGCCGGAAAACCGAGTGGCAGCGCGCCGACGCGTATTGCACGTAGAACACCGGATTGTCCTTCGACTGCTCGGTCACCTTGGCGAAGTCGAAATCGAGCGGCGCGTCGTTCTTGCGGTAAAGCATCATGAAACGGATCGGGTCGCGGCCGACCTCCTCCACCACGTCGCGCAAGGTGACGAAATCGCCGGACCGCTTCGACATTCGGACCGGCTCGCCGTCGCGGAACAGCTTTACAAGTTGGCAAAGCAACACGGTGAGCTTGACGGTATCGCCGGCAACCGCGCGGGCGAGCGCTTCGAGCCGTTTCACATAACCGCCATGGTCGGCGCCGAGCACATAGATCAGATCGATGAAGCCGCGGTCGACCTTGTCCTTGAGATAGGCGACGTCGGCGGCGAAATAGGTGAACGAGCCGTCCGACTTGACCAGCGCCCGGTCCATGTCGTCGCCGACCGCCGTCGAGCGGAACAGCGTCTGCTCGCGGTCTTCCCAATCGTCTGGCTTCTCGCCTTTCGGCGGCGGCAGCTTGCCCTTGTAGATATGGCCCTTCAGCGTCAGGTCGGCGATCGCCGCCCGGATCTTCTTGGCATTGTCGGCATGCAGCGTGCGCTCGGAGAAGAACACGTCGTGATGCACGTTGAGCAGCGCCAGATCCTCGCGAATCATCACCATCATCGCATCGACCGTGCGGTCCTTGACGATCGCCAGCGCTTCCTCTTCCGGCATCTCCAGCAGGCCGAGGCCGAACTCCTCGGCCAGCGCCTTGCCCACCGGGACCAGATAGTCGCCCGGATAGAGGCCGGATGGGATCTCGCCAATGTCTTCGCCGAGCGCCTCGCGATAGCGCAGCAGCGCCGAGCGGCCGAGCACGTCGATCTGCGAGCCGGCGTCGTTGATGACATATTCCTTGGTGACGTCGTAGCCGGCGAAAGCCATCAGGTTGGCTAAAGTGTCCCCGACTACGGCGCCACGGCAATGGCCGACATGCATGGGGCCGGTCGGATTGGCCGAGACGTATTCGACATTGGCCTTGCGGCCGCCGCCGATGTTCGAGCGGCCATAGTTGCGCCCCTCGCCAAGCAGCGCTGCCAGATGCCTGTGCCAGAACGCGTCCTTGAGCCTGAGATTGACAAAGCCCGGCCCGGCGACATCGGTCGAGGCAACGTCGGCATCGGCGCGGATCGCTTCGGCCAGTTTTTCGGCAAGCGCGCGCGGGTTCTGGCCGGTGGGCTTGGCCAACACCATCGCAGCGTTGGTGGCGAGATCGCCATGGCTTGCATCGCGCGGCGGCTCGACCGTGATGCGCGACAGGTCAGGCGCGGCCCCCTCCTTGTCTTTCAGATCAAGGGCTTGGACGGCTTTTACGGTCCGCGCGTTGAAATCGGCGAAGATATTCATTGGAAGTGCTCTGGGCTTTAAGAGGCGACCGGCTCAATGGCCGGCAAAATCGAGGCTCGCCCTAGCTCAAATCGGGCGTATGGTCAAACAGACGACGATGTTCCTTGAGCGCATAGGTGTCGGTCATGCCGGCCAGGAAGTCGGCGACGCTGCGCGCCTTGATGCGATCCTCGGCCCTGTCGAGCCCCTCGCGCCAGCCATCCGGCATGGCGCGTGGATCGGCGAAATAGACGTCGAACAGCTCGCGCACGATCCGCTCGGCGTCGGCCCGCACCCGCATCACTTCCGGATGCCGGTAAAGATGCTTGTAGAGGAAGGCCTTCAATTCCTTCTCGGCCGTAGCCATGCCTGCCGAAAAGGTCACCAAGGTTTCGCCCGCTGTTCGCACCGCGTCCGCGCTGTCGGGTTTCAGGCGCTCGATATTGGCCGCGGTCGATGTGATGACATCCTCGACCATCAAGGTGATCTGCCGCCGCATCAGCTCGTGGCCGGTGCGGACGTCGTCAAGCTGAGGATATTTTGCGCGCACGCCGTTCAGGATCGAGCCCGGCAGGCCAACCTCCCTCAGCATGTCCAGCGTCAGGAAGCCGGCGCGCAGGCCGTCGTCGATGTCATGGGTGTTGTAGGCGATGTCGTCGGCGATGGCGGCGCATTGCGCCTCGATGCCGGCGAAGCGGTCGAGCTCGAGGTCATGCAGCTCCGAATAGTCGCGGATCGCCTGCGGCACCGGGCCCTTGAGCCCCTTCCCGCTCGCGTCGGTCAGCGGGCCGTTGTGCTTGACCAGCCCCTCCAGCGTTTCCCAGGTGAGATTCAGCCCGTCGAATTCGGCATAGCGCCGTTCGAGCCTTGTGACCACGCGCAGCGACTGCGCGTTGTGATCGAAGCCGCCCCAGGCGGCCATTTTTTCGTTGAGCGCATCTTCGCCCGTGTGGCCAAACGGCGTGTGGCCGAAATCGTGGACCAAGGCGATTGCTTCGGCGAGATCCTCGTCGCCGCGCAAGGCCCGCGCCAGCGCGCGGGCGATCTGCGCCACCTCGATCGAATGCGTCAGCCGCGTGCGGTAGTGGTCGCCCTCATGCGCCACGAAGACCTGGGTCTTGTGCTTCAGCCGGCGAAAGGCGGTGGAATGGATGATGCGGTCGCGGTCGCGCTGGAACGGCGTGCGGGTCGGGCTTTCGGGCTCGTCGAACAGGCGTCCGCGCGAGCGCGCCGGGTCGCTCGCATAGACAGCGCGCGGCCGATAGCCGAAGCCGATGTCGCCAAGAGCATCCTCGCCCATTCACCCACCAGTTGACTTGCCCGCGCCCGCTTCATACCTATCATAGGAAACCGAAAGCAAGGTGACGCCGATGGGCGCGGATGCAAAGACTTCCATGAAGGTCGAAATGACCGACGCCGCGGCAAAGCGGATTGCCAGGATCGTCTCCGGCGAACCGGGCAAGACGGCTCTGCGCGTCTCCGTCGAAGGCGGTGGCTGCTCCGGCTTTTCCTACAAATTCGATCTCGTCGGCGACCGCAATGACGACGATGTCGCCATCGAGAAGGACGGCGCGACCATCCTGATCGACGACCTGTCGCTGGTCTATATGGGCGGCTCGGTGATCGACTTCGTCGACGACCTGATGGGCCAGTCCTTCCAGATCAGGAATCCGAACGCGGTCGCTTCCTGTGGCTGCGGCACCAGCTTCTCCATCTGATCGGCTGAAACTTCGCAAAGCTTGAACCGGTGCAACCGGATAGCCATGGCTGTCGCTTTGACCATGGCAGGAATGCGAATGGATGGCCTTTCTAAAGGTCCGTGCAGGCAATACGATCGGCCTCGTCGAGCGCCTTGCGCCGGAACAAGATTGAGGCCTGCATGAAGATCGTTACCTGGAACATCAACGGCGTTCGCGCCCGCATCGGCAACCTCACCCATTGGCTGACCGAGAGCGCGCCGGACATCGTCTGCCTGCAGGAAATCAAGTCGGTCGACGAACTGTTTCCCCGCGCCGAGATCGAAGCGCTGGGCTATAATGTCGAGACCAACGGCCAGAAGAGCTTCAACGGCGTCGCCATCCTGTCGAAGCTGCCTTTCGACGAGGTCAACCGCGGCTTGCCGGGCGACGATGCCGACGACCATGCCCGCTTCATCGAAGGCGTCTTTTCGACCGACCAGGGCGCCTTGCGCGTCGCTTCCCTCTATCTGCCCAACGGCAACCCGATCGACGATGAACGGAAGTTTTCCTACAAGCTGGCCTGGATGGCGCGGCTGGAGCGCTGGGCGCAGGAGCGGCTGCGGCTCGAGGAGGCGCTGGTGCTGGCCGGCGACTACAATGTCATCCCGGAGCCGGCCGATGCCCGGTTTCCCGAAAGTTGGCTCGGCGACGCGCTGTTCCAGCCGCAGACAAGGCAAGCCTTTCGCCGGCTGAAGAATCTCGGCTTCACCGAAGCGGTGCGCGCCGTGACCGACTCGGCCGGCGTCTACACCTTCTGGGACTATCAGGCCGGCGCTTGGCAGAAGAACAACGGCATCCGCATCGACCACCTCTTGCTCTCACCGGAAGCCGCCAACCGTTTCTCGTCGGCCTCGGTGGAAAAGCACGTCCGCGCCTGGGAAAAGCCTTCCGACCACGTGCCGGTCGCGATCGATCTAAGGCTGCGGCCGGCCTGAGAATTTCAAGCTTCCCTGGACCCTGATATCGCCACAAATCCAGTCTTTGATGCGGGTTGCTGTGGGGGTTGAATGGCGATCCGATTTCTTTTCTGGCCGGTCGGCCTTGCTTTGGCGCTTGCCGTGCCGGCGCCGTTGTTGGCGGCGCCAACCTGTCTTGCCAACGGCAAATCTTTCAATGTCGGCGAGACGGCGTGCCTGACGCTGGCCGGCGAGAGCCACCTCGCCCGCTGCGACATGGTTCTCAACAACACGTCCTGGACCAGGATCAAGGACGAATGTGCGGGAGAAGCGCCCAAACCGCACCCGACATCGATCTCGACTCCGACGCCCGGCCCGGCGCCCACGGAGCCGACCGAGAACTGATACGCTGCTGATCTCAGGGGGAGATTATTCGGCGCTTACTGGTCGCCGTTGTTGCCCTTGGTCAGGATGTCGTCGGCGAGCGAGATCGCGGTCCGGCGATCGGCCTCGCCGGCCGCGGCGAAAGCCTCTTCCTGCATGTTGCGGATCCAGGGCTGATCGACCGCCGGAGCCCGCTGCAGCGCCGCCGTCATCATCGCCAGGCCTCGCACGACCTTGCCGCTCTGGAACAGAAGATTGCCGAGCGTCGCCTGCGCGCCGGCATGGCCCTTCTCGGCCGCCAGTTGCAACCAGCGGCCGGCCTGCTTGACACTGGCCTTCACGCCGCCCTCGCCCTTGAGGAACATTTGGCCGATCTCGAACTGGGCGTTCGGATTGCGGTAGTTGGCGGCGGCGCGCATGTAATATTCCTGCGCCGCAACGTCGTTTTCCTCGACCGGGGTGCCTGGAATGCCTTTGCGCAGATAGTCGCCGAGCGCCACCAGCGCGTCCGACACATAGCTTTCTTCCGGCGAGCCGGGCTCGACATCCTGATCGACGATTTCCGAGAAGAACTTGAAGGCGGCATAATCGTCGCGCGTCACGCCGTCACCCTCGGCATACATGCGTGCAAGCTTCCAGGTGGCGCCGATCTGGCCGTTCTCGGCGGCGTATTTATAGGCCTCGACCGCCTGGTCCTTGTGGCCGCTCTTGTAGGCGGAGAAGCCGAACTGGAACACCGCCCACGGGCTCGACTGCGGCTTCACCCCGGTCTTGTCGTCGAACACCTTGTCGTCGAAGGCCATGGCCTGCCCTACGGCGCCCAAGGTCGCAAGAGCGACCAGTGCCGAAAAGACAGACGACCTCAACACCTCAGATGTCCGCATAGCAGTGCGTTTCTTTGGCGGCACCCGGATGGGTTACCGCGCCGTCGCGGGCCGACCCTACGGTCTGCGCATATTTCCAGATCGCGCCGGACTGATAGTCGGTCTTGCGCGCCTTCCAACTCTTTGCCCGGGCCGCCAGCTCGGCGTCCGACAGGGCCACCTCGATCGTGCCTTTCTCGGCATCGATCGAGATCACGTCGCCATCCTTGATCAGCCCGATCGGCCCGCCGACCGCCGCCTCCGGCCCGACATGGCCGATGCAGAAGCCGCGCGTGGCGCCGGAGAAGCGTCCGTCGGTGATCAACGCCACCTTGCCGCCCATGCCCTGGCCATAGAGCGCCGCCGTCGTCGACAGCATCTCGCGCATGCCCGGACCGCCGCGCGGCCCCTCGTAGCGGATGACGAGAACCTCGCCTTCCTGGTAGTTGCGCTGCGTGACCGCTTCGAAGCACTCCTCTTCCGAATCGAAGCAACGCGCCGGGCCTGAGAATTTCAGTTCCGACATGCCCGCGACCTTCACGATCGCGCCTTCGGGGGCAAGGTTGCCCTTCAAGCCCACAACGCCGCCTGTCTTGGTGATTGGCCGATCGGCGGGACGCACAACATCCTGGCTCTCATTCCAGGAAACGTGCTCCATATTTTCGGCCAAAGTGCGGCCAGTGACCGTCATGCAGTCGCCATGCAGATAGCCGTGGTCGAGCAGCGTCTTCATCAAGAGCGGAATGCCGCCGGCCTCGAACATATCCTTGGCGACATATTTGCCGCCCGGCTTGAGGTCGGCGATATAGGGTGTCTTCTCGAAGATCGCGGCCACGTCGAACAGGTCGAACTTGATGCCGGCTTCATGCGCGATCGCCGGCAGGTGCAATGCCGCATTGGTCGAACCGCCGGTGGCGGACACCACCGTCGCCGCGTTTTCCAGCGCCTTGCGGGTGACGATGTCGCGCGGCCGGATGTTCTTGGCGATCAGCTCCATCACCTTTTCGCCGGAGGCGAAATTGAAGCGGTCGCGCATCTCGTAGGGCGCCGGCGCGCCGCAGGAATAGGGCAGCGCAAGGCCGATCGCCTCGGCGACGGTCGCCATGGTGTTGGCGGTGAACTGGGCGCCGCACGAGCCCGCCGACGGGCACGCCGCCTGCTCGATCTCCAGCAACTCTTCATCGCTGATCGTGCCGACCGAATGCTGGCCGACCGCTTCGAACACGTCCTGCACGGTGATCTGCCGGCCGCGATAGTTGCCGGGCAGGATCGAGCCGCCATAGATGAAGATCGACGGCACGTTGAGGCGAACCATCGCCATCATCATGCCGGGCAGCGACTTGTCGCAGCCGGCGAGCCCGACAAGCGCATCATAGCAATGGCCGCGCATGGTGAGCTCGACCGAATCGGCGATCACCTCGCGCGACACCAGCGACGACTTCATGCCCTGGTGGCCCATGGCGATGCCGTCGGTAACGGTGATGGTGCAGAACTCGCGCGGCGTGCCGCTGGCGGCCGCAACGCCTTTCTTGACCACTTGCGCCTGGCGCATCAGCGAGATGTTGCAGGGGGCCGCTTCGTTCCAGCAGCTGGCGACGCCGACCAAAGGCTGCGCGATCTCGGCCGCCGACAGGCCCATGGCATAGAGATACGAGCGATGCGGCGCGCGCGCCGGACCTTCGGTCACGTAGCGGCTGGGCAGCTTGGCCTTGGAGATTTCCCTGGCGTCCATACTCGTCCTTGCCGCACACCCCGCGGCCGGTCCCATCGCCGGGCCAACCTGGCACGCATCCCGAGACCTATCTCGGGTGCTCCGGGTTTATGGCGGGAAATGGGCAGTTCCCTCGGCAAGCCTTTTAGCGCGGGGGTTGTTCATAAACTGTTGCCAAAACGTCACAATCATATCGGGCGCCGGTTGTGCGGCGAATCTGCAACATTGGGTGGGCCAGTCGGACCAGACTGTTGATTGCAAAACAAAAAAAGACCGGGCGGTGCCCGGCCTTTTCTCGAATTTGCAGAAACTTAGAACTTGATCTTGAGACCGCCCGAAATCGCAGTGACCAGATCGTTGCCGAAGTCATAGCTGACATCGGTACCGGCCGTGTAACCGTTCTCGTCGGTCAGCGTACCCGAGTGCCCGCTCGTCATGACGCCGATCGCACCGGCGAGGCGGAGTTCGATGTTGGGCCGAGGCGTGTAGGCGACGCCACCACCCAGCGTCCAGGTGTCAGTCTGCGAGCCGTAGCCATGCGAGGTACCGCGATCCCACGTCAACTGACCCGCGGCACTCCACTGATCGTTAAACTTGTGGCCGATACCGCCGGAGACGGTCCAGCCGTCGCGATACATCAAGTCAAGCGACGTTGGCCGGATGCTCGGGTTCGTCACTCCGCTGTTACAAGCGAAGCCGAACGCCTTCGAGCCATCCGTACAAATCGGAACAATCTGCAGAACGCTCCAGTTCACCCACTTGATCGAACCGAAAGCAAGCCAACCTGGCGCGATACCAGATTGCAGTTTCAATTCCAGTGAATCCGGCATGGACTGGCTGGGGGCATAAATGTTCGTAACTCTGCCACCGACGTTCAGTGTGCCGTCGATATTGTCCAGCTTTACCTGAGAGTTGTAAACGAGGCTGGCGCGTAGTGCGATATCCGGGATTTCGTAAGCGATGCCAGCCCGCCAACCCCACCCGCTGCTGTCCAGATCCACTCGGCCATGTACTGTTCCAAAGAGCGGGCTCGCGTAACTTTCCTTGAAGCCATAAACTTCTTGGTAGAACACACCACCGATGAACCGAAGTTGCCCCTTGCCCGCGTCCATCTTGTAGGAGCAGGTCGCGGCGTAGTTGTTGCTCTTGATGTCGGTTTCGATGTTTGAGTACGAGCCATTCCAAATGCCGGGGGCGGTGTGCGCACCCCAAGGCTGCGAATAATCGACCATGCAGTCGACGCCTTGGACAATCTGAGCCTTCGCACCGATGCGCGGGACCCAGTAGTCCTCGCTGTCATTCGCCGTGCTGCTAACCGTCAGACCGGCACCACTGGTGTCCACCGCGTTCTTGAGCTTACGGTTCGGCATCACATAGGTCGCTTCAGCTTCCGTAGCGAACGGAGCCGGATCGAAAAGCAAATCGATGTCGTAGCCGCCGCGCTCCAGACCGCCGGCGTGAGCCGGGTGCATCACCGCGCCGAGCAGAGCAATCGAAAAGCAGCCTGCCCCCGCCAGAGCTTTGAGCCGCAAAATGTTCATGGAAATCCCTCCCCAAATACAAGTGGCTCAAGCTAGAACCAATTCGGGTTAACGACGCAACAATGATTTCAAGAGCTGTACACGTACACCTTGACAGCTCGTATTTTGCCATGGTGCTCGGCGCCGCAATTGACGGCCAAATTGCGCCAACCGATCGGAAAAACCTGAAGAAACCACCCAAAACAGGGCAAAAACAGCCGATTTTAGGGCTGAAAGGCCCAATTGTTACATTATGGCAACAATGGGGCGCAAACTTTCCGTTTACGTCAAAATTAACGTAGCGGAACGCCTGTTTTCGAGGCAGCTAACGTACCGGAAAGCGCCTCTCCGGCGAGGGCGAATCTCGCCGCTCAGCCGGCGTCGCGGACCCGGCTCAAAGCCACCGAAAGCTTCTCCTGCGCCTCGCGATATTCGGCGAGTTTCTCGCGCTCGGCCTCGACCACTTCTTCCGGCGCGTTGGCGACGAACTTCTCGTTGGAAAGCTTCTTGTGCAGGCGGGCGATCTCTTCGGTGACCTTCGCCAGTTCCTTCTGCAGCCGCGCGGCCTCGGCCTGGAGGTCGATCAGGCTGCCGAGCGGCAGGCTCACCGTCGCCTCGTTGAGCACGATCTGGGCCGAACCCTTGGGCGGCGCATCGGCGAGCGCGATATCGCCGACGCGCGCCAGCCGCTTGATCGCCTGGGCGTGACGCTCCAGCCGCTCTTGCGTGAGGGTGTTGGCGCCGATCACCATCAGCGGCGCGATCGCCGCCGGCGGCACGTTCATTTCAGAGCGCACCGAGCGGATGCCCGAGACAAGGTCGACCAGCCAGTTGATGTCGGCGGCGGCCTCTTCGTCCTCGAAGTCGGGCGACGGCCAGGCGGCATGGCAAAGCAACGAGGAGCGCTCCTTGCCCTCGCCCGCGGTCTGCGCCCACAACTCCTCGGTCATGAACGGCATCATCGGATGTAGGAGCTTGTAGATCTCGTCGAGCACGAAGGCGACGCAGGCCCGGCTCTCGGCCTTGGCGGCCTCGTCCGTGCCCATGAACACCGGCTTCAACAGTTCCAGATACCAGTCGCAGAACAGGTTCCAGACGAAGCGGTAGGCAGCAGTCGCCGCCTCGTTGAAGCGGTAGCTGGTGATGCCTTCGGTGACCGCGTCCGCCGCCCGCGTCAGTTCCGTCAGGATCCAGCGGTTGACCGGCAGCTTGGCGTCGTTCAGCCAGAAATCGTCGTTGCGCGCGACCTCGTTCATCTCGGCAAAGCGCGTCGCGTTCCACAGCTTGGTGCCGAAATTGCGGTAGCCGGCGATGCGCGCCGGATCGAGCTTCACGTCGCGTCCCTGCGCCGCCATCACGGTCAGCGTGAAGCGCAGGGCGTCGGCGCCGTATTCGTCGATCAGGTCGAGCGGATCGATGACGTTGCCTTTCGACTTCGACATCTTCTGCCCGTTCTTGTCGCGCACCAGCGCGTGCACATAGACGGTGTGGAACGGCTCCTCGCGCATGAAGTGCAGGCCCATCATCATCATGCGGGCGACCCAGAAGAAGATGATGTCGAAGCCGGTCACCAGCACGTCGGTCTGGTAATAGGTCTTGAGCTCCGGTGTATGGTCGGGCCAGCCGAGCGTCGAGAACGGCCACAGCGCCGAGGAGAACCAGGTGTCGAGCACGTCCTCGTCGCGAGTCAGGATCTCGCCCGGCTGAAAATTCTCGAGCTTGTCCTCGACCCAGGCCTTCCACGGCCCTTCCAGCGCCAGATAGTATTCAATTGCCGCAGCGAGTGCCTCTTCCTCGGTCTTTTCGACGAAGACACGCCCATCCGGCCCGTACCAGGCCGGGATCTGGTGGCCCCACCAGAGCTGGCGCGAAATGCACCAGGGCTGGATGTTCTCCATCCAGTCGAAATAGGTCTTTTCCCAGTTCTTCGGCACGAAGTTGGTACGGCCATCGCGCACCGAGGCGATCGCCGGCTTGGCCAGCTCCGCCGCATTGGCATACCACTGCTCGGTCAGGAACGGCTCGATCGGCACGCCGCCGCGGTCGCCATGCGGCACGGCGTGCCGGTGCGGCTCGACCTTGTCGAGGAACCCGCCCGCTTCCATCAGATCGACGATCTTCTTGCGCGCGGCGAAACGGTCGAGCCCGTCGAGCTCGTCCCAGACGGCCTGGCGCTCCGGCGTGGCCTCGAGGCCGGCGAGGAAGTCCTCATTGTCCTTCAGCTTGATGGCCGCTTCGACCGTCAGGATATTGATCGCCGGCAGCTTGTGGCGCTTGCCGACCTCGAAATCGTTGAAGTCGTGCGCCGGCGTGATCTTGACCGCGCCGGACCCTTTTTCAGGATCGGAATACTCGTCGGCGACGATCGGTATCTTGCGGCCGACGATCGGCAGCACGACGTTGCGGCCGACCAGATCGGCGAAGCGCTCGTCATCCGGATGCACGGCCACGGCCGTGTCGCCGAGCATCGTCTCGGGACGCGTCGTGGCGACCGTGATGAAGGTCTTCGGGTTCTGCGGGTCGAACGCCTCGCCTTCGATCGGATAGCGGAAGTGCCAGAGATTGCCGTTGACCTCGTGCTGCTCGACCTCGAGGTCGGAAATGGCAGTGAGCAGCTTCGGGTCCCAGTTCACAAGGCGCTTGTCCTTGTAGATGAGGCCTTCCTTGTAGAGCGTGACGAAGACTTCCAGCACAGCCTTGGACAGGCCTTCGTCCATGGTGAAACGTTCGCGCGACCAGTCGGCCGAAGCGCCGAGCCGCTTCAGCTGGTTGAAGATCGCGCCGCCGGATTCGGCCTTCCACTCCCAGACTTTTTCGATGAACTGTTCACGCGTGAGGTCGCGGCGGTGGATCTGCTTTTCCATGAGCTGGCGCTCGACCACCATCTGCGTGGCGATGCCGGCGTGATCCATGCCGGGCTGCCAAAGCACGTTCTTGCCGCGCATGCGCTCGAAGCGCACGAGAACGTCCTGCAGCGTGTTGTTGAGCGCATGCCCCATATGCAGCGAACCGGTGACGTTCGGCGGCGGGATGACGATGGTGAAGGCTTCCGCCCCCTCCTCCGCGCCGGCGCCGGCCCGGAAGGCATCGGCCTCTTCCCAGATTTTGGCGATCTTCGGCTCGACGGTTTTGGCGTCGTAGGTCTTTTCAAGCATGGAGGAAGTCCGAACTGTCGGGAACAAGCGTCCGGTGTAAATCGGAAGGTCTTGGCCGAGTCAACCGCGAGAGCAGCGATCACTCCCACAGATAGGCCTGCCCGCGACCAGCGGCAATGCCGGCCGGGCGGGACGGCAGCGCTCCCCCTAAGCAGCCTCAAACAAAAAAGCACCGCCCCGAGGCGGTGCTTGTCGGCCTGCGTGTTGCGGCAGCTTACTGCGCCCCGCGCGCCACGCGCTCGATCTCCTCGCGCACCAGCCTTTCGACCAGCGTCGGCAGGTTGTTGTCGAGCCAATCCTGCAGCATCGGCCGCAGCATCTCCTCGGCCATGTCATCGAAGCTCTTCTTGCCACGGCTGGCAAAAGCGTCGGAAAGCTCGCCGAAGGCAGCGGCAACCTGTCTGCCCGTATGCTCGGAAAGGATCGTTGGTCGAGCCGGCTGAGCCTCCGGTGCGGATGCCTGGGAAGCGCCGGCATGCGCAGAAGCGTCCGCCGTCGGCTCTTCCTTCTCGATCTCGGGCTTCTCGATCTCGACCCACGGCGCAGCTTCCGGGGCCCGGACGGCCGGTTTGGCGGTGACCGTGCCGCCTCCGGCCGCTGCGATTTCGCGCCGCCAATCGGCGACAATGGTTTCGGCGGCCTGTGGCGTGTTTGCCGCGGCCGGCTTGCTCGCGGCCGCCGGCGCGCTCGGCTCGACGGCGCTCCTGTCACCGACCTCCGCCAGGGTCGCCGGCGCTGCCTTCACCGGCTCGGGGCGAGCATCGGCGCGCGCAAGCACCGGATCGGTCGCTGCAAGCTGCGCCTGGACTTCCGCCAGCGTCAACGGCTTGCGGGGGCCGGCGTCGGCATGCAATTCGGAACGAAAGGCGTCGACCTCGACATTTGGCACGGTAGCTGGGGGCACGGTAACCGCGGCCGGTTCCAGATCCTGGCGCAGCTCACCGGCTTCGGCCGGCTGCTTGCGCCCGGTGTCGCTGTCTTCGATGATCCTTCGGATGGAAGCCAGTATCTCTTCCATGGAAGGTTCGCGCTGCGCGCTGCTTGCCGTCGCCATCGTCACATCCGCCGCCCTAGTGACCTGTTCAAGAACTTGACCTGTTCAAGAACTTGAGCTGTTCAAGAATTCCGTTCCTGCCCGGGCCGGAATTCGAATCAATACCGACAGCGTAACCGACCGATCGCGATCCGAGAATCCCCAATCTGGGGACTCCTTGGATTTCAACAGATTAGGCGGCTTGGAGCCCTGGAGCCAGGCAGAAAGGCAAACGCCGCGCATCCATCGGATACGCGGCGTTTGTCGCAAGCGCGGTGTCGGATATCAGCGCCCGTCAGGCGTGCGCAGGCCGTACCACTTGTCCTTGACGGCGTTGTAATGCTCTTCCGGCCTGTACTTGGTGACCGCAAGGCCCAGCCGATCAACCGACAGGTGTCCCATCGCCGACAGGATGGCGTAGCTCGCCACGACCACGTCGCGTTCGGAACTCGCCTGGTTGATCTTGGCGGTGATGACGGCGTTCTGTGCGTTCAACACGTCCAGCGTGGTGCGCTGGCCGACATTGCGCTCCTCGATGACGCCGTTGAGCGCCAGTTGCGCTGCGTCGATAACCTGCCTGTTGGCATCCACGCTTTCGCGTGCGGCGACATATTGCGTCCAGGCCGAGACCACGGCCTGGCGCACCTGATCACGGCTGACGTCGACCTGGATGCGAGCCTGGCTGAGCGATTCCTTATCTTGCCGCACAATCGCCGAGGTCCGGCCGCCCGAATAGATCGGAATGGTCAGCGTGGCGCCGATATTGGCCGAAGTCGAGCTGCCGTTGGGGCGGCTGGCCGAAGCAGGCGAGGAATGGCTGTAGTTGTCCGAAATGCCTGCCGAGGCAGTCACCTGCGGCAGCAACGCGCCTTCCGAGGATTTCACCGAAAACGCCGCGGCGTCGACGAGATGCTGGGTCGAAAGGATCGCCGGATGCTCAGCCGAAGCCACAGCCAGCGCGGAATCGAGATTCCCCGGCAACAGCCTGGCCAACGGCGAGGCCGCCTTGAGCTTGCCGGGTTCATCGCCGACGATCTGATGATAGGTCGCAGCGCTCGCCAGCGCCGTCGCGCGGGCGGCGCTCAACTGCGCCACGGCGGTTGCGCGTGAGGCATCGGCCTGGGCGACGTCGGTGCGGGTGCCCTCGCCAACCTCGAAACGTGAACGGGCAGCGCGCGCCTGCTCGGTCAGGAACTGCAGGTTCTGTGCGGTCAGCGCGGCGACCTGGCGGTCGCGAATCACATCCATATAGGCGCTCGCCGCGTTGAACAGGATGTTCTCTTCGGTGTTGCGCAGGCTTTCGACCGAAGCCTTCACCTGCGATTCGGCGGCGGCGACGTTGTTCTTGGTCTGAAAGCCATCGAACAGCGTCTGGTTGATCTGAATACCGAAGCTGCCGGTGGTCAGGTTTTGGGTGGTGCCCTGAATATGTGTGCTTGTGTAGTCGATGCTGCTCGAACCAGTGACGGTCGGGCGCCAGCCCGACTTGGCGATGGCCACGCCCTCATCGGTGACGCGCACGCCAGCGCGGGCGGCGTTGAGCTGCGAGTTGTACTGATAGGCTTTGGCGAGAGCGCCCGTGATGGTTTCGGCCGATGCGGCTAGCGGCGACAGCGCGGTCGCGGAGACGAGCGTCGCTGCTAAAATGGTCTTACGTACAAACGGCACGTTATTTCCCTCATTCGTTTTGCATGGGAACCACGCCACGTCGGCCTACCCTTACGGATCGGCCAGCGCCGCGTTGTTTATCGTTCCCCCGCTGACTGCCTCCCGAACTTTCGGTCAACCGATCAGCAACGATTGTCAGGCGCAAGCGATCATGACAGCGCCTTCGCTGCAAGGCAAAAACGCTCAGAATTCAAACGCGTGGGCACGTTCGAAGCCCGGTAGTGGCTTAATTGCCGCATTAAAGGCCCGCCTTCCGGTTACAACCCCTCCTGCCTTGAAAAACAGCCGGGCTACCCCAGAGTTGCCTTGCCCTTCGACCACAACCAGGCGTCCTTCTTCCGCAAGCTGGTCGAGCAATGCCGGCGGCACTTCCTCGGCGCTGCCGCCGATGAAGATGACGTTATAAGGCCCGTTGGCGGCGTGCCCTTGCGGCAGCGGCCCGGTCACCACCGTGACGTTCTGGCAGCCAAGGCTGGCAAGCGTGGATTTGGCGGCCTCCGCCAGCGCGGGATCGCTCTCCAGCGCGACGACGGAACGCGCGAGCCGGGACAGCAATGCGGCGGAATATCCGGAGCCGCAACCGACATCGAGCACCGAATCACCGGCGTCGATTTCAGCCAGCTGCAAAAGCTTTGCGAGCGGCGACGGCTCCATCAGATAACGCGCGCCGCCGCCATTGGCGCCGTCCGCGATGCGGATGTCCTCGTCGATATAGGCAAGATCCTGCTGCCCGGCGCCGACAAAGGCCTCGCGCGGGATGCTCAGCATCGCTTCGATGAGCGGCGCGCTGGTCACATCGGTGGTGCGGACCTGGCCGTCGACCATCTTCACGCGGCGTTCGGAGAAATCAGCGTTCATGTCCCAACAATCCGCTCCCCGCGCCAAACGCGCGGCTCAACTTCAACTGGAACCCCCGCTCCAGCACGACAGCGCTGGAGCCCGCAAGCATCTGGAGGCCTCGCCCGGAATCGAACCGGGGTGCAAGGATTTGCAGTCCTCTGCGTAACCACTCCGCCACGAGGCCTCGCATGCTCCCGGCGTTCCGAGCGACCTCATTATGTTGGCGCTCAAAGGTCGTCAAGCGCCAGCGCGTCATTCCCGACGCTTTCGCATGCGGCGGCCAAAGTGGTGGTTCAATCGGTTGTGAGGGGTCGGGGAACGCTCTGGCGGAGCCGCCGGGCCGCCGCCGCAGGCTCATCGGTCGGGACGCCGCCGGCGTTCCCACCAGACGACGAATCGCCGCCGATGGCGCCGGATCATCGCGAATTCATAGGACAGCACCAGGAGCCCGAGCGGAATCATCCAGAAACCGAGTATCGGCAGAAAACCCAGAATTCCGCCAAGGGTGAGCAGCATGCCAATCACGATTCGCAAGCCGCGCGAGCGTGGCATCGCGAATTCGCGGCCGAAGATCGAAATCTTGCGCGCCGGGGCGCTGTCATCGTCAGCTGCCGTCATTCAAAACCAAATCCCATCTGATGGCGAAGCCATACCAAAAAAGGCGATAGCCGACAGCTTTGTTCCGTGCCGGTGTGAAGCCGTTCATATGTGGGCATGCCGAAACGATGCCACAAATAGCCGCATTAAAAACTGGAGAAAAATTGCAAATTGCTTCTTTGCAAAGGTGAAAGGTGTTTGCTATAGGCTGCGCCACTCACGTTAGAGCCTCCGTTCCCCGGTAGCTCAGTGGTAGAGCAACCGGCTGTTAACCGGTTGGTCGCTGGTTCGAATCCGGCCCGGGGAGCCAAGTCTTTCAAGCACTTAGCTTGTAACGACCTGCAGCCAAATTCCTGGCAAATTTCGTTCTGGGCTACATCTGCGGCTACAAATGAAACGGCCCGGAGCCGAAGCCGCCGTCAATAGCCAGTTCGGATCCAGGGATTGGTGTCGTACCCTAAGTGCGGATGGTCCAGGAAATTTGCGGCCCCATTTGACGGTCGCGCAACAACGGTGCCCGTCGATTTGCAATCCAGTTTCGGGGTCGTCTTGTTCCTAGCCTTAAGATGCGCTGCGGAACACGAGGTCGCAGCCTGAGCGGTGGCAACCTTTTTCTTCTCTTTCGCAACGGCTGCTCCGGTGGCGGCCAATACGATTGCTATGCCAAAGATGATGAGTTTCATGGAAAACGCCCTCACCCGAAATGGTTGCGCCTAGTTTACATCGGGCAATGATGGGTTTCATCATCGATTAGAATGACGAGGCAGTCGCATAACCATCGAGGCCCGCGAACGAAAAGGCCCGGAAGCCGAAGCCGCCGGACCTGTCGTTTCGCAAGCGTAATAATATTACAAGTCGCTGTAGCTCTCGCATTCGCGCTCGTAGTCGCCTTCTGGCAAGGGAACAGTTTCCGGTCCTCGCGAGTTTCTACGCAGGCGGACGCGTCCCCGATTTGAAAGCGGTCATTGTCATGCAGCAGATCGACGACACCAAAAAGCTGGCGAAGCACCTCGATGAAAGGGAGCGGCAAAGCCTGATCCGTGTCAAGGAAACCCAGGAACTCATCGAGAAGAACCGCCGGAACATCGAGCGGTCCCGTGAACTGTCTTCCAGGCTCTTGGCAGGGCTAGCAACCGGACTTGAGAAAGCTGTGCGTGAGTAGGGTTTAAGGACAAGGCGTCCAGCCCTTTCCCAGCGGGTGAGGCTATAATCCTCATCGGCTGACACGCGATCCCGCGGAAAACAAGCTTCGTTGAAGCCGAACTGGATGATTCGGCGTCCGAAACCGCTAGGTTTCGCCTGACACGACGAACGACAGCGCGATTAGATCGTCAACCTCGATGCTACCGGTCCGTCAACTTGGTTTCCAAGACTTTCGATTGTTCGATCATAAGGGCGCGCCAGTCCTACCGCCATTGGGGAATGCTGGACATGAATGAACCAACCGCGCCGAGGTTTTGGAACTAGGACTTGCGCGTTGGCTGGACAGGCCTCAGTCCCGGTCGGCCCGAGGCCGATGTCGGGCATAGCTAACTTATATTAGCAGACGCTTGTATCTCTTGATCCGCAGGCAGATAATATCGATCGGGCATTTGAGGGACTGTCCGATGCGTTGGCCCTTGGTCGTCATCGCGCTCATTATTGGCTTCATTGTCTGGGACCGCTTCGAGAACGACGGCACCTATACCGCCGAAGTCGAGCGGAGTTTCCGTGACGCATCCTTGGACATGCCGGGTGGCGGCGGGTGGAAGCCACCTATAATCACCTTCAACCGGGATATGCTGAGGCATTGAACCAGGGGGCAAAGTGTGGAGCGGCCGCGTCGCGAGGAGTTGCTGCAGAACTGCCGCTATCCCACCCAAATGGGCCAAATTCCCATAGCCATTGTGCCGGCGAATTTTGCTTTGCGGCTTGGCCGCCCTGCCTTAGCCTCCTTGTTAGCAAAACCTCGCCGACAAAGTTGATAGCCGGACCTGCATGCCGTGCCCCTGAAAGCCACCGCCCATATCGAGGCCATGTCCGCTTTCGCGCTGGCGAATTTCGGTGGCTATGACCGGCCGACATTGGCCCAAAATGAGAGCGCTTTCCCGCCTAGCCCAAGCGCCATCGAGGCCGGCCGGGACGCCGTGGCGCGCAGCCACCTTTATCCCGACCCGGACTGGACAGTGCTGCGCGATGCCATCGCCAGGGCCTATGGGGTCGAGCGTGACCTTATCCTGTGCGGCGCGGGCTCGATGGAACTGATCGCCTGCACCATCGCGGCCTTCGCCGGTCCCGGCGCGGAAGTGCTGGGCACGGACTATGCCTATAATTTTGCCGCCTCGGCGGCCGCGCGCGTCGGGGCCACCTACGTCAAGGCCGCGGAGCGCGACTATGAGGTCTCGATCGACGCCGTCCTGACGGCGGTCACGCCGGCGACGCGCATCGTCTTCGTCTGCAATCCGGGCAACCCGACCGGTACGCGCATCCATAACGCCGAACTGCTGCGCCTGCGCGCAGCGCTTCCAGGGGACGTTCTTCTGCTGATCGATCAGGCCTATGGCGAATTCGACGACCAGGATCCGCAAGCAATCTTTGCGCTTGCCGGGCGCGGCGACACCGTCGTCCTGCGCACCTTGTCCAAGGCTTACGGACTGGCCGGCGCGCGCATCGGCTGGGGGCTCTTTGCGCCCCCAATCGCCGCCGAAGTGCGCAAGATGCAAAATTCCAACCAGGTCTCGACCGCAAGCCTCGCCATGGCTGTCGCGGCCATCGAGGACCAGGCCTATATGCGCGAGACCGTAACGCACACCGCAGACATTCGCGACCGCTTCGCGCAAGGCTTGAAAGCGGCCGGATACGAAGTTGCCGAGAGCCGGACGAATTTCGTGCTGGTCCGCTTTGCCGACGCGGCGGCAGCGGCGGCAGCCGACCACGCCCTGCGCGGTGCCGACATCATCGTGCGCGGCCTCTCCGGTTACGGCCTCACCGACTGCCTGCGCATGACGGTCGGGCAGCAGGACGTCATGGACCGCACGCTACGTGTCCTGACCGCCATGCGCGGCCGGCAATCCTGGTAAAGGCTTCACCCGAGGGGATTTCAAGACGTGACGTCAGATACGCCGTATTTGCCTGCCCGCGATTTCATCGGCTATGGCGAGCGGCCCCCAGAGGCCGAGTGGCCCGGCGGCGCGAAGCTGGCGCTCAACATCGTCGTCAACTACGAGGAAGGCGCGGAATACTCGATCGGCGAAGGCGACAGTGTTTCCGAAGCGATCCTGTCCGACCTTGCCGTGTCGCCGGCCGTGCCCGGCTTGCGCAACCGCAACATGGAATCGCTCTATGAATACGGTTCGCGCGTCGGCGTCTGGCGGCTCATCTCGCTGTTCCAGGACAAGGGCGTCATCCCCACCTTTTACGTCGTCGGGCGCGCGCTGGAGCTCAATCCGGCAGCGGGCAAGGCGATCGCCGCACTTGGCAGCGACATCGTCTGCCACGGCTGGCGCTGGATCGACTACGCGCCGCTCAGCGAAGAGGAAGAGCGCCAGCATATCGCCATGACGGTGGATACGGTGCGGAAGATCACCGGCATCGATCCGCTCGGCTGGTACACCGGCCGGCCAAGCCTCAACACGAGAAGGCTGGTGGCCGAGCATGGCGGCTTCCTGTTCGACTGCGACGACTACAATGACGACCTGCCCTATTTCGTCGATGTCGGTGCAAAGCGGCATCTGGTCGTGCCGCACAGCTTCGACAACAACGACAGCCGATTCTCGCGCGGCTCCGGCCTGGAGACCGGCGGCCAGTTCTTCGACTATGTCAGCGACGGCGTCGACTGGCTGCTGAAGGAAGGCCGGACGAACCCGCGCATGATGACCGTGTCGCTGCATTGCCGGCTGGCGGCGCGTCCCGGCCGCATGATCGGCCTGGAACGCTTCCTCGACAAGATCACCGCCCATCCCGACATCTGGGTCTGCCGGCGCTCCGACCTCGCCCGCCACTGGCTGGGCCGGTTCGGCGGCTGAGCCGCCGCCGGGCCGCGGGCGAACCTCACTTGTTCGGAACCTCGTAGACCTTGCCGTGCCAAGGTGCTGCGTCAATCTGATCGAGCGCCATCACGTAAAGCACCTTCTCGTCCGGCCCGAAGGCGAAGTTCGGCATCGATGGCGACGGCACGGAAAGCGTGCGCAAAAGCTTGGCGTCCTTGTCGACGACGATGATCTTGCCCGGCGCATCGAGCGAGCGCGGGCTCTGGCCGATATACATCTCGCCCGCCTTGTCCATCTTGATCCCATCGGGCCAGATATGTGGCTGGTTCGGGAAGAGATCGTCGAGCCGCAGGAAGACGCGGCGGTTCAACAGGCTGTGGTCGGGCTGGACGTCGAATTCGATGATCCTGTTGTCCTCGGTCTCGACCAGATAGAGGACCTTCCCGTCATTCGACATGACGAGGCCATTGGCATTGTGCAGGTCGCCGGCGACCTTCTTCACGCTGCCGTCCTTGCCGATGTAGTAGGCCGAAGCATCGATCAGCGGGCCGCCCTTGCCCGAGCCGGTGAAATAGACGCCGCCGTCCTTGTCGGGCGCAAAATCGTTCGGTCCGCTGAACGGCTTGCCGTCCGTGTCCTTGTCATAGGCCGGCAGCGTCTTGCCGTCGGCCGAGATGCGGCCGATCGTGTTGTTGTCATAGCAGGTGACGAGAAATTCGCCGGTCGTCGTCGGCAGCACGGCCGATGGGCCGCAGCCATCCATCTTCCAGAAGATGTCGTTCTTCTTACCGTCCCAGGTGGTGACCGTGCCGCGGCCATATTCGACGTAAAAGAGCTTGTCCTGATACCAGATCGGGCCTTCGGCGAACCAGGCATCGTCATTGACGACCTTGATGTCCGCCGCTTGCGCGGAGGAGGTGAGGACCAGGGCAAACATGGTGCCCAGCAGATGCCGTCTGATCATGCGATTCCCCTTTTTGTTAAATAGAAATCCCTCTCGAATGCCGATCTCCAAGCCGCCGCGCCTCGGCTACGACCGCAGCCGCCTGCCCTCAGGGTCGAAGGGCGGATGCGCGAGCAGCACTGCTTCATGCGGCCTGCCAAGAATGGCGACGGTCACCTTGTCGCCGGCCTTGGCGGTTCCTGCCTTGACATAGCCCATCGCCAGCGACTGCTCGACGAAATAGCCATAGGCGCCCGACGACACCTGGCCGATCGGCGTGCCGTCCGGCAGGAAGATCGGCTCGCCGCCGGTGGCGTCGGCATCCTTGGCCGACACGGAAAGCATGATCAGCTGATCGCGCGCCGGCTTGCCGGCGACGGCGAGATAGGCCTCGCGGTTGAGGAATTCCTTGTCCGTCTTGATCAGGCGGTCGAGCTGAACCTCTTGCGGCCAGTACTCCGGCGAGTACTCGCGGCTCCAGCTGCCGTACCCCTTTTCGACGCGCAGCGACATCAGCGCCCGTGAGCCGACCGGCCCGGCACCGACTTCGCTGCCTGCCTTAAGCAGCGCGCTGTAGAGCTCGACCTGGTTGCCGGCCTTGCAGTGCAGCTCCCAGCCGAGATCACCGGTGAAGGAGACCCTCAGCGCCACCACATCGACGCCGGCGACCGTGATCTGGCGCGAGCGCATGAACGGGAAGGCTTCGTTCGACAGATCGTCATTGGTCAGCCGCTGCAGGAGTTCGCGCGATTTCGGCCCGGCGACGTTGAAGCCGCCGAGATCCTCGGTGCGCGACCGGAAGGTCGTGCCTTGCGGCAACGGCACCGATTTGAAGAAACGCTGGTGGAAGCGCTCGGCCATGCCCGAGCCGATCACCATGAACTCATCCTCCGCCAGCCTGGTCACGGTGAAATCGCCGGCAATGCCACCGCGTTTGCCGATCAGCGGCGTCAGGCAGGAATTGCCGACCTTGGTCGGCATGCGATTGGCGAAGAGCGCGTTCAGCCAGGTTTCCGCGCCCGGGCCCTTCACCTCGTATTTGGCGAAATTGGAGATGTCGATGATGCCGGCATGCTCGCGCAGCATGCGGGCTTCGCGGCCGACCGGCCCCCACCAGTTCTGCCGCGTGAAGCCGATCGTTTCCTCGCGCGGCTCGCCTTCCGCGGCGAACCACAGCGGATGCTCCCAGCCGAAATTGAGGCCGAAGACGGCGCCCATCTCCTTCTGCATTTCGTAGGCGGGCCGGGTCCGCACCGGGCGGCCGGCGGCGCGCTCCTCATTCGGGAAATGGATCTTGAAGCGGTGGCTGTACTGGTCCTGCACGCGGGCCTTGGTGAAGGCCTTGCCGGCCCAATGGCCGAAGCGCGCCATGTCCCAGCCGAACATGTCTAGCGTCGGCTCGCCCTCGATCATCCATTCGGCCGCGAGCTTGCCCATGCCGCCCGATTGCGAGAAGCCGGGGATAATGCCGTTGCAGCAGAAATAGTTGCTGAGTTCCGGCACCGGCCCGAACAGCACCGCGCTGTCCGGCGACCAGATCATCGGGCCGTTGATCACCTTCTTGACGCCTGCGGTGGCGGCCGCGGGAACGCGCTGAACAGCGCGCATCATGTTCTCTTCGATACGATCGAGGTCGTCGGGAAACAGCTCGTGGCCGAAGTCCAGCGGGGTGCCTTCCTCGGCCCAGAATTTCATGTTGCGCTCGTAAGCGCCGATGAGGAGGCCGAGTCCCTCCTGGCGCAGATAATATTCGCCGTCGCGATCGGCGACCGACGGCAGGCGCCGGCCCATCGAGGCGATTTCCGGGATGGTCTCGGTGACGAAATACTGATGCTCGGTCGGGATCAGCGGCAGTTGCAGCCCGGCCATGGCGGCGACCTCCCTTCCCCACAGGCCGGCGGCATTGACCACCCATTGCGTTCGGATGTCGCCCTTCGGCGTGCGCACGATCCAGCTGCCGTCCGCTTGCGCCTCGGTCGCGGTGACCGGCGTGAAGCGATGGATCTCCGCGCCGCGCTGGCGTGCACCCGCGGCATAAGCCGCCGTCACGCCCGATGGATCGACATTGCCGCCCTCCGGCTCATACATGATGCAGCGTATGCCGTCGAAATCGACCAGCGGATGCAGCCGTTCCGCTTCGTCGCGCGCGACTTCGTAGAAATTCATCTTGTAGCGCCGCGCCTTGGCTTCCTGCAGCCGCAGCTGATGCTCGCGCGCCTCTGTCTGGGCGAGATAGAGTGAGCCCGGCTGGAAGATGCCGCAGCCCTGGCCGGTCTCGGCTTCCAGCTCCTTGTAGAGCGCCATCGTGTAATGCTGCAGCCGGCTGATATTGGTGGAATCATGCAGGCCGTGGATGTTGGCTGCCGCGTGCCATGTCGAACCCGAGGTCAGCTCGCTGCGTTCCAGCAGCACGACATCCGTCCAGCCGAACTTGGCGAGATGATAGAGGATCGAGCAGCCGATCAGACCACCGCCAATGACAACGGCTTGTGCATGAGTACGCATATTGAGCTTTCTTCCCTTGTTTCGGCGACTTGTTCGCGCTCCCTGGCAGCGCTTTGGGATTTCATTTAGCTGACTGATCAATCGCAGTCGCCGGCTAACTCAGGGGCGCAACACGCGCCCCTGAACCTTTGCTTTGATCTGCCCGGTTCAGGCCTTGTCCAGCCAGACCTTGTCCAGCTGCAGTTCGAATGTCTGATGCATGCCGAGGTTCTTCACATAGGTGGCATGGTGACGATAAAGCGAGCGCCAGAACGCCTGCACGAGGATACCGGAGTCCTGCAGGATGAACTCCACCTCCTTCATCATTTCCTTGCGCTTCTCGGGGTCGGCGATGGCCATCGCCGCGTTGAGCTTCTTGTCGAAGTCCGGATTGGCATAGCCTGACTCGTTCCATGCCTCGCCGCTGCGATAGGCGATCGCCAGCACCTGGACACCGAGCGGGCGCATGCCCCAGTCGGTGGTCGACCATGGATATTTTGTCCAGTCGTTCCAGAACGAGGAGCCCGGAATGATGGTGCGCTTGACCTTGAATCCGGCATCGCGCATCTGCGCGGCGACGACGTCGGCCGGGTCCTTCACATAGTCCGCATCGTAGGAAATCAACTCGAACTCGTGATCCGCCTGGCCGGCCTCGGCCATCAGCGCCTTGGCCTTCGCCAGGTCGCGCGGGACTTTCGGCAGCGCGTAATATTCCGGATGGATCGGGCAGACATGGTGGTTTTCGGCGACCTGTCCAAGCCCGCTATAGCCGAGCTTCAGCACCGTCTCATTGTCGACCGCGAGCTGGATCGCGTTGCGTACCCGCTTGTCGTCGTAAGGCTTGTTGGTCACGTTGGTGCGCAGCACGATCGTGCCGGCGGTGACCACCTGTTCCTTGACCAGGCCCATGCTGTCATAGAGATCGACCGTGCCGCCGACCGTCTGGTAGTTGCAGTCGATCTCACCGGCCTCGAAGGCGCTGCCGATGGCGGGGTTGGACGCGTCCGATCCGTAGTCGGTCCAGTCGACGCCGTCGAGATAAGGCTCGCCGCCGAACCAGGTGAAGTCCTTGCGCCGCCGGACCGAGGCCGACTCGCCGACCTTATACGAGATCAGCTCATACGGGCCGGTGCCGGGCGTCTTGAGCATGTCGGCGCCATTCTTGTCGAAGTCGCGGTGGACTATGACCGCCGGATAATCGGAAAAGCCGGGGATGATGGTGACGTCCGACTGGTGGCATTTCAGCTTCACCGTGTGTTCGTCGACCTTGGTGATGGCGCCGGCGGCGGCCTTCTTGGTGGCGGCATCGATCAGCGAGCCCATGCGCCCGGCCATCGAATTGCCCTCGGCCGCCTTATCGCACCAGCGTTCGATGTTGTAGGCGATGTCGTCGGCGTTGAAGTCGTCGCCATTCGACCATTTCACGCCCTTGCGCAGATGCAGCGTGTATTCCGTGGCGTCGTCGCTCACCTCCCAGCTCTCGACCAGATGGCCCTCGAAGGTGAAGTCGGTGGTGTAGCGGATCATGTAGTCGTTGCACTGGCGCATGACGTTGGCGATTTCCGACCAGTCCCAGGCGCGCGGATCCTTCATGTCCTTGATGATCATCTGCATCTTCAGGATGCCGCCCTTCTTGCCGGGCACGATCGCGGCGGCCTTGGCCGGCTCGATCCCTGCCATCGAGTAGGCGAGCGCCGTGGAAGCGCCCATCACGCTTGCCATGGCCAGGAATTCGCGGCGGTCCATGCCGCCTCTTTTGACTTCGGCTGCGTAGCTTTCGATGACCGCCGGGACGCGGTCACCGTTGCTCTTGAACATTGTCATCATTGTTCTCCGGTTCAGGGCTTTTTGCCCGTTACGTTCCCCTTGCGGCTGCGCATGTTAGGGGCGATGCAAAAATCCCGGAAGGGCTCGGCCCTTCACAAACCGCAGAAAACCGGCATTGATGGCCTAAAAAAACAACGCCATTGGCCCGTCAAATTTTTGAGGGCGGTGATCATTCTAAGGCCGCGCGGCGTCTTCCCTGGCCCTGGAAAGTATCCATTCCTTGACCGTGCGCGCGATGTTTCCCTTCGAAAGCTGGCTCTCGGTAAGATAGTAATTCCAGGGGCTTGGCGGCCTGACGGGGAACGGCTCGACGAGCAGCCCGCGATCCATATAGGCGTGTGACAGGGAGCGCTGCGTGGCGACCAGGCCGGCCCCCATGGCGGCGAGCTCGAGCGCGATGTTGGAGGCATTCGTCGACAGGCCCTTGTCATGGTCCTCCATGTCGACGCCGAGCGCCTCGGTCACCACCTGCCAGTATTCCTGGCGGCCATGCACGAAGATCCAGTCCACCTTGAGCATGTCCTGCGGCGTCTTCAGCGCATGCTCGCCTTCGAGCATGCCGGGCGCGCACAGGAGAACCAGTTCGTCGTTCCAGAGCGGGATCGCCGAAGGCGGCCGGTCGTCGAAGCGCCGCGTCGAGATGGTGATGTCGGCGATCTGCTCGCTGATGTCCTCCCAGATCGTGCCATGCAGCACGATCTCGATCTCGGGATGCTTCTTGCGGAAGGCGGCCATGCAGCCGGCGAGCCAGTTCTCGACAAGGCTCATCGGGCAGGAAACGACCACGGTGCGGTTGCGCGAGGAAGCGACGATCGCTTCGGTCGCCTGGTCGATCTGGTCGAGCGCCTGGCGCAGCGTCGGCAGGAACGCCTCTCCCATCTCAGTCAGCTTCAGGCTGCGCGGATAGCGTATGAACAGCTGACGGCCGATATAGTGTTCGAGGGCACGCACATGCGTGCTGACCGCCGCCTGGGTGTAGCCCAGTTCCTTGGCCGCCGTGGTGAAGCTCAAATGCCGGGCCGAGCTCTCGAACGAGCGGATATAGTTCAAGGGGGGTGGCGGCTTCATCCCGGTCTCCTAAAGAGCAATTCCAGGAAAAGTGTGAGCGGTTGGGCTCGGCGCCTCCGCCGTGGCCTTCCGTCCGGAATTGCGTCAAAACAAATCGATAGGGCAGTTCGCCGTTTCCGTGAAACGGTGAACCGCTCTAGCATTCGCCATAGCTATCGCACGGGCAACCGGCCATTCAATCACAGACAGGCGACATGGCATCAATATTTTTGGCCAAAGCCGCCAAACTAATCGCGTGCCTGCACGATGAACCCAATTTATTGATGTTGTGGAGAGACAGGGGAGATAAGCAGGTGGCTGTGCCGTCATACCGGCGTGAGGGGCCTGTCGTCAGTTCCGATACATTCACGCGCCTTGCCGATTTCGTGCTGCGGCGTCCCGCTTCCGTCTTCCCCCAGCCGGTTCTGGAACAGGCACGCTACCTTCTGCTCGACACGCTCGGCATCGCCATTGCGGCCGGGCCGATGGAAGCAGGGCGGATCGCCCGCGATGCCGCCCCCCTGCTCTATGGTTCGAACGATCCGCAATACTCGGCCCGCATGCTGTTCGACGGACGTCGTGCCAGCATTGCCGGCGCGGCTTACGCCGTTGCCACGCAGATCGACAACCTCGACGGCCACGACGGTTACAGCCCCACCAAAGGCCATATCGGCGTCGCGGTGGTGCCGGCGCTTGCCGCGCTCGCGGAGGCGAGGCCCGACCTTACCGGACCGGAGGCACTGGCGTCCCTGGTCATCGGCTACGAAATCGCCGGCCGGGCCGGCATCGCGTTGCATGCGACTGTGAGCGATTACCACACTTCCGGTGCCTGGAACGCTTTGGGTGTCGCCGCGGTGGCGGCACGCCTGCGGCGGTTCGACGAAACGCAATTGCGCGAGGCGCTCGGCATCGCCGAGTATCACGGCCCGCGCAGCCAGATGATGCGCGAGATCGCCACGCCGACGATGCTGCATGACGGTTCCGGCCCCGGTGCCCTCGTCGGCCTTTCGGCGGCGGTGCTTGCCGAACGCGGCTTCACCGGCGCGCCGGCGATCACCGTCGAGGCGCCGGACGTCGCGACGCACTGGCAGGATCTCGGCGTCTTCTGGCAGTCGCTGCATCAATATGTGAAGCCCTATCCGATCTGCCGCTGGGCGCATGCGGCGATCGACGCGGTGCGCGGACTTTGCCTGGCGCACAATCTTGGCCCCTCCGACATCGCTCATGTCCAGGTCAACAGCTTCCACTATGCGGCCACGCTGTTCGACGGCATGCCGGACACCACCTCGAAGGCGCAATACAGCCTGCGCTTCGCCGTCGCGACCTTCGTCATTCATGGGCGCATCGGCTTGGAGCATATTTCCGGCGCCGGCCTCGGAGACGCCGCGGTCGCGGACTTGCTCACCCGCATCACGGTGACCGAATCCGAGCGCCACAGCGTCCGCTTCCCGGCCGGCCGCTGGGCCGACGTCGTCATCTCGACCAACGATGGACGCGTGCTGATGTCAGGCGACGTACATGCGCGCGGCGGACCGGAAGCGCCGATGACAGCGCGGGATGTCGAGGCCAAATACATGGAGTTCGCGGCACCGGTTCTGGGACCGGGCCGCGCTGCGGCGATCCGCGACGCGGTGCTCTCGCTCGACGACCGCGACAGCCGCTTTTCCGATCTCGCGGCGCTGCTCTACGATCCTCCCAAGATTTCGAGCTGAGCGCGCAATGCCCCTCAGGCTTCTGAAATACGGTCTCAGCCGGGACTATCCGGTCAGCGGCGACATCCCCGCCACGCCCGAGCTGAAGCCGGCCTACGACGTCGTCATCATCGGTGGCGGCGGGCATGGACTGTCCTGCGCGCACCATCTTGCCAAATATCACGGCATAAAGAGCGTGGCAGTGCTGGAGAAAGGCTACCTAGCTGGCGGCAACACGGCGCGCAACACCACCACCATCCGCTCCAACTACATCACGCCGGAAGGCATCGCCTTCTACAAGGAAGGCGTCGAGCTGTTCGAGCGCCTGTCGCAAGAGCTCGACTTCAACGTCATGTTCTCGCAGCGCGGCCAGCTCACGCTTGCGCATACCGAGGCGACGATGCGCAGCTTTCACATGCGCGCCGAGATGGGCAAGCATATGGGCACGCGCACCGAAGTCGTCGACCAGAAGGGCGTCGAGGAACTCTGCCCGCTCATCAACATGGACTATGGCGGCGCGCTCGAAATCCTCGGCGGGCTCTGGCATGCCGACGGCGGAACGGCGCGCCACGATGCCGTTGCCTGGGGCTATGCCGCCCAGGCATCGCGGCGTGGCGCCGAGATCCACCAGCGCACCGAAGTGCAGGGCTTCGAAGTCGTCGGCGACCGGGTCCAGGCGGTCAAAACAAACAGGGGCCGCGTCGCCTGCGGCCAGGTGCTGATCGCCACCGGCGGCATGAATTACGACGTCGCGCTTATGGCCGGCGTCGAGCTTCCCATCCGCTGCTATCCGCTGCAGGCGATGGTGACCCAGCCTTTGAAACCATGGCTGCACACGCTGGTGTCGTCCGTCTCGCTGCACACCTATCTCGTGCAGTCCTCGCGTGGCGAGGTCGTCATCGGCGGCGGCTCCGATCCCTACCAGCTTTATTCGACGCGCTCGACGCTCGACATGAAGGAGCACCTTGCCGAAGGCGCCGTTCACCTCTTCCCCTTCCTGCAGGGCGTGCGCCTGCTCAGGCAATGGGCCGGCATCACCGACATGACGCCGGACTACAGCCCGATCATGGGCGCGAGCCCGCTCGCCAATCTGTGGCTCGATTGCGGCTGGGGCACCTGGGGCTTCAAGGCGACGCCCGTCGCGGGAAAGCGCATGGCCCAGACCATCGCCGATAGCCGCGTGCCCGATATCCTGAAACCATTTGCATTGGAGCGCTTCGAAACCTTCCGGCTGCTCAATGAAATGGGCGCGACGGCGGCGAGCCATTGACGATGAAGCTTTTGAACTGTCCCATGAATGGCCCGCGCAACATCGACGAATTCCAGTCCTTCGGGCCGGTGCGCGCGCGGCCTGATCCGAACGGAACCGCCGACATGGAATGGTCGCGCCATCTGTTCCGCGCCGAAAACCGCCGGGGTCTCGTGGTCGAGTGGTGGCGGCACGTGCCGAGCAACTATTTCTTCCTGGCTGAGCGCGATCTGGTCAGCAACGAGATCATCCGCACCTTCGACACGTCCGAACTGCGGGACCGAGCATGAACCGGCTGCCCGCCCCTTTCGGAAGCCGCATCGATCGGAGCCGCCCTATCCGCTTCACCTTCGAGGGCAAGGCCTTCGAAGGCTATGAAGGCGACAGCATCGCCAGCGCGCTCGCCGCTTCCGGCCAGTGGGTGCTGTCACGCTCGTTCAAGTATCACCGTCCGCGCGGCATCCTGTCGATGACCGGAGCCGACTCCAACGCGCTGGTGCAATTGCCGTCCGAACCGAACGCCGCCGCCGAGCGCACGCCGATCAGCGAAGGGCTGCGGGTCCGCGCGCAGAACGTCAACGGCTCGCTCGAGCGCGACCGCGACGCCATCATGGACAGGTTCGGCCGCTTCCTGCCGGTCGGCTTCTACTATCGCACCTTCATGGGTCCGCGCCGCGACAGCTGGCTGAAACTCTGGGAGCCGATCATCCGCCGCAAGGCAGGCCTGGGTGTGGTCGACACCAAGGCTCCGCATCGGCATTTCGACAAGACGCATTTGCATTGCGACCTGCTCGTCGTCGGTGCCGGCCCGGCGGGACTGAGCGCGGCGATTGCCGCCGCCGAGGCCGGCGCCGATGTGGTGCTGGGCGACGAAAACCCGGAGATCGGCGGCGCGCTGAGCTATGGCCGCTACGACCCGGTGGTGCTGTCGGGCCTGACGTCGCGGCTTGCGGCGCTCCCCAATGTGAGGGTGCTGACCGAGACCGTCTGCAATGGCTGGTACGAAGACAACTGGCTGCCGTTGATCGAAGGCAACCGGCTTCATCGCACCCGTGCACGGGAGGTGATCCTTGCGACCGGCGCCATCGAGCAGCCGGCCGTTTTCCGCAACAACGATCTGCCGGGGATCATGCTCGGCGGCGCCGCCCAGCGGCTGATCCGCCACTATGGCGTGCGGCCCGGCGACAGCGCCGTGGTGCTGGCGGCCAATGACGATGGCTATCGGACGGCGCTCGATCTGCTGGATGCAGGCGTGTCGGTAGCCGAGCTTGTCGACCCGAGATCGGCTGGTGAGGCCGACCCGTTGGAATCCGAATTGCGAGATAGGGGCGTCGCCATTCGGAAAGGCGCAGCCATCGAGGCAGCGGAAGGCACGGCTGGAAATCGCCATCTCGCCCGCGTCCGTGTCGGCGGAAGCTGGATCGCTTGCGACCTGCTGACGGTTTCGATCGGCCAGGCGCCGGCATGGCAGTTGCCGTGTCAGGCCGGCGGCAAGGTCGCCTACGATGCCGGCACGGAAGCGATGACGCTCACGCTTCCCGAAGGCTCTGTCCATCTCGCAGGTGCCGTTGCCGGAGCGGACGACCTGGAGGACGCAATCGCCAGCGGCCGGCGCGCGGCGGCAGCCGCGCTATCGCGGCTTGGTCATGCGGTTGCAGATGAGCCTCCGGCGGCCAGTTCGAAGACCGCTCGGCCGCGCTATGTGCAGCCGATCGTCGCCGATCCCAAGGGACGCGACTTCGTCGACTTCGACGAGGACCTGCAGGTCAAGGATCTGCTGAATGCGACCAAGGAAGGCTATCGCGAGATCGAGTTGGTCAAGCGCTTCACCACCGTCGGCATGGGCCCGAGCCAGGGACGTCATTCGGCCCTGGCGACTGCCCGGATCGTCGCCGAGGCGACCGGCCGCACGGTCGGCGAAATCGGCATCACCACGGCGCGTCCTCCGGTTGGGCCGGAGACCCTCGGCGTGCTCGCGGGCCACCACGAGGTGCTGGAGCGCCGCACCGCGCTGCACGCAAAGCACATCGCGCTGAACGCCGCGATGAAGCCGATCGGCGCATGGTGGCGACCCTATTACTACGGCGACGCGAGCAGCGCGCAGGAAGCGGTCCGCGAGGAAATCCTTGCCGTGCGCGAAGGCGTCGGCCTGCTCGACGTCTCGACGCTCGGCAAGCTGGAGATCCGCGGGCCGGACGCCGGCGAATTCCTCGACCGCCTCTACACGATGGCGCATGCCAACCAGCCCGTGGGTCGCGTCCGCTACTGCCTGATGCTCAACGAGATGGGCTCGGTGGTCGACGATGGCGTCGCCTACCGGATGGCCGAGGACCAGTTCTATGTGACGGCGACGACCGGCGCCGTCGCGCGCGTCTATGCCGACATGCTGTTCTGGAATGCCGAGTGGCGGCTGAAGGTCGACGTGCTCAACCTCACCGGCGCCTTCTGCGGCCTGAACGTCACCGGACCCAAGGCGCGCACGGTTCTTCAGGCGCTGGACAGCGACATCGATTTCAGCCGCGACGCCTTCCCTTATCTGAGTGGCCGCGAAGGCATCGTCGCCGGCGTCCCTGTGCGGGTGATGCGCATCGGCTTCACCGGCGAGCTCAGCTACGAATTGCATTGCCCTTCGAGCCTGGCCCCCAGCCTCTGGGATGCGGTGATGGCGGCGGGCCGACCGCATGGCCTGCGGCCCTACGGACTGGAAGCGTCGCGCATGTTGCGCCTGGAGAAAGGCCATATCCTGATCGGCCAGGACACGGACGCGATCACCACGCCCGATGAACTGGGCTTCGGCTGGGCGGTCTCGAAGAAGAAGCCGTTCTTCGTCGGCAAGCGCTCCATCGAGATGCGCGCGAGGCTCGGGCAGACCCGCAAGCTGGTCGGCCTAAAATTCCCCGCGGGCGCCCGCAACATTCCCGGCGAAAGCTGCCTGCTGCTGCGCGGCGGCGCACCTGTCGGCCAGATCACGTCGGTCGGATACTCGCCGTCGCTTGGGCATCACATTGCGCTCGCCTATGTCCATGTCGACGACCAGGCGGAAGGCAGCCGCGTGACGGTGAAGTGCCGCAACGGCGAGTTGGTGGAGGCTCCGGTCGTCGCCCACGCCTTCTTCGACCCGACCAATGCCCGGCAGGAGATGTAGATGGCCACTTCCGCCGGCACCGCGACCCGCATCTACCCCTTCATGCCCGGCGGCGCCGCCTATGGCACAAACCTGATTTCGGGCACGCTGGCGCTGAGCGATCTCACGGACAGCCCGCGTTTCGGCCTGAAAGGCGGCGGCAGCGCCGCCTGGCTCGCCGCGCAGGGCGTCACGCTGCCCGCCGTCAACCGCATCGGCGACCATCGCGGCATGCGGGTCCTGCGCCTCGGCAGCGAGGATATCCTGCTTCTCGCCGAGGACGCGGGCGAGCGGCTCGCCAAAGTCAAAGCCGCCTGGCAGGCCGCTGCAGGGCCGAAAGGCCACTCGTCATGGCGCGAGGAAGGCTGGGCATGGATGCGGCTTTCCGGTTCTCGCCTCGCCGAAGCGATGAGCATGCTTTGCGCGCTGGACCTGAGAGCCGAAAAGTTCGGCGCCGACGACATCGCCCAGACGCGGGTCGGCCATATCGAGGCCGTGACGTTCCGTTCGCCGACAGGTTTCGACATACTCTTCGACATCACCGCCTCGGCCCATTTCGCCCGCACCGTGGCGGCGGTGGCCAAGCACACCGACCAGCATCATGCATAGAGGAAATTCATGACCCGCCCGCAAGGAACCATCGCCCCGATCCTGACGCCGTTCGAAGACGACGGCCGCATCGCGCGCGATCTCTGGATATCCCACGCCAAATGGGTACTCGGCCAGGGCGCGCATTTCCTCTCGCCCTTCGGCACGACAGGTGAAGCGCTGTCGATGTCGCTCAGTGAGCGCATGCAAGCGCTGGAATGGCTGGTCGAGGCCGGCATCGCGCCAAGCCGGCTGATGCCCGGTACCGGCGTCACCGCGCTGCCCGAAACGATCGAGCTGTCGGCGCATGCCGTCGGCCTCGGCTGCGCCGCGGTCATGGTGCTGCCGTCCTTCTTCTACACCGGCGCCGGCGACAACGGGCAGGCACGCTATTACAGCGAGTTGATCGAGAAAGTGGCAAAGCCTTCGATGCGCGTGATCCTCTACCACATCCCGCAGAATTCGGGCGTGCCGGTCAGCCCGGCGCTGACAGCCAGGCTGAGCAAGGCCTTTCCGGACACCGTCGTCGCCTATAAGGACAGCGCCGGCGACTGGAACAACACCGCCGCCGTCATCGCAGCCGCGCCCGATATTTCGGTCTTTCCGAGTTCCGAGGCGCAGCTCATCAAGGGTCTCGCCAGCGGCGCTGCCGGCTGCATTTCGGCGACGGTCAATCTGAACGCCGCCGCCATCCGCCGCCTCTACGACGCGGCCCGCAAAGGCGAGGATGTCACCGAGGCGGATGCCGCCATCAAGGCGTTCAGGAAGGTGATTCAGGACGCCGGCCTGATCCCGGCGATGAAGGCGGTGCTTGCGGTCCGCACCAGTGACAGGCGCTGGCTGAACCTGCGCGCCCCGCATGAGAATGCGACGCTGGAGAACGGGCAGGCTCTGCTTGCCGCGCTCGGCAGCGCCGCTGATCATATCGGCCGCAATTGAGGTCGCGATGTCGGCGCGCCCAACCGTCATCCTGCACACTGACAAGCCGGCCAGCGCGCTTGCCGTGCTCGCCGAAACGCATCCGGACCTCGAGGTTCATCCCTGCGACACCTATGCCGGCCTTCCAGCGCTGATCGATCGGACCGCCACGGAGGTGGTCTACTCCATCCGCTTCGACGGGACGCCGCGCTTCCCGCGCCAGGCCCTCACCGAGAGCCGGACAGTGAGATGGGTGTCGATCGGCGGTTCCGGCACCGACCATCTCGGGCGTTGGGATCCGACGCGGGTGACGGTGACCAATTCCGCAGGCGTCGCGGCCGGCATGCTGGCCGAATATGCGCTCGGCGCCATGCTCTCCTTCTCGCTCGACCTGCGTGGCTTCGAGCGTCGGCAAGAGGCTCGCCAATGGGGCGGCGGCCGCGTCGAGCCGATCGAGGGCAAGACCGTCCTCATCGTCGGCCTCGGCAAGACCGGCGAGGCCGTCGCGCGCCGCGCGCAGGCGATGGGCATGCGTACGCTTGGCATCCGTGCGCGGCCAAAGCCGATGCCGTCGCTGGACGAAGTTCATGGTCCCGACGCGCTGCTGGCATTGATTGGCCGCGCCGATTTCATCGTCTGCTGCGTGCCTTTGCTGCCCACCACCCGCGGCCTGCTTGGCGAGGCCGCCTTTGCCGCGATGAAGCCGTCGGCCGTCCTCATCGACATCTCGCGCGGGGGTGTCGTCGAGGAAGCCGCATTGTTGAGCGCGCTCGACAACGGGCGGATCAAGGGCGCGGCGCTCGACGTCTTCGCAACCGAGCCGCTGCCTGCGGAGCATCCGCTCTGGAGCTACGACAATGTCGTGGTCACGCCGCATTGCGCGGCGGTCTATGACGGCTGGGACATCAAGTCGGTGCGCATGTTCGCCGACAATCTGGCGCGCTACCGCAAAGGCGAGCCGCTGGAAAATATAGTCAATCCGGAACGCGGCTATTGAAGGCCGGGAGGGAGTAGTCCGATGACACAGGACAGGCGCGGCGGCGGCCGCAGATCGAAGCTCGGACGCAGCGGCGGCGGCATCGCGCAGCTGCCGTGGCAGAGTGTGAAGAACCCCTACCCGCCGATGCAGCTCCTCGATGACGACCGCATGGAACAACTGCACAAGACGTCGATGCGCATCCTGTCGGAGCTCGGCATCCGCGTCATGAGCGAGAAGGTGATGGACCTTTTCGCCGCGGCCGGCGCCATCGTCGATCGCGAGGAAAAGACCATCAGGATCGATGAAAGCCTGGTGACCGAGGCGCTGCGCGCGGTTCCATCATCCTTCACGCTGACCAGCCGCAACCCTGAAAAGCAGGTCCATCTCGGCGACAATTCGCTGGTCTTCGGACTGGTCGCCGGTCCGCCCAACGTGCATGACCGGATCAATGGCCGCCGCCAGGGCAATCTCCCCGACTACCAGAACTTCATCCGGCTGGCGCACCACTTCAACGCCATCCACATCATCGGCAACCAGGTGGTGGCGCCGATGGAGCTGCCGGCCAACGAGCGCCATCTCGACACCTATCACGCAAACCTGATGCTGAGTGACCTCTCCTTCCATTGCACCGCGATCGGCCGCGCCAGGGCCATGGACGGCATCAACATGATGGCGATCGCGCGCGGCATCAGCGTCGAGGAGATGCGGGCCTCGCCCGGCGTGACGACGATCATCTCGATCAACTCGCCGCGCCTGTTCGACGATGCGATGGCGGAAGGGCTGATCGCGATGGCGGAGCACGGCCAGCCGGTGACCGTCACGCCCTTCACGCTGATGGGCGCGATGACGCCGGTGACGCTTGCCGCAGCCCTTTGCCAGCAAAACGCCGAAGCGTTGTTCGGCGTGGTGCTGACGCAGCTCGTCAACCCGGGCACGCCGGTGATGTACGGTGCCTTCACCTCCAATGTCGACATGAAGTCGGGCGCCCCGGCTTTCGGCACGCCGGAAAACGCCAAGGCCAACATCATCGCCGGGCAATTGGCGCGGCGCTACAATCTGCCCTATCGCACCTCCAATGCGAATGCCTCCAATGTCGTCGACCTGCAGGCGGCCTACGAGACCGAGATGGCGACCTGGGGCGCCGTGCTCGGCGGCGCCAATTTGATCTATCACGCGGCCGGCTGGCTGGAGGGCGGCCTGACGGCGTCCTACGAAAAGCTCGTCCTCGACGTCGAGATCCTGCAGAACGTGATGGAGTTCCTGCGGCCCTTGCCGTTCCAGGAGGATGACCTCGGCTTCGAGGCGATCAAGTCGGTGCCGGCCGGCGGCCATTTCTTCGGCGCCGAGCACACGATGTCGCGCTATACCACCGCCTTCTACCAACCGATGCTGTCCAATTGGCAGAACCATGGCGCCTGGGAGGAAGCCGGCGGCAAGGACGCGCTGGAAAGGGCGACCGAACTCTGGCAGCAGGCGCTCCATGATTACGAGGAACCGGTCATGGATGCCGCGATCCGCGAGGAGCTCGACGCCTATGTTGCGCGCCGCCGCGAGGAGATCGCCGCCAATCCGGAAGGCTAGAGCATGGTCCCGAACCGAAGGTCAGCGAACGCAAAAAAGTGGGAACCGGTTTTCGGAAAAGATCATGCTCCAACAAAAGAGTTGGAAACTGCTTGATGCCCTATGATCTCGTCATCCGTGGCGCGACGCTGATCGCTGGCGACGGGTCGAAACCCTTCGGGGCCGACGTCGCCGTTACCGGCGACAGGATCGCGGCGATCGGCCGGCTGGACGACGCGCAAGGCGTCGAGGAAATCGACGCCAGGGGCAAGGTGGTCGCGCCCGGCTTCATCGACGTGCACACCCATGACGACGGCGCCCTGCTTTCCCCGCGCGGCATGGACCCGAAGATCAGCCAGGGCGTGACGACGGTGATTGCCGGCAATTGTGGGGTCAGCCTCGCGCCGCTGCTGCTCGACAGGACACCGCCGCCACCCTTCACACTGGTCGGCGGCCGCGAGAATTTTCGCTTCGATCGCTTCGCCGACTATGTCGCCGAACTGAAACGACGCGGCATCGCCACCAACGCGGCCCTGCTTGTCGGCCACACCACGCTGCGCCAGCGCTGCATGCAGGTGACCGACCGTTCGGCCAATGAAGCGGAAACAGCGTTGATGCAAGAGGCGGTGGCAGAGGCCATGGCCGAAGGCGCATTCGGGCTTAGCACCGGGCTCGACTATCCGCCGGCCGTCAACTCATCGACAGAGGAGGTCAAGGCGCTGGCTGCGACCGCTGCCCAGCTCGGCGGCCCCTATGTCACCCACACCCGCAACTATTTCGAGACCATGGACGAGGCGATCGAGGAAGCGATCGAGATCGCCGGCCATGCCGGCGGCAAGCTTTTCATCTCGCATCATCAGTGCACCGGCCGCGCCAATTTCGGCAAGAGCCGGCCCTCGCTGGCAAGGATCGACCGGGCGCGCGAGACGATGGACATCGGCATGGATGTCTATCCCTATGCCGCAAGCTCGACGGTGCTTCGGCTGGAGCGCTGCGACACCGGTCTGAAGATCCTCATCACCTGGTCCGATCCGCATCCGGAGATGGCGAGGCGAGAGATCGCCGACATTGCCCGCGAATGGAACTGCACGGAGCGCGAGGCGGGCGAGCGCCTGCTGCCGGCGGGCGCGGTCTACTTCCAGCTCGACGAGACCGACGTCCGCAACATCATCGCGCATCCGCGCACGATGATCGGCTCGGACGGTCTGCCACACGACATCCACCCGCATCCGCGCCTGTGGGGCACGTTTCCGCGCGTGCTCGGACACTACGTTCGCGATGTCGGCCTGTTCAGCCTGGAGGAAGCCGTGTTCCGCATGACCGGGCTGCCGGCGCGGGAATTCGGCATCGCGCGGCGCGGGCTGCTGGCCGAAGACAACTTCGCCGACCTCGTGATCTTCGATCCGGAGACGATCATCGACACCGCAACTTTCGATGAGCCGCGCCGGCCCGCCACCGGCATCGAGCATGTCTTCGTCAACGGCGTATCGGTCTGGCGCGGCGGCAGGGCGACCGGAGCGCTGCCCGGCGCGGTTCTCAAGCCCTCGTCGTCAAAGATGGTTGTCAGGGGCGCCTGCGGCTGCGGCGCCGATCACAGCGCTTCATAGAGCCGATCGACGCTCTCCAGCGTGTAGGCGAACTCCACCGGCCGCGTGCATTGCCAGCCGTCGAATGGTTGACCGGCGGCCGCCTTCAGCACCTCCGGCATGCGCAGGATGCCGCCCCCGTAGAGCCGGTTCGCCATGTCGAGCATGCCGGTACGGTGCATCGCCTCCGTCATGCTGCCGCAGGCTTCCTTGACGAGCCAGACGCGAAAGCCCTGGTAGACCGCGTCGAAGACGCTTTCTGTCACGCAGCTGTCGGTGAGCACGCCTGCGACGATCAAGTTCTCGATGCCGAGCGCGGCGAGCCGCTTCGAAAGATCGGTGCGGCGAAAGGCGCTCGGCCAATGCTTGTGGATGACGATGTCGCCGGGCAGCGCCGCCACCTCGGTGCAGATCGAAGCGCCGTCGCTGCCCGCGACAGCGGAGCGGAATTCCTCGGTGAGGATTTCTTCCTGCCGCGCATAGCCTTCACGCTCTTCCGGCTTCACCCAGGCCTGCGCATGGATGACCGGCACGCCCGCCTCGCGGGCGGCTTGGATCAGCGCGGCGGCGTTGGCGAGCACCGCGTCATATCCGATGACCGGCCAGGCCGCATCGGGGCGGTATTCGTTCTGCAGATCGATGATGAGCAAGGCGGTGGCGGCGAGATTCATGACTGGTCCGGAGAGTTGTCGAAGTCGGTGACGAAACGCAGAAGCAGCCGGATCGCCTGGTCGAGGTCGGCGATCTCCATCGCTTCATGCGGATTGTGGCTGCCGTTCTCGTTGCGCACGAAAAGCATCGCGGTCGGGATGCCCGCGCCGGCAAAGGTCGCGGCATCGTGCCCCGCCCCACTCGGCACATGCGGGGCTCTCATCTGCAATTCTGTGGCGGCGCGGTCGAACCTTGCGATCAGCGCCGGCGACATGGTTGCCGGCTCCCAGGTGAAGCGCGGCCCGGCCTCGAAGGTGACACCGCGTTTGGCGCCGACCTCAGCGAAAATGGTCTGAAGCCGATTTTCGATTCGATCGAGAACGGCTGCTTCCGCGCTACGCACATCGAGCGTGAAACCGAGCTCGCCCAGAACGCGGCTGCCGCCATGCTGCGTGGGGTCGGACTGCACGCGGCCGAAGGTGATGGTGGCCTCATGCCCCTCGCGTTCGAGCGCGTCCCACTCCGCCTCCAAACCCGCGATCAGATCGGCAAAGCCAAGCACGCTGTCATGCCGAGCGAAGCGCGGCTCGGCGCCGGAGTGACCATAGGCGCCGAGGCATTTCGCATCGACATAGCGGAAGCCGCCGGCGATCCCGGTGACGATACCGACCGGCGCTCCGGCGGCGACCAGGCGCGGTCCCTGCTCGATATGCACTTCGACGAAGGCCGCGATCCGGCTAGCATCAATCCCCGGCACGCCGCGCCGCACAGCATCTGGGTCGAAGCCTTCCTCCAGCATGTGCTCCGCAAGCGTGCGGCCGCTGTCGGAGCGCCTGGCTTCGAGCGCCCGCGGCTCCAGCAGGCCAAGCGCCGCCTGGCTGCCCGGATAGGACAGCGGAAACCAGACGGCTTCCTCGGCGCGCGTCGCCAGCACGATCAGGTCGCGCGGCAACTGGATCCCCTGCCCGATCAGTTCGGCCATCACCGCCAGGCCGGCCACGACGCCGGCCGCACCGTCGAAATTGCCGCCATGCGCCACGCTGTCGAGATGCGAGCCGACGACGATCGCCGGCAGGTCAGGGTCACGGCCTTTTAGCGTCAAATAGAGATTGCCGGCGGCATCGGTGCGCGCAACAGCACCAAGCTTTTGCGCTTCCGCGCGCACGAGATCATGGGCGAAGCGCTCCCCCGGTCCGTAAGCGACGCGTGTAATCCCCGGCGCATCGGTCGTGGCTTGCTTGAGCGTTTCCAGCAGACGCCCGGCCAGCCTGCCGCCGACCGTCAACACGCCATGGCTCATGACGCGACCTGCCTGGATTGGGACCCAGCGCCGCGCAGCCGATGCGGCGTGAGTTCCGCAAGAGACACACCCTGCCTTGCGACGTCGTCCGGCAGGCCGCCGCCGGCGATCAGGCTGGCGCAGACGCGCGACAGCGCCGGCGAGGTCTTGATGCCGTAGCCGCCCTGCCCGACCAGCCAGACGAAATCCGGAAACTCATCATCGGGCCCGACCACCGGCGAACCGTCGGCGACGAAGGTCCGCAAGCCTGCCCAGGAACGAGACACGCGCTGCACTTCGATCGTGGTCGCCCGTTCGAGACGCTCGGCGCCGATCGCGAGATCGATGTCTTCGGCATAGGCGTCCATCGGCGCCGACGGCGTCGCGTCGGCCGGCGAGACGAACAACTGCCCGGCATCCGGCTTGAAATAGAATTCCGCGCCGACATCATTGACCAGCGGCCAGTCGGCGATATCGAGGCCGGCCGGCGCCGGAACGTTGAAGGCGGTGCGGCGCTTCGGCTCGAGGCCGACAGGACGGACGCCGGCCATCATCGCGATCTCGTCGCCCCAGGCGCCGGCCGCGTTGACGATCAGCCGCGCGAGGAATGTCTCAGCTTCGGTCTCGACCCGCCATTGCCCGCCGTGCCGGCCGATGCCTCTCACCCCGGCCTTGGTGACGATGCGCGTGCCGCGCGCCCGCGCGCCGCGCAAAAAACCCTGGTGCAGGCCGTTGACGTCGATGTCCATCGAATGCGGTTCGATATAGGCGCCGGCGAGATAATCCCGGCGCAGCACCGGCACGCGCGCGATCGCCTCGTCCGGCGTCATCGCGACGATCGAGGGGACCAGGGCCTGCGCCGCCGCCAGGTCCTCACGCAAGAGGTCGAGCTGATCGGCGCGCGCCACCGTGATCATGCCGCGCTCGCTGAGCAGCGGATAGTCGCAAAAACCCGTCGGCGGCTCGGTGAGAAACGCCCGGCTTGCCAGCACGATGCGGCGGATGACGCCGTTGCCGTAGTTTTCGGTAAAGCTCGCGGCCGAGCGGCCCGTGGTGTGATAGCCGCAGTGGCTCTCCCGCTCGAGCAGCACGACCTTCCTGCCGCGCGAAAGCTCGAAAGCAGCGCCCGCGCCAGCCATGCCACCACCGATGATTATGACTTCGGTCTGCTCGCTCATGGACGGCCATCCTTCAAAATTGCTTTGCGCGGCACGGCAGGCGGCTCGCCGAGGCGTCCACGTCTGGCACGGTCGCGTGCGCCCCGCCCTTCGGCCAGATTCTCGGCCAGCGAGTTCTGTAGGGCGCAATTCCTCAACGAGAGGTCGGTGACGAAAGGCACCGGCTTGCCGGCAATCTCCATGCCTCTGAGCCGCGCCCAGACCGCGCGGCGCTTGCGCACCTGATGCGACTGCAATTCGCCGATTTCGGCAATGCCGGTCTCGCGCTTGATCTCCAGCGCGCCGGCTTCGACCGCGGCATCGAAAAGCTCCAGTCCGCGCTTTGTCCGCACGATGATGCCGTTGAGCGCCTCGTCCTCGACGGCCGGTCCGCCATTCAGCCAGGCATCGGAGACAGCGATATCCGCCACCTGGCCGATCGCATCAGGGCATATCTTGCAGCGCGGCTGGATCATCCATTTGTCCTCGTCTTCCCAGAGCTGCCGGTAGCTGATCTCGAAGGCGCGGCCGTCCCCGGTTTCGATCCGGTTGAGGCCGGGGTTGCCGTGGCCCCGGTAGCGGAAGAGCGCCAACTCGTCCTCGCTCAATCCGAAGCGCTGCAGCACCTGCTCTGACTTCGTCAGGTCCGAGGCGCCGCCGCAGACGAAGGCGAGCGCATAGCGCATATATTCGTCAACGCGCGGATCGAGCCGCGCCAGATTGCGCACGGCGGTGATGTCGCAAGGCTTGGCGATCAGCGCGAAGGGCTCGCCGCGATCGAGAATGTCGTTGAAATCGACCAGGGTCGCCGCCGGCCCATAGCGCGAGCCGGCGCCTTCGAGCACCGAGGCGGGGTCGAAGCTCAGCTGGCGTTCCGTGCGCATCGGCATGGAACGCGACGCCGCGACGTGGAGCACGAACTTGACCCGACCGGAGCTCAGCAGGAATTGCCCGAGCGCCGTCAGCGTCCCGCCGCCGGAACCGATAAATCGCACCGTGGGATCTGCGGCGGAGCCGAGCACAAGCCGCTCGACCCGTCCCCATACCGTGTTCGTCAACGCGGCTTCATCCATTTGTGCCGGCGATGGACCGGCGATGCGCGTTCCCGGGCAGACGGCGTTGATCTTTGCCAATGTCGGCTTGTCCAGCGCCTGCATCGCCACCGGCCGCTCGCGCCCTTCCGGCGTCATCACCATCTCGACGTCGCCGGCACCGGCGATCGACCGGCAGAGGCCGCAGCCGATGCAAAGACCGTTCTCGACGATCTCGCTGAGCGAAAGCGGTTCGATCGAGGGCGGCGTCCTGGTTTCGGTTAGGCCCATCGCTATGCCGATCTCAGACCGGTTCCGCGATGCGCTTGTACTGATCCGGTCGGCGATAGAGCGCGAAGTTGAAATTCACCTTCCGGCAGACCTCGATCAGATCGAGATCGGCGCGATGCACGATGACCTCGTCGTCGAGCGACATTGCCTGCGCGGCAATCTCGCCGGTCGGCGCGATGATGCAGGAGCCGCCGATCAGCGCCTGCCCGTCTTCCAGGCCGGCCTTGGCGGCGGCGCCGATCCAGAGCGTGTTCTGGTAGGCGCCGGCCTGCATCGGCAAATGGTTGTGGAACATCCTCAGATGCGCCAGCGCGGGCGCTTCATCGAGCAGCAGCGGCGTGTTGTAGCCGAGCAGCGCCACCTCGGCGCCGTTGAGGCAGAGCATGCGATAGGTTTCCGGCCAGCGGCGGTCGTTGCAGATCGCGAGGCCGACGCGAACGCCGCGATAGTCGAAGACCGGAAAGCCGAGATTGCCCGGTTCGAAGTAGCGGCGTTCGAGATGCGTTGTGGTGCCTGCCTCCGGCTCGCTCGAGCCCGGCACATGCATCTTGCGGTAGCGGCCGATGAATGCGCCGTCCGGCCCGACCAAGTCCATCGTGTTGAAGTGACGGGTGCGCCCCTCTTCATGCGCCAGCTCGCAATAGCCCAGCGCGAAACCGACCTTCAGGCGCGCGGCGGCATCGTAAAGCCGCTGCGTCTCCGGCCCCGGCATCGAGGCTTCGAAGAACGCGTCTATTTCACTCTGGTCGTCGATGCGCCAGCGCGGGAAGAAAGTGGTGAGCGCCATTTCCGGAAACACCGCGATCTCGGCGCCTGCCGCAGCAGCTTTCTCCAAGAGATGCACCAGCCGCCCGACCGTCTCGGCGCGCGTGGCGCTGCGCTGGATCGGGCCGGTCTGGCAAACGGCAATGGTCAAGCATCGAGCCATGGTGTCCAATCCTCGACTGGTTTTCTCAGATGCGCCGGATCGGCGGCGGTCCGCGCCACAAAACGCCCGAACCCGGGCGCTGCCTGCAATTTGCCGCCGGCAACCACCGGCACCCCGCGCACCAGAATGGTGGTCGGCTTGCCGGTGACGCTCCTGCCCTCATAGGGCGTGAAATCGACACGCGAATGCAGCGCCTTGTGCCCGAGTGTCCAGCGCGCCGTCGGATCCCACAGCGCCAGATCCGCGTCGAGCCCGACCTTTATGCTGCCCTTGGCGTGGGCGAAGCCATAGATCGAGGCAGCATTGCGCGAGGTGAGGTCGAGATATCGTTCGAGCGTCAGGCGGCCGGTCAGCAGCCCTTCCGAAAACAGCAGCGGCAGGCGCGTCTCGATACCAGGAATGCCGCTCAGCGTCGTGGTGAAGCCGGGCGTCTCGGATCGGCCGATCTTGTCGGCGAAATAGTAGGGCGAATGGTCCGACGACCAGAGGTCGATGCCGCCATTGATCAGCTCCTGCCACAGATGTTCATGGCTGCGCGGCGAGCGCGGCGGCGGCGAGAAGACGAAGCGCGCCGCGTCGACCGCAGGGCGGTCGAGATCGGCAGCGCCGACGAAGAGATATTGCGGACAGGTCTCGGCAACGGCATCGACACCACGCGCCCGCGCCCGCGCCACTTCCTCCGCCGATTGCCAGGACGAGACATGGACGATGGTCATGCGCGCGCCGGTCATCTCGGCGAAGGCCAGCGCGCGATGCGTGGCCTCGCGCTCCATCGTCTCGCTGTGCGCGACCACATGGTAGCGGATATCGGTGCGGCCGAGATCGATCAGCCGCTGGCGCGTGCGCCGGATCGCGGCGTCGTTCTCGGCATGGACCATGACGATCCAGCCAAGGCCCCTCGCGGTATCCAGCACTCTGAAGAACAGGTCGTCGTCGACGGCAAAACCCTGATAGGTCATGAACAGCTTGACCGAGGCGATGCCGCGCCCGGCTAGCTGGTTGAGCTGGGCTTCGACATCCGCGCCGGTGCCCATGGTGACCACGGCATGCAGCCCGTAATCGATCACCGCGCGTCCCGCCGCACGCTCCAGCGCGCGGTCGATGGCGCCGACTGTCGTCATGTCCTGTCCAGGCATGCCGAACGGAACGATGCAGGTCGTTCCGCCGAAAGCCGCGGAGATTGTGCCCGACTCGAAATCGTCGGCATTGCCCGCTCCGCCCCAGACCGGCTGGTCGAGATGGCAATGCGCGTCGATACCGCCCGGCATCACCCATTGCCCGCTGGCGTCGATCATCCTGTTGCCGGATAGACCCTTGCCGATGGCGGCGATGCGGCCATAATCGATGCCGATGTCGCACTCGGCCCAGCCGTCGTCGAGCGCCACGCGCCCGCCTTTGATCGCCAGCTCATGCATTGGCGTACCCCCGCCGACCGGCTCAGCCGACAGCCGCCGTCACCATGATCTCGACGCGATACTGGTCGCCGGCAAGGCGCGCTTCCACCGTCGCGCGCACCGGCATGGCGCTCCTGTCGATCCAGGCGTCCCAGGCCGTGTTCATCATCTCGAAATCGGCGATGTCCCTAAGCCAAATCTGCGCGCTGAGCAGCTTCGACTTGTCGCTGCCGGCCTTGGCCAGAAGCGCGTCGATCTTGGCGAGGATCTGCTTGGTCTGGCTGGTGGTGTCGCCGGAAAGGTCATCCGCGGTCAGGCCGGCCACATAGACGGTGCCGTTGTAGCGGAGCACCCGGCAGAAGCGCGGTCCGTTTTCGAGGCGTTCGATCGTCATGCTGTTCCCTTCCGCTGGTTCCCAGGCTTTTGGCCTTTGCCTATGGTAAGGAGGGTGCAAAACGGCTGTAAAGCCCGCCGCGCGCCGAGATGCCGCTTTCCTTCGCCGGCATGGCCAAAAAAATTATGGCCATAGCCGCGCCAATCTTCGTTTGTGGCAGTCACGGCAGAGTGTAGCTTCCGTTCGGGCTGCCGTCGGTCAACGGTGCCGCCAGGGAGCCACCGCAGCCGCATCCATGAGGTCGATCGCTCAATCCGCGGCGCGGTTCTGGCAAAATGCAGAGCGGTCCCGCGCCATGCTGCCGATCATGGTCGGCATCTGCCTGGCCTGCATCGGCAGCGCCATGCTGACCACCGCCGTCTCGCTTCATCTCGGCAAGCCCGGCATTTCTCCGCAAGTCGTACAGATCGTGCTCACCGCCTATCCCGTGGGGTTCCTCATCGGGTGCCTGGTCACGCGCCCGGCTGTCGCCCAGTACGGGCACGAGCGGACCTTCGTGGTGATCCTGGGGCTGGCGCTGCTGGCGGCTTGCGGCTTCGTCTTTACCGACTTCCTGCCGAGTTGGATCTGCTTCCGCCTGCTCGGCGGCATGGCAATGGCGTCGCTGTTCGTGGTCTGCGAAAGCTGGATCAACCTCTATGCCGAGCAGCACAATCGCGGCGCGCTGTTCTCGCTCTACATGCTGACGACGGCGATCGCGGTGCTGCTCGGGCAGCTCCTTGTCGGCCTGGTCGGCCCGCAGTCGCCGCACCTGTTTCCGGTCGCGGCGGTGACCGTGCTTCTGGCGTTGATCTCCAAATTCCTCGGCGGCCGCTGGCCGGCGCTGCCGGCCGCCGATCCGGAGCACACGAGTTCAGCAAGGCCGGTCAAACGGCTTGGCCCGCTGGCGCTCTTCCGGCTGGCGCCGGTGACGGTCGTTGCCATCTTCCAGGGTGGCATCACCAACATGAACATCTTCGTCCTGACGCCGATCTACGGCACGCAGATCGGGCTGTCGGCGGCAACGACGGTCGGACTGGTCACGACCATAAGCATCGCCGGCATGCTCGCGCAGACGCCCGTCGGCTGGTTGTCGGACAGATTTGAACGGCGCATCATACTGCTTATCCAAGGCGTCCTGTCCGTCACGCTCTGCGCCATGATCGCCTGGGTCGGCAATTCTTCGGTGCCGCTGCTCTTCGTGCTGTTCTTTGTCTATGGCTGCACGGCGCTGACCGTCTATCCCGTGGCGATGGCGTTCGGCGCCTCGCAATTGCACAGCCGGCACATGGTCGGCGCTTCCGGCACGCTGCTCCTGCTCTATTCGATCGGCAATGTCGCGACGCCCGGCATTTCCGCCGGCTTGATGGAGCATATGGGCGCGCCGGCCATGTTCCTGCTTCTGGGAGGTGGCGCCGTGCTGGTGACTTTAGCCGCCTGCTACAATCTTCTGCGCCGTCCAGTCACGCTGACTGCCATGCAGGCGATCGAGGAGCGGGTCTGATGATGGATAAAGCGATGAATCGCCTTGAAGGCAGTGTCATCCTGATTGCCGGTGCGGCGAGCGGCATTGGCGCGGCGATTGCCCGACGCTGCATTGTAGAGGGCGCGAAGGTCGTCTGCGCCGATTACGATCTGGAGCCGGCGACAAAACTTGCCGAAGCGCTCGGGTCTTCCGCGGCCGCTTGCCAGTGCGACGTGACGAAGATCGACGCCGCCAGATCGGCCGTTGATTTCGCGGAACAAAAGTTCGGCCGGCTCGACGGGCTGGTGCACAATGCCGCCGCGCCTTCGACCAGCGCCACCGTCGTCAACCTCGACGAAAGCGCATGGCGGCACGAGATCGATGTCGGCCTGACCGGCGCCTTCCTGATGAGCAAGTTCGCCGTGCCGCTGATCGCGGCCAGCGGCGGCGGCTCGGTCGTCTTCATCGGCTCGCAATTCGGACGTGTCGCCACCACCAGGGCCGTCGCCTATTGCGCCGCCAAGGCCGGGCTGATCCACCTCGCCAAGGCAATGGCCGTCGATCACGCGGCCGAAAGGGTCCGCGTCAACAGCCTTTCGCCGGGCGCCGTGGCAACGACACGGCTGCTGCGCCGGTTTGCCGATTTCGAAGCAGCCAATGCCGGCCTCGGTCCTGCCCATCTGCTCAACCGCATCGCCGAGCCCGACGAGATCGCCGCGGCGGCGGCTTTCCTGCTTTCCTCCGATGCATCCTTCGTCACCGGATCCGACATGCTCGTGGACGGCGGCTATGCGACGCGCTGAACCCGTGTTTTCAAAGGAGTTCCCATGACCCTGCTCGTCACCGGCGGCACCGGCTTCGTCATGAGCGTGGTCGCGCGCGCATGGCTCGACCGTGACCCTCTGGCCCGCGCCGTAATCCTCGACCGGTCCGGCCTCGACGCCGCGGCCGAAAGGCATTTCGCTCCGGTGCGCGATCGGCTCACGGTGATCGCCGCCGACATCCTCGACCCGGCGGCCTGGTCCGCGACGCTCGACGAGCAAGGCATCACGGCAATCGTGCATGGCGCGACGATCACGCCGATCTCGCGCGGCAGCGCCTCGGAAGCAAAACGCCAGCCGGAGGCCGAAGACCCGGCCCGCATCGTCGACGTCAATCTCATGGGCACCGTGCGGATGCTGGACTGGGCGCGCACGAATCCCGACCTGAAACGCTTCGTCTATGTCAGTTCCGGTTCCGTCTACCGCCACAACGGGCCTGACTGGAGCGGCGAGCCGCTGCCCGAAGACGGCTATGTCGCGCCTTTGACGCTCTACGGCATCTCGAAATTCGCCTCCGAGATGGTCACCAACCGCTATGCCGACCTGTTTAACCTGTCGGCGGTCTCGGTGCGGCTTGCTTCCGTCTACGGCCCGATGGACCGCGCGACCGAGAGCCGCAACTTTCGCCATGTCCCCAACCGCGTCGCGCACATGGCTTTGGCCGGCGAGACGATCCGGCCGAACAGCCTGGAGCCCGTCGGCGATTATGTCGCCTCGACCGACGTTGCCGCCGCGATCCTGGCGCTGATCGATGCTCAGCACCTCAATTACCGCCACTACAACATCGGCTCCGGTTCCAGCCAGACCATCGGCGAGATCATCGGCTGGGCAAGAGAACGCGTGCCGGAACTGAAGGCCGAGGTGACGCCCGGAGATGACGCCAATATCGTCCAGGATGTGAGACTGAAAGGCGGCATGTGGGGCGCCTATGACATCGCCCGCATCCTGCGCGACACCACTTGGCGGCCGCGTCCCGGCAGGCAAGCGTTCCACGACTACATGGACTGGATTGCCGCCAACGAAAGCTGAGCCAAACCAAGTCGAAGGAGGATGACCGATGCCGATCGATCCGCTGCAAGCGCGGCAGCCGCGCGACTTTGTCGGCTACGGCCCGCACCCACCGTTCGTCGTTTGGCCGGGCGGCGTCAAGCTCGCCATCAATCTCGTGCTGAACTACGAGGAAGGCTCGGAATATTCCTGGGCGGAAGACGGCCGCAACGACAATTGGGGCGAATACAACCTTGCCTCGAGCCCGCCGGTGCGCGACCTCGGCACCGAGACGCATTTCGAATATGGCAGCCGCGCCGGCGTCTGGCGCCTGGCCAGGCTGTTCGACCGCTATGACATCCCGGTCACCATCTCCGCCTGCGCCGTGGCGCTGGAGCGCAACCCGCCTTTCGTGGAATGGATGAAGAACCGTCGGCACGATCTGCTCGGCCACGGCCTGCGCTGGATCGACTACACGACGATGGAGCTCAGCGAGGAAGAGCGCCATCTGCATGAAGCGATCGCGCTTTACGAGAAGCTGCTCGGCAAGCGTCCCCTTGGCTGGAACTGCCGCTCGCTGCCAAGCGTCAACACGCGCGACCTGCTGGTCGACGAAGGCGGCTTCCTCTACCACTCCGATCCCTGCAATGACGACCTGCCCTATTTCCTCGACCACCGGGGCACGGAGATCCTCGTCGTTCCCTATTCCAAGACGCTCAACGACAGCCGCTATCTGGTGGCGCCCGGCTACAGCAATCCGCGCGACTTCGCCGAGGACTGCCGCTCGGCCATCGACTATATGCTCGGTGAAGCCGACGAGGCCGGCGGCCGCATGCTGACGATCGGCATCCACGCCCGCTGGATGGGCCAGCCCAACCGGGCTTCGGGCCTGCGCGAGGTGATCGAGCACGTTCAGAAGAGTGACGGCGCCGCCTTCATGCGTCGCGAGGACATTGCACGCTTCTGGCACGCGAACCACGCACGCTTCGAACAGCGCAGCTGATGTTCGAGACGCTGATCCGCGGAGCGACGGTGGTAAGCGCCGATGGCCTCAGCCGCACCGACGTCGGCATCGCCGCAGGCAAGGTCGCGGCACTCATCGCTCCGGGCGAATCTGCTGAAGCCAGGACGGTCGTCGACGCATCCGGCAGCTTCCTGCTGCCCGGCCTGGTCGATGCGCATGCGCATCTGCGCGAGCCTGGGCTGACCCACAAGGAGGATTTTTCCTCCGGAACGCATGCCGCGGCCCTCGGCGGCGTGACGACGGTGCTCGACATGCCGACCGACGAGCCGTGGACGGCCACCTCGGAGCAACTCGCGGACAAGATGGCGATCGCTGAAGGCCGTCTCCATGTCGATGTCGGCCTGCAGGCCGTGGTCAGCCGCGACCTCTCGCTTGTCCCTCACCTGCTCGACCTGGCACCCGTCTCGTTCGAGTTGTTCACCGCCGATGTGCCGGAAGCCTTTCTGTTCGAAACGCTCGACGCCGTCGCCGAAGCGCTCAAGGCGTTCGCGGACGCCGACACCTTGATCGGCATCTCGCCCGGCGATCAATCGATCCTCACCGGCAGCATGGCGCGCGATCGCACGGGCACCATCGCGGCCTTCCTGGACAGCCGGCCGCCGCTGGCGGAAGCCGGCGGCATCGCTCGCGCCCTTGTCGCAGCCGCCTCGGCCCAGGCCAGGATCCACGTCCGGCAGATCAATTCCGAATTGGGTGTCAAGACCTGGAGCCGGCTGCGCAGCATGGCCGACGCCAGCGTCGAGACGACGCCGCAGAACCTGTTTTTCACGGCGCAGGATTACGGGGCGCAAGGCGCCAATCTAAAGGCCTCGCCGCCGCTGCGGTCTCCGCACGATATCGACGCGCTGCGCGCCGCGCTGGGCGCTGGACTGATCGACATCGTCGCCACCGATCACGCCCCGCATGCGCCGGCCGAGAAGGCAGCAGCCTACCCGGCTTTCGCCGACATTCCAGGCGGGCTGCCCGGATTGCAGACGCTGCTTCCCACCATGCTGCGACTGGTCGACGAAGGGCTCATCGCCCTGCCCGACCTGGTGCGCATGTGCTCCCGCAATCCGGCCGAGCGCTTCGGCCTCGGCCGGCGCAAGGGTTGCATCGCCGCCGGTTACGATGCCGATTTGCTGGTACTCGACCCGCGCCAATCCACCACGATCGCCAATGCCGATCAGGTGTCGCGGGCCGGCTATACGCCCTTTGACGGCTGGACCGTCAAGGCGCGGCTCACCAATGTCTTCCTGCGCGGTCGCGAGATCGTGCGCCAAGGCAGGCTGGTCGGCCCGGCGCAGGGAAAGATCGTCACCCGGGAGAGATGAAGACCATGGCCTTGCTTGCAGACAAAACCGCCATCGTCACCGGAGCGAGCTCCGGCATCGGCCGCGCGATCGCGCTGAAATTCGCGGCCGAGGGCGCCAACATCGTCGTCGCCGACACGGTGGAGCAGCCGATCGAGGGCGGCCAAGACACCGTCGACATGATCCGCTCGGCCGGCGGCACCGGCATCTACGTCAAGACCGACATCTCGGACTGGAACGCCGTCGACGCGCTGGTCGGCGCGACGGTCGCGCAGTTCGGGCGACTCGACGTCATGGTCAACAACGCCGCGATCTATACCAGCACCAACCTGATCGAGACCACGCCGGAACAATGGCACCGCGTCATCGGCGTCAACCTGACGGGTTTTTTCTACTGCAACAAACGCGCCGTCACGCAGATGCTGACCCAGGCCCCGGTCATTGACGTGCGTGGCCGCATCATCAACATCTCCTCGCAGCACGGCATGGTCGCCTGCCCCGGCGATCTGCCCTATTCGGTGAGCAAGGGCGGCATCGTGCAGATGACGCGCCAGATCGCTGTCGATCATGCCGACGACCTGATCGTCTGCAACGCGATCGCTCCCGGCAAGATCATCACCGGCAAGCCGGGCGTCGCCAACGACCCGGACGCGCTCGACTATTCGCGCCGCCGCACGCCTTGGCCGAGGCTCGGGCATCCGAACGATGTCGCCGGCGCAGCGCTGTTCCTCGCCAGCGATATGGCGAGCTACGTCACCGGCATAAACCTGATGGTGGATGGCGGCTGGATGGCGGGCTGACAGCCGGCAAGGCGCCAGGATCACCTCCTGCTGCAGCAAGGCCGCGCCCTCACCGCTAGACCCAGCTGCCGCCCCGGCGGCAGGAACCTTTGCGGAAACCGCCCGTTGAGCCTGCTGCGAGGGGGCCGACGTTATCTGGATCCGTTGCCTTGGACGCGAAACCTGAAAAAAACGAGCGCGAAACCGCTCCCGCCGATGAACCGCGGGCGCTGCCGCGGTCCGATCAGCAGAGCGGTCCGGAAACACGGGGCGATGACAAGCGCGTAGAAGTCAAGCAGACGGATGACACCCCGTCCGACGGCAACGCACCCGGCCTCGTCAGGCGCCATCCGTATATAGCCGCGATCGTCGCGACCCTCGTCTTGCTGGTCATCGCGGCGGTGGTGATCTGGTCGATCAACGCACGTCAGTATGAATGGACCGACGACGCCTTTATCGACGCGCGCACGGTGACGATCGGCGCTGAAATCAACGGGCGTATCACCGACGTTGCCGTCACCGACAATCAGCCGGTCGAAGCCGGCGCCGTGCTTCTGCGTATCGACGACAGCGATTTTCAGGCCTCGCTCAAACAGGCGGAAGCCGGCGTCGCGGCGGCGCGGGCCGACATTGCCAATGTGCAGGCCCAGACCGTGGCGCAGAACGCCAAGATCGATGCCGCCGGGAAGCAGGTGGCGCAGGCGCAGGCCGCGCTCGACTTCGCCAAGTCCGAGGACCAGCGCAACCGCGAGCTCCTGGCCAAGGGCACGGCGACGCAACAACAGGCGCAGCAGGCCGCGTCGACCTTGCGTCAGGACCAGGCGGCACTCGATACCGCCAATGCCAATGCAGAGGCCGAAAAGAGCCAACTTGCAGTCCTGCGGGCGCAGGAGAAGAGCGCCGAGGCCAAGCTGCAGCAGGCTGAGGCCACCGAAGACCAGGCTAGGACCACCCTCACCCGCACGACCATCACGGCACCCGTCGCCGGCCATGCCACCAACATCACGGCGGCGAAAGGCACCTATGCGCAGCCGGGCCAGGTGCTGATGATGTTCGTACCCGAGGATGTCTGGGTGAAGGCGAATTTCAAGGAGACGCAACTCGATCTGATGCGGCCGGGCCAGCCCGTAGACATCGCGATCGACGCCTATCCGGAAAAGACCTTCCATGGCCATATCGACAGCGTCCAGGCCGGCAGCGGCACGGCGTTCAGCCTGCTCCCGGCCGAAAACGCCACCGGCAATTTCGTCAAGGTCGTGCAGCGCGTGCCGGTCAAGATCGTCTTCGACCAGCCGCCAAACGTCTATCTCGGTCCCGGCATGTCGGTGGTGCCGACGGTCAAGGTGCGATGAGCGATGCGGCGGTAACCCAGGGCGGCGAAAGCCGTTCCGCGGCCGGCGGCCGTAACCCCTGGCTGATCGCGATCGTCGTCTCGATCGCGACCTTCATGCTGGTGTTGGATACCTCGATCGCCAATGTCGCGCTGCGCAACATCGCCGGCAGCCTGGCCGCCGGCATGGACGAGAGCACGTGGGTGATCACCACCTATCTCGTCGCCAATTCCGTGATCATCCCGGTCAGCGGCTGGCTCACCAGCGTCATTGGTCGCAAGCGCTACTACATGATCTGCGTGGCGACCTTCACGCTCGCATCGCTGCTGTGCGGACTGGCCCCCAACCTCCCGACGCTGATCGCCTTCCGCATCCTGCAGGGCCTCGGTGGCGGCGGCATGGCGCCGAGCGAGCAATCGATCCTCGCCGACACTTTTCCGCCGGAGAAGCGCTCCCAGGCCTTTGCGCTCTACGGCATTGCCGTCATCGTCGCGCCAACGGTCGGGCCGACCATCGGCGGCTGGCTGACGGACAATTTCTCCTGGCATTGGATCTTCTTCATCAATGTGCCGTTCGGCATCCTGTCGCTGACGCTCGTGCAATGGCTGGTGGTCGAGCCCGACATTCTCGAACGCGAACGCCGAGAGCGATTGAGCAAGGGACTGAAGGTCGACTGGATCGGCTTCATCCTGGTGGCACTGGCGCTCGGCTGCCTCGAGGTCTTCCTCGACGAGGGCCAGCGAAACGACTGGTTCGCCTCGATTTTCATCACCATTTTCGCGGTGGTCTCGGCGGTGTCGTTCCTGCTGCTCGTCCCTTGGGAGTGGACGCGGCGCGACCCGATCGTCGACATCCGCCTGCTTTTCACGCGGCAGTTCGGCATGTCCTTCCTGGTCATGATGGCGGTGGGCGCGGTGCTTTTCAGCACCACGCAGTTGTTGCCGCAGCTGCAGCAGACGACCTTCGACTACACCGCCACCCTTTCGGGCCTGTCGATGATGCCGGGCGGCATCGCCATGCTTATGCTAATGCCGATCTCGGGCTTTGCGGCCGGTATCGTTCAGCCGCGCTATCTCATCATGATGGGCATGTCGGTCGTCGCGGTCGCGCTCTGGCACATGACCTCGCTGACGCCCGACGCCAGCTTCGGTTTCTTCGCCTATGCGCGCGTCTTCCTGATGATCGGACTACCGTTCCTGTTCATTCCGATCTCGACTGCCGCCTATGTCGGGCTGCCGCCGCAAAAGACGGATCAGGCATCGTCACTGATCAATGTCGCGCGCAACATCGGCGGCAGCATCGGCGTGTCGCTGTCCAACACGGTGATTGCCCAGAACGCCCAGCTCCATCAGTCGGTGCTCGTCGGCCACACCGCGCAGTCGAGCGCGGCCTATCAGCAGACGCTTCGCCAGGTGACGGACCATTTCGTCGCCGAGGGCTCGCCACTGGTCGAAGCCAGGCAGCAGGCCGTCGGCTGGATCGGACAGGAGATCGGCCGCCAGGCGTCGCTGCTCGCCTATGTCGATGTTTTCTTCTATTGCGCGGTGGCGACGGCAGCGCTCGTGCCGCTCGCTTTGCTGCTCCGGCCGCCCAAACCCGCGCCGGCGAAGCATTAGCTATTCCGCCATCCGGAGCTTGCGCCTCAGCGCCTGCCAAGCCAAGCTGGCGGCAAGGGAGGACTCGATGCGCAACATGCTGGCTTCGGCGCTGCTTTTGGCGGCGGCATTTTTCACGACCAACGCAAACGCCCTGGACAGCTCGAACACTCCAGTCGTGGTGACACCGCTGGCGTCGAAGACGACGACCGCGTCCGGCCAGCCGATCACGCTGCCGCAGAAGAATGTCGAGGTTCAGGTGTCGTCGTATCAGATCGCGCCCGGGGCGACCTTGCCGGTGCACAAGCACCCCTTCCCGCGCTATGCCTATGTCGAGCAAGGAACGCTCAAGGTCTCCAATGTCGAGACCGGGGCCAGCAACACCTACAAGACCGGCGACTTCATCGTCGAGATGATCGGTCATTGGCACCAGGCCACCAACATCGGCACCGACCCGGTGAAGCTGTTGGTGATCGACCAAGTCGAACAGGGCACCAAGAACACGATCCTCAAGCAGTAAGCCGGCAGGCGTCCGCTACCGAGCGGGCGCCCGTTTGTTGTTGCCTCACCCCCAGGCCCCAACGGGTTGCCGCGTGGTGGCGTTCAGGCGGTTGAAGGCGTTGATCAGGGCGATCTGGATCACCAGGGCGGCGAGCGCCTTGTCGTCATAGTGGCGGGCGGCCTCATCCCAGACGTCATCAGGTACGGCGTCGGAGCGGTCGGCCAGCCGCGTGGCGGCCTCGGCGAGTGCAAGAGCCGCACGTTCGGCATCGGTGAAGTAAGGCGTTTCGCGCCATGCGGACACGGCAAAGATCCGCTCGTCCTTTTCGCCTGCCTTCTTCAGCTCACGCGCGTGCATGTCGACGCAGACGGCGCAGGCATTGATCTGGCTGGCGCGAAGATGAATGAGCTTGCGCGTGACATAGGGCACATCGCCGGCTTCGGTCGACTTGTCGAGCGCAAGCAGCGCCTGCATCGCGCCGGGAATGAGCATAACCGGGTTCTTCAATCTGGCTTCCATCATCCGTCTCCTCGGGTTCTTGCGGCCGATAGGGTCCGCACCAATCAATAACTTCTCAGTTATGAATCATCCATAACTTTGTAGTTATGGATTGTCAAGCGACTTCCACGGCTGGACCGATCGTTGCGGCTTTCGCGACGATCCGTCCGATGCTAGGGCTGGTCATCTCCTCGAAAGCATGGATGGAAACCGGTGGCGGACGCGCAAAAACCCCTGATCGAAATCTGCGTCGAAGGCATTGACGGGCTGCTGGCCGCGCAGGCTGCTGGCGCCGACCGGGTCGAGCTCTGCGCCAGCCTGATCGAAGGCGGCATCACGCCGAGCCTCGGCACGGTGCGCGCCGCGCTTCAACGCGCAACCATTCCCTTCCATGTCATCGTGCGGCCGCGCGGCGGCGACTTCCTCTACAGCGAGGCCGAATACCGCTCGATGCTGGCCGATGTCGAAGCGCTTCGCGAGCTTGGCGTGGCCGGCGTCGTCGTCGGCTGCCTGACCGCCGACGGCGCCATCGACGAGGCGCGCATGAGCGCGCTGGTTGAGGCTGCCGGCCCCCTCAACGTCACCTGCCACCGCGCCTTCGACATGACCCGCGATCCGACAGAGGCGCTCGAAGCCCTGGTCCGCTGCAAGGTCGGCCGTGTGCTGACCAGCGGCCAGCGCGATACGGCGGTCGAAGGTATCGAGCTTCTCGCACGGCTTGTTCGCCAGGCGGGCGAGCGCATCATCATCCTCGGCTGCGGCGGGCTGGCGCCCGACAATATCGGTGAGGTGGGCAAGCGGACCGGACTGAGCGAGATGCATTTCGCCGCGCTCGCGGACGTGCCGAGCGCCATGCGCTACCGCAACCCGAATGTCGGCATGGGCGGCGCCGATCTCGACCGCGAATACCGCAACACGTTAACCGACGAAGCCCGGGTCGCGGCAACGATCGCGGCCGCGCGCGCCTGATGGCAACGACGATGACCAAGGAATTGCTGCCGATCGAACGCGTCTCGCCCGCCGACGAGGCCGTCATCCTCGTGCTCAACAACGAGCATGCGGCAGAGCTGTCCTGGCTCGAGCCGGAACGGCTTTCATTCCTGCTCGGCGAAGCTTTCTACACCCGCCGCATCGGCGCGCTTGAAGCCTTCATCATGTGCTTCGACCAAGGCGCCCGCTACGACAGCCCGAACTTCCTCTGGTTTCGTGAGCGCTATCCGCGCTTCGTCTATGTCGACCGCGTGGTGGTCGCAGCCGAGGCGCGTGGCCGCGGCCATGCCCGCCGCCTCTATGAGGATCTGTTTGAGCATGCCCGGCGCGCCGGCCACACCATCGTCACCTGCGAGGTCAATGCCGATCCGCCCAACCCGGCTTCCGATGCCTTCCACGCGGCACTCGGTTTCGCCGAAGTGGGCGATGCGGTGATCCACGGCGGCAAGAAGTCGGTGCGCTACTACGCAAAACCGATCGCCGCCTGAACGCGCTTCGAACGCTGCTGGCCAGAAAAACAAGCCGCAGCTAATATAGCCGCTCCATTGGCTGGGGGGCGCGGCATCATGGCGAGCAATGTCTTCCGCTTCGACGAGAGCTGGGACATCCCTGAAGGCACCCCCCAGGAAGTATGGGACGTGCTGTCGGACGCCCAGCTGCTGCCGCTCTGGTGGGGCGATGCTTATAAGGAGGTCGAGCCGCTCGACAAAAAGGGCAAGGGCGTCGTCGGCGCGCGCGCCAGGGCCAGGGCGCGCGGCGCCCTGCCCTATGAGCTGAACTTCATCATCGAGGCCGCCGAGCTCGAGCCCGGCCGGCTGGTGGTGGTGAAGACCTTCGGCGATTTCGACGGGTTGTGGCGGGCCGAATTGTCGCCGTCGGGAACCGGCACGCATGTCGACCTGATCTGGCAGGTGACGGTCGAGAGGCCGATCCTCAAGCTCCTGGCGCCGCTGCTGCGGCCGGCCTTCGCCTGGAACCATCGCTGGACGACACCGCGCGGCGAAGCCGGCCTTCGCCGTTACCTGGCCGCGCGGAAAAACAGCAAGGCCTGATAGTCACCAGTTGCGGTTGAGCCAGCCGCGAGCGGGTTTTTCGACGATGTAGTAGCTCCCAAGCGCGCAGGCGAACACGACCGCCAGCATCGGGATCGGCGCGCTGCCGCGCTCGTCGACGAATTTGTAGAAAGGCTGCTGCCAGAGATACAGCGAATAGGACCATAGCCCGAGCATCACCATCGGTCGCGATGACAGCAGCCCCGTCAGGGCGCCGCCCGCGAAGTCGAGCGTGTTGACGGCCAGCGCCAGCAGCGGCACGCCGAGAAGATAGTGGATCGGGGTCGGTACCGGATCGAGGAACAGCAACACGCCGCCAAGTGCGGCCCCCAGCGCCACATGCTGGCTTTTCAGGAAAGCCGGCAGGCGACCGTCTGCCTTGAGCAGGCAGATCGCGGCGGACAGCAGGATCGATGCGATATGCACATCGGTGCGCCAATAGCTGGTCTCGTAGCTCATGCCGAGAACCCCGTACGAAATGGCGCCGTTGGCCATTGCCAGCAGCGCCAGCACCAGAAGCAGCCGCACGACATTCGCCCTGCCGGTAACCACCACGCTAATCAGCGCGAGGAGGATATAGGAATGCTCCTCGACGCAGAGCGACCAGATGTGGTCGAGCGCGCCGGCCCGGTTGATGAGGATGCCGGCGTAATTGTAGGTGAAGGTCATCGCCGTCAGCGCCGCCTTCCATTTGAAGCCGATGTAGGTTCCGGTAAGGCCGATCATGGCGGCGATCACGAACACAAGCAGCGCGGGATAGATGCGCGAGAAGCGGCGCTTGAAGAATTTCTTCAGCGGAAAGCGCTCGATGAACAGGATTTCGCCCATCAGCCGGCCGCTGAGCACAAAGAAAAACTCGACGCCGAGAACACCGAAATTGATGCCGGGGACGGGGAAAAAATGGCCGATCAGCACCAGGGCGATCGACAGGCCACGCCAGCCGTCGAGATAGGCAAGTCTTGCCCTGGCTTCCTTGTCGGCTGCGACCCGCGGTAGGACGACGGACGCTGCGGAGATGTCGGTCATACCGTGCCTTCGCAACTTGAGGTCCGCATGCGAAGCATTGCTCGCGCCCTGGACCATCTGGTATTCCCGCCGGATTTATTTTGCAGTGCGGGATAACTTTGTGCAAGTGCGAAGCTGCAATTTGACCGGCGTTTCCGCTCAAACCTTTGTTGTGGCAAAGAAAAAGGGGCCGAGGCGGCCCCTTCTTTCATTCGCGGCGTCGCCATTCAGGCGTTGGCCGCGGCCACCGCGCGCCTTGCCATCACCACGATGAGATTGGCGCGATAGTCGGCGGAGGCATGGATATCGCTCATCAGGCCCTTTGCCGGCACTTTGAGGCCGTCGAGCGCCGAAACGTCGAAGTTCTTTGCCAGCGCCGCCTCGACTTCCTTGGAGCGGAAGACGCCGTCCTCGCCAGCCCCGGTCACCGCGGCCCTTGCCCCATCCTTGCCCTTGGCCACGAACACGCCGACGATGGCGTAACGCGAAGCCGGGTTGCGGAACTTCTGGTAGGCCGCCTTGGCCGGAGCGGTGAAGCTCACCGCCGTGACGATCTCACCATCCTTCAGCGCCGTCTCGAACAGGCCCTTGAAGAATTTGTCCGCCGCGATCTCTCGCTTGTTGGTGACGATCGTCGCGCCCAGCGCCAGCAGCGCCGCCGGATAGTCGGCCGCCGGATCGTTGTTGGCGATCGAGCCCCCGATCGTGCCCTTGTAGCGCACTGCCGGATCGCCGATCAGGGATGCCATATGCGCAAGCGCCGGGCAGGCCTTCTTCAGCTTCTCGTCGCTCGATACGTCGTAATGCGTCGTCGCGGCTCCGATGGTGACCGTCTTGCCGGACACCTTGACGCCCTGCAGCTCCTTCAGCCGCGACACGTCGACCAGATCCGAAGGCGCCGCCAGCCGCGTCTTCATCGCCGGGATCAGCGTCATACCGCCGGAGAGCAGCTTGGCATCGCCATTCTTCAAGAGCTTGGCGGCCTCGGTGACCGAGGCGGCGCGGTGGTAATTGACTGAGTACATGTGTTTTTCTCCCTCCGGGAGAAAGCGAATAGGGAGTAGCGAATAGCGAATAGAACCTCCTCTATCCACGCCGCTTTTGTTCCCTATTCGCTACTCCCTATTCGCTATTCGCTTTTCAGTGCTTCGTTGCGCGGATGGTTGCCCACACCGTGGCGGGCGATGCCGGCATGGCGATGTCGACGACGCCCAGCGCATCGGTGATGGCGTTGATCACCGCCGGCGGCGAGCCGATGGCGCCGGCTTCGCCGCAGCCCTTGATGCCGAGCGGATTGCCGGGACATGGCGTGTTCGAGGTCGAGACCTTGAACGACGGCAGGTCGCCCGCGCGCGGCATCGTATAGTCCATATAACTTGCGGTGAGCAGCTGGCCGTTGCCGTCATAATATGCGCCTTCGAGCAACGCCTGGCCGACGCCTTGGGCGATGCCGCCATGCACCTGCCCCTCGACGATCATCGGGTTGATGATGTTGCCGAAGTCGTCGGCGGCGACGAACTGGACGATCTCCGTCGTTCCGGTCTCCGGATCGATCTCGACCTCGCAGATGTAGCAGCCGGCCGGGAAGGTGAAGTTGGACGGATCGTAGAAGGCGGTTTCCTTCAGGCCGGGCTCCATGCCGGCCGGCAGGTTGTGGGCGGTATAGGAGGCAAGCGCCACCTGGAACCAGGGCAGGCTCTTGTCGGTGCCGGCAACCTTGACCTCGCCATTCTCGATGACGATGTCGCCCTCGTCCGCTTCGAGCAGATGCGCGGCGATCTTCTTGGCCTTGACCTCGACCTTGTCGAGCGCCTTGACGACAGCCGACATGCCGACGGCGCCGGAACGCGAGCCGTAAGTGCCCATGCCCATCTGCACCTTGTCGGTGTCGCCGTGGACGATCGAGACCGAGTCGATCGGCACGCCGAAGCGCTGGGTGACCAATTGTGCAAACGTGGTCTCATGGCCCTGGCCGTGACTGTGCGACCCGGTCAGAACCTCGATGGTGCCGACTGCATTGACGCGCACCTCCGCCGATTCCCACAAGCCGACGCCGGCGCCGAGCGAACCGACCGCCGCCGACGGCGCGATCCCGCAGGCCTCAATGTAGCAGCTCATGCCGATGCCGCGCAGCTTGCCTTGCTTGGCGGCGTCCGCCTTGCGCCTGGTGAAGCCGGCATAGTCGGCGGCCTTCGTAGCCGCGTCGAGCGATGCGTTATAGTCGCCCGCGTCATAGTTCATGATCACCGGTGTCTGGTGCGGGAAGGACGTGATGAAGTTCCGGCGCCTGAGTTCCGCCGGCGATACGCCGAGCTCGCGCGCGGCGGTCTCCACCGTGCGCTCCAGAAGATAGGTGGCCTCCGGCCGCCCTGCCCCGCGATAAGCATCGACCGGCGCGGTGTTGGTGTAGACGGTGCGCACATTGGCGTGGATTGCCGGGATGTTGTACTGGCCCGACAGGAGCGTGGCGTAGAGATAGGTCGGCACGCAGGACGAGAACAGCGACATATAGGCGCCGAGATTGGCTATCGTGTCGACCTTGAGGCCGGTGATCCGGTTGTCCTTGTCGAAGGCCATCTCCACCGTCGAGACATGGTCGCGGCCATGCGCGTCCGAGAGGAAGCTCTCGGTGCGGTCGGCCACCCATTTGACCGGAACGCCGGTCTTCTTCGACGCCCAAAGGCAGACGATCTCTTCGGGATAGATGTAGATCTTGGAGCCGAAGCCGCCGCCGACATCGGGCGCGATGACCCTGAGCTTGTTCTCCGGCGCGACATTGTAAAAGGCGCTCATCACCAGCCGTGCGACGTGCGGGTTCTGCGACGTCGTCCAGCAGGTATAGTGGTCCTCGGCCTTGTCGTAGTGGCCGAGCGCGGCGCGCGGCTCCATGGCGTTGGGCACCAGGCGGTTGTTGACGATCTTCATGCGCGTGACATGGGCCGCCGACTTGATCGCCGTGTCGGTCGCCTTGGCGTCGCCGATCTCCCAGTCGAAGATCAAATTGTTGTCGGACTCGGCATGGATCTGCGGCGCGCCGGGTTGAATGGCCTTCGTGGCGTCGGCGACGGCCTTCAGTTCCTTATAGGTGATCTCGACCGCTTCGGCCGCGTCGCGCGCCTGGCCCTTGGTATCGGCGACGACGATGACGACGGCGTCGCCGACATAGCGCACCTTGTCGACCGCGAGCGGCGACCAGGCGCCCATCTTCATCGGCGTGCCGTCCTTCGAATGGATCATCCAGCCGCAGATCAAATTGCCGATGCCGTCGGCCTTGAGTTCCTTGCCGGTCAGGACGCCGATGACGCCGGGCATCGCTTGCGCCTGTTTCACATCGATCTTCTTGATCTGCGCATGCGCGTGCGGGCTGCGCACGAACACGGCATGCTTCATGCCGGGAACCACCATGTCGTCGACATAACGACCGCCGCCGGTGATGAACCTCTTGTCTTCCTTGCGCGCCACGCGGGCGCCGACGCCTTCGATACCCATTAGAAATTCCTCCGGAAAATAGTGAGTAGGAAAGTAGTGAGTAGTGAGATGAGCCGCCTTTTCAGGCTGAACTACTCACTACCGACTACTCACTCGCCCTCAGGCCGCTTGCCTGGCCTTGCCCTTGGCGCCCTTCGCCATCGTCTCCGACGCGGCAAGGATCGCCTTCACGATGTTGTGGTAGCCCGTGCAGCGGCAGATATTGCCTTCGAGCTCGGCGCGCACCGTCGCTTCGTCGAGGCCCTCGGGATGACGCGCGATCATGTCGGTCGCCGCCATGATCATGCCGGGCGTGCAGAAGCCGCATTGCAGACCGTGATGCTCCTTGAACGCGGCCTGCACCGGATGCAGTTCAGCGCCGTTGGCCAGCCCCTCGATGGTGACGATGGTCGAGCCCGAAGCCTGGACGGCCAGCATCGAGCAGGATTTCACCGCCCGGCCGTCGACATGCACCACGCAGGCGCCGCATTGCGAGGTATCGCAACCGACATGCGTTCCGGTGAGACCGAGGTTTTCCCGCAGGAAATGCACCAGCAGCGTTCGGTCTTCGGCGCTCCCGCTGACCCGTTTCCCATTCACAGTCAACGACACGTCCGACATGCAACCTCCCTGGGTATTAACCTTGGTTATCGCGTTGCCGATGCCTGCTTGTTCTGATGCTTCGGCAGTGCGTTGTTCGCGCACCGTACAACGGGCAAAACAGCGCTGCCAGCGCTCCGCTCCTTGTACTTTCGGTCATGGCCGGCAAGCCGTTGAGCATGGCGCCCGGCCCATTGCCAAATCACGGATTGAGGGCAAAGATGCCCTCGACGCGAGGCGTGTCTGACACCATAAGAAAAGACACGCATAAAACAAGAAAAAGACACGCATAAAAAAGCGTCGGAGGAATGCGGAGAAGGCAGCTGGCCAGTTCGAGCACACGCTATGCATCGGGCCTTTCGGCGCTCACCACGGATGAGCCCGACCCAAACGCCTTTGCCCGGGCCATCGCAGCCGAAGCGGCAATCGTCGACGCGGGCTTCGCGCTTTTGTTCTTCTCCCAAAGTCTGGTCGACGCGGCAGCGCTCGCGCAAGCGCTTGAAGTGCACGCGCCATCGCTCGCCTATGCCGGCTGCTCGACCGCCGGCGAAATCACGCCGCAGGGGCTGGAGGAAGGGCATATCCTTGCCCTGCTTCTGCCGTCGGCATCGTTTTCGACCGTCTCCACCATGGTCGAAAACCTCTCCTCGTCAGGCATGGACAGGATCACCGGCGAGGTCGCGGCGCTGCGTCGCCTGCTGCACGGACGCATCGGCCACGATCGCTCCAAGGGCATATTCGCGCTCTGCTTCATCGACGGCCTGTCCTATGCCGAGGAAGCGGTGACCTCGGCCATCCATTGGGGGCTGGACGACATTCCGCTGATCGGCGGCTCGGCCGGCGACGACCTGAAATTCGAAACGACCAGTCTGATCGCGAACGGCAGGGTTGCGTCAGACAGCGCCATCATCGTGCTGGTCGCGACCGAAATCCCCTTCCACGTCTTCAAGACCGACAATTTCATCCCGACCGACGAGAAGCTGGTGGTGACGGCTTCCGACCCCGACCACCGTATCGTGCGCGAATTCAACGCCACCAACGCGGCGGAAGAATATGCAGCCTCCGTCGGCATCCTGCCGCAGACGCTGACCCCGCTGAGTTTTGCCTCGCACCCGGTCGTCGTGAAGGTCGGCGGCGAATATTACTGCCGCTCGATCCAGCGCATGCACCCTGACGGCTCGCTGTCCTTCTTCTGCGCCATCGACGACGGCGTGGTGCTTTCCATCGCCCAGCCGAAGAACATGGTGGAATCGACGCGCACCGCTCTCCAGGATGTCGAGCACAGGCTCGGCGGCATCGACATGATCCTCGGCTTCGACTGCGTGCTGCGCCGGCTCGATGCGCGCAACCGCCAGGTCTTCCGCGACATTTCCGAGCTCTATCGGACCAACAAGGTCATCGGCTTCGGCACCTACGGCGAGCAGTACCGCTCGATGCACCTCAACCAGACCTTTACCGGCATCGCCTTCGGCGAACGCCAGGCGGCCGAGTGAACGCGATGCCGCTTCGCGACATCAACGACCTCGAAAGGCTGAAGAAGATCAACGCGGCCCTTGTCAGCCGCGTGGAACGCTCGATGGACCAGCAGGGCAACGCCTTCTCGCTGTTCCAGACCGCTATTTCGCTCGAGAACCGGGTGCGCAACCGCACCGAGGAACTGCACGCGACACTGCGCCGGCTCGAGCAGTCGAACATCGACCTCAGCGCGGCCAAGGAAAACGCCGAGCTGGCGAACCTCTCCAAAACCAGGTTCCTCGCCGCCGCCAGCCACGACGTGCTGCAGCCGCTCAATGCCGCGCATCTATCGGTCTCGGCGCTGGCCGAGGTCCAGATCAGCGATGAAGGCAGGAAGCTGGTGCGCCAGGTCGAGCGCTCGCTGGAGACGATGGAAGACCTTTTGCGCACGCTGCTCGACATCTCCAAGCTAGACGCCGGCGTGGTGCAGCCCGAAGCCGGCGACGTCAGCCTGGAGGCGCTGTTTTCCTCGCTGCGTTCGGACTTCCTTCCGGAAGCGGAAAAGAAGGGCCTGTCGCTGAAATTCCGGCCGGTCAATGTCGTCGTGCGCTCGGACCGCACCCTGCTGCGCCGCATCCTGCAGAACATCCTCTCCAACGCGCTGCGCTACACCCGCTCCGGCGGCGTGCTGGTCGGCACCAGGCATCGCGGCGACACCATACGCATCGACGTCGCCGACACCGGCTGCGGCATTCCCGAGGATCAGCGCGAGGCGGTGTTCGAGGAATTCCATCGCGGCACCTCGACGCTCGCCGATGCCGGGCTTGCAGGCGCCGGGCTGGGCCTCGGCCTCGCCATCGTGCGCCGCATGGCGGCAGCGCTCGGTCACCCGGTGACCTTCTCCTCCAAGGTCGGGCGCGGCACTATCTTCCACATCGACGTGCCGGTCGGCATGGCGGCAGCGGAACCGGCGACGGCCATCGCCGACATGGACCGTCCGCGCGGCTACGGCCTGTTCGGCACCAAGGTGCTGCTGGTCGAGAACGACGCCGACGTGCTCTCCGCCATGACGTCGCTGCTCGAGCGCTGGCAGTGCCTCGTGCGCGCCGCGACGTCGACCGACGATGCGCTCGACCTCTTGGGCGACACCGCCTGGGTGCCAGACATCATCATCGCCGACCAGCATCTCGACGGCGGCGACCTCGGCACCGCGACGATCGCCGAAGTGCGCGACTATCTCGGCCGGCCGGTGCCGGCGCTGATCGTCACCGCCGACGGCTCCGAACCCGTCGCCAAGGCCGCCCGCTCCGCCGGCATAGAGCTGATGCGCAAGCCGCTGAAACCGGCGCAACTGCGCGCGCTGCTGGCGCATCTGTTGGCTTAGGACAGCGGCGTCAAAACCCCGCCTGATCCCTGAACAGCTCCGCGTTGTCGAGCTTCGAAACTTCGATCACCGCTTGCGTGCGACTATACACATTGAGCTTGCGCAGGATCTCCGAGACATGCGCCTTGACGGTCGTCTCGCCCACTTGCAGCTCGTAGGCGATCTGCTTGTTGAGCATGCCCTGGCGCAGCATCTGCAGCACCCTGAGCTGCTGTGGCGTCAGCTTAGCCAGGCGCTGTACCATGTCGGCGCGGTCGGTGCTGTCGGGATCCGGCGGCTGGCCCTCATAGTTTTCCGGCACATAGACCGCGCCATCCATCACCGAGCGGATGGCGGCGGCAAGGTCGCTCTTCCTCGCCGATTTCGGGATGAAGCCGGCGGCGCCATAGGACAGCGCCTCGGAAATGATCTTCGGTTCCTCGTAGCCGGACACGATCACCACCGGCAGCCGCGGATAGCGGGTCCTGAGCTGTAAGAGCCCCTCGAAGCCGTGCACGTCGGGCATGTTCAGATCGAGCAGCGCGAGATCGAACGGCTTTGCCTCAGCGAGAAGCTCGATCGCCTCGGTGATGGAACGCGCCTCGACCGTATCGACATCCGGATAGGCCATCTGCACGGCGCTGTGCAGCGCCTCGCGAAACAGCGGATGATCGTCGATGATCAGGAAGCGGGCGCGATCGTTGACGGCGGTCATTGCACAGGTTCAGGCATCGGTTCGGTTTCGGTGGCTAGAGGATAGTCCCGTGACCATGTTCAGCTTATTGGCAAATAGTATATCGCCCAATGGTACAAGGCATTGGCATTGAAACGACAGGGCAAATGAGCGCGGAGCCGTCCGGTCTTGCCCACCCGCCAAAATCGGCCGAAGGTGCGGGCGATTCATGCCGACATAGAGAAAAGTCCATGCCAGAATTTGTCCTTCCGCCGCCAGCGATTGCCTCGGTCGCCATTGCCGGTTCGGCGGAACGGTTTGCAGTGCGCCGCATCTTCTGCGTCGGCCGCAATTACGCGGCGCACGCGCGCGAGCTTGGCAATGACGAGCGCGACCCGCCCTTCTTCTTTACCAAGCCCGCCGACGCGGTGGTCGACAGCGGCGCCGATATCCCCTACCCGCCGCTTACCTCGAACCTGCACCACGAGATCGAGATGGTCGCCGCCATCGGCAAGGCCGGCTTCCGTGTTCCGCGAGCCGATGCGCTCGCCCATGTCTGGGGCTATGGCGTCGGCGTCGACCTGACGCGTCGCGACCTGCAGGATCAGGCCAAGAAGGCGGCGCGTCCCTGGGATTGGTCGAAAGCGTTCGACCAATCCGCGCCTTGCGGTCCGCTGGTTCCGGCCGCGAAAGCAGGTCATCCGGAAAAAGGCCGCATCTGGCTTGCGGTCAACGGCGCGGTGAAACAGGACGGCGACCTTGCCGAGCTGATCTGGCCGATCGCCGACATCGTCTCGATCTGCAGCGAGGCGGTCGAGCTACAGCCCGGCGACCTGATCTTCACTGGCACGCCGGCCGGCGTCGGCGCGGTCCAGGCCGGCGACAAAATCACCGGCGGCGTCGACGGCATCGGCGCCGTCGAGGTCACCATCGGGCAGCCGAGGCGATGAGCGATCTCGTCCTCCACAACTACTACCGCTCCTCGACCTCATACCGGGTGCGGATCGCGCTTGCGATGAAAGAGCTGGACTACACCTATGTGCCGCATCATCTGCGCCACGGAGAGCATCTCGAGCCCGCCTATCTCGCGGTCAATCCGCAGGGTCTGGTGCCGGCGCTGGTTCTGGACGACGGCAGGTTGCTGACCCAATCACTCGCGATCATCGAATATCTCGACGAGATCCAGCCAGAGCCGCCGCTGCTGCCCAGGGACGCGCTGGGCCGCGCTCGGGTCCGGATGCTGGCGCAGATGATCGCCTGCGACATCCACCCGGTGAACAATCTGCGCGTGCTGATCTCGCTGCGCACTTTGTTCGGGGCCGGCGACGAGGATGTCGTCAACTGGTTCCGGCATTGGGTGAACGAAGGCTTCCAGCCACTTGAAAAGATTCTGGCCTCGTCGCCCGAGACCGGCACGTTTTGCCATGGCGACGCACCGGGCCTTGCCGATATCTGCCTCGCCGCCCAGGTCACCAACAACGCCCGCTTCGGCGTCGACATGGCGCCCTATCCGGTAATCTCGCGCATCAACGCCGCCTGCATGGCGCTGCCGGCCTTCCAAAAGGCTGCGCCGCAGAACCAGATCGATGCCGAATAACATATTGAAGGACTCCCCATGAAAGCTGTCGTCTTCGAAAAATTTGGTGAGGCACCAACGATCCAGACCGTGCCCGATCCGAAACCGGCGGCCGACGGTGTCGTCATCAAGGTCGAGGCTACCGGTCTTTGCCGCAGCGACTGGCATGGCTGGATGGGCCATGACGACGGCATCACCTTGCCGCACGTCCCCGGACATGAGTTGGCGGGTGTCGTCGTCGCCGCCGGCAAGCAGGTCAGCCGCTGGAAGGCCGGCGATCGCGTCACGGTCCCCTTCGCCGTCGGCTGCGGCCGCTGCTTCGAATGCACCTCCGGCAACCATCAGGTCTGCGAGCACCAGTCGCAGCCTGGTTTCACCGGCTGGGGCTCGTTCGCCGAATATGTCGGCATCGAGCATGCCGACACCAATCTCGTGCGCCTGCCCGAAGAGATGGAATTCGCCACCGCCGCCAGCCTCGGCTGTCGCTTCGTCACCTCCTTCCGCGCCATCGTCGACCAGGGCCGGGTGACGCCCGGCGAGTGGGTGGCGGTGCATGGCTGCGGCGGCGTCGGCCTCTCGGCGGTGATGATCGCCAGCGCCATGGGCGCCAACGTCATCGCCATCGACCTCACCGACGAAAAGCTGGAATTCGCCAGGAAGATCGGCGCGGTGGCGACGATCAACGCCTCGACGACGCCCAACGTGGTCAAGACGGTCAAGCAGATCTCCAATGGCGGCGCGCATATGTCGATGGACGCGCTCGGCCACCCGACGACCTCGTTCAACTCGATCGCCAACCTGCGCCGGCGCGGCCGCCACGTTCAGGTCGGGCTGATGCTGGCCGAGCATGCCCGCCCGCAAGTGCCGATGGACAAGGTTATCGCCTTCGAGCTCGAAATCCTCGGCAGCCACGGCATGCAGGCCTACCGCTACTCCGCGATGATGGACATGATCCGCACCGGCAAGCTCAAGCCTGAGCTGTTGGTCGGCAAGAAAATCAGCCTCGAGGAGGCGCCGGCTGCGCTGATGGCGATGGGCGGTTTCGAAGGCATCGGCATCGGCGTCGTCACGAAATTCCAGTAGGGGCCTATCGCGCGAACTTCTTCGCCCCGAACACGCAGGCGACCACGCCCAACGTCACGACCACCATCATCGGGCTGACCTGCTCGTGCAGCAGGCTCGCCGCCAGCGCCAGGCCGAAGAAGGGCTGGAGAAGCTGCAACTGCCCGACGGCGGCGATGCCGCCTTGCGCGAGGCCGCGATACCAGAACACGAAGCCGATCAGCATGCTGAACAGCGAGACATAGGCTAGGCCGATCCACGCGCCTGAGCCGACGCCGGCGAAGGATGGCGGCAGCGTCGCAAGGGTCAGCGCCAGCATGACCGGCAGCGCCAGCACCAGCGCCCAGCAGATCACCTGCCAGCCGCCGAGGCGGCGCGACAGCTTGGCTCCTTCGGCGTAGCCCAGTCCGCAGACGATGATGGCAGCCAGCATCAAGCTGTCGCCGACCGGCGAAGCGGTCACGCCTTGCGACAGGGCAAAGCCCGCCACGAGCGCGCTGCCGATGCAGGAGAACAGCCAGAAGGCCGGACGGGGACGATCGCCGCCGCACAGCACGCCGAAGACCGCGGTCGCCAGCGGCAACAATCCGACGAAAATGATGGAATGCGCCGAGGTGACATGCTTCAGCGCCAGCGCCGTCAGCAACGGGAAGCCGACAACGACACCCAGCGCAACGACGACGAGCGAAACCAGATCCCCTCGCTCCGGACGCTTCTCGCGGAACAGCAACAGCATCGCGATCCCCAGAAGGCCGGCGATAGCCGCCCTAGCCGACGTCAGGAAGGTCGGGTCGAAATCCATCACCGCCACCCGCGTCGCCGGCAGCGACCCGCTGAAGATCAGCACCCCGATGAAGCCGCTGAGCCAGCCGTCAAAACTCTTTTCCATCATCTGCTCCGTTTGCGCTTCCGTACCGGGGCAGGTCATGGCATTACCAGAGACAATGAGGTACAATTCTATAAAACTGTAATGGTCCGCGGGAGAGTACAGATGGACGCACCGGGCCCAAATGCCAGCGGCGCAACCCTGGTCGAAACCGTCATGGCGGCAATCCGCCAGCGGATCGCGGCGCGCATGCTGACGCCCGGAGCCCGCCTGCCGTCAATACGAGCCATGGCCAAATCCATGCAGGTTTCGAAATCGACCGTGGTCGAAGCCTATGAGCGCCTCGCGGCGGAAGGCACCATCCGTTCGCGCCCGGGCTCGGGTTTCTACGCCGCCGGCCAGCTTGCGCCGTTGTCGCTGGCCGAGATCGGCCCTCGGCTCGACCGGGCCATCGACCCGCTCTGGGTGTCGCGGCAGTCGCTCGAGGCCGGCGAGGAGATGTTGAAGCCCGGCTGCGGCTGGCTGCCGGCTTCCTGGATGCCGCAGGCCGCCTTGCGCCGCGCCTTGCGAACCGCTGCTCGCGCCGACGATGTCGCGCTCGCCGACTATGGCACGCCGCTTGGCCTGCCGCCGCTTCGTCAATTGCTGGCGCGGCGCATGGCCGAGCATGGCGTCGAAGCCTCGCCCGACCAGATCATGCTGACGGATTGCGGCACCCAGGCCATCGACCTTCTGTGCCGCTTCCTGCTCGAGCCCGGCGATGCGGTTCTGGTCGACGATCCCTGCTATTTCAATTTTCACGCGCTGCTGCGCGCCCATCAGGCCAAGGTGGTCGGCGTTACTGTCACGCCTTCGGGGCCGGATATCGAACTCTTCGCCGAGGCGCTCGCCGAGCATCGGCCTCGCCTCTACATCACCAATTCCGGCATTCACAATCCGACCGGCGCGATCCTGTCGCCGGTGACCGCGCATCGGCTGCTGAAACTCGCCGACCAGGCGGAACTCACCATCGTCGAGGACGATATCTTCGCCGACTTCGAACATGCCCCTGCCCCAAGGCTCGCGGCCTTCGACGGGCTGCAGCGCGTCGTCCAGATCGGCTCCTTCTCCAAGACGTTGTCGGCCTCGGTACGCTGCGGCTTCATCGCCGCGCCCCGCGACTGGATGGAAGGCCTGACCGATCTCAAGATCGCCACGACCTTCGGCGGCGGGCGACTGTCTGCGGAGCTTGTGCTGACGCTGTTGAAAGACGGCAGCTACCGCAAGCATGTCGAACAGCTGCGCACCCGCCTGTCGCGCGCCATGGCCGAGACCGCCGGCAGGCTGAAAACGATGGGCATCGCACCCTGGATCGACCAGCCCGCCGGCATGTTCCTGTGGTGCCGGCTGCCCGACGGCATCGACGCCGCCGATGTCGCCCGCCATGCGCTCTCGGACAATGTCGTGCTGGCGCCCGGCAATGCCTTCAGCCTGTCGCATAGCGCCGGCCGCTTCATGCGCTTCAACGTCGCCCAGTGCGGGGATCAGCGCATCTTCAGGGTGCTTGAGAAAGCGATGACGGTATCCCGCCGCAAAGCCACCACTCTCGGCTCGGCCTGAGCCGAATCCCGGCAGAACCTAGGCCCGTTTGCGGCGCTCATACATCATCACCAGCGTCTCTGCCGTCAGCGCCGGCTTCTGCTCGCCTTCGATCTCGACGGTGTTGGCGGCTTTCATCAGATACTGGCCGGGGCCGCGATCTTCCATGGAAAGCAGCGTGGTACGCAGCCTGATGCGCGCGCCGGCTTTCACCGGCGCCAGGAAGCGCACCTTGTCGAAGCCGTAGTTGAAGGCCGCCTGCGTGTTTTCCGGCACGATGCCCATCTCGAGCGCCAACGCGCCGATGATCGACAAAGTCAGATAGCCATGCGCGATCGTGGTGCGGAACGGGCTCTGCCGTTTTGCCCGCTCGGGATCGACATGGATCCACTGGTGGTCGCCCGTGCACTCGGCGAACTGGTCGATGCGCAGCTGGTCGACCGTCGTCCAGTCCGACACGCCGAGCTCCTGCCCGGACATCGTGCGCAACTGTTCGAAGGTCGGCGGCGTCCTCCGCCGTGTTTCCGTCATTCCGGCTTTCCCATCACTCATGCCCGTCTCCCGACCATGAAGCGGCAGCCTCTGTCAATTCGCGGCTCCGCGATTTTCGCCGGTAGAGTTGATGCTTATACGGCAAGCCGAGAACGCGCCCGCGCTTGGACCGGTTGCATCGCATGTCAGTCGATGGTGGATCCGAAATCGCCGAATGACCTATTTCTTTTCATAACCGGCCCGGATTTCCGCCATTGCGTCCCTGATCCGGTCGCGCAGGATTTCGACCGATTCGGTGCTGGATTTCCGCACAAGGTCAGCCACTTCGCTGGCATTCTTCAGCGTTGTCTCGAACGACCTGCGGGCAAATTCGGCCTGCTTGGTCATCAGGTCCTGCGGATTGCCGGGCGTCTGGTAGTTCTGCGCCATACGGGTGATCTCGTGCATGGCATTCTGCACCATCTCATGCTGCCTCGCCAGCACCGAGGATGCCCCTGCAGCACTTGCCCTCGCCGATCTTTCCAGGGCTTCGAGGTTCTTGCGGTGGTGATCGAGGATCGGCTGGATATCGACATTCGGCAGCTTGAGGTCGCGGCCGAACCTGCTGAACATGTCGAGGAACGAGTCGGAATCCGGTTGTTTTGCCATGCTCTGCCTCCCATTTTGCCGCTTTTGCGGCGCCCTCAAGAGCAATTCCAGGAAAACGGTTTCCGTCCGGAATTGCGTAAAACAAAGAGATAGAGCGGTTCGTCGTTTCCATGGGACGGTGACCCGCTCCAGGGGAGAATAGTGCGCGTTGGGCTGGCGTCAATTGACGAGAAACATCCGCTCCGCCGTATAGAGCGCCAGGCCGGCAAACCCGCCGATCACCATGCCGTTGAAACGGATATATTGCAGGTCCTTGCCGATGTTCGTCTCGATCAGCCGCGTCAGTTGCCCCAGGTCCCAGCGCTTGACCTGATCGGCGATGAATTTCGACACCCCGCTCTTCTGGCTCTCGACGAACGAGGCCAGCGCCACGACAAAACCCTGGTTCATGTCGGCCCTGATCTGAGCGTCGTCGGCCAGATGCCGGCCAACCTCGACGAACATGTTGGCGAGGTGGTCGCGGATCGTCGAGTTCGGCGCATTGACGTCCTGCTCGATGAACAGGCGCAGGCTTGTCCACGCATCGCCGGCCAGTGCCCTCACCTCCGGACGACCGAGAAAATCGCGCTTCAGCTTCTCGGCGCGCCTTGCATATTGCTTCGAGGTCCTGAGCCGCTCGATGAAGCCTAGCGCAAAACGGTCGAATTCGGCGCGCATCGGGTGATCGGGATCGGCCCTGACCTCATCGAGCAACGAACCCGCCGAAGCGACGATCTTCTTCAAGAGATAGGCATCGGCGCGAAACAGGTTGAACAGCGACGGCAATTCCTCACGGATCTTTTCGCGCATGGTCGCGAGCGCCTGCTCGTCGTTGAGGAAACGTCCGACGACCCTGGTGAATTCGTCGAACAGCTTCTGGTGACGGCGATCGTCGGTCAGCGCCGACAAAAGGTCGGCGGCTAAAGGCGCCAGCGGCACCTTTTCGATCTGCTCCAGCATACGGCTGGTGACGAAGTCGCGCAGGCCGGATTGCTCCACCGCCGTCAGCGTCTGCGGCACCAGCCGCGCGACGAATCGCGACAGGCCGGCGGCGCGTTCGGCATCGGCCAGCCAGTCGGCGACCAGAGCGGCGAAGTCGACCTCGGCAAGCTTTTCGCGCACCGGCTCCGGCGCCAGGAAATTGGCCTCGATGAAGCGGCCGAGATTGTCGGCGATGCGGTGCTGGTTCTCCGGAATGATCGCGGTGTGCGGGATCGGCAGCCCGAGCGGCCGCCTGAACAGCGCCACCACGGCATACCAGTCGGCGATACCGCCAATGGTCGCCGCCTCCGCGAAAGCCGCGACAAAGCCGAGCCAAGAATGGCTGCCCTGGAAGGACTTGGCGAGCGCGAAGACGAGGATGCAGAGGGCGAGCGCCGCTGCGGCGACGAATTTGGTCCGCCGCAATGCCGCGAGCTTCGCCTTCGCGTCGGCGTCGAATCGAACCGGCGCAAGGGCCGGAGCTGACTGTGACATGGAAAGGCCGTTCCCTGTTTGCACCTGCACTTATCTAGTACCTGCGCCGGCGAAACGCTCGCCCGAAGCGCAGGAGCCATATCGGGCCGCCATACGCGCCGGCATGCACAAAAAGTTGACACGATTATTCAGCTATGTGGCGGACCAGTCTGGAATTGTTCCAAACTATGGGCCATATTCGGCTCAAGCTAATATTTTCGCGAGGATACCATGCGGCTCACGCGCCAGACCAATTATGCGATGCGCATCCTAATGTATTGCGCCGCTAACACCGAAAGGCTGAGCCGCATCCCCGAGATCGCCGCCGCCTATTCGGTTTCGGAGCTGTTCCTGTTCAAGATCCTGCAGCCGCTGGTCGAGGCCGGCCTGGTCGAGACCGTTCGCGGCCGCAATGGCGGCGTGCGCCTCGGCCGTGCGGCGGAGCAGATCAGCCTGTTCGATGTCGTACGCGTCACCGAAGAGAGCTTCGCCATGGCCGAGTGCTTCGAAAACGACGCGGCGGAATGCCCGCTGGTCGACAGCTGCGCCCTGAATTCGGCGTTGCGCGAGGCGCTCAACGCCTTCTTCGCCGTGCTTTCCCGCCACACGATCGCCGACCTCGTCGCCGCTCGTCCGAACGTGCGCCATCTGCTCGGCATCGACCTCCTGGAGCAGCGCGCTCCGGCGGCGTGAGCGCGCCCATGACTTCGTCATTCTAGGGCGGAGCAAGAAGCGCAGCGACGCGCGCAGACCCTAGAATCCATGCCGTGACGTTCGTGCGCCGCAATGATGCAGAGCTGGCGACCGTAAGCGGCAGCGCTTCTTCTGGATCGCTGCAGTCTTCGGTTGATGTAACGGAATGGATCCTCGGGTCTCCGCTCCCGCTCCGCCCGTGGATGACGAAGGCGAGAACCGTCCACAGCAGCAGGCCTAAGCGGCCGATTGCGGTAACACGAACGGCATATTCTTGGCCGGCAGCGCGCCGACCTTCAGGCGGCAGTCGAACACCCTCTCGATCAACTCGTCATTCAACACGTCTTGCGGTCGACGATGCCGCGCTTGCGCAGCAGGATCCACAGGAAGAACGGCGCGCCGGCGACCGCAGTGACGATGCCGATCGGCAGCTCGGCCGGCGCGACGATGGTGCGGGCGACCGCGTCGGCGAGCAGCAGCAGCGATGAACCGAGCAACGCCGACGCCGGCAGCAGGTAGCGATTGTCCGGGCCGATCGCCAGGCGCAGGACATGCGGCACGACGATGCCGATGAATCCGATCCCGCCGCTGACCGCGACCGAAGCACCGACCGCCGCCGACACCGCGACGATGGCGGTGTATTTCAGCCGCTGAACCGGAATGCCGAGATGGCCCGCGGTCGCCTCCCCAAGTGCCAGCGCGTTGAGGCCACGCGACAGGAACGGCATCGCCGACAGCGCCAGCACGATTACCGGTCCGACGGTGCCGATCTTCGGCCAGGTTGCCCCGGCAAGCGAGCCGAGCTGCCAGAAGGTCAGGTCGCGCAATTGCCGGTCATCGGCCATGAAGATGAGGACGCCGGTCAGCGCCATGGCAAGAGCGCTGATGGCGATGCCGGCGAGCAGCATCGTGGCGACCGACGTCCGCCCCTGGCGCGTGGCGATGGCATAAAGCAGCAACGTCACCGCCAGACCGCCGAAGAATGCCGCCAGCGGCAGCGCGAGCGTGCCGAGCGCGAGCGTGACAGGCGCAAGCCATGTGGTGCCGAGCACGATGATTGCCACCGCGCCGAGGCTGGAGCCGGCCGAAACACCGATCAGGCCGGGATCGGCAAGCGGATTGCGGAACAGCCCTTGCATCACCGCGCCGCAGACGGCGAGCGCGGCGCCGATGAGCACGCCCAGCAGCACGCGCGGCATGCGGATGTCGTAGACAATCAGCTGGTCGCGCGCCGCAAGCGCCGCGTCGGCATGCATGGCGCCCGTGAACCAGTCGCGGATGACGCGGACGGCCGACGCATCGGACGCGCCCGACGTCAGCGACAGGAACACGCAAAGCGCGAGCGCCAGGCACAAAAGCAGGATGACAGACCTTGCCCGTGCCGAGCGGTCGCCATCGGCTGCCATCGCCCTGCCCGCCACCCCGCCGATAGATTGTTCGGCCATCGTCGCTCAGTCCGTGACCCGGTTGCCGTAGAGCGCGACGGCGAGATCGTGGATGGCTTCGGCCGTGCGCGGCCCAAAGCCAAGCAGATAGCCGCCGTCCATGCTGATGACCTTGCGGGCTGCGCCCGCCGGCGTCGAAGCGATCGACGGGTTGGCGAACAGCTCATCCTCCGAGATCGGCGGCCCGGCATTCTTCATGGTCAGGATCACGTCCGGCCTGGCGGTGACGATAGCCTCGTCAGACATCTGCTTGTAGCCGGAGAAACCTTCGACCGCGTTGACCGCGCCGGCAAGCTTGACGATGCCGTCGCCGGCCGTATCGCTGCCCGCGGCAAGGATCTTGCCGCCCTGTGCCGACAACACGAACAGGATACGCTTGCGCTCCTTGATCGACGCCGTCTGCGTTTCCGCCGCCGTCAGCTTCGCATCCATCTCGGCTGCCAGCTTCTCGGCCTTGGAGTCGACGCCCAGCGCCTTGCCGACGATGCGGATCTTTTCGATTATGCCTTCGTGGCTGTAGTGTTCGGGCACCTCGATGAAAGGCACGCTCGACTTCTTCAGCACGTCGACCGCTTCCTTCGGGCCGCTGCCGTGCAACACCAGGATTCCGGTCGGATTGACCGACAGCACACCCTCCGGCGACAACGCACGCATATAGCCGACATCGGGAAGCTTCAGTGCCTCCTTCGGATAGTGGCTCGTCGTATCGCGGGCGACGAGATGCCCCTCCTCGCCGAGCGCGTAGACGATCTCGGTGATCGAGCCGCCAATCGAGGCAATGCGCGAAGTGTCGGAGAAGACGGCCTCACCATCGTTAGCCCCGGCGGGCAGCGCCGTGAAAGCGAGCAAGGCACCGAGCATCGGCGCAAGCGCCGCGCGACAACGGAAAACAACACCCATTGGTCTCGCCTTATGCTGCGGTCGGATTGGGAATGCGGGGCAGGTTCTCGGCCAGAGAGCGCCAATCTTCGCGCTCGCTTTCGCCTTCATGGCGCTTGCCGAAGAACTGGATGATCATCCCGCCATTGGCGTCATAAGCCTCGAGCGAGGTGACATGGCCGTCCTTGGTCGGCTTGCGCACCGCCCAGACTTCGTGGACGCGATCGGTCCTCAGATGCAGATGGAAAGTCTCGTCGAGCACATTGATCCACGGTCCCATCGGCTTAACCGACTTGATCGGGCCGGAGTGGATCTGGATGCAGCCGCGGTTGCCGACGAAGCACATGATCGGCATCTCGCCTTCCGCGGCGCGGTGGAACATGGCGCTCACCGCGTCACGGTCGAGCAGCCAGGCATAGTCCTGGCCGACCATGCGCACCGCCTCGCGGCGGCTGAGCTTCAGCGTCTTCAGCATGCCGAAGAACTGATGCACGTCGGTGAGCCGGCTCCAGCGGTCGCGCAGATCGTCGATCGTCGCGGCCGACGCCTGGGCCTCACCCTCTCCTTCCGCGGCGCTTGGGAGGATCGCGACGGTCGGCTCCTGGTTCGACGATTCGAGGCTCGCCACCAGTTTTTGGTAGGCATAGAGGTTCGATGCCGGCCGTAGATGCACCTTGTGCACGGCCTCGCCCGCCGCGTCGAAGAACTGCAGGCTGCGGCGGATGTCGCTGCCGTCGCGTTTCTCGACGGCAAAGCCATGCGCCCAGACTTTCGGGAAGATGCGCAGGTCGATGTTTTCGCCCAGCACCATGGCGTTGTGATTGCCGGTGACGACCTTGTCGTAGACGCCGGTCTTTTCGTGCACGGCGCTTTCGTTGCGGGTCAGCGCCATCACCTCGCCGACCGCCTCGAGGCCGGTCAGCAGGTCGTTGACGCGCGGCCCGACGCGGACAGTGCCGACGCCGCAATACGCCGCGACCAGTTCCGCTTCCGAAACACCCAATTGAGCGGCGAGATCGCGCTCCCGCATTTTCGGATTGTCCTGCCTTGCCCGCCGGATCTCTTCCGGCGACGGCTTAACGCGCTGGTCCATGTCGTCCACCTGTGATGCCTGATCTCTACTCGTCTACCGCCTGCCGGCGCCGATCACTTGTTGAGGATCAGCTTGCCCTGGCGGGTGATCTTCAGGCGGTAAAGCGCGCCATGATGCTCGATCCCGATCTCGTGCTCACCCTGGAACAACATGTTGCTGGACAGCGTCCTCACCGCCATCGGCAGCCTTTCGTAGCGCATCTGCGCGTCGTCCGAACGGCGGGCGCGATAGCGGAAATCGTTGGGATTGTGCGTGTTCATCCGGTCGGTCCCTTTGCTCTGCCGGCCATCTGCCGGCTGCCTCGATTCAATTCTTGACTCGAATAGTCATGTTTACTAGTCACTGCATTACCGGACTAAATGAGTCAACATCTAAGATGCCGGACGTGATCAAAATTGCGAGCGAGCCACCGGCCAGCCAGCTACGAGCCTGAATTTGGAGTCGGGGCATGGGGTTGGTGACTTGGGGACGGACGGGCCTGGCGGGCGATAGCGCGGGTCCGGGCTTCCGATCGATTGCAATGGCAATCGCCGTATTGATGGCCGGAGCGGCGGCGATAGCACTCGGCGCACCGGCCGCACAAGCGCAGCAGGCCGCGGAGCCGGCGGCCAATCAGCGGGTCGATCAAACGAAGAAAACAGACGAGAAGGCTTCCGGCGACGAAACCCTTCTCGACAAGATCCTCGTCATCAGCCGCACCGGCGAAACAGCAATCCAGTCGCTGGCTTCCGCCAGCCATGTGGACCAGGAACAGCTCGACCGCCGCATGGCGACAACGCCGAACGAGATGCTGCTCGGCGTGCCCGGCGTCACCGTCCAGGCCGATGCGCGGCGCGTCAGCTCCAGCATCAACATCCGCGGCCTGCAGGATTTCGGCCGCGTCGCCGTGATCGTCGACGGCGCCCGCCAGGATTTCCAGCGTTCCGACCACGGCACACAGTCGACCTTCTATGTCGATCCCGAGCTCATCAAATCGGTCGACGTCATCCGCGGCCCGGTCGCCAACACCTACGGCTCCGGCGCCATCGGCGGCGTCGTCTTCTTTGACACCAAGGACGCAGAGGATTTCCTCAAGCCGCGGGAGACCTGGGCCGGGTCGCTGGCCGGGCGCTATGAAAGCAACGGCAAGGGCTGGACCACCAGCGCCACCGGCGCTTACCGGATCAACGAGAACTGGGATGTTCTCGGCAACATCGTCTATCGCGACTACGGCGACTACAAGAACGGTGGCGGCGACACCGTTGCCGGCACCGGTTTCGATGTGCTGAGCAGTCTGCTCAAGACCACCATCCGCCCGACCGAAAACAGCGAATTGAAGCTCGGTTGGGTCGGTTCCAGCGATGGATGGACGGAGACCAGCGGCAGCATGCCGGCCAACGATGTCGACCTGAAGTCGAACACCTTCACGGCCCGCTACAACATCACCGACGAGGCCAAGAGCTGGCTCGACCTCCACATCAACGCCTCCTACAACAAGACGGATCTCGACCTGACGACGCTTGTCCCGCAGAAGCGCTTCGATCCGGTCACGGGATTGCCCGTGGTGCTGCCGGTCGGCTCGCTGTCCACATTCGATGTCGGCACGACCGGCATCGACATCTGGAACACGTCACGCTTCGAGACCGCCGGCATCGCGCATGAACTGACCTATGGCGGCGATTGGGTCGGCGACGATGTCGAGACCGGCGGCACGGCCGGCGGAGACAGCTTCTACACGCCGTCAGGCAAGCGTAACGTCTCCGGTGCCTACGTCCAGGACAAGCTGACCTGGGAATGGCTCGAGGTCATCGCCGGCCTGCGCTACGACAATTACAGCCTGAAGGATTCCGAGCGCGAGACGTCCGGCGACCGGATTTCGCCGCGCATCACGGTCGGTATCTCGCCCTTTGAAAGCGCCGGTCTGGCGGGCCTGCAATTCTATGGCACCTATGCGGAAGGCTATCGCTCGCCCTCGCTGACGGAGACGCTGATCAGCGGCAACCATCCGGCCGGCGTCAGCTTCCCGTTCCTGCCCAACCCGAACCTCAAGCCCGAGACCGGCAAGACCGTCGAGTTCGGTGTCAACTACAAGCAAAACGACATCATCGAGGGCGGCGACGCGCTGCGGCTCAAGGCCGCCTATTTCAACAACAATGTCGACGACTATATCGACGGCGTGACGCTCTCGCCTTTCGACCCGACCAGCGGCTGCCCGTTCGGCCCCGGCATTCCGATCTGCTTCCAGTACCAGAACTTCGCCAAGGCCAAGATCGACGGCTTCGAGCTGGAAAGCGTCTACGACGCCGGTTGGGGTTATGCCGGGCTGTCGGCCTCGATCATCAACGGCCACACCATCTCCAACGAAGGCGAGCGGGCCGATCTGGCCACCATCCCCTCCTCGCAGGTGACGGCGCAGCTTGGCTTGCGCTTTCTCGAGGACAAGCTGACCGTCGGCGGCGAAGTGCAGTACAACGGCAAGCCCAAGGGCAATGCGGTGGCCAAGGACTTCACGCTGGTCAACGCCTTCGCCAGCTACCAGGCGACCGACAATCTCAAGCTCGACTTCCGCGCCGACAATCTGTTCGACGTCAAATACGCCAACCCGCTCAACGGAAGCACGACCGCCGTCCTCTACGAACCCGGCGTCACGCTGAAGCTTGCGGCAACCATGCGTTTCGGAGGCTGAGGAATGACCGACTTGACGACATTGCTTCGCCTCCTGACCTCGGCGCTCGCGATGTCGCTCGGCCTGGCGCCGGCGTGGGCCCAGTCCGCGCCGGCTCCTGCCCCAGGTCCGGCCCAGGTCACCGTGCTCGGTTTCTCAAGCCGCGTGCTGATCAACAGCGCGACCGAATGCGCCGGCACCGGCATCGAGCCGGCGGCGTGCATGCGCGCGTTGAAGAGTTCGACCAAGACCGCGATCGCTTTCGGCGTGTAGAGGTGAGATTGCATCCGGCTTTCCGGCAAGACGCCTTGGCGTGGCCTGCCGCCGGTCTGCCGCCAGGGGCGGCAACCGATCTTGATTTGACAAGTCCCTATCGTGCGCGGCAGGTCTCGGCGCGAGACATGCAGGACATCAATCACCCCTCTGACGCGGGCAGCGAACTGGCGGTCACGCCGGCCGAACAGCTCGTGCAGCCGCGGCAAACGGCGCAAGTCCGCAAATGGCCGGTGGCGATTGCCGTCTCCGGCTTGCTCCATGCCGCCGCCGCGGCGGCGTTTTTCATCGCGCCCGCGGCGTCATTCGACTCCGCAGACGCGATAAGGGCCGAGGGCGCCGACCAGTCCGGCGCCAACGTCATCGGCAGCGCCTTGGATGATCAGGCGTCCGGCGCGGTGGATGTTACTTTGGTGCCGGATCCGCAACCGGCAAAACGCCAGGCCGCGCAGCCCGCTCCGCCAGCCGAGGCGCCACAACCGGCAAGTGAAAAGGTGACGCCTCAGCCTGTGCCGGAAGCCGTCAAGGAGCCCACCCCTACGCCGGATATCCTGGCGGCCGCCACACCGCGCCAGGACGATCAGCGTGTCCCCGTGGAGAGCAAACCTACGCCCGCGATCGAGCCGCAAAGTGCTGAAGCGACCCCCGCCGAGCCAGAACAGCCGCCGACCACGAGCGCGCCAGCCGCATCGGCAGGGTCAAGCCAAACCATTGAAACTGGAGGCACGGCGGATGGCGATGCGCGCGACGCATCTGTCGTCGCCAGCAAGGGCAAGAAGCAGGCCGCCGGCAATGCCCTGGAATCCCGCTACAGCGGTGAAATCCAGAAGAAGCTTGCCCGTGCCAACCGTCGCGTTTCGAAATCGATCCAGGCCAAGGCTCGCAACAATGCCAGGGTGGTTTTCGTCGTCGCGGCCGACGGCAGCGTCAGCGACCTGCAGCTCGCTGAAAGTTCAGGATCCGCCGAGCTCGATCAGTTCGCTTTGACGCTGGTGCGCAAGCAGGCACCGTTCCCTCCCATTCCACCCGAGACCGGAAAATCAAGTTGGGTGTTCAAGGCGCGGATCGGCCCTTTTTGAGGCGTTCGTCCCGCGTTTGAAGCCATCCTGAACGTCAGAATTCATCCATTTCGAAAGGAAGCCAATGTATATCGCCATGAACCGCTTCAAGGTCCAGAACGGCTCGGAAGAAGCCTTCGAGGACGTCTGGAGGAACCGCGACTCCAGCCTTTCCGAAATGCAGGGCTTCAAGGAGTTCCACCTGCTGCGCGGTCCAGTCAACGAGACGGAAGGCTATACGCTCTTCGCCTCGCACACGGTCTGGGCAAGCCAGGAGGATTTTGTCGCCTGGACGAAGTCAGAGAATTTCCGCGCCGCACATCGCAACGCCGGCGGCTCGAAGGTCCACTATCTCGGCCACCCGCAATTCGAGGGCTTTTCGGTCGTAGAAGGCGCCTGAAACGCGCCTCCGATAACGAGATCGCCCGAGTTGGCTAAGCGGCGGCCAGCAGGCTGGCGTTGCCTCCGGCCGCCGTAATGTCGACGCAGACCGCGCGCTCATGCGCATAAGCGGCTGGATTGAGCACTTCGCTGACCAGCGGCACGATCGGCCCGGCGCGTTCGGCAATCACCTTGCGCACGATTCGCGCCGCCTCCGGCGTGCCGGAGAAGGCGACGACATCGACGCGCAGCGAACGCGCCTCGACCGGGTCGGGCCGGCCATCGATGGCCGCGAGCGGCAGGCCCTTGCCGGTCAGCGCCGACAGCGCCGCCGGCGCGCCCGGCGCCACTGCCAGCACGGCATTGCCGGCCGCGAGTGCCTGGATCGTCTGGGAAAGCAACGTCTCGGCGTCCGGGCCGAGGCAGAGTACGCGGCCGCGTGGCGACAGCGACAGCGTATTGGCCTCACCGGTCGGTCCAGGCAGGTCGACCTGGCCGAAATCGAGGCTGGCGGCAGCGGCGATCGCCGCCGCGCCCTTGCCGCGCAAATGCTTCCTCAGGATCGCGACGCGATCCGGCCGCGTCGACCAGCCGCCGAGCGTCGGATCCGGCAGATTGTCGGCAAGCTCGGTCGCGGTCACCTTGTGGCCCTCACCAACCTCGGTGCCGGCCTCCGGCCCCTTGCGGAAGCGGCGCAAGTAATGCGGTCCGCCGGCTTTCGGCCCGGTGCCCGAAAGCCCCTCGCCACCGAAAGGCTGCGAGCCGACGACGGCGCCGATCTGGTTGCGGTTAACGTAGATGTTGCCGGCATGGATGCCGTCGACGAAATGCTGGGCACGGCCTTCGATGCGGGTGTGCAGACCGAAGGTCAGGCCGTAGCCCTTGCGGTTGATGGCGGCGATCACCGCGTCGATCTCATCGGCATCGAAGGTCGCGACATGAAGCACCGGGCCGAACACCTCGCGCTCCATCTCCTCGATGCCTTTGACGCGGAAGACATGCGGCGCGACGAAACGGCCGCTTGCCGGCGCTTCGAGCCTGGCGATCAGCCGCCCTTCCTGTCCCTTCTTCTTGCAGTAATCGCTGATCGAAGCTTGCGCCTCGTCGTCGATCACCGGGCCGACGTCGGTCGAGATTGCCCAAGGGTTGCCGACATTGAGCGCTTCCATCGCGCCCTTCAGCATCTCCAGCATCTTCTTCTCGACGTCCTTCTGCACATAGAGCACGCGCAGCGCCGAGCAGCGCTGGCCTGCGCTCTGGAAGGCCGAGGCAAGGATATCGCGCACCGCCTGTTCCGGCAGCGCGGTGGAATCGACGATCATGGCGTTCAAGCCGCCCGTCTCGGCGATCAGCATAGCATCGGGCGCCGCGGTTTCCGCCAGTTGCTTTTCGATCAGCTTGGCGACCTCGGTCGAGCCGGTGAAGCAGACGCCCGCAATGCGCGGGTCGGCGGCGAGCGGTGCGCCGACCGAGGGGCCGTCGCCGGGCAGAAGCTGGATAACGTCCTCCGGCACGCCCGCCTCGCGCAGCATCTCGACGGCGCGGAAGGCGATCAGCGGCGTCTGCTCGGCCGGCTTGGCGATCACCGAGTTGCCGGTGACCAAAGCCGCGGCGATCTGGCCGGTGAAGATGGCCAAAGGGAAATTCCACGGCGAGATGCAGACGATCGCGCCACGCGCTTGCGTACCCGCTTCGGCATTCGCCGCCTCGGCGGCGTAGTAGCGCAGGAAGTCGACCGCCTCGCGCACCTCTGCCACCCCGTCGGCGAGCGACTTGCCGGCTTCGCGTGTGGCAAGGGCGAAGAACTCGACCGCGTTGGCCTCGTAGAGGTCGGCGGCGCGGTTGAGAATCGCGGCGCGCTCGGCAACCGGGCGCTTGGCCCAGGCCGGCTGGGCGTCGACTGCAAAGCGCACGGCGGTCGCCACCTGCTTGGCCGCCGCCTCATGCACCGTGCCGACGACCTCGTCGGGCTTGGCCGGATTGACGATCTGGCGCGGCTTGCCGTAGCCGGCGGCGCGCGTGACCGGCTTGGCGTGCCAGCGATCTGCTCCGGCGAACTCCGCTCTTGCCTTCTCGACGGCCGCGAGCGTCAACGGATCGGTGATGTCGAAGCCCTTGGAATTGCGCCTGCCGGCACCAAAAATCGCGGCGGGACGCGCGATCGCGGGATTGGCGGCGGAACCCTGTGTCTCGACGGCCTCGAGCGGATCGCGCGCGATCTCTTCGGGCTCGACCTCCTCGTCGGTCAACTGATGCACGAAGGAGGAGTTGGCGCCGTTCTCCAGGAGCCGCCGCACCAGATAGGCAAGCAGGTCCGAATGCGCCCCGACCGGCGCATAGATGCGGCAGCGCGTGCCTTCGGCCTTGCGCGCGGTCTCGTGCAGCGCTTCGCCCATGCCATGCAGGCGCTGGAACTCGAAGCTATCGCGATCCTTCGTCATCGACAGGATGGCAGCGACCGTGTGCGCGTTATGCGTGGCGAACTGCGGATAGATGCGGTCGGTCATCGACAGCAGTTTTTTCGCGCAGGCGAGATACGAGACGTCGGTGTTGGCCTTGCGGGTGAACACCGGATAGCCGGACAGCCCGAGCGTCTGCGCGCGCTTGATCTCGGTATCCCAATAGGCGCCCTTCACCAGCCGTACCATGATCCGGCGGTCGTATTTTTTCGCCAGCGCGTAGAGCCAGTCGATGGCGAAGGCCGCGCGCGGGCCGTAAGCCTGGACGACGACGCCGAAACCGTCCCAGCCGGCGAGTTCCGGTTCGGCCAACACCTTCTCGATGACATCGAGCGACAGGTCGAGACGATCGGCCTCCTCGGCGTCGATGTTGAGGCCCATGCGCGAATGCCGCGCGGCAAGCGCCAGCGACAGAAGCCGCTCGGCCATCACCGGCAGCATCTTATCCCGCTGCGCCACCTCGTAGCGCGGATGCAGCGCCGAGAGCTTGACCGAAATGCCATGATTGTAACGGATGTCGGGGCCGTTCGAGCCGGAATCGAGCGAGGAGATCGCGTCCGCATAGGCCCGGTGGTAGCGCAGCGCGTCGGCTTCGGTGCGGGCCGCCTCGCCCAGCATGTCGAAGGAATAAAGATAACCCTTCTGTGTCATCGGCCGGCCGCGCTTGACCGCCTCGGCGATGGTGCGGCCGAGCACGAACTGCTCGCCCATCTCGCGCATCGCCGCCGCCACGGCCTTGCGGATCACCGGCTCGCCAAGCCTGCGCACCATGGCGCGCAGCGTGCCTTCGATGCCGCCCTCGCCTTCGTCGAGCACGCGGCCCGTCAGCATCAGCGCCCAGGTCGAAGCGTTGACGAAAATCGAGCTGGATCCACCCGAATGCGCCGACCAGTCATGCGGCGCGATCTTGTCGGCGATGAGATCATCCATCGTCTCGGTGTCGGGCACGCGCAGCAGCGCTTCGGCTAGGCACATCAGCGCCACGCCTTCCTTGGTCGACAGGCCATAGGCCGACAGAAAAACCTCCATCAGCCTGGGATCGGTCGAGCCGCGCACCGCGCGCACCAGATCGGCGGCGCGGGCCGAAATCGCCTTACGCTCTTCGGCCGAAAGCCCGGCCGCCGCCGACAGGCGCTTCACCGCCTCGTCTTCGTCGGGCAAATAATTGGCGCGGATCTGCTGGCGGATGGCATCGAGCGGCATATCGGGTCCATGAAAGCGAGCGTGAGGAAGCGGTCTGGCGGTCACCGGACCGAATGGCGCAAACTAGCACAGCTGCGAATTTCAGTCGGTCCAAAGAAATCGACAAGATAGTCTGTTTGATCTATCATTTAGGTCGATTTTCCATCGTTTCGACTGCCGTATCGATGACCGAAGACCAATTGGACCGCATCGACCGCAACATCCTGGCCGCCCTTGGGCGCGACGGCCGGCTTTCCATGTCGGAGCTGGCGACCAAGGTCGGCCTATCGAAGACGCCGGTGCAGGCGCGCGTGAGGCGGCTGGAAAAGGACGGGTACATAAGAGGCTACCGCGCCGTCATCGATCGCGAACGCATGGGCGAAGGCCATGTCGCCTTCGTCCAGGTGAAACTGTCGGACACGCGTTCGGCGGCGCTCGATGCCTTCAACCGCGCGGTGCAGGCCGTGCCCGAAATCGAGCAATGCCACATGATGGCGTCGAGCTTCGACTACCTGTTGAAGGTCCGCACCACCGACATCGCCGCCTATCGACGGGTGCTCGGCGAGCGCATCTCGGCCCTGCCCCACGTCGCCCAGACCTCGACCTTCGTGGCGATGGAGACGGTCAAGGATCGCTAGCCGAAGGTTTCTTTGCCGGATCGACTTCGTCTCTGGCCGTTATTGATGCTTCGACAATCGCGAATTCCTCTCGCAAGGCTGCGAATTCGGCAACGAACTCTGGATCCTTGAACCAATCCTTGGCGGCATCTTCAACGAGAATTTTTTCCGGCTCATCGGAGCTTCTTCGCATCATTCCGACAGCGTCTTCAGGAAGGCCACCAGCGCAGCCCGCTCGCGATCGGAGAGGTCAAGCGTGTGGACTTCCGAAACGCCTTCCATGCTCGCCGGCGCTTTCGAGTAATGCGCCACGACCTCATCGAGCGTCGAGAACTGGCCGGCATGCATATAAGGCGGCCGGCTCGCGGCACCGCGCAGTGAAGGCGTCTTGTAGGCGCGCACGATCTGCGGCCCGTCCTTCACCATGAAGCGCAGTTCGCGACAGGCGCTTTCATCGCCGTCGCGGAATTTACCCAAGCAGTTGAATGGATCGGCCTCAAGCTGCGCGACGGCATCGACCCGGCCACGATCCAGTGGCAGGCCGTCGACCGGCGGTACGCCGGTGTTGTGGAAGGAATTGTCGGTGAAGCGCGGGCCGTTGTGGCATGTCACGCAATTGGCCTTGCCGATGAACAGCTTCAACCCGAGGATCTCCTCGGGCGAGAACGCGGCGTCGCCTTGCGGCGCTGCGCCGGTGGCAAGATCGATGGCAAAACGGTCGAAGCGCGTCTGCTGCGGTTCGATCGACCGCTCGAAGGCGGCGATCGCCTTGCCTATATTGGCGAAGACGCGGTTGACGTCCTCTTGCTGGCTGGCTGCCATGGCATTCCACGCCGCCTTCTCGGCGTCGCTGCCGAGCGGGCTGGCATTGGCCGGCACGGTCGAAAGATCGGGCAGCGGCCCGAAGATGCGCTCATAGCGCTCGCCGAACCGCTTCTTGACGTAATGCGCGAAGGCTGCCCGGTTACCTGCCTGCTCCAGCGGAGTTTCAAGCGGCGTCAGCGCCTGCGCCCACAGGCTGTCGCGCCTTCCGTCCCAGAAGAACCACGCATTGCGCGCCACGCCGGCCAGCGGCATGGTGCGCCGGTTGGTGTGGCTGACGCCAACCGCCTGCGGCAGGTCGTCCTGGAACTGGCGGTCGATCTTGTGGCAGGTCGAGCAGGACACCGAGCCGTCGCGGCTCATGCCGACATCGAAGAACAGCGTCGAGCCGAGCGCGGCGGCCGCCGGCACATCCGCATATTGGTTCGTGGTGTCCGCTTTGAGCGAAGGCAGCGTGTTCAGCGCCAGCGACGCGATCGTCTTCTTCTCGGCGTCGCTGAACTGCGGCTCGCCGCAGCCGCCCACCAGGGCGAGAGCGGCCAGGGCCAGCAGGACTGCGACGCTCGCCAGACGCCTCATCGCCCGCTCACAACACGATGTTGAAAACGACGGAATCGGAGCCGGCCGCCGCCGAGATGGCGAAGCGCAGTTGCCACCAGCCGCTCATCGTGAACTTCACGCCGTCGATACGGTAGCGCCCGTCGCCCAGATAATCGGTCGCCTGCGGGCTGGTCGGCAAGCCGTGATCGTGCCGCGGCATGCCGCCTGAAACGGTGATGGCCGCCCCTTCCACCGGCGCGCCGGCGGCGGTCTTCAGCGTCAGCAGCCAGGACTGCAGCTCGCCCTGCCGGACGACGCCGCGCTCCGGCTCGAAGCTCGCGACGAACAGGCCGCCCGCCGTCTTTTTCGAGCGCGAAATGTCCGGACCTGGCGCCGATTGCGGCAGCGTCACATAGACGGCGGCCACGATACCGATCAGCAGGGCAGCCAGACCGAGACCCGCAAGAATGTAACGCCATATCGATGCCAAACCCGTTCCTCTTCGGCTGCTAACGTCACGGGCCGCGTATCGCGTCCCGCCCTGCCTGTGGGAAATCGCTTCTGGCGCAAAATTCGGCCTTCGCCAAGCATGGCGCTGCCTGCTGCAAAAAGCTACAGCAACAAAGTCTTAGGAAGGGATAAGCCCGCATGGCCAATGGTATCGCGTCGATCGGCGAATGCATGCTGGAACTGTCGGGCCAGACCGGTTCGAACTGGCGAATGGGTTTTGCCGGCGACACTTTCAACACACTCTGGGCATTGCACGCGTTGAGCCCGGACCGGCCCGCGACCTATGTATCGGCCTTCGGCGACGACCCCTTCTCGCGCGACCAGATCGCCTTCTTCGCGGAGAACGGCATAGGGATTGGCAACAGTCCGGTCATCGCCGGCGCACGCCCCGGCCTTTACGCCATCACACTCACCGGAGCCGAGCGCGCTTTCACCTATTGGCGAAGCGATGCGGCCGCGCGCCAGCTTGCCTCCGATCCATTGGCGCTGGCGAAAAGCCTTGAAAACCAAGCGCTTGTCTATTTCTCCGGAATCACTCTCGCAATCCTGGACGAGGCCGCGCGGAAGACCTTGCTGACCGCTGTCGCGACCGCCCGCAAGGCCGGCTCGCTCATCGCCTTTGACCCAAACTACCGGCCGCGTCTGTGGCCCAGCCGCGAGGCGGCGCAGGCCGCGATCCTGGAGGCGCTCGCCGTCGCCGACATCGCGCTGCCGACCTTTCCGGATGAGCAGATGCTGTTCGGGGATATGACGCCGCAGGCAACGGCCGAGCGCCTCGGCAAGCTGACCGGCGAGGTCGTGGTCAAGAACGGCGAGCAGCCGGCCTTGATTACGCTGAACGGCGCTTCACAAACCGTTGACGCGGTGCATGTGGCCGCCCCAGTCGACACCACGGGCGCGGGCGATTCCTTCAACGGCGGCTATCTGGCCGCCAGGCTTGCCGGCCATGCACCCGCCGACGCGGCGCGCCGCGCGCATCGCGTCGCCGCCGCGGTTGTTCAGGTTCGCGGCGCGCTGGCTCCATTCGAGACACTCAGAACGGCCTTCGAAAGTTAAACGCTATCGAAGCTTAGTCGCGATTCACTTCAATATCGACAAACTTAATGCATGTCGCCCAGAAGTGAGCAGCGGTTCTGGGACAACGACATGCGTCAAAACTAAGCTTTAAGGCAAACGGAACCGGTACTCGGTCACCTGATGGTAGATCTGACCTGGCCATAGGGTGGCTTGCGGGAAATAGGGCCGGTTCGGCGCGTCCGGCCAGGTCTGCGCCTCGAGGCAGAGGCCCGAAAACGCCTTGTAGCGGTGGCCATCGAGCCCAGGCGATGTCGGCGCCACATACTGGCCGATATAGAGCTGGAGGCCGGGCTCGGTGGTCCAGACTTCCATCTCGACGCCGGAATTGGCGCCTTGCACCCAGGCCGCCTGATGCAGCGGTCCACGGTTGGAGGCCAGGCAGAAATTCAGGTCATAGCGAAGCTGCTCGCCCTCCATTTCCATGCGCAGCGGCCGCGCCTGCCGGAAATCGTAGGGCGTGCCGTCGACCGGCTTCACCACGCCGGTGGGGATCATCTCGTCATCGACGGGCGTATAGGCGCCTGCGTTGAGCATCAGCCTGTGGTCGAGGATGTCGCCGGCCCCGCCATCGTCGAGATTGAAATAGGAATGCTGCGCCAGATTGCACAGCGTCGGCTCCTCGCAGGTCGCGGTCAGCTCCATGCTGAGCGTCCCGGGGATCTTCAGCCGATACGTGCAGGTGACATCGAGCGCGCCGGGAAAGCCCATCGCGCCGTCCGGGTCGTGCAACGTCAGCGTCACGAAATCGCGGCCGTGCAGCGAGACCGCCCACGGCCGGTGGAAATAACCTTCAGAGCCGCCATGCAGCGTATGCTTGCCGAGAAAATTCTGCTCGGTCTGATAGCGCTTGCCGGCGATGGTGAAGCGGCCGCCGCCGATGCGGTTGGCGAAGCGGCCGACGAGCGCGCCGAAGAAGGCCCGGTCGGTCTCGTAGGGTTCGAAACGGTCGTAGCCCAGCACCAGCGGCGCATCGTGGCCGGCAAGGCGCAGATCCTGGACGATGGCGCCGAGGCCGATGATGTTGGCGGTGAGGCCGCCGCCCCGGATTGTAAACCGGCGCACGGCCTCGCCCGCCTGTGTCGTGCCGAAGACCTCGCCGTCTTTCATCGCCATGCCCGAAATGTCATTTCCTGATCCTTGGATTTAGGCCGGCCACGCATCATCCGGCAAGGGCAGACTAAACGCCTGCCCTGTTCCAGGGATCGATATCAGAGCCCGAGGCCGCCGAAGCAGGCATATTTGGTGTCGAGATAGTCCTCGATGCCCTGATGCCCGCCTTCGCGGCCGAGACCGGATTCCTTGACGCCGCCGAACGGCGCCTCGGGCGTGGTGATCAGGCCTTCATTGACGCCGACCATGCCGTATTTCAGGCCTTCCATGACCCGGAAGGCACGGCCGAGATCGCCGGTGTAGAAATAGGCGGCGAGGCCGAACTCGGTGTCGTTGGCCAAAGCCACCGCCTCTTCCTCGGTCTCGAACTTGAACACCGGCGCGACCGGGCCAAAGATCTCTTCCTTCATGAAGCGCATCTTCGGTGTGGCGCCGGCGATGACTGTCGGCTGGAAGAACGAGCCGCCCAGCGCATGACGCTTGCCGCCGGCGACGACCTTGCCGCCCTTCGACGTTGCGTCGGCGATCAGCTCCTCGACCTTCTCGACGGCCTTCTCATCGATCAGCGGCCCCTGCTGCACGCCCTCCTCCAGGCCCGAGCCGACCTTCAGATCGTTGCTGGCCGCGGCGAGCTTCTCGACGAACTTGTCGTAGATGCCGGCCTGCACGAGGAAGCGGTTGGTGCAGACGCAGGTCTGGCCAGAATTGCGGTACTTGGCGGTGATGGCGCCGGCAACCGCACGGTCGACATCGGCATCGTCGAAGACCAGGAACGGCGCGTTGCCGCCAAGCTCCATCGACACTTTCTTGACCGTCGAGGCCGACTTCTGGATCAGGATCTTGCCGACCTCGGTCGAGCCGGTGAAGGTGATCTTCTTGACCAGCGGATTGGCGCAGATCTCGTCGCCGATCTCGCCGGCCGAACCGGTGACGACATTGACGACACCTTTCGGGAAGCCGACTTCCTCGACAAGCGCGCCCCAGGCGAGGCCTGAATAAGGCGTCTGCGAAGCCGGCTTGACCACCGCGGTGCAGCCGGCGGCCAAAGCCGGGCCGATCTTGCGGGCAAGCATGGAGGACGGGAAGTTCCACGGCGTGATGGCGGCAATGACGCCGACCGGCTCCTTGGTCACCAGGATGCGGCGGTCGCCCCACGGCGACGGCACGATGTCACCATAGACGCGGCGGCCTTCCTCGGCGAACCACAATATGTAGGCCGCGGCGGAGCCGATCTCGCCCTTGGATTCGAACAGCGACTTGCCCTGCTCGATGGTCAGCAGCTCGGCAAGCACGTCCTGATTGTCCATCATCGCGTCATGCAGCTTGCGCAAGAGCTTCGAGCGCTCGAGCGCGGTGGTCTTGCGCCAGCTCTTGAAGGCTTCCTCGGCGGCCTCGATGGCGCGGCGCGTCTCGGCCTTGCCGGCCTTCGGCACGGTGCCGATCTTCAAGCCCGTTGCCGGATTGTTGACGTCGATGGTCTGGCCGCTGTCGGCCTGCACCCATTCACCATTGATGAGATTGGCCTGGCGCATGAAATGGCTGGTTTTCTGAAGCATGGTCTGGCCTCCGTTCGGCGCGCTGATCGGGCCGTTTTTCTGAATGTCCGTTGGAGCGTGCTCAAGACCCGCACGCCGGCGCATTGCTCTTACCTAGGGAAAGGCGGGCAAGCAATCACAAGATGGCATATAGGGGTTGGGCCAGCAAAGGCGAGCGCGTTCGGCGGCTCTATCCGAAGACTTGGATGACCACCGTCAGCCAGAACGACGTGGTCAGCACCGCGCTCGCCGTGGCAAGCGTCATCTGGTTCGAGGCCAGCGCCTGGCCGGTGTTGAACTGCACCGCGATCAGGTAGGAATTGATCCCCGAAGGCAGCGCGGCAACGACGACCGCGACCTTGGCGGTCAGCGGCGGCAGGCCGAGCAGCCAGACGAACGCCAATACCAGAGCCGGCATCAGGAACAGTTTGAGCCCCGACAGCGCCAGCGCCGGCCGGATATTCCCGGAGATGCCGAAGCGGCGCAGGCTGAGCCCCATGGCGAACAGCGCCACCGGGCCGGCCGTGTCGGCGAGCGTATCGACCAGCCGTTCGACAAGGTCCGGCAGCGGCGCGCCGGTAAGGCGCCAGGCAAGCCCCGCCAGGATTCCTATGATCAAAGGGTTGATGAACAGCCGCCGCAGGAAGCTTTTGACGACGCGCAGCGGATGCACCGTCTCGCCGCTGCCGCGACCGAACATCTCGAACAGCACGATCGAGGCCATCATCATGATCGGCAGGTGAACCGAGACCAGCAGCGACAGCACCTCGAAGCCGCTGGCGCCGAATATGCCGAGGATGAAAGGCGCGCCGAGCAGCACGATATTGGAATAGGCCGAGGAGACGCCGCCGACGATGCCGGCGCGGGCGTCCCGGCCGAAGACGCGCGTCGTGACCAGATGGCCCGCGGCCCAGGTGATGGCGGCAGCCGCAAAATAGGCACCCCACAGCGACCACGGCGTGACGCCGTGGAAATCCGATTTGACCATGGTCCGGAACAACAGCAGCGGCATTGCCACGTTGACGGCGAATTCGGAAATGCCCTCCCCGCTCGCCGGCTTCAGATAGCCGGTGAGCCCGGCCAGATAGCCGAGCGCCACCAGGCTGAAGACAAAAAGGACGGTTTCGGTGAGCGGACTCATTTTTTGGGCGGAGACATTTTTCCCGTGATAGGCGAGCGCTGATCGCCATGCAATTGGCGCGATGCGGCGCTCCCCGGCTGCTGTGCTTGTTTTCCGGCCGGCTTTGCGGTCCCTATATGCCAATCACGGCCTTGGCCCCGTCGGGCCGCCAAAGGACTTCTGATGCTGCGAATTGTTCTGGCGCTTTTCCTCCTTGCTGCTCCGAGCCTTGCCCACGCGACCGACGCCGGCTGGGCGCTGCTGCGCGACGGCGGCCATATCGTGCTGCTTCGCCATGCCTTCGTCACCGGGGCGACCGACCCGGCGAATTTCGATATCGACAATTGCGGGACCCAGCTCAACCTGTCGCAGCGCGGCAAGCAGCAGGCAAGCCGCATCGGCGCGCTGTTCGCGGCTCGCGCGGCCCCGATCGATCACGTGCTTTCCAGCCGTTACTGCCGCTGCCTCGACACTGCCCGCATCGCTTTCGAGTCCGAGCCGCATCCTTTCGCGCCGCTCGACCTGCTGAAAGCCGACCCCGCCGGGAAAGCCGCGCAGATCGCTGCGATCATGAAGGAGATCCGCGGCTATTCCGGCTCCGACAATCTGGTTCTGGTCACGCATCTCGAAAACATCGTGGCGCTCACCGGCATCGCACCGCGCGAAGGTGAAGCCGTGGTGGTGGCACCCGATGGCGACGGCCTCAAGGTGCTCGGCCGCGTAACTTTCTGAAGGCCGGCTATCCATTTTTAGGGCCTATCTGTTGCAGAAATGCCACCGGCGGCGTTCGCAAACGCAATTGAGCAAACTCGCTGCATTGCTTTGGATTGCGTTCCCAAGGCCGTCATCCCATCTGCGGCCGGCGCATTCGGCCTTTTCCTGCCGGAAAAAACCGATTAGACAGCGCCCAAACAAGATGCGGACAGATTCCGCCCGCAACCGAAGGAAGAGCCCTTGTCCACCACTTTCGAGAAAGTCGCCAAGATCATTGCCGACACCAGCGAGATCGACATCGATACCATCACGCCCGAGAGCCACACCATCGACGACCTCGGCATCGACAGCCTCGATTTCCTCGACATCGTCTTCGCCATCGACAAGGAATTCGGCATCAAGGTGCCGCTCGAGAAGTGGACGCAGGAAGTCAATGACGGCAAGGCTTCGACCGACGATTACTTCGTCATGAGGAACCTCTGCGCCAAGATAGACGCCCTGGTCGCGGCCAAGGTCGCCTGAGTCCGCTCGGGCGCGGTCTTGACGCCGCCCGGTCACCTGACCCAAAACAGCCTCCCATGAGTGCCCACGACGTCGTCATCACCGGCATCGGCCTTGTCTCTTCTCTGGGAGAAGGTCCCGACGCCCATTGGCAGAAGCTGACCAAGCCTGGTTTCCAGCCGGTGCTCGAGGCTGAGCGCTTCGCGCCCTATACCATTCATCCCCTGCCCGAGATCGACTGGAACCTGCAGATCGCCAAGCGCGGCGACCAGCGCCAGATGGAAACCTGGCAGCGCCTTGGCACCTATGTCGCCGGCCTTGCGCTGGACGACGCCGGCATCAAGGGCGATGACGAGCTGTGCGCGACCATGGACATGGTGGTGGCGGCCGGCGGCGGCGAGCGCGACGAGGCCGTCGACGCCGCGATCCTTGCGGCCTCCGAGAGCCGCAACGACCGTGACGTGCTGCTCAACGAGAAGCTGACCACGGAATTGCGGCCGACGCTGTTCCTCGCCCAGCTTTCCAACCTGCTCGCCGGCAACATCTCGATCGTCCACAAGGTCACCGGCTCCTCCCGCACCTTCATGGGCGAGGAAGGCGCAGGCGTCTCGGCGGTCGAGACGGCGGCCGCGCGCATCCGCTCCGGCCAGTCGACCCATGTGCTGGTCGGCGGGGCCTTCCAGACCGAGCATTCCGACATGCTGCTCGGCTATGAACTGGCCGGTTATCTGCATCGCGGCCCATGGAAGCCCGTCTGGCAACGCCGGGGCAGCGAAGGCGGCGGCGTGGTAACGGGCTCCGGCGGCGCCTTCCTGGTGCTGGAGCAGCGCGAGCATGCGAAGAGCCGCGGCCGCAAGATCTACGCCGAGCTTGGCTCCGTCGTTTCCGGCCGCGCCAGACGTCGGCGCGGCGAGTTGAATGCCGAGATCGCCACACTGCTGAAGCAAGCCGCGCTTCCCGATGGCGAACTGCTTACGATTTCCGCCGCCTCCGGCGCCCACGCCGCCACAGCGGCGGAGAAGGAAGTATTCGACGCGAACCCGGCGCTTGCCGCGCGGGCATTCTCGACGCTGACCGGTCACATGAAGGAAGCGCAGTTCCCCTTCGCCGTTGCACTCGCGGCAATGGCCGTCGACCGCAAGGCCGGTTACCCCGTGTTCGATGCCACGGCGGAGCGGCCTTACGAAGGCGCCCCGACTTCCGTCCTTGCAACGGCGATCGGCTATCACCAATTCGAGGGCTTGGGGCTGGTCAAAGCCGCTTAGATCGGTTTTTTCGCAATTCCGGACGGAAAACCGCTACACATTTTTCCTGGAATTGCTCAAGGACGAGGCACGTAAAGCATGGCCAATCTTCGCGATCACATGGGTCGGCCGATCGTCGCCGTCACCGGTATCGGCGTCGTGACGTCGCTGGGTATCGGCAAAAAAGACAATTGGGCGGCGCTGACGTCGGGCACGTCCGGCATCCATCCGATCACCCGCTTCCCGGTCGATCAGCTCAACACGCGCATTTCCGGCATGGTCGACTTCCTGCCGTCGAGTTCGAAGGGCGCTAGTCACCTCACCTACGAACTGGCCGAAACCGCTGCCCAGGAGGCCGTCTCCGAGGCGGGTTTGGACTCAGGCGATTTCGGTGGCCCGCTGTTCCTGGCCTCGCCGCCGGTCGAGCTCGACTGGGCCGACCGCTTTTCGCTCTACAATTCCGGCGAGGGCGACGCCGGCGCCGAAAGGCTGCTTCGCGTGGCACGCGGATTGAAGGAGCTCGACATTTTCGAGACCACGCAGTTCGGCTCGATTGCCGACCGGCTGGCCGACCATTTTGGTACGCGCGGCCTGCCGATCACCTTGTCGACTGCCTGCGCTTCCGGCGCCACTGCCATCCAGCTCGGCGTCGAGGCGATCCGTCGCGGCGAGTGCGACAAGGCGCTGTCGATCGGCACCGATGGGTCAGCCACCGCTGAGGCGCTGATCCGCTTCTCGTTGCTCTCGGCGCTCTCCACCCACAACGACCTCCCCGAGAAGGCGTCAAAACCCTTCTCCAAGGACCGCGACGGCTTCGTGCTGGCGGAAGGCTCCGGCGCGCTGGTGCTGGAATCGCTGGAGGCAGCCCTTGCACGCGGCGCCACCATCCTCGGCATCATGCGCGGCTGCGGCGAAAAGGCCGACGACTTCCACCGCACCCGCTCCAAGCCCGACGCCTCGCCGGCAATCGCGGCTGTGCGCGCCGCGCTTGACGATGCGGGCCTAGGTGAGGACGAGATCGACTACGTCAATGCGCACGGCACCTCGACGCCGGAAAACGACAAGATGGAGCATCTGTCGCTGTCGACCGTCTTCGGCGAACGCATCGGCTCGATGCCGGTTTCATCGAACAAGTCGATGATCGGCCACACGCTGTCGGCCGCCGGCGCGGTCGAGGCCGCTTTCTCGCTGATGACCATGCGCGAAAGCGTCATCCCGCCGACCATCAACTACGACAATCCCGACCCCGCTATCGTGCTCGACGTCGTGCCGAACAAGAAGCGCAACGCCGAAGTCGGCACGGTTTTGTCGAATTCCTTCGGCTTCGGCGGCCAGAACACCTGCCTTGTCATGGCAAGGGAACCGGTCTAAGCGGACTTTTTCCGCCAATGCATGTCGCGCAAAAGTGAAATCGGTTTTGCGACGACGACATGCATAAAACAAAGAACTAAAGCGCAACGCGCTTTAGATCAGAACCCGACAGGCCAAATGCGCGCATTGCAACTTATCGAGGACCGCCGCCTTGAAGCGGTGGACCTGCCGCCTCCCCCGCCGCCTTCGCTCGGCGAAGTGACGCTCCGCATCAAGGCGGTGGCGCTCAACCATATCGACGTCTGGGGCTGGCGCGGCATGGCTTTTGCCAAGCGCAAGCTGCCGCTGGTCGTCGGCGCCGAAGCCGCGGGCGAGGTCGAAGCGGTCGGGCCCGGCGTCTCCAACCTCCTGCCGGGACAATTGGTGTCGATCTACGGCGCGCGCACCTGCGGGCTGTGCCGTGCCTGCCGTGAAGGCCGCGACAATCTCTGCGAGCATGTTTCCGGCGTCCACGGCTTCCACCTCGATGGTTTCGCGCAGGAGAAGATCAACCTGCCGGCGCGCCTCCTGGTGCCCGCTCCTTCCGGCGTCACGGAAATCGGTGCGGCGGTCGCTCCGGTCACCTTCGGCACGGTCGAGCATATGCTGTTCGACAATGCCAAGCTGGAACCGGGCGAAACCATCCTCGTACATGCCGGCGGTTCCGGCATCGGCTCCGCCGCCATCCAGCTGGCCAAGAAGATGGGCTGCATGGTGATCACCACCGTCGGCTCGAACGACAAGATCGACAAGGCCAAGGCGCTTGGCGCCGACCATGTCATCAACTACCGCGAGGACCGTTTCGAAGGCGTCGTGCGCAAGCTGACCAGGAAAAAGGGCGTCGACGTGGTGTTCGAGCATGTCGGCGCCGACACTTTTGCAGGTTCGATGCTCTGTTTGAAGCGCGGCGGCCGCCTCGTCACCTGCGGCTCGACCTCGGGCGTGTCGACGCAGGTCAACCTGATGCAGCTCTTCCAGCAACAGCTGAAGCTGCTCGGGTCCTTCGGCTGCCGCATGGAGAACATGGCCAATGCCATGCAGAAGATGGCGGCCGGCCTCGTTGCCCCGGTGATCGACACCGAGGTCGGCTTCGACGACATCGACGCCGCGCTGAAGCGCATGGAAGGCCGCGACGTCTTCGGCAAGATCATCCTGCGCGTTTCCTAAAGCAATTCCAGGAAAAGCGGATGGTCGGCAAGGTGTTCAGGAAAGCCCGCCGGGACTTCATGTTCCGCTACGGCCGGCGGCTGCGCCAGCTGGAGCACTGGCTGGTCGCCAGGCTCGCCATGGTGATGCTGTCGCTGCTGCGTTTGTTGCCGCCCGACAGCGCGCTCAACTTCGCCGACCGTGCCGCCCGCCGCATCGGCCCCTTGGTTGGACGCCACCGCGTGGCCGTCAACAATCTGCGCCTTGCCTATCCGGAAAAGAGCGACGCCGAGATCGAAGCGATCGCGCTCGACATGTGGGGCAACATGGCTCGCCTCGCGGCCGAGTACATCTTCCTCGACGCGCTGTTCGACTTTGATCCGAACGCTTCGAAGCCGGGCCGGGTCGAGGTTCGCGGCATCGAGCATTTCGTCGAGATCGCCGGCGAGAAGAAGCCGCACATCCTGTTCACCGGCCATCTCGGCAATTTCGAGCTGCTGCCGGTGGCCGCCGCCACTTTCGGCATGAGCATCACGGCGCTGTTTCGCCCGCCGAACAATCCCTACCTTGCCGACTACATTCTCTCGACGCGCCGCTCCTCCATGGGTGGGCTGCTACCCTCCGCCACCGGTGCGTCGTTCGCTCTTGCCGCCATCCTGGAGAATGGCGGCAATATCGGCGTGCTGGTAGATCAGAAATTTTCAGGCGGTGTGGAGACGATGTTCTTCGGCCGCCCATGCCAGAGCAACCCGATGCTTGGCATGCTCGCCCGCCATTACGACTGCGATGTTTACCCTGCTCGCTGCGTCAGGCTGCCGGGCAACCGCTTCCGCCTGGACATCGAGGACAAGCTGAGCTTGCCGCGCACCGAAGACGGCAGTGTCGACGTCAATGCTGCCACCCAGCTCCTCACCGAGGTGGTCGAGCGCTGGGTGCGCGAGGATCCCGGCCAGTGGATGTGGTTCCACAAGCGCTGGGAAATCAGCGGCCGTCGCCGCAAGCGGCGCGGTCAGGCCAGGCAGGCCGGCTGAACTCCGGGCCAAATCTAATAGCACTCAGCGACGTCTTCGGCCCGATCCCATCCGGAGCACAAGAGTGCCGAGTCTGCAGGTGACATGCCTTGGAGATTGGCCGAAACGCCCATCCCATCGTCGTCATTCTAGGGCGAAGCGTACCGCGTAGACCCTAGAATCCATGCCGTGGCCTTGATCGAAGGCGCTGCGGAGCAGAATTCTGCACCGCAGCACCACTTCCAAGTCACGGCATGGATTCTATGGTCTGCGCGCGTCGCTTCGCTCCTTGCTCCGCCATAGAATGACGACGTTGGGGCGGCTTCAACCAATCTCCGGCGTTTGCCCTGATTTCACGGAAATGAACGGAAAATCCTGCACCAAGACAAACGGCAACCTTTCAAAATCCCTGTGTCGGGAAACTAAAGCGCGTCGCGCTGAACCGGATTCAGGCGACGCGCTTTAAGCCCTTGTTTTTATGCATGTCGTTGTCCCAGAACCGCTGCACACTTCTGGGCGACGCGCTTTAGCCAAGTTACTGGAACTTGGCTGCGCAATTCCTAGAGGAATGGCACCGCAAAGTTGGGTCGATAAGTATCCATGGTAGCGCCATTGCGATCCTCGGAAAGAAGCGTATCGGAGCCGAAGCTTGCCCGCAGGCCAATTACATATTTGTGGACGTTTACGCTGCCCGAAGCTTCGGAGAAGGTCAGGTGATCCAGCTGGTAGCGCCCAAACACGGACCAAGGCGTGCCAGAGAACCGGTAGGTTGCCTGCAATGCAGCCGAGAACGTATCGAAATGCTGGCCAAATCCGGAAAGACGCGAAAAGCCCAGTTCGCCGTCGAGGCGAAGGTTATCCTGAGCGAAGTATCGCACCACGCCACGACCGCCCCAATTGTCCAAATGTTCGGATTCGCCGCTGGCCCGCAGCTGGCCGTAGTAGACTTGGCCGTAGACTGTCACGTTGCCGAAATAAGCTTGCGCTTCCGGACCCACGGTGAAGGTGTAGAGATTTTCGCCACCGATGCCCTCGTCGCCGCCATATCCGTTAAGCGTGGCAAAACCGCCGAGGGCGTAGGAACTCGGATCACGCCAGTAGCCGTGAACGGCGCCGCCGTAGCTGTAGATGTTTACGCCTTCGACCCAAAGCGAATCGATTATCGCATCAGTCTGGATGTTCCAGCGAGCGTCGATGGGAAAATTGACCCGCGCGGCACCGCCCGCTGTCGTGCCATTTGCGTCGTCGCCAGGGGTCGCGAAATAGAGACCACCCAGATACACCTCGCCGTAGCCGGAAATATGCGGCTGGGCGAGTTCCTGATCCAGAACGACCGGCGCGTCGGCAGCGAAGGCCGAAGTTGCGGTTGCCGCGATCGCAGCGCTCAAAAGAAATCTATACATCATAGTCCCCAAGCAGCCAGAATTAACGCTTCGTCCTTACCATCGTCGCGCTGTCTAAACCAGCTTCGACGATGATGTGAGCTGCCTAAACTGTTGTTTTTCGAAGCATGTGAGGTATTGCTGCAACGCGCCGAAAGAGACAAGCGCAGACAGCGATGTCAGCCTGCGACTTCGCCGCCCCTCTCCTGGTTGTTGTCAGTTGGCGACGACGATCCGCGTGTTGCCGAAGCCGGCTTCCTTGACCATCGCGTAGAAGGTCGCTGCGTTGACCGGATGCAGGCGCACGCAGCCATGCGAGGCCGGGCGCCCGAGATTTCTGACCGCCCCGGTGCCGTGGATGGCGTAGCCACCGTGGAAGAACACCGAATAGGGCATCGGCGAGTTGTCATACTTGCTCGAGTACCACATCCGGGCGGTCCATTGCGGCCGGTAGCTGCCGCGCGGCGTGAAGTAGCCCTTGCGCGCGGTCGAAACGCTCCAGCGATAAACCACCTGGCCGTATTTGCTGACGGTCATGGTCTGCGACGAGACGTCGATGTTGGCGACCAGGTTGGCCGCCCGACTTGCGATAGACATGCCGAACAACGCGGTTGCCAGCACGGTTGCCATGAGAACGAACTTTTTCATGCGATCAAACCCCTTTGATTGCCCCTGCCATCGACGCGTTTTTTCCATCTTTTTGCCGGCAGATGCGTTAAATACCACACACTCGTTGACGATTCCGCCAATGCGATACGGTGAATTTGAACGATTTTCCCGGTATGGTTGCCGCCACGATACGCACTCTCTGAAGTTTAGGCGAGGCGTTGGGCCATGCCCGGATCGTCGTGTGGCAATGAGCGACTGGTCGCTTGCAAATGAGCGACTGATCGCTTGCAAAAGTGCTGCGTTCCTTCTTCAATCCGCCGAATGAATGAACGACTTCTCAAGGCGGTCGAGGACCGGGTCGACGACCTCGTTGCGCTGACCGCGGACCTGATCCGCTTCCCGACCGTCAATCCGCCGGGTGAAGCCTATGGGCCATGCGCCGAGTTTCTCGGCGCGCGTCTCAGGAAACGCGGCTTCGAAACCGAGTTTATCCGCGCCGAAGGCGCGCCCGGCGACAGCGACCGCTATCCGCGCGTCAATGTCGTCGCCCGCTTCGACGGCCGCTCGCCCGGCCCATGCGTGCACTTCAACTCGCATATCGACGTGGTCGAGGCCGGCGACGGCTGGACCGTCGATCCCTTTGCCGGCGAGGTGAAGGACGGCAGGGTCTATGGCCGCGGCGCCTGCGACATGAAAGGCGGCCTGGCGGCCTCGGTCATCGCCGTGGAAGCCTTCATGGAAGTCTATCCCGATTTTCCCGGCGCCATCGAGATATCAGGTACGGCGGATGAGGAATCGGGCGGTTTCGGCGGCGTCGCCCATCTGGCAAGGCTCGGCTATTTCTCGAAGCCGAAGGTCGATCACGTCATCATCCCTGAGCCGTTGAACAAGGATCGCATCTGCCTTGGCCACCGTGGCGTCTGGTGGGCCGAGATCGAGACCAAGGGTGAGATCGCGCATGGCTCGATGCCGTTCCTCGGCGACAATGCGGTGCGCCATATGGGCGCCGTGCTGCAGGCATTCGAAGACGAGTTGTTCCCGGCGCTCGACCGCAAGATGACGCGCATGCCGGTGGTGCCGGAAGGCGCAAAGCGCTCAACGATGAACATCAACTCGATCCATGGCGGCCAGACCGAGGATTTCCGGCCGGGGCTTCCCTCGCCCAACGTGCCGGATTGGTGCCGGCTCACCATCGACCGTCGCTTCCTGCTCGAAGAGGACATCGCCACCGTCAAGGGCGAAGTCACCGGCATCCTCGAGCGGCTGAAGCGCGAGCGGAAGAAATTCGACTACGAGATCCGCGACCTGATGGAGGTGCTGCCGCTGATGACCGAGCGCGACGCGCCGGTGGTCAAAGCCGTCGCGAAAGGCATCATGGAGGTGTTCGACCGCGAGCCCGACTATGTGATCTCGCCCGGCACCTACGACCAGAAGCACGTCGCGCGCATCGGCCACCTCTATGACTGCATCGCCTATGGCCCGGGCATTCTCGACCTTGCGCATAGGCCGGACGAATGGGTGGGCATCGCCGACATGGTGGAATCGGCCAAGGTGATGGCGATCGGCCTCAACGTGCTCCTGCGCGGCACGGCCGGTTGATCGGGAAAAACATTTCCCTTGGCGCTGTCCGACAGCACGAAACGCAATTTACTCGCGCGCGAAATCACGCTTCTATCCGCTAACACTTGGCTAGGTTTAAGCAAATGGGAGTTCAGCGATGAAATTGTGGAAGACGATTTTCGCCGCGGCCGTGCTGTCATTCGCCGCCGCCACGTCGGCCTTTGCAGCGCGCACCGACCTCGTCATCGGCATTCCACTCGAACCTCCGCATCTCGATCCGACAGCGGGCGCTGCCGCGGCGATCGACGAGGTGCTCTACGCCAACGTCTTCGAAGGTCTCACGCGCATCGGCCCGAACGGCGAGGTCCTGCCAGACCTTGCCGAAAGCTGGACCATCTCGGATGACGGCAAGACCTATACTTTCAAGCTGCATGCCGGTGTGAAATTCCATGACGGTTCAGGCTTCAGCGCCGACGATGTGAAATTCTCGCTCGACCGCGCGCGCGCCGACAATTCGGTCAATGCGCAGAAGGGCCTGTTTGCGCAGATCGACAAGGTGGACGTCGTCGATCCGACGACCGTGAAAGTGACGCTGAAGAACCCGCAAGGCTCCTTCCTCTACAATATGGGCTGGGGCGATGCGGTGATCGTGTCGCCGAAATCGGCCGACGCCAACAAGGAAAAGCCGATCGGCACCGGTCCCTTCAAGTTCCAGAACTGGGCCAAGGGCTCGTCGATCACATTGGTCAAGGCCGACGGCTATTGGGGAGCGCCGGTATCCCTCGACAAGGTCGAGTTCCGCGTCGTGCCGGATGCCGCGGCCGCCGTGCCGGCGCTGCTTTCCGGCGACATCCAGGCCTTCCCTTTCTTCGATCCGGACAGCGTCTCGCAGGTCAAGGACGACCCTCGTTTCAAGGTGGTGATCGGCTCGACGGAAGGCGAAACGATCCTGTCGATCAACAACAAGAAGCCGCCTTTCGACAAGCTGCAGGTGCGCCAGGCGATCTCCTACGCGCTCGACCGCAAGGCGATCATCGACGGCGCTTCGGCCGGTCTCGGCGTGCCGATCGGCTCGCATATGTCGCCGGCTAACAAGGACTACGTGGATCTCACCGGGCTTTATCCGCACAATGTCGACAAGGCCAAGGAACTGCTGAAGGAAGCCGGCCTCGAGAACGGCTTCAAGGCGACGCTGAAGCTGCCGCCGCCTTCCTATGCGCGGCTCGGCGGCGAGATCATCGCCTCGCAACTGCGCGACGTCGGCATCGATCTGCAGATTATCCCTGTAGAATGGGCGCAGTGGCTGGACCAGGTCTTCACCAAGAAGGATTACGACCTGACCATCGTCTCCCACACCGAGCCGAACGACATCGATATCTATTCGCGCAAGGACTATTATTTCAATTACAGCAACCCGACCTTCGACAAGATAATCGCCGACCTGAACCTCACCTCCGACGAGGCAAAGCGTAAGGAGCTGCTCGGCGAGGCGCAGAAGATTCTGGCTGACGATGCCGTGGTCGGCTTCCTCTATGAATTGCCGAAGGTCGGCGTCTGGGACGCCAAGCTGCAGGGCCTGTGGGAAAATGCGCCGATCCAGGCCAATGACCTGACCAAGGTGAAGTGGACGGATTGAGGCCTCTCGGCCAAAGGCGAACCTTGCGCTCCGTCACACCCCCCTCTGCCCTGCCCGTCCTCCGCAGCAGCTGCGCTGCAGCTACTGAGGGTGGACCGGGCAGGACAGAGGGGGGTGGGCGGGAACTCCGTCTTAACCCGGTCGTTGCACCCGGCAACTCAACAATTCTTCAGCAATGACCGCCTACCTCCTAAAACGCCTCATCATCGCCGCCCTCACCCTGGTGCTGGCCTCGATGGTCGTTTTCGCCGTGATGGAAATCCTGCCCGGTGATCCGGCGCGGCTGATGCTGGGCTTCAACGCCAGCGCCGATCAGGTCGTGTTGCTGCGCGACCAGATGGGGCTGAACGCACCGCTTGTCCTGCGCTACCTGCATTGGGTAGGCGGAATGCTCAGCCTCGATTTAGGCCGCTCCTACACCTACTCCGTGCCTGTCATAGATCTTGTCCGCGAGCGCGTCGTCGTCTCTCTTCCGCTGGCGCTGATTGCGCTCGCCCTGTCAACGGTCATCGCCATTCCGGTCGGCGTGTTCTCAGCCAGCCGACAAGGCCGGGCGGGCGACACGCTTGCCATGGGGGCAGCCCAACTCGGCGTCGCAGTGCCCAATTTCTGGTTCGCGCTGATGCTGATCTATCTCTTCGCGGTCTGGCTGCGGCTGGTTCCGGCCGGCGGCTTTCCCGGCTGGAACGCCGGCATCTGGACGGCGCTGAAATCCCTGATCTTGCCGGCCGTCGCATTGGCGCTGCCGCAGGCGGCGATCCTGGCGCGCGTCGCCCGCTCTGCGCTGATCGAGGTGCTCAACGAGGATTATATCCGCACCGCCCGCGCCAAGGGCCTGCCCTATCGCGCCGTGCTCTGGCGCCATGCGCTGCGCAACGCCATGATCCCCGTGCTCACCATTCTCGGCCTGCAATTCGCCTTCCTGCTCGCCGGCACCATCATCATCGAGAATGTCTTTTACCTGCCTGGCCTCGGCAGGCTGATCTTCCAGGCCATCACCCAGCGCGACCTGATCGTGGTCGAGAGCATCGTCATGCTGCTGGTCGCCGCCGTGATCCTCATCAACCTCATTGTCGATTTCTCCTACGCCATCGTCGACCCGCGCCTGCGAGGCCGCAAATGACCATGCGCATCGACCTGCCCGAGGAAACCATTGCCGGCGTGCTGGCCAAGGCGTTCGGCAACCGCTCCTTCCTGATCGGGCTCGTTATCACGCTGCTGGTCGTGGCCGTCGCGCTGCTCTCCTTCGTCTGGACGCCTTATGACGTCACCAGGCTGGTGATCGCCGACAAGACGCAGGCGCCCTCGCCGGCGCACTGGTTCGGCACCGACCATTTCGGCCGCGACATCCTGTCGATGATCATGGTCGGCGCCCGCAACTCGATCGCCGTGGCGCTGGTCGCGGTCGGTATCGGCATGGGCATCGGCGTGCCGCTCGGCGCCTTCGCCACCGCGCGCGGCGGAATGGCCGACGAGGCTCTGATGCGTGTCAACGATCTCGTCTTCGCCTTTCCGGCGCTGCTTTCGGCAATCATGATCACCGCGATCTTCGGCCCGGGCGCCGTCAACGCCATCATCGCCATCGGCATCTTCAACATCCCGGTCTTCGCCCGTGTCGCGCGGGCCGGCGCGCTGGCCATCTGGCCGCGCGAGTTCATCCTCGCCGCGCGCGCCGCCGGCAAAGGCATGACGCGGATCACCGTCGAGCACATCCTGCCCAACATCGCGACGCTGCTGCTTGTCCAGGGCACGATCCAGTTTGCGCTGGGCATCCTGGCCGAAGCCGGGCTTTCCTATGTCGGCCTCGGCGCCCAGCCGCCGATGCCGAGTTGGGGTCGCATGCTGTTCGATGCGCAGACGCGCATGGTGACCGCGCCCTGGATGGCGATCTTTCCCGGCATGGCGATCGTCATCACCGTGCTTGGGCTGAACCTGCTCGGCGACGGCATCGCCGACATCCTCGATCCGAAATCGCGGCGGCAGCGATGAGCCTGCTCGAGATCGAGAACCTGTCGCTGACGATCGGCGGCACACCGATCCTGAAAGGCGTCGAGCTCGCCATCGCGCCCGGCGAAGTTGTCGGCCTGGTTGGCGAATCCGGCTCCGGCAAGTCGATGACGGCGCTGACCGTCATGCAACTCCTTCCCCATCTGGCGCGCGCCGAAGGCCGCGTCAGCTTCGCCGGCATCGACATCCTCGCGGCGAGCGAGGACCAGATGTGCGCCTTGCGCGGCGACGATATCGGCATGGTCTTCCAGGAGCCGATGACGGCGCTCAACCCGGTCAAGACCATAGGCGAACAGGTCGCCGAAGGCATTCGCTGGCACACCAAGGCGGGTCGCGCCGAAGCCGAGGACCGCGCGCGAAAAATCCTCGACCGCGTCGGGCTGCCCGAAGCCAAATTCCCGCTGTCGCGCTACCCGCACGAACTGTCCGGCGGCCAGCGCCAGCGCGTCGTCATCGCCATTGCCTGCGCGCTGAAACCTAAATTGTTGATCGCCGATGAGCCGACCACGGCGCTCGATGTGGTGCTGCAGGCGCAGATTCTCGACCTTTTGCGCGATCTGGTCAGCGAAAACCGCATGGGGCTGCTGCTGATCTCGCACGACCTTGCCGTGGTGACCGAGATGGCCGATCGCCTGACCATCCTGCGCCAAGGCGAGGTTATGGAAGCGGGTGACACGGCGCGCACCCTGTCGGAACAATCGCACCCCTACACGCGCGAGCTGGCGCTTGCCTCCATGCATGTGCCGCCGCGTCCGAAACCACACCTTGCCGGCTCGGCGAAACCCTTGCTCGAAGTCGAAGGCGTCGGCCGGGACTATCCGGGACGGCGCATATCACTGTTCCGGCCGGCACAACCGATCCGCGCCGTCGACGACGTCTCGCTCACCATTGAGCCTGCCCAATCGGTGGCGCTCGTCGGCCGTTCGGGTTGCGGCAAATCCACCCTCGCCCGCATGATCCTCGCATTGGACAAGCCCACGGCGGGCACGATCCGCTTTCGCGGCGAGGCCATCACGGGCAAGCCGGAGTCGGCGCTAAGGCCGGCAAGGCGCGATATGCAGGTCGTGTTCCAGGATCCTTACGGCTCCTTCGACCCGCGCCAGAAGGTGGAGAAGCTGGTAGCGGAGCCGCTGCATCTTCTTGAGAAACAGCCGGCCGTGGCCGAGCGCCGCGAGATGGTCGCGCATGCGCTGCACGAAGTCGGGCTCGGTCCCCGCGACATGGACAAATATCCGCATGAATTCTCGGGCGGCCAACGCCAGCGCCTGTCGATCGCCCGCGCCATCATCACCCGTCCGAAGCTGGTGGTCGCCGATGAGCCGGTCTCGGCGCTGGACGTCTCGATCCGCGCCCAGATCCTCGACCTTTTCGCCGAGCTCAACCAGAAGCTCGGCATCGCCTATCTCTTCATCACCCATGACTTGACAGTCGCCCGCGCCATGGCGGACGAGGTGCTGGTCATGCATGAAGGCAAGATCGTCGAGCGCGGCCGGGCCGCCGAAGTGCTCGACCATCCGCGCTCTGAACCGGCGCAAGCGCTTGTCTCGGCGGCGCCCGACCTCCACCGAGCCATCGCGCGCAGAATGCAGGAACAGGGATAGACGACCGGTCCGCTTTCAGCTCTCCGGCTTCACCACGTCGACCGCACTGATATCGAGCAGGTCGAGCGTGCGGCGCAGAAGCTTGACCTCGCTCTCCGCCAGCTTGGAATCGGCCTTGGCGATCTCGGCCATGTGGCGCGCAAGGAGTTTTCGGCGCTCGGCATCGAGGTCGCGGAACAGCGCGATCGCCTGCGAGCCGTTGGTCTCGTAGCCAAAGTCGTTGAGATATTCGATGACGCTGTCGATCGAGGTCTCGGCAATGCCGAAGGCTTCCTTGCAGATGCGCCGGAAGACAACCATCTCGCTCTCGGAGACCGAGCCGTCGGCCAGGATCATGCGGAACAGCATCAAGAGTTCCGCCGACAGCACAGGGTCGTCCGCCACCTTGCGCACCCCTGGGTCACCGTCGAAGATCGAACGTATCTGGTCAAGCAGCGCCATCGCCATCAGCCTCCCTCCGCGATTCCATCTGATTGTTAGAGCAATTCCAGGAAAAGTGTGAAACGGTTTTCCGTCCGCAATTGCGCCAAAACAAAAGATGGAGCGGTTTCGGCGTTTCCACGAAACGGTGAACCGATCTATGCATGTCGCCCAGAAGTGTGCAGCGGTTCTGGGGCAACGACATGCATCAAAACAAAAACCTAAAGCGCGTCGCCTGAATCCGGTTCAGCGCGACGCGCTTTAGCGTGGAATTAGCCTTGCGCAAACTGGTCGAGCGTGATGCAAGCTGCGGCTCTCCTCGCCGCGACTTGCCTGATGATTGACCTTACCCTGCAGACCGTCCTCATCCTCATCGCCGCCGCCTTTGCCGCCGGCTTCGTCGATTCGATCGCCGGTGGCGGCGGGCTGATCACGATCCCGGCGCTGCTGCTGGCCGGTTTTTCGCCGGTCGCCGCGCTCGGCACCAACAAGCTGCAGGGCATGTTCGGTTCCGGCTCGGCCACCATCCACTATGCCGCCAACGGTCAGGTGAACCTGCGCCGCCAGCTGCCGTCAGCACTGCTGGCGCTCGTCGGCGGCGCGGTCGGCGCGCTGCTGGCGACGGTCGTTCCCGGCGATTTCCTGCGCGCCCTGCTGCCGCTGCTCTTGATCGCCATCGCGCTCTATTTCGCACTGAAGCCGAACATGGACGACGTCGACCGCGCCGAGCGGCTGTCGCCTTTCCTGTTCGGGCTGATCATCCCGCTGCTGGTCGGCTTCTATGACGGTGTCTTTGGTCCCGGCGCCGGCTCCTTCTACATGCTCGCCTTCGTCACCCTTGCCGGCTATGGCGTGCTCAAGGCGACCGCGCACACCAAGCTGCTGAACTTCGCTTCCAACATCGGCGGCTTCGTCGTCTTCGCCGCCGTCGGCGTCATCGACTGGAAGATCGGCCTGATGATGGGCGCGGCGCAATTCATCGGCGCCCGTGTCGGCGCGAGCCTGGCCATCCGGATCGGCGCCAAGCTGATCAAGCCGCTGTTGGTGGTCGTCTGCCTAGCGCTGGCGGCGAAGCTGCTGGCCGACCCAACCAATCCCTTGCGCCAGCTCATTGGTGTGTGACGCTCCTGCTGTTAGAGTTCGCAGGTGCGAATCATGTTGGAGGGACGGACATGAATCTCAGTGCGCCTACCCAGATCGTGTTCATTATTTCGTTGGTCATCGCCATCATCGGCCTTCTTGCCGCTCTTGGCGTTCTTGCATTCATTCCGCTTGCGTCAGTTTGGATCATGCTCATCGCCTATATCGTGCTTGCCGCCGGCTGCCTGATGCGCGGCGCCTGAGCACACCAATCTCTGGCAACTCGGAGCGCCCGGCACGTGCCGGGCGCTTTTGATTTTTGAGAGCGTGTTCTGCTAGGCTTGCGCAATGTCCGACGAGACAGAACGCCATCGACAGGACAATCGATCCCCGGCCCTCCATTTCGAGATGGTTCGGCGCAAGCCCGCTGCCGCGCTTACGGGCATCGTCACGGATATCTGCGGCTATCGCGAGACCCGCCCCGGCCATTTCCGCATCGTCGAATATGCCTCGCTCACCGTGCCGCTGGTGATCAGCTTTGCCGAAGCCTTCGCCATCGGACTAGGCCAAACCCCCGGGGACAATGATCGCTACGCCAGCTTCGCCGCCGGCCTCTATGCCGGGCCGGTCACGATCGAATCCTTCGGTGCCGCCTGCTGCGTCCAGGTCAATTTTACCCCGCTCGGCGCCAGGCGATTCTTCGGCCTGCCGATGAGCGAGCTGCGCGACCGCATGGTCGGGCTGGACGATGCGCTAGGCTTTGACGGCATCGCGCTGCGCGAACGGCTTGGCGAGGCGTCGGATTGGGACGCGCTTCGACATAGCGGAGAACTATATAGCCAGACGCCTTGCGGAAGCGAATGCGCTTTCGCCCGAAATCGCCTGGGCCTACAGGACCGTCATCGCGTCGGGCGGCCGCACCCGCATTTCCGCGCTCGCCGGCGAGATCGGCTGGAGCCGCAAGCATCTGGCGGCAAAATTCACCGACGCGATCGGCATCGGCCCGAAGACATTGTCGCGCATCGTGCGCTTCAACCGCGCACTCTCGCTATCCAAGCGGCAGGAAGACGATTGGGCCGGCATCGCCGCCGACTGCGGCTATGCCGATCAGGCGCATCTGGTGCGCGAATTCCGCCAGCTTGCCGGGGAAACGCCGACCGCGCTCGCGGCGTCGATGTAGGCATCGGCGAAGTAACATTTCTTCAAGACGCCAAGGCGGCCATGGTCGACATTGGGTTTATCGACCCAAACAAGGAGATCGTCATGCCCACGGCAACGGAAGCACCCCGTATTTACCCCGCCCTGCGCTACAAAAACGCAGCCAGGATGATCGACTGGCTGTGCGAAGCCTTCGGCTTCGAACTGCGCGCCCGCTATGGCGAGGGCGACGTCATCCATCATGCCGAGCTGACCTTCGGTTCCTCGATGATCATGCTGGGCACGGCGCGCGACGACGACTACGGCAAGATGGTCGGCGAGCCCGGCCGTGGCGGCGGAAAGTCGATCTACATCGCCGTCGATGACGCCGACGCCGCATATGCCAAGGCGAAGAAGGCCGGCGCCAGGATTATCCAGGAACTGGTCGACCGCGACTATGGCAGCCGCGAGTTCATCTGCCTCGACCCGGAAGGCAATGTCTGGTCGTTTGGCACCTACTGGCCGAAGGCGGGAGAGAAGGCGTAGGAAGTCTCGCCGTGCCCCCCATGAGCGAAACCATCTCAACTTCGTCATCCACGGGCGAAGCAAGGAGCGAAGCGACGCGCGCAGACCCGAGGATCCATGCCGTGACCTTAATCGAAGAGCGCAGCGGAGCAGAATTCTGCACGGTTGCAACGCCTTGACGTCACGGAATGGATTCTATGGTCTGCGCGCGTCGCTTCGCTCCTTGCTTCGCCATAGAATGACGACCGCATAGGTGGCTCGGCTAATCGCCAAGGCACGAGATCCCTCAGCTACCCGGGCCAGCTTCCGTGCCGAGGAACCCGACCTATCGCGCCAGGGCAAAAATCGCATCGCAGTCGATATGCCTCTCCAACTCTGCGGCCACCTCGTCCAGCGCCTTCTCGACCTCGGCGCGGTAATCAATACCGCCGCCGCTGACACCGAGACTTGCGAGGTAGGCGGCGCGGAAGGCGTCGGCGGAAAACAGCCCGTGCAGATAGGTGCCGATCACCTTGCCGTCAGCGGAAACCGCGCCGTCCTCAACGCCGTTGAGGATCGCCGACGGCCGCGCCGTGTCCGGGCCGGTGGTGCGGCCAAGATGGATCTCGTAGCCTTCGAGCGGCAGGCCGAACTGCACCGAACGCGCGCTTGAATTGCGCACGGTCTTTTCCGGATCCATCACCGTTTCGATGTCGAGCAGACCTAGGCCCTCAGCCTCGGTGACGCTGCCTTCGATGCCGTCGGGATCGCGCACCACACGGCCGAGCATCTGGTAGCCGCCGCAGATGCCGACGACATGGCCGCCGCGTTTGCGATGGGCGGCAAGATCGTGATCCCAGCCATTCTCGCGGAATTTCACTAGGTCGCCGATTGTCGATTTCGAGCCGGGAATGACGACGAGCCCGGCATCCTGAGGCAGCGGTTTTCCCGGCGGCACGAACACCACCTCGACCTGCGGTTCGGCCTTGAGGGGATCGAGGTCGTCGAAATTGGCGATGCGCGCCAGCATCGGCACCGCCACCTTCAGCGCCCGTTTCTCGCCGGAAGCGAGGCGCTCGAGCACGACGGAATCCTCGGACGGTAAGCGACCGGCGGCTTTCAGCCACGGCACGACGCCGAAGCAGCGCCAGCCGGTGAACTTTTCGATCGCGCTTATCCCGTCGTCGAACAGCGAAACATCGCCGCGAAACTTGTTGATGAGATAGCCGGCGATCATGCGCCGGTCTTCCTCCGGCAGGATCAGATGCGTGCCGGCGACGGACGCAATGACGCCACCGCGATCGATGTCGCCGACAAGGACCACCGGCACGTTGGCGCGCGTGGCAAAACCCATATTGGCGATATCGCGGCTGCGGAGATTGATCTCCGCGGGCGAGCCCGCGCCCTCGACGATGACCAGGTCGGCGCCCTCGCCGACCTTGGCCCAGGAATCGAGCACCGCGTCCATCAATCCGGCTTTCATCGCCTGGTAGTCGCGCGCCCGCGCCTCGCCATACACCTTGCCCTGCACCACCACTTGCGAGCCGATATCGCTCTGCGGCTTGAGCAGCACCGGGTTCATGTGCACGGTCGGCCGGACGCCGCAGGCCAGCGCCTGCAGCCATTGCCCGCGGCCGATCTCGCCCTCGCCAGCCTTGTTGCCGCCTGGAATGTCGGCGACGGCGGCATTGTTCGACATGTTCTGCGGCTTGAACGGCCTGACCTTCAGCCCACGATTTCTCGCAGCGCGGCAAAGCCCCGCCACCAGCACTGTCTTGCCGACATCCGACCCGGTGCCCTGCAGCATGATCGCCCTGGCCATCAGTTCCTGCCCCCTGAACCGATGGTCGACTTTTGCGCCAGCGGCCCGCCGCGCCAGAGGTAAAGCGCCATCAGCGCTTCCTTGCCCGTGCGCATGGCATGGTTGACGTTGGAGGCATGGTGAATGACCTCGCCGGCGTCGCGAACATGGAAACCGCCCTCGCCCATCCGCCACTCCGTGCCGCCGGTCAGCGGGATGTAGATTTCCTCGGCGATGTGGTGATGGTCGGGATAGACGATGTCGGGCCCGAGGATAAGCAGGCCGGCGGCGACCTCGTCATTGACGAAATGCCCGCGCGTGCCGAACACTTCCAGCCAGCCGTAATTGTCGACAAAACCCTGCCCGAAATCGTCAGCGGTATAGGTCTGCCCCCAGCGCAACGCGCCCCGATTGTCGGCAACGAATTGCGCCAGCGGCTTGGCGTCCGTCGCGGCAAGCTCGGCGATGCGATCGAGATGGCCAAGGCAGCCAAGCGGGCGCGTTTCGAGCGCACGTGCCTGCATGTCCCAGCCAATGCGCGCGACTTCGTCCGTGACCAGATCGCTGTCGATGCCGGCGAGATAGGCGTGGAACCGGTCCAGCAGCTCATTGAAAATTGTCGGCACGCACGAGCTCCGTTGGTCATTTCACGCACAGCCGGTCCGCAGGAAGCCGGGTTGCGCGGCGGCATCATTGGTCTAGATTGAACGGCGCGCAAAGCCAAAAACGACAGGCCAGAAGGCCTGAAGCGACAGGGAGCACGCCATGGACGCGACAGTCGATGCGGGCGGCGGCCAGTTCGAACTCAACGAGGAACAGCGCGCCATCCAGGAGATGGCCCAGGCCTTCGCGGCGGACCGCGTTGCGCCCAACGCGCTCGACTGGGACCGTGCAAAGCACTTCCCCGCCGATGTGATCCGCGAGACAGGGCCGCTTGGCCTTGGCGGCATCTATGTGCGCGACGATGTCGGCGGCTCGGCGCTTGGGCGGCTCGACGCGGTGCTGATCTTCGAGGCGCTCGCCCACGCCGATCCGGCCTTCTCCTCCTTCATTTCCATCCACAACATGGCGGCCTCGATGATCGACCGCTTCGGCAGCGACGAGCAGCGCCTGCGCTTCCTGCTGAAACTGACCTCGATGGAATGGTTGGCGAGCTATTGCCTGACCGAGCCCGGCTCGGGCTCGGATGCCGCGGCGCTGAAGACGCGCGCGGTCAAAAGCGGCGGCGACTATGTGCTCAACGGTGCCAAGCAGTTCATTTCCGGCGCCGGCGACAGCGACCTTTACGTGGTGATGGCGCGCACCGGCGCCGACGGTCCGAAAGGCATATCCGCTTTTGTCGTGCCCAAGGACGCGCCGGGCCTTTCCTTCGGCGCCAACGAGCACAAGATGGGCTGGCACATGCAATCGACCCGCCAGGTCATCTTCGAGGATTGCAAGGTGCCGGCCGAGAACCTGCTTGCCGCGGAAGGCGCCGGCTTCGGCATTGCCATGGCGGGGCTCGATGGCGGCCGGCTCAACATCGCCGCCTGTTCGCTGGGCGGCGCGCAGGCGGCGCTCGACAAGTCGCTTGCCTATACGGCCGAGCGCAAGGCCTTCGGCTCCAAGATCAACCAGTTCCAGGCGCTGCAGTTCAGGCTGGCCGACATGGAGACGGAGCTGCAGGCGGCGCGCATCTTCCTGTACGCCGCCGCCTCGAAGCTCGACCGCAAGGCGCCGGATGCCGGCAAATGGTCGGCGATGGCCAAGCGCTTCGTCACCGATATCGGCTTCGACATCGCCAACCAGGCGCTGCAGCTGCATGGCGGCTATGGCTATCTGCACGACTACGGCATCGAGAAGCTGGTGCGGGATCTCCGCGTCCACCAGATCCTCGAAGGCACCAACGAGATCATGCGCGTCATCATTGCGCGGGCGCTGATTGGTAGGCAGTAGGCAGTAGGCAGTAGGGAAAGATGACCGGCAAGATCAACTCGTACAAGGATTTGATCGTCTGGCAGCAGGCGATGGATCTGGCCGTCGCGACCTACTCCTTGACCAAGGCATGGCCGAAAGAGGAACTGTATGGGTTGACCAGCCAAATCCGCCGCTCAGCCACATCCATCCCCGCAAACATCGCGGAAGGTTACGGGCGAGATAACACCGGCTCTTATCAGCAGTTTCTCAGGATAGCTCAAGGCTCTCTAAAGGAGCTCGAGACGCACCTCCAGATCGCTGAACGCATCGGCCTAGCCACGAGTGATGAGGTCAATCATATGCTGTCAGCCACAGAAGCGATCGGAAAAATGCTTCGCCAGCTTATTATCAAGCTCGCACCTGAATAGATCTCCTACTGCCTACTGCCTACTGCCTACTGCCTACTGCCTACCGAAATCACGGAGCACGACTATGACGACAACGATCGCCTTCATCGGTCTCGGCAACATGGGCAATCCAATGGCCGCCAATTTGGTCAAGGCGGGGCATACGGTGCTGGGTTTTGATCTCGTTCCCGAGAACCTGACGGTTGCGAAAGAACATGGCGTTACCGTCATGGCGAACGCCGTCGCCGCAGTTAAGGACGCCGATGTCGTCATCACCATGCTGCCTGCCGGCAAGCATGTGCTGTCGGTTTATGAGGACATCGCGCCCAAGGCGAAGAAAGGCGCGCTGTTCATCGATTCCTCGACCATCGACGTCGAATCCGCGCGCAAGGGCCATGCCATTGCCGCAAAACATGGCCTGCCCTCCATTGACGCGCCCGTTTCCGGCGGCACGGGTGGCGCCACAGCCGGCACGCTGACCTTCATGGCCGGCGGCTCCGATGAGGCTTTCGCCGCCGCCGAGCCGATCCTGAAGCCCATGGCCGGGCGCGTCGTCCATTGCGGCGGCGACGGCGCCGGCCAGGCGGCCAAGATCTGCAACAACATGATTCTCGGCATCTCGATGATCGGCGTCGCCGAAGCCTTCGTTCTCGCCGAAAAGCTCGGCCTGTCGCATCAGGCGCTGTTCGACGTCGCCTCCACCTCGTCGGGCCAGTGCTGGTCGCTCACGACCTATTGCCCGGTGCCCGGTCCGGTGCCCGCCTCGCCGGCCAACCGCGACTACAAGCCGGGCTTTGCCGCTGCGCTGATGCTGAAAGACCTGAAATTATCGCAGGAAGCCGCGCAGAGCGCGGGCGCCGTGACCCCGCTCGGCGCCGAGGCCACGCAGCTCTATGCCTTGTTCAACGCGCAAGGACACGCCGGCTCCGACTTTTCCGGGATTATTAATTTTCTGCGCGGAAATCCAGCTTAAGCCACTGCTTTTCAAAGGTTATTTTCAGAATTTGCCGGTCCGAAGCCGGCAAATTTAGATTTGCTTAAGGTCTCGCTAACTCACCGGTAACGATGTGCCTTTAAAACGGACTGCGAGGCGGACATCGCGTCTGCCCGGCGCTCCGGATCAGGTCTCGCGTACCGGAGCCCGTAAGTTTCGCAAGTATTCTTGTAGCGAAATGCCATGTGTATTTGGCAAAGCCGCGTTCCTGTTGGAGCGCGGTTTTTGCGTTTTGGAAGCATCCCTTCGCCTCCTCATTCCAGGGCGCAGCAGGAGCGAAGCTCCGTCGTGGAGACCCTGGAATCCATGCCGTGACTTACGAGCGTTGCAACGGAGCAGAATTCTGCTCCGCGGCGCCTCGGCCGAGGTAACGGCATGGATCCTGGAGTCTGCGCTGCGTCGCTACGCTCCTTGCTCCGCCCAGGATGACGACGGAACAGGATGCTCGCTCTAAAGCGCGTCGCGCTGAACCGGATTCAGGCGACGCGCTTTAGGTCTTTGTTTTGATGCATGTCGTTGTCCCAGTACCGCTGCACACTTCTGGGCGACATGCATTAGCGCTTCCGCAGATCCGCTTCGGCAAGATCGAGCGCCTTGGCGATGCGCTCGCAAGCCATGTCGATGGTGTCGCGCGTCCAGATCAGCGGCGGCGACAGGATCATCGTGTCGCCGGTAGCCCGCAGCATCATGCCGTTCGCGACCGCGTGGTCGCGCACCACGACCGCCGCACTTCCCGACGGCAGGTAGCGTTGCTTGGTCGCCTTGTCCTTGACGATCTCGATCGCGCCCATAAGGCCGATCGAACGCACTTCGCCGACCAGCCTGTGGCCGGCGATCCGCTCCTGCAGCGCCTGCGCGAAATACGGACCGGTATCGTTCTTGACGCGCTCGACCAGCCCTTCCTTCTCGATGATCTCGAGGTTCTTGAGCGCCACCGCGCAGGCCACCGGATGACCGGAATAGGTATAGCCGTGATAGAACTCGCCGCCCTTCTCGACCAGCGTCTTGGCGACACGGTCGCCGACCAGCAGCGCCGACAGCGGCTGATAGCCCGAGGTCAGCGCCTTGGCGGTGGTGATGGTGTCGGGCTCGATCCCGAAGGTCTGCGCCGCGAACCATTCGCCGGTCCGGCCATAGCCGGTGATGACCTCGTCCAGCATCAGCAGCACATCGTATTTGCGGCAGATGCGCTCCACTTCCGGCCAGTAGCTCATCGGCGGGATCTTCACCCCGCCGGCACCCATCACCGGCTCGCCGATGAAGGCGGCGACCTTGTCGGCGCCGGCTTCGAGGATCGCGTCCTCGACGGCCTTCGCCGCGCGGATGCCGAAATCATGGTCGCTTTCGCCGGGCAGAGCCAGCTCATAGGCATAGGGCATCATCACATGGACGATGTTGGGCACCGCGCCGCCGAGCTGCTTGTGCATCGGCTCCATGCCGCCGAGCGAGGTGCCGGCGATCGTCGAGCCGTGATAGGCCGACTTGCGCGAGATGACGCGGTTCTTCTCAGGTCTACCCTCCAGCGCCCAATAGTGGCGCACAAGCCTGAGCGCGGTGTCGTTGGCTTCCGAGCCGGACGAGCCGTAGAAGACCTGGCTGACATGCTTGGGCGCCAGCTCCGCCAGCTTCTTGGATAAGAGCACCGGGGTCGGCGTCGAGCATTTGAAGAAGGAGTTGTAGTAGGGCAGCTCCTTCATCTGCGAATAGGCGGCCTCGGCCAGCTCGTTGCGGCCATAGCCGACATTGACGCACCAAAGGCCCGCCATGCCGTCGAGGATTTCGGTGCCGTCAGCATCGTAGATGAACGGGCCGTTGGCATGGGTGATGATGCGGGAGCCTGTCTCGCGCAGCTCCTTGTGGTCGGTGAAGGGGTGAAGGTGATGCGCGGCGTCGATCTGCTGAAGCTGCTTCAGCGAATAATTCTGATAGGTCATGGATTTGATCTTTCCTCTTGAATCAATACGGCAACGGCCGGGGCGGATTCGTCAGAGCCTGACTCGGAAGTCGGCGGCTGAGGGTCGGCGAGGGATTTTTGTCGATCCGGAAGGAGCCGATCGCAGCCGATATCAGGATATCGGCAAGATTGGCGACGCGCCGGGCGGCGAAAAGACCCGCCGAGCCGACCCGACCGACTTTCGGGTCAGGCTCTCAGAGGAAGGCGGGCGGCGAATAGCCGATGCGGGCGCATAGCCGCAACAGCTCGGCGCGAAGGGTGCGCGGTGACGGCGTCACCGCGACCCCGAAGGCGCCAGATGTGCTGAAGCGGATCATGGCGGCAGCTTATGCCGCCTGAGGCCCAGAATTCAAGCCGTTCCGGTCAGCGCTCGCTGAAGGAATATGTAGCGCATCGCCGTCTGCGCCGCCTGCGGCCGGGGATCGCCGCGTCCGCCATGGCCGCCTTCGGTCTCCTCGAAGAACAGCGTCCGGCCGTGATCTGCCTCCTGCAGCCGCGCCGCCATCTTGCGGGCATGTCCAGGATGGACGCGGTCGTCGGCTGTCGACGTCATCAACAGCACCGGCGGATAGGCAACACTCGCCGCGACATGCTGATAGGGCGAATAGGCGCCGAGCCAGGCCGCCTCATCCGGCTTCGACGGATCGCCATATTCGGCGATCCACGAGGCGCCGGGCGGCAATTCGGTGTAGCGCAGCATGTCGAGCAGCGGCACGTCGATGATGACGGCGCCGAACAATTCCGGGCGCTGCGTCAGCGACGTACCGGTGAGCAGGCCGCCATTCGAGCCGCCTTGGATGCCGAGCTGCGCCGCCGTGGTGATGCCGCGCCGGACCACATCCTCGGCCACCGCCGCGAAATCGTCGAAGGCGTTCTGGCGCTTGCCCTTGAGCGCCGCCTGGTGCCAAGCCGGACCGAACTCGCCGCCGCCGCGGATGCTGGCCTGGACATAGGCGTTGCCCTTGTCCAGCCAGAGCTTGCCGCGAATGCCGGCATAGCCGGGCAAGAGCGGGACTTCGAAGCCGCCATAGCCGTAGAGCAGTGCCGGCACCGGCCCTTTCTGGTCGCGGCGCCGCACCACGAAATAGGGGATCATCGTGCCATCCTTCGAGCGCGCCTCGAATTGCTCCGAAACACAAGGCGAGGCATCGAAGCGCGCCGGCTGCGACTTCACGGTTTCAAGCGTCTCGCCATTGTCATCCGACCAGATGATCGAGCTCGGCGTCAGGAAATCGGTGAAGGAGAAGGAGACGCTCGAACCGAAATGCTCGACATGGCTGATGCCGACATTGCCGTTGTCGGGCAGCGCGATCCGTTTCAGCGACCAGCCATCTGCGGTGCGGTCGCAGGCGATGACCTTGCCGCGCACATTGTCCATCAGGTTGATGAACAGCCGGTCTCGCGTCCTGGCGAGCCCGGCGATCGAAACGCGATGCGCGGGCTCGAGCACGGTTTGGAACGGCCCGAACGCACCGGTGTCGATCCAGCGGTCGAAATCGACGGAATAAAGCCCGTCGGGCAGGCAGCGCGTGCCGTCGGGCGCCGTCCACGGGCTGCGCACGCCGAAAAGGAGTTGGCCCTTGAAGATCGCCGTGTCGGTGGCGTCGTCCGGCAGCGGTACGCGCCTGTTTTCTCCCGGATCCAGTCGCAAAAAGCTGTGCGAGGTGAAGAAGTCGATCGTCTTTCCGAGCAGCACATGCCGCTTGTCGCCGTCATACTCCACGCCGCCGCCGACCGCGAGGTCATGCTTCTCGCCTTCGAAGATCGGCGTTGCCTCCTCGAGCTTGGTGCCTCGCCGCCAGAGCTTGATCACGCGCGGATAGCCGGACTGGGTCTTGTCTTCTTCCTCGAAAGCCGCCGAAACGATTACCGTGTCCCTGTCCAGCCAGGAAAAACCCGACTTGGAGGCGCGCGCGGAAAAACCGCCTTCGACAAAGGACCTCGTCGCGATGTCGAACTCGCGCATCTCGCTGGCGTCGCCGCCGTCGGGCGACATGGAGAGCAGGCAGAGATTGAAATCGGGATAGAGCCGGCTGGCGCCGCCGAACACCCATTTTACGCCCTCTTTCGCCGAGAGCTGGTCGAAATCGATGATCGTCTCCCAATCCGGTCTGTCGGTCTTGTAGGAAGCGACCGGCGTGCGCCGCCACAAGCCAAGCGCATTGGTCTTGTCCTGCCAGAAATTATAAACGTAGCCGGCAAGCGCCGCTCCGACCGGCATGTTATCCTCGGCCGTCATCAGATCGAGCGCGGTCTCGAACGCCGCCTGATACGAAGGATCACCCTGCAGTTCGGCGACCGTCAGCGCGTTCTGGCGATGAACCCAGTCGAGGGATTGCTTGCTGTTGCGGTCTTCCAGCCAGAGGAAGGGGTCTTCGGCTGAGGCTGGCTGCTTTTGTGCACTCGACTGGGTCATGTCGTCTCCGAAATCTGCCATGCTGGGTGCCACAAACATCGGCATGGCGCTACCGACATTCAACCGGAGCGTTTAAAAAGGCAGCTCCGAAAATCGCCATGGCAAGGCGAGTAACCGATGCAACGCCTCTACATAGCCACTGAGAAGTTCGGTCCGTCCCACGGCACCGGATGGAAGGAATACATCGAGTGGTCTGGCCTCACCCAATTGACCGAGGTCGTCACGCTCGATGGGATGCTATGCCCATTCGCGCTCCCGGACACCAAGGAGAGCCACTGGCCCCACATCGTCAAAGAAGACAACATGCTCAATTTCTTTGTCGATTTGGATTTCCTGCTTTCGGAGTTGGCCGATACGCGCGATCTCAATATCCTTGGCGTGATCCGAAGGCCTTCGGCGGATGTGCGCTCGCTTGAGTGGGACGGGTTTGCGTTCCTGGGTTACGATCTGATGGACAAGAATGTCGGCAACAGCGCCTTGAGCAATTGTGGCGGCTTTCCGGACGTGTTCGCGAACATGGAGCTCTCCAGTGTCGGGCTGTTGGACGACTTCGATCGCGCGCTCCAAATTAGGGATCGGCTGCACACAACGCATCCGGAAGAGCGACACGCCGACTGTGATCTCTGGGCAATATTCCGACGGCAGGCCAACTGAGGACTCCGAGACCCCGATTGCCCTATAAGACCCGTCTTCGGACGACCGTCGCCGCCGCCAACGCCGCGCAGATTACGCCGAGCGTGACGGGCAGGCCGGCGGCGCCGACGACGTCCATCACGCCACGGTAGGCAGTCCCAGCGGTCCGAGCGCCTGCAGCAAGCTCCCCTTCGGCCATGTCGCTTCCCTCGCTCTAGTGGTCGCCGCCTCCTCACCCGCTGCATTGCCGCCAGTCCATTATGCGGCCAATTTCGCATCCTCACGAGGCTTCCCATGACTGCCGCCCTCCATCCAGCCGAACCGACAGTGGCTACCGATCGCGCCCGCCGTGGCGGCCGCGCCGGCAAGCGCGCCGGCGGCTCGGCCGCCTTCGAGCAGCCCGCCTTCCGGCAGTTGAAGAACCCGCTGACGCCGACCAAGCTGGTGTCCGACGATGAATTGGAATCAATCCACCTCGCCTCGCTGCGCGTGCTGAAGGAGATCGGCGTCGACGTTTTGCACGACGAAGCGCGCCGCATCATGAAGGCGCATGGCGCGGATGTGCGCGAAGGCAGCGAGCGCGTGCGCTTCGACAGCGACATGATCCTCGAGCTTGTCTCGCACTGCCCGTCGGAATTCACGCTGCATGCCCGCAACCCGGCGCACAATCTGCGCTTCGGCGGCAACAACGTCATCCTGTCGATGATGGCCTCGGCGCCTAATTGCTCCGACCTCGATCGCGGCCGGCGGCCGGGCAACCAGGCCGACTACCGCAACTTCCTTCGCCTGGCTCAGATGCACAACATCCTGAACTGCACTGGCGGCTATCCGGTGGAGCCGATCGACATCCATCCTTCGGTCCGGCACCTGGAATGCGTCCGCGACCTCGCCACGCTGACCGACAAGGTCTTCCACATCTATTCGCTCGGCAAGGAGCGCAATGTCGACGGCATCGAGATCACCCGCATCGCGCGCGGCATCAGCCGCGAGCAACTGATGCAGGAACCCTCGGTCTTTACCATCATCAACACCAATTCGCCGCTCAAGCTCGACGTGCCGATGATGGAAGGCATTATCCAGATGTCGAGCATGGGCCAGGTCGTGATCATCACGCCGTTCACGCTGTCGGGCGCCATGGCGCCCGTCACCGTCGCCGGGGCGCTGGTGCAGCAGAATGCCGAGGCGCTCTCCGGCATCGCTTTCGCGCAGATGGTGAAGAAGGGCGCGCCGGTCGGCTATGGCGGCTTCACTTCCAATGTCGACATGAAGTCGGGTGCGCCGGCCTTCGGCACGCCCGAATATATGAAGGCGCAGCTCGTCGGCGGCCAGCTCGCCCGCCGCTATCAAATTCCCTACCGCACCTCCAACACCTGCGCCGCCAACACGGTCGACGCGCAGGCAGCCTATGAAAGCGTGTTCTCGCTGTGGGGCGCGATCCAGGGCGGCGGCAATCTGATGATGCACGGCGCCGGCTGGCTGGAAGGCGGCCTGCGCTGCTCCTACGAAAAGACCATCCTCGACATCGACCTTTTGCAGATGGTGGCAGAGTACCTGACCCCTCTCGACCTCTCCGAGGATGCGCTGGGCTTCGACGCCATCCAGTCGGTCGGTCCAGGCGGCCATTTCTTCGGCACCCCGCACACGCAAGCGCGCTACAAGACCGCCTTCTACTCGCCGATCGTCTCCGACTGGCGCAACTTCGAGACCTGGGCCGAGGCAGGCTCGCCGACGGCGATGGAACGCACCAACAAGGTGTGGAAGGAGCGTCTTGCTTCCTACGAGGAGCCATATATGGATCCGGCCATCCGCGAGGAACTCAACGACTTCGTCGAGAAGCGCCGTGCCGAAGGCGGCGCGCCGACCGACTTCTAACGCCGGCAAGTCGCCGGCCCGCATCAATTCCTATTTTTGACTCCACATTACACAAGACGGATCTATCTTCATGAAATCCCACGTAAAAGCGGTTGTCATCGGCGGCGGCGTCGTCGGCTGCTCGGTGCTCTATCACCTCGCCAAGGCCGGCTGGACCGACATCATGCTGATCGAGCGCTCGGAGCTGACCTCCGGGTCGTCCTGGCACGCGGCGGGCGGCTTCCATACGCTGAACGGCGACCCGAACGTCGCCAAGCTGCAGGCCTATACGGTCCAGCTCTACAAGGAGATCGAGGAGATTTCCGGCCAGTCCTGCTCGCTGCACCTCACCGGCGGCGTCATGATGGCCGATACGCCGGAACGCATGGACTTCCTGCGGCTGGCCCACGCCAAGGGCCGCTATCTCGGCATGGACACCGAGCTGATCACGCCTTCGGAAGCCAAGGCGATGTTCCCGCTGATGGACGAGAAGAATTTCGTCGGTGCCATGTGGGATCCGGTCGAGGGCCATCTCGACCCTTCGGGCACGACCATCGCCTATTCCAAGGCGGCCAAGAAACTCGGGGCCGAGATCGTGCTGCGCAACCGCGTCGTCGACCTGACCCAGCAGCCGGACGGCACCTGGAACGTCGTCACCGAACAAGGCACGGTCCATGCCGAGCATGTCGTCAACTGCGGCGGCCTGTGGGCGCGCGAGATCGGCCGCATGGTCGGCGTCGAGCTGCCGGTGCTGGCGATGGAGCATATGTACCTGCTCACCGAGCCGATGCCGGAGGTCGAGGAATTCAACAAGTCGACCGGCCGCGAGATGATCGGCGTGCTCGACTTCAAGGGCGAGATCTACACCCGCCAGGAGCGCAACGGCATCCTGCTCGGCACCTATGAGAAGGCCTGCAAGCCGTGGTCGCCGGTCAACACACCCTGGGATTTCGGCCATGAGCTCTTGCCACCCGACATCGACCGCATCGCGCCGTCGCTGGAGATCGGCTTCAAGCATTTCCCCGGCATCGAGAAGGCCGGCATCAAGCAGATCATCAACGGCCCCTTCACCTTCGCGCTCGACGGCAATCCGCTGGTCGGTCCGGTGCAGGGCCTGACCAATTTCTGGTGCGCGTGCGCCGTCATGGCCGGCTTCAGCCAGGGCGGCGGCGTCGGCCTCGCGCTGTCCAACTGGATGGTGCATGGCGATCCGGGCTTCGACGTCTGGGGCATGGACGTCGCCCGCTTCGGCGAATGGGCCAGCCTGCGCTACACCAACGCGAAGGTGCGCGAGAATTATTCGCGCCGCTTTTCGATCCGCTTCCCGAACGAGGAACTGCCGGCCGCCCGTCCGGCGCAGACGACGCCGCTCTACGACACCATGCTTGCCAACAATGCCGTCATGGGCGACTCGTGGGGCCTGGAGACGCCGCTCTGGTTCGCGCCGGAGGGCTCAGAGCCGAAGGACATCGTCTCCTTCCACCGCTCGAACGACTTCGGCCCGATCGGCGAGGAAGTGCGCGCCACGCGCGACAAGGTCGGCGTCACCGAGATCGCCAACTTCGCCAAATACGAAGTGTCGGGACCGGGTGCTGAGGATTTCCTCAACCGGCTGATGACCAACCGCATGCCGAAGGTTGGCCGCATCGTGCTGACCCCGATGGTCAACGAGTTCGGCAAGCTGATCGGCGACTTCACCATCGCCAAGTCGAGCGAGGACCGCTTCATGATCTGGGGCTCGTCGGCCGCGCAGAAGTATCACATGCGCTGGTTCGAGAAGCACCTGCCGAAGGATGGTTCGGTGCGCATCCACCGCTTCGACCAGACGCTGGTCGGCCTGTCGATCGCCGGGCCGAAATCGCGCGACCTGCTGCAGAAGCTGGTCGATGTCGATGTCTCGACCAAGGCCTTCCGCTTCATGGATTTCCGCGAGATGGCGGTCGGCGGCGCGCCCTGCCTGGTCAACCGCATCACCTATACCGGCGACCTCGGCTACGAGATCTGGATGGCGCCAGCCTATCAGCGCCTCGTCTATCACGCGATCAAGGAGGCCGGCGAGGAGTTCGGGATTGTCGATTTCGGCATGCGCGCGCTTTTGTCGATGCGCCTCGAAAAGAACTTCCCGACCTGGTTCCGCGAATTGCGTCCGATCTACGGACCCTTCGAAGGTTCGATGGACCGCTTCATCAAACTGGAGAAGAACGACTTCATCGGTCGTGAGGCGTCCGCCAAGGAACAGGCCGAGGGGCCCAAGCTGCGCCGCGTTTCGTTCATCGTCGATGCCATCGATGCCGACGTCATGGGCGACGAGCCTATCTGGGCCAAGGTCAGCAAGGACTACGGCACCGTTGAGAAGCCGCACGGCTATGGCGCACCGCGTTTCGATGAGACCGGCAAGGAAATACGCGGCTCCAAGGCCGCAGAAGGCGCCTCCGCCGTGCGCGGCATCGTCGATGGCGACTGGCGCGTCGTCGGCTGGGTCACTTCTGGCGGCTATGCGCATTACGTGCAAAAGTCGATGGCGCAGGGCTACGTTCCGGCGGCCCTTGCCGAGGACGAAAGCGCCGGCCTGTTCGAGATCGAGATCCTCGGCCACCGCCGCCCGGCGCGCATCAATGTCGAGCCGCCCTTCGATCCGAGCGGCGAGAAGATGCGGACCTGAGGCGTAGAGCAATTCCAGGAAAAGTGTGACGCGGTTTTCCGCCCGGAATTGCGTAAAACAGACAGGCAGAGCGGTTTGCCGTCTCTACGAAACGGTGAACCGCTCTGGCAAATTGTTGGATTGCGCCGGTCGCTATGGCATGGTCGAGCCCGCTACCGGCGCATCAGCATGAGAAGACGACCCCCTTGCGGCAGCTAGAGAAATGGACCGATTGGCTCTGCGATGAACGGGTCGGTCCATTCAGCGCCGCGGTCGCTTTTGCCCTCCTCTACTGTCTGACTCAGACAGTGGTGATGGCGCTGTTGTCCCACGTTGTGGGCACGGGCGTCGGCGTCGACGATTCCGAGCAGTTGATGGAAATGCGGTTCCTGGCTGCCGGCTACGGCAGTTCGCAGCCGCCACTCTATACCTGGCTGGCCATGCTTGCCGCCTCGCTGGTCGGAACCAGCGTCCTTGCCCTCAAGATCGTCAAATACGGCCTTCTGGCTGCGGGGCTGGCGGCCTATTTCACCGCCGTCCGCCGGCTTGGCTATTCGAGCCGCACTGCTGCCGCCGCCATGTTCGGGCTGCTCCTGTTCCCTCAGATCTTCTGGGAGATGCAGCACGCCCTCACCCACTCGGTCGCCATATTCTGTTTCACCTCGGTGCTGCTTCTGGCGCTGGTCGAGGTGCAGAAGCGGCGATCGGCCATTGCCTATGCGCTGTTCGGCCTGGCGACGGCCGCCGCGATGCTGTCGAAATACAACATCGTCATCTTCCTCGCCGCGTTGCTCCTGGCGGCTCTCTCGGTTCGCGAAACGCGCGAGGCGATCTTCGATCGCCGCTTCCTGATCAGCGTGGCGGTGGCGGTCCTAACCTGCCTGCCGACGCTCTATTGGAGCCTGACCCATCTGGACGATCTGCTTTCGCACCAGGGAGGCCTCGGCGTCGCCGAGGGCGGCAGCGTTGCGAATACGGCATTTGTCGGCATTCGGAGATTGGCCAATGCGATCGTCAATTTCGCCGGATTGCCGGCAGCGGTTTTTGCCGTCGCCTATTTCCTGACGATAAGAAAACGGACGGAGCCGCTTCAGCCGGTACAGTGGCCGGAAAAGCTCTTGTGGCGAGCCATCGTCTTTGGTCTGGTGGTTTTGGTGGCAGTGGTGTTGGCGGCCGGCATTACGCAGTTTCGCGACCGCTGGATGCTTCCCGTGTTCATCTTCTTGCCCGCGGCGCTTGCCATGCGCTTTGACGCCATGGGCCAGAGGGGGCGAAAAACACAAGCTACCATCGTCTTCGTCGGCGCGGTCCTTGCCATCCTTGTGCTGCCGGTAAGCTGGTACATGCACTTGAAAGGCGGCGACAGCCGCGGCGGTATCGTGCGCATGGACTACCGGTCGCTCTACGACCAGATCAACGCCGACGGACCGGTCAGCACCGTGGTGTCGAGCTGGTTCTGGATCGGCAATCTGCGCCTGGTCGATTCGGACCTTATCGTGCTCGACGATGAAATACCCGACTTCGCCCAGTCGATCCGCGAGCCGGCAGTGCTTGTGTTGACGGAAGACAGGGAGCCGCCTTCGGCCGTCTTCAACAGGATCGCCCAGGCAGGCTACGTGATGGATACCGTCCATCGGCGCATCGCGGTGCCTGAGCGCTTCGGCGACGCGCCGCGCCAACTGACAATTACCAGACTGCACAAGAAGGCGGCGCGGTAGAGCGCCAGGGGACTGCATGGACAAGCAACGCTTCGGCCACCACCGCAAGATCATGCCGTTCGAACCCGGCTCGGTCGAAGCGCTGCTCGAAGCCTCCCGCGAGAAGGCGGCCTCGCTTAATCAACATCTGCTGGGCTATGGCCTTCAGGCCGAAGCCGAGTGGGCGGCGGCAGGCATCGCCGCGCCCGACCTGCCCGCCATGCGCAGATACCGGCTGGAGCGTATTCGCGCCGAGCTGAAGCGCCGCGACTATGCCGGCGCCCTGCTCTACGACCCGGTCAACATTCGCTACGCGACCGATTCGACCAACATGCAGCTCTGGGTCGCGCACAATCCGACCCGCCATTGTTTCGTCGCCACCGATGGGCCGGTGGTGCTGTTCGACTATTTCTCCTGCGAGCACCTGTCCGACCATTCGGGCGTCGTCGACGAAGTGCGACCGGCCGTGTCGTGGATATATCTCTACAGCGGCGAACTGACCGATGAGAAAGTTCGCCGCTGGGCCGCCGGCATCGCCGAGCTCGTTGCCGAGCATGGCGGCGGCAACCGACGCATCGCCGTCGACCACATCGATCCGGAAGGCGTCGAGGAGCTCGCCCGCCGCGGCATTTCCGTCGGCAACGGCGAGGCCGTGATGGAGAATGCGCGCCTCATCAAATCGTCGGATGAGATCCTCGCCATGCGCCGGGCCATCGTCGCTTGCGAGGCGGCGATGAGCGAGATGGAAGCGAAATTGAAGCCGGGTATTTCCGAGAACGAATTGTGGGCGGAACTGCATCGCGGCAACATCGCGCGCGGCGGCGAGTGGATCGAGACGCGTCTTCTGTCCTCGGGGCCACGCACCAATCCCTGGTTCCAGGAATGCTCCTCACGCATCATCGAGGACGGCGATCTCGTCGCCTTCGATACGGACCTCGTCGGCCCCTACGGCTTCTGCGCCGATCTCTCGCGCACCTGGCTCTGCGGCGACGGGAGGCCGTCGAACGAGCAGCGCGACCTGTTCCGCATTGCCGCTGACCAGATCTCGCACAATACAAATCTGATGCGGCCGGGCATCTCTTTCCGCGACCTCGTCGAGCGCTCGGCGGTGCCGCCGGGCGATTGCTATCCGACACGCTACGGCGTGCTCTATCACGGGGTCGGCCTGGCGGACGAATACCCGACGCTGCCGCATGCCGGCGACTGGACCGCCGACACGCCGGACGGCGTGCTGGAACCCGGTATGGCGCTTTGCGTCGAAAGCTATATCGGCCGGCTCGGCGGGCACGAAGGGGTCAAGATCGAAGAGCAGATCCTGATAACAGAGACCGGCAACGAGAAGCTTTCAGCCTACAAGCTGGACGAGCGGCTGCTCTGATGCGCCGCCCTCGACCGCCGCGACGGCCTCGCGCATAGCGGCGACGATCGGCGCCGGGGTGGTCCTGGCGGTGATATAGGGCAGGCCCTTGCGCCGCGCCGTCCAGCCGACGACTTTGACGCCCTGCGCAGCCGGCTCGAAACGTTGCGCCAGCGCCCAGCTTTCGCAGTCGATCGCCGCGATATCGGCCCTGCCCTCGGCGACGGCGACGATCGACGACCGGTGGCCGCCGCTTTCGCTGCGCGAGGCGAAAATATCAAGGCTTTCACCAATCGCCTCCAGGTCGCGTGTCAGCCCGATCAGCCCGGACATCGAATCCGCACTGTTGAAGGTGAAGCGTTTGCCGCGCAGAAGACCGGTCGGAATGATGGCCTTGCCATCCAGCGGCGAGGCAACCGAGGGTCCGCCATCCGCAGGCATCACCAGCGCGCTGGAATAGAGTTCTCCCTGCCCGCCCTCGAACCCATCGTAGTTTGGCTGGGCAATCGCCTGCACATGCTGGGCAAGGCCGAGTTCCATCGGCCCCCAGCAGGTTTGCCCGAAGAGCAGCGCGGGGCTCAGCCAGAGCTGGTGAAAATCGAACTCATGCGGGGGCAGTGTCGCCGGGTCGGGCGCGATCAGCCTTCCGGCGTCGTCAAGAATACCGCCGGGCACCGCCGGCAACTCGCGATTGCTGCGCGCGACGGCCTCCGGCGCATCGATGCCCCTTTGCCGGAAGGCGTCGCGGAGCCGCGCCCATTGCGCGTCGACTTCGCCACGCGCTTCGGGCCAGTCATACATCGGCAATGCCGCAACGAATTTACTCATGCCGAACAGCTTTCAAAGACAGGCAACCGTCGGCGCCTGCGTTCCGCCGCGAAAAAAGCGATCGCGAAAAGTCGAGATTACTCCTTCGGCGGCTCAGCCGGAACCGGCGCCGTTCCAAGCCCGTTGACATTGCGCGCCCTGACGCGCGGCTTGAAAGCACGGCCAGGTTCGGGCGAGCGGCGCAATACCGGATGGATGACCGGCTCCTTGGCCTTGAAGGCGAAGGATTTGATCAGCGAGAGATAGTTCGGATAGACATAGCCGTTGTTCATCCGCAGCCATTCCTCGCGGCGCTCGCGAAACAGCTTCGGCAGTCTGTACCAGGCAACCGTCGGGCTCTTGTGATGCACGAAATGCAGGTTGTTGTTGAGGAACAGGAACGACAGCGGCGAGCGTTCGACGATGATGGTGCGCCCTTCCGGATGTTCGGACCACTGGTGCTCGGCATAGGTGCGCACCGAAATCAGCGACTGTCCGAGCCAGACCGGCACCAGCACATAGAGCCAGAGCGGGATGCCGAAGCCGAAGGTCACGACCGGCGTCACCACGGCGATGCCGATGGCGTGCAGCAGCCAGGCCTTGCGGATAGCCTTGTCGCCGGCGGCGATCTGCTTGGCGTCGTCGATGAAGAAGCCGACCGACGACAGCCAAGGACCGAGGATGAAGCGGCCGACCATGGTGTTGTTGATCTTGAGCAGGAACTTCATCGCCGGCGGCAGGTCCTCATGCATCCAGAGCGCCTGGTAGTAGCTTTCCGGATCGTCGAGCGGATCGGTCAGACGCTCGTCGGCGTGATGGCGAAGGTGAATTGTCTTGAAGCGGCGGAACGGCCAGACCATGCCGATAGGCAGAAAAACGAAGGCTTCGTTGACGCGGGCGCTGCGGGTCGGATGACCGTGCAGAACCTCGTGCATCAGCGAGGATTGCAGCGCCAGGATCAGCCCCAGGGCGATCAACGCGATCAGGGGATAAGATGGCCAGAGCAGGAAGCCGGTGGCGAGCCATGTGCCGTAGCAGAAGAGAGTGAGGAAGGCTGTCGGCCATTCGATTGCCGGTGCGCTGCGACGCCTCTTGTTCATGCCAGTATTCATGCTTGCCATGCTATCGACCACTGCCTTTCAGTCGCCGGAACCCCCTTGATTCCTGACAGCATTGTGTCAGGAGCCTGCCGTTGCCGCAACGCGACAAAGCGCACAAACTGTTGCGATTGCGCATATTTGGCTGCAGGTGTTATATATTGTAAACAAACTTGGGGATTCATTTACGCCTGAGCCATGTTCAGCACGGCTCAGACGAAAATTTTTCCTCCTGCAAGCAGGGGCGACCTGATGGACAAGCGCGATCTGTCGACGATCTTCCGGGAGCGGCTGAAATTGCTCTTGACACGGTCCGACCTCAACCAGTCGGCCTTCGCGACGGCCGTCGGCATCGACCGCTCGGCGCTGTCGCAACTGCTTTCCGGCGCCTCGACCCGCCTGCCGCGCGCCGAGACGCTTCTCAACATCGCCGCCGAGTTCAAGGTATCGCTCGACTGGCTGCTGGGCTTGAGCCACGACGAAGGCGTCACCGGCGAAATCCGCGAGAGCCTGGAGATCGAGGAGGCGCCGGACGGCTTCGACCGCACGCTGCTCGCCAAATGGCATGCGGAGGCGGCCGGCACGAAGATCCGCTACGTGCCGGCAGGCATCCCTGACCTTTTGCGCACGGAGGCCCTGGTCGAATATGAGGCCGGAATAACCAACAAGAGCCGTGAAGCACAAGCCGGCGAAACGCAGTACCGTATCGACTACAACCGCCGGCCGGAGACCGACATGGAAGTCTGCATGCCGCGCCACACATTGGAGATCTTTGCGCGCGGTCTCGGCGTCTGGGATCGTTTTCCCGAAGCCGACCGCCGTGAGCAACTGCTGCACATGGCAGCGCTCCTTGACGACCTTTACCCGACCTTCCGCCTGTTTCTCTATGACGGACGCATGCGCTATTCGATCCCCTACACGATCTTTGGCCCCTACCGCGCCGCGATCTATGTCGGAGACATGTATCTGGTGTTGAACGCAACCCAGCCGATCCGCACCCTCACCAGCCATTTCGACAATCTGATCCGGGCGGCCGACATCAACGCGCACGAGGCGGCGAGCTTCGCGCAAAAGCTGGCCGCAATGTCCTTCCCATCAGGCTCTGTCTGATCGCCGGCATCGACATCATCTTGACGGTCGGCCGACGTCCCGGCCGCCGATCATCGTTTCAGGGAAACCCATGCAAGAGCCGCGTCACGTCGTCGTTCCTCCTCAATCGGGTCGTTCCATGCGCGTCGGGCGCGGCGATCTGGTTCGCATCATCGATCCCAAGGGCCAGCAGGTCTCCGACCTCTGGGCCTTCTCGACCGAAGGCGGGCTCGACTGGCTGAGCACATCGCAGACCCGCGACATCACCGAGAGGCTGTTTCCGAAACTGGGCGACCATTTCTACAGCGCCGCCGGCAAGATCATGCTGACGCTGGTCGAGGACGCCTCGCCCGGACCGCACGACATGCTCTACCCGGCCTGCGACAGCGCGCTCTACAAACGGGCCGGCCTGCCCAACCACCCGAACTGCCGCGACAATCTGATGAAGGCGCTGAGCACGGAAGGCATCGAACTCCCCTTCGCGCCCGATCCGGTCGACCTGTTCCAGAACTCCATGCCGCAGCCCGACGGGACTTTGGTGGTCGAGGCCTCGATCAATCCGCCGGGCGGCTACGTGACGCTGCGCGCCGAACAGGACCTCTTGCTTGTCGTCACCGCCTGCTCGGTCGACCACCACCCGACCAATGGCGACGCCTGCACCGAGATCGAGGTCGAGATCACCCCGGCTGCATAGGGCCTTCCCGGGCGCAAACTCGTTGACTGGACATAAAGACTTCTTTATATCGTTATTTGAATTCGGAACACGAAAGCTAAAGCCATGACCGCGACCAACCCGATTGACGCACTGCTTGCCGAAAAGGGCGTGCTTCTGGCCGACGGCGCCACCGGCACCAATTTGTTCGCGATGGGTCTGGAGGCCGGCGAAGCGCCCGAGCTGCTCAATGAGACTTCGCCCGAAACCATCGCCAGCCTGCATCAGAATTTCGTCGACGCCGGCGCCGATATCATTCTCACCAATTCCTTCGGCGGCACCCGCCACCGGCTGAAGCTGCACCATGCGCAGGACCGCGTTCACGACCTGAACAGGCGCGCCGCCGAAATCGCCCGCTCCGTCGCCGACAAGGCCGACCACAAGGTGATCGTCGCTGGCTCCGTCGGCCCGACCGGCGAGCTGCTGGTGCCGCTCGGCGCCATGACCTATGAGGATGCGGTCGATGCCTTCGCCGAGCAGATCGAGGGTCTCAAGGCCGGCGGCGCCGAAGTCGCCTGGATCGAGACCATGTCGGCGCCCGACGAGATCCGCGCCGCGGCGCAAGCCGCGATCCGCGTCGGCCTGCCCTATACCTATACCGGTTCCTTCGATACGGCCGGCCGCACCATGATGGGCCTGCTGCCGAAGGACATCCACGCCGTCGCCGACGGACTGTCGCAGGCCCCGCTCGGTGTCGGCGCCAATTGCGGCGTCGGCGCTTCCGATATCCTGGCTTCGCTGCTGGATATGACCGAGGCGAAGCCCGAGGCGACGGTTATCGTCAAGGGCAATTGCGGCATTCCGGAATTCCGCGGCGCAGAGATCCATTATTCCGGCACGCCGGAGCTGATGTCCGATTATGTGCGGCTTGCGGTAGATGCCGGCGCGAAAATCGTCGGCGGCTGCTGCGGCACCTCGTTCGCCCACCTTGCCGCCATGCGCAAGGCGCTCGATGCGCACACCAAGGCGGCGCGGCCGACCGTCGAGACGATCGTCGAGCGCATCGGCCCGATGCGCAACAAGGTGGCGACGGCAAACACCGCCGAAACCAGCGAAGCGCGTCGCGAGCGCCGGCGCAGCCGCGCCTGATACGGTTTCTACTTGCTGTTTTCGGTGTAGCGCGACAGCGCCGTGTTGAAATCGACAACGCCGCCGTCCTGGCTGTCGGCGCCCATCGTCATCAGGGCGCCCGATGCGCGCGGATCGGTGATCTGTTCCAGCATCACACGAAAACGGTCGTTATTGAGCGCCGAAAGCGCCGTGTTTCGAGCCGCGTCGACATCATTCCTGATGCGCGTGGATTCCGCTGAAGGAGCGGACGGTCCCCGCACCGGCGCATTGGCCGCCGTCGAGCTCGCGTTCCCGATTGTCGTGATATGCACCGCCGATCCCTCAAACCCTATCGGCACTGACTAACAGAAGCTCATTGCGATGATATTCCGGAAAAGCCGCGCAATTTAACGATTGCAAAAGGGCCGGCAGGATTTGTCCTGCCGGCCCTTGGTTCGATTGACGACGCTCTACTTGTTGCCGTCCAGCGATGAGGCCAGTCGCACCAGGGACAGGAACTCCGCCCTGTAGCCGAACGGATCGGCGCCGCGCGCGGCGTTTGCGATCTCGGCGATCCGGTCGTAGCCGAAATTCGCCGTCTGATCCTCATCGCGCAGCTTCTGCCCGAAGGCCGCGACGGCGACCGAGAAACGCTGGTCGGCGCCGGCTGCGTCGAAGGACGACACTTCGTTGGCGGCGGTCACCGGCGTGGTGATCAGCTTCGAGACATTCTCGTTCGGCAGCTTGTAGCGGATCTTGACGAAGGCATATTCGCCGGCGTTGGCGACACCGCCATTGTCGATCTTGGCCTGGCCGTAACGCAGCGGATCGACCTGCTCGCCGCCGCTGCCTTTCGGCGTGATCTCATAGACCGCCGTCACCGAATGGCCCGAGCCGATATCGCCGGCATCGACGCGGTCATTGTTGAAATCCTCGCGCTTGAGCGCCCGGGTCTCATAACCGACCAGCCGGTACTCCGAGACCGCGGCGGGGTTGAACTCGACCTGGATCTTGACGTCCTTGGCGATGGTGAACAGCGTCGAGGACGCGTCATCGACCAGCACCTTCTGCGCCTCTGCAAGCGTGTCGATATAGGCGGCCGTGCCGTTGCCGTTCTGTGCGATGGTCTGCATCATCTGGTCGTTCAGATTGTCGCGGCCAAAGCCGAACACCGACAGGAAGACGCCGGTCTTGCGCTCGCTCTCGATCAGCCGCTTGAGATCCTCGTCGTCGGTCTGGCCGACATTGAAGTCGCCATCGGTGGCGAGCATCACGCGGTTGATGCCGTCCTTGACGAAGGACTGCTGCGCAAGCTTGTAGGCTTCGCGGATGCCTTCCTCGCCGGCCGTCGAGCCGCCGGGCGCCAGATTGTCGATTGCCGACAGGATCTTCTGCTTTTCCGCCGCCTTGGTCGGCATCAGCACCGTGCCGGCATTGCCGGCATAGGTGACGATCGAGACGGTGTCATCGGCCTTGAGCTTGCTGACCAGCAAGCGGAAGGCGGACTTGAGCAGCGGCAGCTTGTCCGGCTCGTCCATCGAGCCCGAGACGTCGATCAGGAAGACGAGATTGGCCTTGGGCTGCTCGGCGGGCTTCACATCGAAACCCTTGATCGCGACATGCATGAGCTTTGTGTGCTCGTTCCACGGCGTCGGCATCACGGTGACGGTCGAGTTGAACGGCGTCGCAGCCGAGTCCGGACCCTTCCAATCATAGGGGAAGTAGTTGATCATCTCCTCGACCCGCACCGTATCGGCCTCAGGCAGAGTGCCTTCCTTCAGCGAGCGCCGCACGAAGGAGTAGGAGGCCGTGTCGACATCGATCGAGAAGGTCGAGACCGGATCCTGCGCGGTTTCATGCACCGGATTGGTCTTGAAGGTCTCGATGCGGTCGCGGTTTTCCGCCTGCGGCTGCATCTGGTCGGCCGGCATGGGCGAAGGCTGCACCATCAGCTTGGAATCGGCGACCGCCGAGCCGGCCGGCGCCTGGTCAGCCCTCGCGGCTTCGTCAGCGCTGGGCTGCGGCGCCATCGACATCGCCGTTCTGCCAGATGAGCCGTCCTTGCCGCCGGCCGCGAGTTGGCCACTCTCTGCCGGCGCAGATTGCAGAGCAGGCTTGGCCTCGGGCGCCACCTCCCGCTTGAGCAGGCTGTCGACCTCGGTCGCCGGCTTGGGCGGCGTCGCTGGCACTTGCGAATTGTTCCTCGCCAGAGCTTCGGTGTCCGCGTCGGTTTTCTTCTGCTTGGCGGGCGCCGTCGCCAGCGGCTCGTTGATCGCGGGTTGCTCCGGCGCAGGCTTCTGCGCCACCGGCTTGTCGGCCACCGTCTCGGTGACCGTGCCGTTGCCGCCGAAGACGGGCGGCTCTTCCTTCAGCATCTCAAAAGCGGCATAGCCGGCGATAGGCAGCGCGACCAGCGCGGTGATGGCCGGCGTGGCAATGAGTTTCCGTTGCATGATTTCTCTCCAGAGCTTTTGTGCTCGCTCCGTGAGACGAAGGCCCGCTGAGGTTCCTTGGGGGACAGGCGAAATTTTTTCGTCGAGGTCGAAGGCCTGCATCGCGGCGGCGAACGCGCGCGCCTTCGCCTCGCCGTCCGGCGCCGGTACCGCGATGTCGCGCAGCCTTTCGAGTTCGTTGTCGTCGACCATGGTCACACTTCCCCGGCTGAACGCATCAGCACTTTCAGCCGTTTCTTCGCTTCATGGATGTGCCAGGAAACCGTCGTCTCCGAGATCGCCATCACCTCCGCCGCGGCCGCGTGGTTGAGACCTTCGCCATAGACCAGCAGCACCGCGTCGCGCTGCTTGTCGGGCAGCATCCGCACCGCCGCCCACAGCGATTCTGCCGGATCGCCGGCCTCCGCCGACGCCTCGCCGGCAATCAGCGCATAGGTGCCGTAGGCATCGGTCTTGGCGTTGTCGCGGGCGCGCTTGCGCATCATGTCGCGCGCCGCGTTCAGCGTCATGGCATAGAGCCATGTCGTGAAGGCGCTGCTGCCCTGATAATCGCGGATCGCGCGGCCGAGCCGCACGCAGACGTCCTGGGCGATGTCCTCGGCATCGGCCTTGCGGCCGCACCAGCGATAGGCGGCGCGATAGACGAAGCCATAGTGCCTTTCGAGCAATGTGCCGAAAGCCCCTCTGTCTCCGCCCCTCGCCCGCCCGATCAGTTCGGCATCGGAGGCTTCGCCGTCGTCCAGCATCATCGCCATCATTTGCCTGTTGGACGAAGGCTAATGGCCAATCCTTGGGACGATGCTAAGATTTTTTTAGCGCAGCGCATTTTCCTTCTCCCCGTTTCACGGGGAGAAGGTGCCCGAAGGGCGGATGAGGGGCAGCGCGAACCTTCGAAGGCTCGCGCTACACGGTGCCCTCTCCGCGATCTGCGAGAGATGGCTAGCCCAGTGTTTCTTTGAAGAACGCGGTCAGCCGCTTCCAATGCCTCTCGGCGCCTACCTCGTCATAAACGCTGTGATCCTTCACGCACCAGCCATGGCCGACGCCGACATAGTTCTCGATGACATGGTCGACCTCGGCCACCCGAAAGGCCTCCGCCAGCCGCGCCGACTGTTCCGGCGGGAAGCTGCGATCGACGCCGGCAACGCCGACATAGATGCGGGCCTTGATCATTGCTGCCTTGCGGTGCGGGCTGTCGGCGGCGTCGCTGGCCAGATTGCCGCCATGGAAGCTTGCCGCGGCAACAATCCGGTCGGGATAGCTCGCCGCCGCGTTCAGCGCCCGCGCGCCGCCCATGCAGTAGCCGACGACACCAACAGGTCCGGCGATCCCCTCGGAGGCCAGTGCATCGAGGAAGGCGCTGCCGTCGCGGATGGTCATGCCCTGCGTCGTGCCGCCGCTCAGCGCCGACAGCGCCGCCTTGGTCTTTTCCTCGGCAAAGGCTGTTTTAGGATCGAACGGGCCATAGGGCGCATAGCGGTAGAAGAGATCGGGCACCAGCACGGCATAGCCATGCCCCGCGAGGCGCTCGGCCATCTGGTCGAGCGCCGGACGCGGACCGAAAATATCCACGTAGAGGATGACGCCGGCCTTGGCCGGCGCGGCTGGACGAAACAGCCGTGCCTTCGCCGTGCCGTCCTGGGTCTTGATCTCGATGTCCTGCTTCGTCATCGCGCGCTCCGCCGGTTGCCAGGCGATAGATATCCGCGCCGCCCGCCAGGGCAAGCCGCAACCACTCGACCGCAGTCAAGTTTCCGTGCGGTTCGGAAGAATGCCTACAGTGCGGCGAACGCCGCCATATGGAAAGCCTGGACATCGGCCGGGTAGCGATACTCTGCGCCATAGGGACAGCCGTTGCGGTCGAGGCAGCCGCCGTTCCGGCAAGGCGCGCCGCGAGGGCCGCGCACATGCGCCAGGCACGCCTGGTGCGCGAAGCCGTCCACCGAATAGGCGCCGACCGGACAAGATTTTAGGCAGGGTTTTTCAATGCATGCGTCGCAAAGGTGAATCGCCGCGTCAGCTTCGGGGATCGCGATCTCCTGCTCGAACAGCAGCGCGCCGCGATAGGCGTGCCAGAGCCCATATTTCGGATGCATCAGGATGCCGAGCGGCGACGGTTTCAGCCCCTCGGCCCGCATCGCCCATTGTTGGAACGGCCGATAGGGCCGGTCGGAGGGCGACACGGCGCGCGCGCCGAACTTATCGGCCACGGCGTTCATCACCTGGCGCGACCATGTGTCGAGCGGATCGGCGATGGGTTGCGGCTGCCCCTCGAGCCAGCGCTTGAAATGCGGCCAGGGCGCCGCGCCCGCCTGCCCGACCAGCAGCACGGACCTGGCGGCACCCCCTGAAATACCAGAGGGCGCTACTTCATCATTGGCAAAACGAAAGCCGCCGCGAAGGATCAGGCCGTTGGCCGCGAGCGCGGTCGCGATTTCCCCGACCGGACTGCGGGAAAAAGTCATCCCTTGCGGTCCGGGTCGGAGAATGCGCTCCGCCAGACTTCCTTGTGGATGATGTCGGCCACTTTAGCCCGGCCTGACTCGGGCTCCTTTCAAGTGAAGGCGTCGGGCATCGAGCCCTTCTTCTTGGCGATGAACTCCTTCAGCGCCTCGTCGATCGCCGGATCGAGATGCGGCGCCTCGTAGCTTTCCAGCCAACGGCGCGCGAGCTCGTTGGCGCGCTGCGGCGCTGTCTTCTGGCCTTCGGCCAGCCACTGCTCGAAGGAATTGTTATCGGCGATGTTGGAGCGGTAGAAGGCGGTCTGGAAATTCGCCTGGGTATGATCGCAGCCGAGATAATGGCTGCCCGGACCGACCTGGCGGATGGCATCCATCGCCTGGCCGTTTTCCGACAGGTCGACGCCCTCGGCAAATTTCTGCTGCATGCCGAGCTGGTCAATGTCCATCATGAATTTTTCGTAGCAGGAGGCGAGACCGCCCTCGAGCCAGCCGGCCGAATGCAGCACGAAATTGGTGCCGGCAAGGATCGTCGAGTTGAGCGTGTTGGCGCTCTCATAGGCCGCTTGCGCATCGGGGACCTTCGAGGCGCAGAGCGAGCCGCCGGTGCGGAACGGCAGGCCGAGCCGGCGCGCGAGTTGGGCGGCGCCATAGGACACCAGCGACGGCTCCGGCGTGCCGAAGGTCGGCGCGCCCGACTGCATCGAGATCGAGGAAGCGAAGGTGCCGAACAGCACCGGTGCGCCAGGCCTGATCAACTGTGTGAACGATGCGCCGGCGAGCACTTCGGCCAGCACCTGCGTCAGCGTGCCGGCAACCGTCACCGGGCTCATCGCGCCGGCCAGGATGAACGGCGTGACGATGCAGGCCTGGTTGTGGCGCGAATAGACTTTCAGCGCCCCTAACATGGTCTCGTCGAAGACCATCGGCGAGTTGGCATTGATCAGGCTGGTCAGCACGGTGTTGTTCTCGACGAAATCGTCGCCGAACACGAGCTTGGCCATCGCCACCGTGTCCTCGGCGCGCTCCGGCGCGGTGACCGAGCCCATGAACGGCTTGTCGGAATATTTGATGTGGCTGTAGACCATGTCGAGATGGCGCTTGTTGACCGGCACGTCGACCGGTTCGCACACAGTGCCGCCCGAATGGTGGATCGATGGCGCCATATAGGCGAGCTTCACGAAATTCTGGAAATCCTCGATCGTCGCGTAGCGGCGGTTACCGTCGAGGTCGCGCACGAAGGGCGGGCCGTAGACCGGCGCGAACACCGTCGCATTGCCGCCGATCTGCACCGAACGTTCCGGGTTGCGCGCATGCTGGGTGTAGATCGAAGGCGCGGTCTTCAAGAGCGAGCGGCAGAGCCCTTTCGGGAAATGCACGCGCTCGCCTTTCACATCCGCGCCCGCTTCCTTCCACAGCGCGAGCGCTTCGGCGTCGTCGCGGAAAATGATGCCGATTTCCTCAAGCACCGTATCGGTGTTCTTCTCGATCAGCGCCAGGCCTTCCTCGTTGAGGACCTCATAGACGTTGATCTTGCGCTTGATGTAGGTGAGCTGGGTGCCTGGACCGCCGCCCGAACGGGCCGCCCGGCGTGCCGCCGCGCCGCCGCTGGCGCCGCGTCCGCGCCGCCCGCCTGACGCTTCCTGCTCGACTGCCGCGTTATCGCTCATGATCGTTCTTCCTATAACTTGGCCTGAATTGGCTTGGCGGCCCATCGCCGCCGCTTCTTGCCGGATCGTAGCCATGCACCCTATTGGAAACGGCCCGCCAGCGCCAACGCCTGTCGCAAAATCGACAAGAAAAGCGCCAACTTTTCAGTCGCTTTCCTTTTGCGGGAAGTCGCAAATCAGCTATGGCTAGCTTGCCCTCGCGGGTTAGGTATTGGCGCATCGATTTTTAGGCTGCCGCAGTCATTCCGAGCAGCAAGGAGCCCGAGAAAAATGTCCGACGACGAGATCATCCTTTCCGAGCTTTCCGACGAGGAGCTTGTGCAGCAGATGCACGACGACCTCTATGACGGTCTGAAGGAAGAGATCGAGGAAGGCACGCGAATCCTGCTCGAGCGCAGCTGGGCGCCTTACAAGGTGCTGACCGAGGCGCTGGTCGAAGGCATGCGCATCGTCGGCGAGGATTTCCGCGACGGCATCCTGTTCGTGCCCGAAGTGCTTTTGTCCGCCAACGCGATGAAGGCCGGCATGTTCATACTGCGCCCGCTGCTCGCCGCCACCGGCGCGCCGAAGCAGGGCAAGATGGTGATCGGCACCGTCAAGGGCGACATCCACGACATCGGCAAGAACCTCGTCGGCATGATGATGGAAGGCGCCGGGTTCGACGTCATCGACCTCGGCATCAACAACGCGGTCGAGAAATACCTCGACGCGATCGAGCAGCACCAGCCCGACATCATCGGCATGTCGGCGCTGCTCACCACCACCATGCCCTACATGAAGGTCGTGATCGACACGATGAAGGAAAAGGGCATCCGCGACGATTATGTCGTGCTGGTCGGCGGCGCGCCGCTCAACGAGGAATTCGGCAAGGCCGTTGGCGCCGACGCCTATTGCCGCGACGCGGCGGTGGCGGTCGAGACCGCCAAGGACTACATGAAGCGCAAGCACAACGTGCGCGCTTCCGCCTGATTCAAGGCATCAGGATGGACCGGTAAGAAAGGCCGCGCCTTGCAGCGCGGCCTTTTTGTTCCCAGATGATGGACGAGGCTGCCGATCAGTTGACAGTGTCTTTGACCGCTCTTGCCGTCGATTTGACGTCCTTGCCGACACCCCGAACGGTGTTGGCGCAGGCCGTGAGTGCAAGCGCGCAGGCAAGGATGGCCATCGGCGCGATACGTAGCAGTTTCATGGACTGTGTCTCCCTCGACAGATATTAAGCCCCCGCAGCGAAAGCCGGCCCGACTTGGTCAAAACGCAAAAAACGAAACCGAATCAAACAGACAGGCTGCTCGTCATCGCCTGCGGGATGATTGCGCGCGAAGTTTTGGCCGTCAAGCAACAGCTAAAGCTCGACCACCTCGAACTGACCTGCCTGCCGGCCGAGTTCCATTTCTATCCGGACCGCATCGCGCCGGCCATGGACAAGGCGATCGAGAAGGCCAAGTCGGAAGGCTACGGGCACATCTTCGTCGGCTATGCCGATTGCGGCACCGGTGGCCTGCTCGACCGCGTCATCGAGAAGCATGGCGTCGAGCGCATGGCGGGGCCGCATTGCTTTGCCTTCTACCAGGGCATGGACGCCTATGCGAAGGTCGCCGACGACGACATGATGTCGTTCTACATGACCGACTTCCTCTGCCGCCAGTTCGAGGCGTTCTTCATCAAGCCGCTTGGCCTCGACAGGCATCCCGAACTGGTCAAGGACTATTTCGGCAACTACGAGAAGCTGATCTATCTCGCCCAGACCGACGATCCGGCGCTCGACAAAGTCGCCGAGAAAGCCGCGGCCATGCTCGGCCTCGCCTATGAACGCCGCTCGACCGGTTATGGCGACCTGACCGTGGAACTGGCACGGGCGGCAGAGGGCGCGGCCTGAGGCCGTCACGCCTCCGCTTCGAGCGCCGCCAGCACATCGGCAAAACCTGTCTTGCAGGCAAAACCCAGTCGCTCCCTCGCCCGCGACGAATCGTAGACGCGGTCGATCGAGGAGAACATCGTCCAGCCTTTCCCGGCATAGAGCCTCGGATAATCCGGGAAGTAGCGCGCGACGACCGATGGCGCGTCGGCGATCAATTCGGCGCAATCCTGCGGCCCAAACGGCGTCGGCGCCGAAATGATGAAGGTGTCGAAACCGAGTTGTGGGGCTTTCTCCAGGGCCGCGACATGGGCTTCGGCCGCATCCTCTACCGTCAGCCGCCGAAACAGCAACTCGTTCGCCTTGGTGTTGGCGTCGGACTGCTCGATCGCATGCGCCATGTCGTCGGCTTCGGGAAAGAAGCGCGCCGTGCGCAACACCACGACCGGCAATCCATGCTCGATATGATAGAGGCGGCACAGATGCTCGGCTGAGAGTTTCGTCACGCCATAGATGTTGCGCGGCTCCGGCGACATTTCCTCTGTCAGCCAGGCCGCCTTGCGCGCGCCGCCCTGGAAGCCGGCGCGAATCGCCTGCGAGATCATCAGCGATGTCGTCGAGGTGAAGACGAAGCGCTGCACGCCGCAGACAACGGCCGCATCGAGCAGGTTGAGCGTCCCTTGCACATTCGTCGCGACGAAGTCGGCATTTTCGCGGTGCTCGATGTTCGGCTTGTGCAGCGCGCCGCTGTGAATGATGGCCTCGATGCGATTGTCGCGGACCGTCTTCAGGACGAGATCGCGATCCGCGATCGAGCCGACGATCTGCGTGCGCGCCGAGGCAACCGGATCAAGGCCGACGACGTCATGGCCAAGCGCCTTGAGCCTTGGCTCAAGCCCGCTGCCCAGCCAGCCGGACGATCCCGTGAGCAAGATCCGCATCGATCGAACCACCATTTTTCCGAGCTCACGCTGTTAAGCACGGATGACAGACGATGGCGAACCGGTAAGTTGTGCGCCAGCGATAGAAAAAACTGTTCCAGCCATTGATTTGAGGAGACAGAATTTCATAACCCCTGGCCCGCTCTTTGCCGCCCTCGCGGTCGTCGCCCTCACCTTGCCGGCCCAAGCCGATGGCGGGGTGCAGAAGCAGATAACGGCCGCCGACAAGGCGCGACTGGATAAGTATGGCGAAACGCGCAAGGCAGCTCTCGATGAGGCCAAGGCCGGCGATCCGGCGGCGGTCAAGCAGTTGGATGAACTGCTCGCCAGGCCTCTCGTCGCCTTCTCCGACAAGGATCTCACCGGCAACTGGAAGTGCCGCACCATCAAGGCGGGCGGCTTGAGCCCGCTCGTCATCTATGGCTGGTTCAAATGCAAGGTCACCGACGACGGTTCAGGCTGGCGGCTTGAGAAGATCAGCGGCTCGCAACGCACCGCAGGCCGCTTCTTCGACGACGGCGAGAAACGTGCCATCTATCTCGGCTCGTTCTCTGTGAACAATGACAAGGCCAAGCCCTATGGCAGCGGCCCCGAAAGCGACCAGGTCGGCTACGCCTTCCGCAACAGCGCCAGCGAATGGCGCATCGAATTCCCCGCGCCCTATTACGAATCGAAACTCGACATCATGGAATTCAAGCGCTGAGCCTAGCCTTGACGCCTGACTGAAGGCCCCCGGCACACCAAGGATTAACCCACGCCGAATAGCATCCGTCCGGTCTTCAAAGCGGGTGCTTACCGTGGCAGCGTCGGAATCGAATACGCGACCGATCGTGGTCGTCACCGAGGGTGGCCCGCATATCTGGGCCATCGTCAATGCGATTATCGATCGCGTCGGTCCTGTCAGCGTCGTCCTCGAAGCTCCTGAATCCAAAAAGCGCCTGCTCATCGGCCGCGCGCGCCGGCAAGGCTGGATCTCGGCCATCGGCCAGCTCGGCACCATGGTGCTGACCAGGCTCGGCAAGCGCTTCCTTGCCGGCCACGCCGCGCGACTGATTGCCGAGGAGAAGCTCGACACCGAGCCGCGGCAAGGCCAGACGATCGTCCATGTGCCTTCGGCCAACGGGCCGGAATGCCTGAAGGAAATCGCGAACATCAAACCGGGCGTTGTGCTGCTTTCCGGCTGCAGACTGTTGTCGAAGGATATGCTGGCAGGAATGCCTTGCCCGGTGCTCAATTATCATGCCGGCATCGCCCCCAAATATCGCGGCATGAATGGCGGCTACTGGGCGCTGGCATCCGGCGACGCGCAGAACTTCGGCACCACCGTGCATCTCGTCGATGCCGGCGTTGACACTGGCGGCGTGCTCAAGCAGGCGCGCGGCAAGCCAAAAACCGGCGACACCATCGCCAGCTACGCGCTGCGCCAGGCGGCATTTTCGCGCGATATCTGCGTCGAGGCGGTCACAAATGCACTGGCCGGTAAACTGGAAACGATCGATCCGGCCCTACCGTCGAAGCAGTGGTATCACCCGACGATTTGGTCTTACCTCTGGACCGGCCTGACCAGGCGCGTCTGGTAGCGTTGTCAGTCCAGCGATTTGTATGCTATTGTCATACAGAAAAGCGAGATCTACGATGTCCAAAATGGCCCCCCTCAGCGTCCGGGTGACGCTGGACGAACGCGAAATACTCGAAGCCGCCGCAAGCCAGGCCAACACCAATCTCAGTGACTTCATCCGCCGCAAGGCCGTCGATGCCGCCGAAATGGAGGTGCTGGATGGACGTATCGTAACGATTCCGGCGGCGGATTGGGAAAAGTTCGAGGCCTGGGCGAAGTCGCCGCCGCGGGCGCGCGCCGGTCTGCAAAAGCTCGCTGCGTCGCGGCCTGTATGGCAAGACTGACGCCGCCTCGACCGCTTGCGGCGGAAGACTACAGAGATGCCTTCGACTGCGGACGCGAGTCGCTCAACAACTGGTTTCGCCGAAATGCCTGGCGCAACCAACAAGATGGGGTCTCACGCACCAGCGTCATCTGCGACCCCGCGAACAGTCTCGTTGCCGCCTATGTCACCCTCAGCGCCGGCCAGATCGAACGGGCATATCTGCCAAAGTCCGCGCAACGCAATCGCCCTGATCCCATCCCCATGATACTGCTTGGCCCACTTGCCGTGGATATTCGCTTTCAAAATCGCGGCTGCGGACGCTCGCTTCTCCTCTTTGCATTCCGCACCGCGGTACGATTGTCGGCCGACATCGGTTGCTTCGGCATCCTCACGCATCCGCTCGATGAGGCCGTGAGAGACTTCTACCGCAGCTTCGATTTCGAAGACCTGCCATTCGATCCGAAACGGAGCATGATCGTGCGTATCGCCGACTTGAGAGAAAGCGGCTTCGGCTACGAATAAGGCAAGCTTCGAGAGCATGCGGGGCAGCGCATCTGACGGGATGCTCGATCAAAAAACTCCCCCCTTCCTTAACGACACCGGCAGCGTCGCTTTTGAAGGCGCGCGCGTCGTCCCATAACAAGCGGCCCAACAGCGCATGCGGCAATGCTCCAAGACTTCGAGGAGTTGAGAATTCATGGCCGATCTGATCGTCGTCTACTGGCGCGACATCCCTGCCCAGGTCATCGTCAGGAAGGGCCGGCAGAACGCCAAGCGCGAATTGCCGCTGCGCTTCACCGAGGCGATCGACATGTGCGCCATGCGCACCGGCGCCGGCGGTACCGACGACTATCTGGCGGAGTGGCGCAAAGCCGACCCGGTCCCGGTCAGCGACGACATCGAGGCCGAGGTCGAGAAGGCCTATCAGCAACTCGATACGAAATATGACCGCGAGCGGCTGGTCGCTCTGGTCAAGGCTGGCGGGAAAGAAAATGTCTGACAAGCAGCCGACGGTTACCCAGGCCACTTTGGTCAAGAAGGCAGCGCCGAAATCCGACTACAAGCCTGCCGACGTGTCGCCGCAGCGGCGCGTCCAGCGCACTTTTGCGGTGAGGCTGTGGTCCATCCGGCACTCGCGACTGCTCGAATGGTTCTACAGCAGGTTCGCCGACGCCTTCTTGCTGTTGCACCCGCTGTGGAAAGGCATCGGCTACGGCCGCGTCGAAGCTCCGGTGAAATTCGTCGAGAAGCGGGTCAAGGGCTTCATGTTCGACTGCCGCATGTGCGGCCAGTGCGTGCTCTCCTCCACCGGCATGTCGTGCCCGATGAACTGCCCCAAGCAGCTGCGCAACGGCCCTTGCGGTGGCGTGCGCGCCAACGGCAATTGCGAGGTCGAGCCGGACATGCCTTGCGTCTGGGTCAAGGCCTGGGAAGGCTCGCGCAACATGGTCAATGGCGACAAGATCCTTACCGTGCAGAAGCCGGTCGATCAGTCGCTGCGTGAAACCTCGGCCTGGCTCCGGGTGACGGCTCAGGCCGCCGCCGCGCGTGAAACGACCCAGAACCCGGGAGCTTCGGCATGACCGCCCACCAGCGCGACGAGAACCCGGCCGGCATTCACCTGCCGCTCGATCCCCTGCCCGGCCACACGTCGCGCGGCCGGCTGGAGCGCGTGCTGCGCCGCGGCGAGTTCGCGGTGACGACCGAGCTCAACCCGCCCGACAGCGCCGATCCGGAAGATGTCTACAACCGCGCCAGGATTTTCGACGGCTGGGTCGATGCCATCAACGCGGTCGATGCCTCGGGCGCCAACTGCCACATGTCGTCGGTCGGCATCTGCGCGCTGCTCACCCGCATGGGCTATGCGCCGATCATGCAGATCGCCTGCCGCGACAAGAATCGCATCGCCATCCAGGGCGACGTCCTGGGTGGTGCCGCCATGGGTGTCGCCAATATGCTCTGCCTCACCGGCGATGGCGTGCAGGCCGGCGACCAGCCCGGCGCCAAGCCGGTCTTCGACCTCGATTCGATGTCGCTGCTCGAGACATGCCGTATCATGCGCGATAACGGCAAGTTCCTCTCCGGCCGCAAGCTGACGACGCCGCCTCAGATTTTCCTGGGTGCGGCCGTCAACCCGTTCGCGCCGCCTTACGACTTCCGCCCGATCCACCTCGGCAAGAAGATCGCCGCCGGCGCGCAATTCGCGCAAACGCAGTACTGCTTCGACGTCCCGATGTTCAAAACCTTCATGCAGAAGGCCCGCGACCTCGGCCACACCGAAAAGCTCTTCCTGCTCTGCGGCGTCGGTCCGCTCGCCTCCGCCAAGACGGCGAAATGGATCCGCTCCAACGTGCCGGGCATCCACATCCCCGATGCGGTGATCAAGCGGCTGGAAGGGGCGCAGGACCAGAAGAAGGAAGGCAAGCAGCTCTGCATCGACATCATCAACGAGGTGAAGGAAATCCCTGGCGTCGCCGGCATCCATGTGATGGCCTATCGCCAGGAGGAATATGTCGCCGAGATCGTCGATGAATCCGGCGTGCTGAAAGGCCGCCAGCCCTGGAAACGGGAGATCCGCCGCGATGACCAGCTGGTTGCCGAGCGGCTCGACCACATACTGCACGACGAGATTACCGAAACCCAGGTGGATATGGTGAAGACCGCGCATTGATCTATGTCGCCCAAAAGTGGGAACCGGTTTTGGGACAACGACATACATCTTAGAGTCTAGGCGCTGCCGACACGCATTCGCTTGAACGAAATCAGATAACGATATAAAGAACTCTTTATATCCCGACGGAGAGATCGCATGACCCGCACCATCGTCGCCTCGGCGACCCGAGAAATCGTCATCGGCTTCGATCAGCCCTTCTGCGTGATCGGTGAACGCATCAACCCGACCGGCCGCAAGAAGCTGGCCGCCGAAATGATTGCCGGTAATTTCGAGACCGTCATCAAGGACGCGCTGGAGCAGGCCGCCTGCGGCGCCACCATGCTCGACGTCAATGCCGGCGTCACCTCGGTCAACCCGAATGAGACGGAGCCGGGCCTGCTGGTTCAGACGCTGGAGATCGTGCAGGGCCTGGTCGATCTGCCGCTGTCGATCGACAGTTCCGTCAGCGCCGCGATCGAGGCCGGACTGAGGGTCGCCAAGGGCCGCCCGCTGGTCAACTCCGTGACCGGCGAGGAAGAAAAGCTCGAGGCCATCCTGCCGCTGGTCAAGAAATACAACGTCCCGGTCGTCGCCATCTCCAACGACGAGACCGGCATTTCGATGGACCCGGACGTCCGCTTCGCCGTCGCCAAGAAGATCGTCGAACGTTGCGCTGATTTCGGCATTCCGGCGCATGACGTCGTCGTCGACCCGCTGGTGATGCCGATCGGCGCGCTGGGCGATGCCGGGCGTCAGGTGTTCGCGCTGCTGCGCCGGCTGCGTGAGGAGCTCAAGGTCAACACCACTTGCGGCCTTTCCAACATCTCCTTCGGCCTGCCGCACCGCCACGGCATCAACGCCGCTTTCATTCCGATGGTGATCGGCGCCGGCATGACCTCGGCAATCATGAACCCGGTCCGTCCGCAGGAAATGGAAGCCGTGCGCGGCGCCAACGTGCTCAACGGCACCGATGAGAACTGCACCAACTGGATCCGCACCTACAAGGATTATAAGCCCGCCGAAGGCGGTCAGGCGGTCGCGGCTCCGACGGCGGTCAACGCTCCCGGGGAAGGCGCCGGCAATGGCGGCCGTCGCCGTGGCGGCCGTGAAGCCCGCATGGCCAGGGGATAAGCGCGCAATCGTGAGCCGCACCGCAAACAAGGCTGGTCCGATCGCATCGTGGATGCGGTCGGACAGCTCTGCTTTGCGCTCAGGCCATGCCCAATATGGCGTCGAACAACGCCATTCCCGCCCACGATCCGAAGATCCCCGTCACCCCGCCGACGATGAAATCATCGTCATAGGCGGGCCAGAACGCGTGGAGCAGCAGCGCACCGACGACCGCGCCGAGAATCCCGGTGGCAAGGTATTGCGGATTGCGCAGCCACGAGCCCTTGATCACGCGCACCATGGTGAAGGCGGTGAAGATGGCGCAGAGCAGCAGATCCGACATGGTTGGCCCCTGGACCAGCAGACTCTCCACCCAACAGTAAAACGATCCGTTAAACGGCATCGGCAATTGCCATCGAGACACGTGCCAGCATGAACCCTCCGCCCAACATCACCGATCCGCTCGTGCTGTTCATGCCGTCCGGCAAGCGCGGCCGGTTCCCCATTGGAACGCCGGTGCTCGATGCCGCGCGCCAGCTTGGCGTCTATGTCGAAAGCGTTTGCGGCGGCCGCGCCACCTGCGGTCGCTGCCAGATCGAGGTGCAGGAAGGCAATTTCGCCAAGCACAAGATCGTCTCGTCCAACGGCCACATCTCGCCCAAGGGCGCCAAGGAAGAGCGCTACGAGCGCGTGCGCGGCCTGCCCGAGCGCCGTCGCCTCTCCTGCTCGGCTCAGATCCTCGGCGACCTCGTCATCGACGTGCCGCAGGATACGGTCATCAACGCGCAGACCATCCGCAAGGACGCCGACACCAGGGTGATCGCCCGCGATACGGCGATCCGCATGTGCTATGTCGAGATCGAAGAGCCCGACATGCACAAGCCGCTCGGCGATCTCGACCGGCTCAAGATCGCCTTGATGAAGGACTGGGGCCTCAAGAACCTCGAATTCGACTTCTACCTTATGCCGCAGGTCCAGGGCATCCTGCGCAAGGGCAACTGGGCCGCGACCGCCGCCATCCACAAGGATGCCGATAGCGACATCGCGCGTGTCATCGCTCTGTGGCCCGGCCTGAAGAACGAAGCTTACGGCCTTGCCTGCGACATCGGCTCGACCACCATCGCCATGCATCTGGTGTCGCTGCTGTCGGGCCGCGTCGCCGCGTCCTCCGGCACGTCCAATCCGCAGATCCGCTTCGGCGAGGATCTGATGAGCCGCGTCTCCTATGTGATGATGAACCCGGACGGCCGCGAAGGCATGACGGTCGCCGTGCGCGAGGCCATTTCCGGCCTCGTCGACAAGGTCTGCGCGGAAGGCAATGTTCAGCGCAACGACATCCTGGATTCCGTCTTCGTCGGCAATCCGATCATGCATCACCTGTTCCTCGGCATCGATCCGACCGAGCTCGGCGGCGCGCCCTTCGCGCTGGCCGTTTCCGGCGCGGTGCGCATCAAGGCCTCCGATATCGGCCTGAAGCTCAATCAGGGCGCGCGCCTCTATATGCTGCCTTGCATCGCCGGCCATGTCGGCGCCGATGCCGCCGCCGTCACCTTGTCGGAAGGCCCGCATCGGCAGGACGAGATGATGCTGATCGTCGATGTCGGCACCAATGCCGAGATCGTGCTCGGCAACTCAACGCGCGTCGTGGCGGCCTCCTCCCCCACCGGACCGGCCTTCGAGGGCGCGGAAATCTCCGGCGGCCAGCGTGCGGCGCCCGGCGCCATCGAGCGCGTGCGCATCGACCCCGAAACGCTGGAGCCGAAATATCGCGTCATCGGCTCGGAGCTGTGGTCGGATCAGCCGGGCTTCGCCGAAAGCGTGCAGGCGACCGGCGTCACCGGCATCTGCGGCTCCGGCATCATCGAGGTGGTGGCCGAGATGTATCTCGCCGGCATCATTTCCGAAGATGGCGTCGTCGATGGATCGCTCAGCATGCGCTCGCCGCGCGTTGTCGCCAACGGCCGTACCTTCTCCTACGTGCTGAAGGAAGGCGAGCCGAAGATCACCATCACCCAGAACGACGTGCGCGCCATCCAGCTTGCCAAGGCAGCACTCTATGCCGGCACCAAGCTGCTGATGGAAAAGCAGCACACCGACCATGTCGACCGCATCCATTTCGCCGGCGCGTTCGGCTCCTTCATCGATCCGAAATACGCCATGGTGCTCGGCCTGATCCCCGATTGCGACCTCGACAAGGTCTCGGCCGTCGGCAACGCCGCCGGCGCCGGCGCCCGCATGGCGCTGCTCAATCGCGGCTACCGCCGCGAGATCGAGGAAACGGTGAGCAGGATCGAGAAGATCGAGACGGCGCTCGAGCCAAAATTCCAGGAGCACTTTGTCTACGCCATGGCGCTGCCGAACAAGGTCGACCCGTTCCCGAAGCTGTCGGCGGCGGTGAAGCTGCCGCCGCGCAAGGCGATGAGCGAGGACGGCACCGCCGGCGACGCCACCCCGCGCCGGCGCTCGCGCGAAGAACGCGCGGCACGGCGTGGCCGCGACTAAACCAGGTTCAAGCGTGTAGCGAGTTCATTCCGCGGCCCCTGCGGCCGCGGCGTTTCTTGCCTTCACGGCGCCCTTGGGGCGTTGCGGGTGCAGCAATGCGACCAGCGGCTTTTCGACGACCAGATAGAGCACCGTCGAGAACGCAAGCGTGCCGATTAGGATTGCCGCCGGCTGCAACTCCGCGGGAAGTCCGATCCTCAGCACGACACCCGTCGTCAGGACGCCGACCAAGACATGCCATAGATAGATCGAATAGGACGCATCGCCGAGAAGGCTGGGCAAGGCGCTGGGCTTGAACGGCCGCGCCCGCTCGGCAAAGGCCGCGCCCGCCACGATCAGTGCGGCCGGAAGCCCCCAGCGCAAGGCCCGGGGCATCTCGTCATCGAACAGCGGGCTGGCCGCAAGGAGCAGAAACCCCGCGCCAGCCATCGCCAGCGCTCCTCCGAGCGGGAGCCTTGCGCCCTGGAGCCACAAGCGGCCAACGACGACGCCGGCCGCGAACTCGAGCACGACAGGATCGGTGAAGGCACGCGCATATCCCGCGGGGAAAATCGAATGCAGCGCGACGATGGCAACGAGGGCGCCGGTAAGAACGCCGAACCGCCAGCGCTCCCCGAGGAACAGGACCAGGGTGAAAACCAGATAGAACATCATTTCATAGCAGAGCGTCCAACCCTGTATGACGATGGGATGCAGTGCATTCTCCTGCAGCACCGGCACGAAGAACAGCGAGCCGACGAAATTCGGAACACTGAAGAAATGGCCGTAGAAGAACTGCGGCTTGATCAGGATGCCCGCCGCGGTCAGGACCGTGACGATCCAGTACAGAGGCATGATGCGGGTGATGCGGCGCCCCATGAAACGCCAGGGGTCAGCCGGCCTGCCCGCCGTCGTCACCCACATGATGAAGCCGCTGATGACAAAGAAGATGTCCACGCCGGCTGCTCCGACGTCGAACGGACCGCCGAACTGCTCGCTGACATGGAAGCAAACCACCGCGCATGCGGCGAGGCCCCGCAGATATTGAATGCTGTGGATGCTCGTTACGATGCTCCGGTCCAAATCGCGCCATATTGCAGCGCACACAGCCCCCGTCGCATTGCACAATAACTATGCAGCCGGCCGCCGCTGTCAACCGCTGATGGCCGCTATCCAGATGGAAACCGGCATACGGCCCGCTCAATTCGTTTGTATGCAAATGTTTCCGGATTCGCGCGATCCGGAAACCGAAACGCTGTTTTCGTGAAATCGATCCGATACATGCGTCACGCATTAAACGGACATCAAGCAGCGGCCGGAGAACCATGCAACAGCCGCCGCCTCTTCAAGGGAGATGAAAAATGTCGATGTACGATAGCCTCAGCCGCTTCGGTGTGACCATCAGGCACGCCCATGCCAAGAACAAGGCGATCCGTCAGCTGAACAGCCTGCCGGCGCATGTCCAGAAGGACATCGGCTGGCCGGCCTCGCCGCCGAGCGACCCGCAGGCAGCCCTTCATAAGCTGCTCCTGGGTACGCCGCGCTGATGACCTTCGCCGACAAGTGCAAGCTGCTCGGCAAGCGCCGGGGCCGGAACGCGGCCCCGGCGACCGGCGACAACAAATTGCGCGCAACGCTGCTGCCGAAGCGGCGCTGACGCTGGCCCCATCGGATCACGCCGATGTGCCAGCGGCGAAACCTTGAAACTTTTTAACTGAGCTACGATCTTCGCAGAGCAGGGGAATTCTCTTAGTCGGCTCTGCCGAGATCCGTGTATCCGTATGCCCAGCTTGAAAAGCCATCTCGTTTCGTTCGTTCTCCGGCACAGCCGCAAGAAGGCCTTTTCCAGTCCCGAAAACCTGCAGCGCTGGATCGCCTACGCCCGCAAGACCGAGGACCATCATCCGCCGGCCTTGCTTAAGGCACGGCTGGACATCGCCGAGACCGAAATCGACGGCTTTCCCGTCTATGAGATCGCCCCGAAAGCGGGCGAGCGCCGGCGCATCCTTTACATGCATGGCGGCGCCTTTGTCTTTCAGATCACGTCATATCATTGGGGGCTGATCGCCGAGATGGCCGAGCGTCTCGGCTTCGGCGTCACCGTGCCGGTCTATCCGATCGCGCCGGAGCATGATTTCCATGACATGTTCGGCATGGTCGGCGACGTCTACCGGCGCATGCTCGAAGGGACCGACGCCGAGGACATCGTCTTCATGGGCGATTCCGCCGGCGGCAACATGGCCGTCGTGCTGACCATGATGGCCGCCGAGGAGGGCCTGCCCTCGCCATCGCGCCATGTGCTGATCTCGCCCGGCCTCGACATGTCGCTGTCCAATCCGGAAGTGTTCGAGGCCGAGCGCAACGATCCCTGGCTCGGCATTCCGGGCGGACTGGAAGCGATCCGGCTCTACAGCGCCGGCTTCGAGCGCTCCGACTGGCACATCAGCCCGCTCTACGGCGATCTTTCGGTGCTGCCGAAGACGCTGCTGCTGACCGGTTCGCGCGATCTGCTCAGCCCCGACAATCTCATCTTCGCCGAACGCGCGCGCGCCGCCGGCGTCGAGGTCGACGTGGTCTACGAGGAGGGCATGTTCCACGTCTGGCCGCTGATCGAGATGCCGGAAGCGCGCCGCGCGCGCGACAGCATCGTCGATTTCCTTAGCGTTCCTGCCGCGCGCCGGGCCCGTGCGCGGCGCAGGACAAAAGCCGCTTTCGCGGCCCGCCCCGCGCCGGCCGTCGAATAGCTCAGAACTTACCGGTTTCGCGGAACAGTTCGAACGTCGCGCGGATATGGTCGGCGACGGCCTTCACCGGCGCGCTGGCGTCGGGCGCCACCACCATGGCGAGATTGTAGGTGCCGATCTCCGGCATGCCGTCCTTGGCACCCAGCGAGACCATGTCGTCGCCGAGGAACGACTTCGGCAGCGGCGCCACCGCGAGGTCGGCCATGATCGCGGCGCGCTGGCCGGCCGTGTGGGCGCTCATATAGGCGATGCGGTAGTTGCGGCCCTCGCGGCCAAGCGCTTCCAGGGCGCCGGCCCGCCAGGCGCAGCCCTCCTCCCACAGCGACACCGGCAACGGCTCGCGCAGATGCGCGCAGCCGCCCTTGGCGCCGGCCCAGACAATCGGCTCGGTGAGCAGAACCTCGGCGCCGATCGCGCTTGTCTTGTAGGAATTGGTGAGCAGCGTGATGTCGAGCGCGCGGTCATCCATGCGGCGGCGCAGATTGATGCTCTGGTCGATGGTGACGTCGACCGCGATCGAGGGATGCGACTGCGCGAAACGCTTCAGCACATGCGGCAGCACGCGCTCGCCATAATCGTCAGGCGAACCCAGGCGCACCACGCCGACGATGTCGGGAATGATGAACTTCGACACCACTTCGCGGTTGATCGACAACAGCCGGCGGGCATAGCCGAGCAGCATCTCGCCATCCGTGGTCAGCGTCACCGAACGCGCGTCGCGCGCGAAGACGGAACGGCCGAGGATGTCCTCCAGCTTCTTGATCTGCATGGAGACGGCCGACGGCGTGCGGAACACCGCATTGGCCGCGGTGGTGAAGCTGCCGGTCTCGGCGATCGCCACGAAGGTGCGCAGCACATCGAGATCAAGCAGCGGTAGAGGATGATTGAGTGGGGCATTCATGGCGGTCTGCCTTCAATTTTTCTGATGCAATCCATCATTCCATTTCGTTTGATTGAACATCACTCCAGGCGCATAGTCAACTCGATCGATGCAGGATGCTGCCAAAAGCAGCCACGAAACGACCCTGACACAGTCCTGCAATCGACATGAAATGAAGCTGAAACAGACCTGACTTAACGCAATGTCGGGCGCCTCCCAGCCCGCATAGAGGAGAAAGAAAATGTCTATCCTGTCATCCATCGGTCGGCTTGCGACCGAATTCAGCGCGGCTCGCGCCCGCTACCAGACCGAACGCGCCATCCATGCGCTGCCGATCGAACTGCAGAAGGATATCGGCTGGCCGGAAGCCGCCGATGCCAAGAACGGCTTGCGCCTCGGCATCGGAAGCTGGGCCGGAGCAAAGTAATCAAAGTGTGTAAGGAGTTCTGAAGGCCTGCCGTGTCAGCTCGGCAGGCCTTTTTGTTTGCATTCAAACGACTTTTCCAGCCATGCGGCCACTGCATGACGCATATGAACCAATCGCATAGCGGGTTAATTTGCGAATTAAATCATTGTAAATGATAGGAAATTTTGGGCATGCCGCCCAAAAATGTCGCACATCATGTCGCTTTTCATATCAAGCGCTTCGTTTTTGCGATTTAGTTTTTGCTGAAGCGAGCCTATATCAGCGTCAGCAAACGAGCTGCCCCACTCCTTAAGCGAAGGCGACCCGTCTGAGCAACCAAATGGAGATGATGATGAAGCTCTTTGCCCGCCTGTTCGCCCGCCGCGAAATGAACCTGACGACCGCTCTCGAGCGTCAGCGCCTTGCCAAGACCATGCCCGGCCAGACCGGCGCCGTGGCCGCTGCCCGCCTCGGCTTCGTCGCCTGAGACAATCGGTATACTGAATTCAACGCCGCCCGGCTTCGCCGAGGCGGCGTTTTCGCTTGGGCGCTGGCACGCGTCCCCCCTGCAGCGGCCCGCTGCGGCTGCACGAATTGCCCATTTGCGACCCGTGTCGCAAATTTAATCTTCACTTAGCCGCCTACCCGATTGACAGGAATGGTTTTTCCTGATGTCGCTATGCTGTTCGCGACATCCTGTTCGCGTCATGGCAGCGTGAGGTTACCCCGTGAATGCCGTAAAGCATGCGATCAAGAGATCGTTTGTGTTCTTCCTTATTCCTGATTTCACCATGATCGCCTTCGCCACGGCGCTCGACCCGCTGCGTTCGGCAAACCGGATGCTCGGCTACGAAGCCTATCGCTGGCGTCTGGCCAGCATCGATGGCAAGCCGGTGCGCGCCTCGAACGGCGTCGAATGCGCCGTCAACACCTCGCTGGAGGAAGAGCGCAAGAAGATGGCCGGGCCGGACAGGCCGAACATGGCAATCGTCTGCAGCGGCGTCAATGTCGAGCGCTACCACAACAAGTCGGCCTTCGCCTGGCTGCGCGAGGAGTATAATCGCGGCGTCGCCGTCGGCGGCCTGTGCACCGGCGCGCATATTCTGGCCGCCGCCGGCCTCTTGTCCAACAAGCGCTGCGCCATCCATTGGGAGAACCTGCCGGGCTTCTCCGAAGCCTTCCCGAAAGCCAATGTCTTTGCCGACCTCTTCGAGATCGATCAGAACGTCTACACCTGCGCCGGCGGCACCGCCGCGCTCGACATGATGCTGAAGCTGATCGGCGACGATTTCGACGAGAGCCTCGTCAACCGCGTCTGCGAGCAGGTGCTGACCGACCGCGTGCGCAGCCCGACCGACCGCCAGCGCCTGCCGCTGCGCGCCCGCCTCGGCGTGCAGAACTCCAAGGTGCTCACCATCATCGAGCTGATGGAGGCGAACCTTTCCGAGCCGCTGTCGCTGATCGAGATCGCCGACCATGTCGATCTTTCCCGCCGGCAGATCGAGCGCCTGTTCCGCACCGAGATGGGCCGCTCCCCTGCCCGCTACTATCTGGAGATCCGGCTCGACCGCGCCAGGCACCTGCTCATCCAGTCGTCGATGCCGGTGGTCGAGGTGGCCGTCGCCTGCGGCTTCGTCTCCGCCTCGCATTTCTCCAAATGCTACCGCGAGCTCTACGCCCGTTCGCCGCAGCAGGAGCGCGTCGACCGCAAGCAATTGCTGGCGGCTTAAGCAGGCAAACGCAGTCTAAGTGGACTGCCCCTGCGCCGTCCGCATCGCCTCGACGCGGATGTCTTCGGTGAGCTGCGCCTTGAGCGCTGAGAATTCCGGGCTGGTCTTCAGCGTATAGTGGCGCGGATGCGGCAGGTCGACCGGCACGTCCGACTTGATGCGGCCGGGCCGGGCGCTCATCACGATCACCCGCGACGCCATGAAGATCGCCTCCTCGATGTCGTGGGTGACGAACAGAACCGTCTTCTTGCGCCGCTCCCATATGCCGAGCAGCAATTCCTGCATCAGCCCGCGCGTCTGATTGTCCAGCGCGCCGAACGGCTCGTCGAGCAAAAGGATCGCCGGGTCGTTGGCAAGCGCCCGCGCTATTGCCGTGCGCTGCTGCATGCCGCCCGAAAGCTGCTTCGGCCAATGGTTCTCGAAACCTTTGAGGCCGACGAGATCGACGTAGGAAGCGACGATCTCGGTTCGCTCCCGCTCTGGCATGCTGCGTTCACGCAGGCCGAAGCCGATGTTTTCGGCAACCGTCAGCCAGGGAAACAAAGTATAGGACTGGAACACCATGCCGCGGTCCGGTCCCGGCCGGGTGACCGCCTTGCCGTCCAGCAGCACGCGACCCGTGCTCGGCGCCTCCAGTCCGGCGACAATCCTCAGCAATGTCGACTTGCCGCAGCCGGACGGCCCGAGGATGGTGATGAAATCATTGGCCGCGACCGACAGCTCAACCGGCCGCAGCGCCTGTACCGGCTGCCCGCCCCCGACCCCTGCAAAGGTCCGCGAAACGCCTTCGATCAGAAGCTTGCTCACGCCAGGCTCCATGGATAGAGCCAGCGGTTGAGCGCTTTGAAGGCGAAATCGGACAAAAGCCCGATCAGCCCGATCACGATGATGCCGAAGATGATCTGCCCCGTCGCCAGCCGCGACTGGCTGTTGATGATCATGTAGCCGATGCCCGACGACGAGCCGATCAGCTCGGCGACGATCACATAGGTCCAGGCCCAGCCCAGCACCAGCCGCAGCGTTTCGGCGATCTCCGGCGCGTTGGCCGGCATGATGACGCGCTTGACGATGCCATTGTCGGTCGCCCCCAGCGTATAAGCGGCTTCCACCAGGTCCCGCCTCGTGCCGCCGACCTTGACCGCGACGATCAGAATGATCTGGAACACCGAGCCGACGAAGATGACCAGCAGCTTTTCAAATTCACCGATGCCGGCCCACAGGATGAGCAGCGGGATGAAGGCCGATGCCGGCAAATAGCGGGCAAAGGACACGAACGGTTCGAGGAAGGCTTCCACCGGCTTCCAGGCGCCCATGGCAATGCCGATCGGCACCGCCACGACCGATGCCAGCACGAAACCACCGAAGACGCGCCAGATGGTGATCAGGATATCGAGCCAGAAACGATCCTCGGCGAGGAGCCGCCAGCCATCCTTCAGCATCGACAGCGGATCGGCGAGAAAGATCCGGTTCACATGGCCGCCGAGCGTGATCCACGCCCAGAACGCCACGAACAGCACGAAGAAGGCAATGCCGAACACGGTTCGCGTGCCCGGCGCAACGGGATGCAAGGGACGCAGCATCAGAGACTGTCCTTGAAGAGAGGGACGGCGGCTTATCGCCGCCGCCTGCAGGAAGACGTGCGATCAGTTGTTGACCGCGCTGGTGTCTGCGAGTGTCGTCACATCCGGCGCTTCCTTGATCAGCCCCATCTGCAGCAGCAGGTCCGCCGCGGTCTTGGAAAAGTCCTGGAAATCCTTGGTGAAGAACTGCTTGTTCTCCGCCTTGTCGGCCCATTTCAGGTACTTGGCCGAGTCCTCGAACTCCTTGGCCGACTGCTTCACGTCGGCGCCCATGATCTCATAGGATTTCTGCGGGTCCTTCTTGATCATGTCGAGCGCATCGAAATAGCTGTCGGCGAGCGCCTTGGCGGCATCGGGATTGGCCTTGAGGAAATCGGGCGTGCAGCCGACAGTATCCAACACCATCGGATAGTCGAGCGTGGTCGCCAGGATATGGCCCTGGTCGGTCTTGTCGCGGACCGCCGAAATGAACGGCTCATAGGTGACGGCGGCATCGTTCTGCCCCGCCAGGAAGGCTTGTGCCGCCGCATCCGGCTCCAGATTGACGACCGTCACGTCCTTGGTCGACATGCCGTTCTTGTTGAGCACCCAGGCAAGCAGGAAATAGGGCGACGTTCCAGGCGCGGACGAAGCGACATTCTTGCCCTTGAGATCGGCGACGGTCTTGATGTCGTTGCGCACGACGATGCCGTCGGCGCCGTAGGATTTGTCGAGCTGGAAGATCTGCTTGGTGGTGACGCCGCTGGCATTCCACACCATCCAGGTCTCGACCGTGGTCGCCGCGCATTGCAGGTCGCCGCTGGCAATGGCCAGCGGGCGGCTCGCCTGCGGCACTTTCTTGAGCGTGACGTCGAGCCCGTGTTTTTCGAAAAGCCCGGCCTGCTTGGCCAAGGTCAGTGGCGCGAATCCGGTCCAGCCGCTGATGCCGATGGTGAGCGACGTGGCGGCCATCGCCGGTGCGCTGAGCACGGCGGCCGCCGTCAGCGCCGCCGCGAAGATGGAGGTTCTGTTCATTGTGGTTCCCCTTTTTTGTGGTGAGCGCAGATTGTCTCACAGACGCCAAAAGGCTTGTCAATGAAGTGGAGCCCCCACTGGACGATGGTCCAATCCGGCTTCGCATTTCAGTGGCTATCCAGACCCCAGCCGCGGTTGCGCCACATCTTCTCGCCGGCCAGGCAGTCGGTGGCCGGCCTGTCGTCGGCGAACACGACCGGCGGATGCGCGGCCTCTTCCGCCGCCCATCGCGGCGAAGCGGAACCGGCAAGCTCGAGCACCAGCTTGCGACGGATCGCTTCTGGGAACTGCGTCCAGTCGTTGACCGGGATCATGAAGGCGCCCGGTCCGCCGATGACGCAGTCGCTGTAGTAGCGGTCGAGATTTGCGACATCGAAGGCGCTGCTGAACCCGCCCCGCGTCATCAGCGGCAGTCCGTTGATGGTGATGCCTTGCTTGACCACCTCGTCGCGCGTGAGGTCGACTGGCGCGCCCTGGTTGTTGGGCCCGTCGCCCGAAACGTCGATGACGCGCTTCAGGCCCTGAAAGCCGCTTTCGGCGAACAGGTCGCTGCCGAAGGTCAGCGCACCGGAGATCGAGGTCCGCCGGGCGCTGTCCGGCGGGCGCGCATTGAGTTGCGCCACCACTTTCTCGGCATCGTCGCGGTTCGCGATCACCGTCCACGGCACGATCACCCGCTGCCAGGTCGTGCCCGCCCATTCGACATAGGTGACGGCGATCTTGCCATTGGCGCCGTCGGCGATGGCCTTCAGCACATTGTCATGGGTGAGCGCCGCAGCGTAGCCGTGACGCTGGATCTCCAACTCGGCCGGCGACATGGAGAGCGAAACATCGACCGCCAGCACCAGTTCGACATCGACCGGCTCGGCGGGAGAAGCTGCCGATGTCAGCCAAAGCGCCAGCGCCAGCGCGGCACTGCCTGAGACGATATGCCTTACGCGGGCATAAGCAGACATGGGACAAAGGTTAGGCGAAAATCGCCGCGTGCAAAAGCCGGGAATTCCCGGGCATCGCATTTCCGCCGGCGCAGGACCTTAAAAATACCGCGCCAGATTCGAACGGATGCGTTCCAGCACGGTATCGCCGGAAAGGTCGGGCGCGAACTTTGCGCCGGTGATTGCTTCGTAGGCCTGGATATAGACCGCCGAGGCCTGATTGACGATCTCTTCCGGGATCCTCGGGATCGGGTCCTTGTAGGGATCACAGCGCGCTGACACCCACGATCGGATAAAATCCTTGTCGAAGCTCTGCGGCCGCCCGCCGTTTTCGAACGCCTCATTGTAGCTCGCCGCGATCCAATAGCGGCTGCTGTCGGGCGTATGGATTTCGTCCGCAAGCATGATGGCGCCATCCGGCGCGGTGCCGAATTCATATTTGGTGTCGGCGAGGATCAGGCCGCGTTCGGCGGCACGCTGCTGGCCACGGGCGAACAGATCCAGGGCATAGCGCGATACGGTGTCCCACTGCTCCTGCGTGAGCAGCCGCTGATCGATGATCTCGGCTTCCGACAGCGGCTCATCGTGGCCGCCGCTGGCGGCCTTGCTGGTGGGGGTGATGATCGCCGAGGGCAGCTTTTCATTGTCGCGCAGACCATCCGGAAAACTATGCCCGTAGAAGCTTCGTTCGCCTTTCCTGTACTTGGTCAGGATCGAGGTGCTGGTGGTCCCCGCCAAATAGCAGCGCACCACGATCTCGACCGGCAGCATGTCGAGCCGCGTGCCGACGACGACATTGGGGTCGGGATATTCCAGCACGTGGTTGGGACAGATGTCGGCGGTTTCCTCGAACCAGTAGCGCGCTGTCTGGGTGAGCACCTGCCCCTTGAAAGGGATCGAGGCCAGGATCGTGTCGAACGCGCTTAGACGATCGGTAGCGATGATGATGCGCCGCCCGTCCGGCAGGTCGTAATTTTCGCGCACCTTGCCATTGTAGCGATTGGGAAGTTCGGGAATGAAGGCGTCGGAGAGGATGCGCATGGGGCGTGTTGCTTTCGCGGGCTTCTTACGGGTCACATAAGCTGTTGGCCTCGCGCACATCAAGCCGAAGCGTCAGTTGTTCAGACTGTTTGGCCGCGGGTCACTTTTTGACAGGCCCACCTTATCGGCAGGCTCAGCCGGCGGTAGCTGTGAGACGGGCTTCTTGCCGGTGGCGCGAAACACCCGCCAGTTCGGCCTGAAGGACGGCGGGATCCAGAGCAGGATTCCGGCTGTTGCCGCAGGCAGGATGACCGCGAAGCGCAGGATCGAGAGGACGACGCCGCAGAAGCCGACGATCCGTGCGGCAGTGTCTGCGCCGAACCGTGGTGCAAGCAGATGCCTGGCGATCGTGCCGCCATCGAGCGGATAGGCCGGGAGAAGATTGAGCACGGCCAGAACCGTATTCAACAATGCGCCAAGCCAAAGCGCCCACTCCAGAAGAGTGTCCGGCCTCGGCGGAGGCGAGTTGAAAAAGCCGTCCACCTCGACAGACAACGAGGACCGGGCCAAAAGGCAATAGGAAGCGGCAAAGCCCGCCGCCAGGATGATGTTTACCAAAGGCCCGGCGAAGGCGATCCAGGCCCAGCCATACGGCGAGGCTGCACCGCGCTTGAACCAGGCAATCCCACCGAAGAGGTAGAGGTCTATCCTTTCGGTGCCGATGCCTCGCCGCCGCGCCGCCCACACATGGGCAAGCTCATGCAGAAACACCGACAGGAACAAAAGCACCCCAAATATGACGCTATGAGTCAGCGCGCTCCTGGGACGGGTCGACCATTCATGCAGGAACGGCAGCGTGGCGGGAATGGCAAAAGTCCAGCTGACATGAACGGGAATGCTTCCCTTCATCCTGAAGACGAACGCGTCGTTCTTCCTGTCCCAGCCGAACCGTTGCACGATGCCCACTCCGCCCGACGCAACGCTATGCGAGAATCTTGCCGCGCAAAAGAAAAAAGCCCGACTGAAGCCGGGCTTTTGCATTCGGGCTTTTGCGCCTGCGGTCTCAGCTGCGCGGCTTGAGGTTCTCCGGGTCGTAGAGCGGCTTGTAGCCGACACCAGCGACCTCGACCGGATAGGTCTCGCCAAAATATTCCACATTGAGCTTGCGGCCCTCCTGGGCATAGGCCCAAGGCAGATAGGCAAGCGCGATGTTCTTGCCGATCGTCGGACCGTAGGCGACCGAAGTGGTGAAGGAGCGGCGGCCGAGCTCGTCGACGAGCGTCTCGCCGGTCGCGGGGTCCTGCACCGGCATGATGCCGACCGGATAGCGCGCGACGCCCTTGGCATCCGTGTTGTCGGTCATCACCAGCGTGCACAGCATCGCCGGCTGGTGCTCGCGCGCGCGATACTCCAGATGCTTGGCCTTGCCGCAGAAGTCGTTCTCCTTGACCTTCGGACGGGCAAGGTCGGCCTCGAGCAGATTATACTCGGTAAGCAGATCGGCGTTCTGCAGCCGCAGGCTCTTTTCCATGCGGCGCGTGTTGGCATAGGTCTCGACGCCGAACGGCATGACGCCGGTCGAGCGCAGCGCGTCCCAGACGGCCAGGCCGTCCTCGTAGCGCATATGCAGTTCCCAGCCCTGCTCGCCGACATAGGAGATGCGGAAGGCGGTGACGTCCTTGCCGCCGATGCGGATCGGCTTGATCGCCGCGAACGGGAAGTTCTCGACTGAAAGGCCGTCCGGATTCTCGACCACCTTCTGCAGGGTCGTGCGGGCATTCGGACCCCAGATGCCGATGGTGACGTATTTCTCGGTCACGTCGGTGACGGTGGCGTCAAAACCCTTGTCCTGCGCGGTGCGCTGCATATAGCGGAAGTCGCGCGGACCGGCATCGGCGCCGTCGATCACGCGGCAGCGATCGGCCATGCGGATGACGGTGAAGTCGGCCCGCACCATGCCTTCCTCATCGAGGAAGTGGGTGTAGATGCCCTTGCCGATGTTGTTGTCGCCGCCGATCTTGGCGGCGCACAGCCATTCCAGCAGCGCCACGTGGTCGGGCCCCTCGACGTCATACATCGAGAAATGCGACAGGTTGACGATGCCGCAATCCTCGCTCATCGCCAGGTGCTCGGCATTGGAGACACGCCAGAAATGGCGGTTGTCCCATTCGTTCTCGCGCACCGGCACGCGGTTGCCGTATTTTTCGAGCAGATGCTCGTTGGCGGCGTAGCCGTGGGCACGCTCCCAGCCGCCCAGTTCCATGAAATAGCCGCCGAGTTCCTTCTCGCGCTCCCAGAACGGCGAACGGCGGATGTTGCGGCCCTTGGAGAAGGGCTCGCGCGGATGCACTGCCGGATTGTAGACCTTCATCGCCGTCTCGGTGCAGCGATCCCAGATGAACTGTTCCTGCGTCTGGTGCGGGTAGAAGCGCGAATAGTCGATGGCGTGATGGTCGATCGAGGTGCGGCCGTCGGTCATCCAGTCGGCGATCAGCTTGCCCATGCCGGGGCCGTCCTTGACCCAGATGGCGACGGCGTACCACAGGCCCCGCACCTTCTGGCTTTCGCCCATGGACGGGCCGCCATCGGTTGTCACCTGCAGCAGGCCGTTGAAGGAATGGCCTTCGTTGTAGCCGAGCTCGCCGAGGATCGGCGTCAGCTCCATGGCGCGCTCCAGCGGCGCCATGATCTGCTCCATGTCGAGGTCGCGCTGCGACGGCGAGAGCCGCGCCTGATCCTTTTCCAGGAGATCGCGCGGATGGCAGAGGCGCGGATTGTTCTCCTCGTAATAGCCCCATTCGATCTGACCGCCCTCGGCGGTCTTGGGGTCGCCGGTGTCGCGCATATAGGCGGAGTTGCCCTGGTCGCGCAGCAGCGGCCAGCCGATCTCCTTGCCGGTGCCGGCGAACTCGTTGTAGGGGCCGAAGAAGGTGAGCGGATGGTCGATCGGCATGACGGGCAGGTCTTCGCCGACCAGCGCCGCGGTGAGCCGGCCCCAGATGCCGGTGCAGACGACGACATAGTCGGCCTCGATCGTCCCGCGCTCGGTCACCACGCCCTTGATGCGCCCGTCCTCGACGATCAGCGACTTGGCCGAGGTGTTGGCGAAGGCCTGCAGCTTGCCCGATGCGACACCCTGGTCGACCAGCTTGCCGGCGACCGTCTGAGAACGCGGGATGACGAGGCCGGCGTCGGGGTCCCAGAGACCGCCCTGCACCAGATGCTCCTCGATCAGCGGGAATTTCTGCTTGATCTCGGCCGGCTCGATCAGCCGCGCGCGGGTGCCGAAGGATTTGGCCGAGGCGATCTTGCGCCTGATCTCGTCCATGCGGGCATCGTCGCCAACGCGCGCGACCTCAAGGCCGCCGACACGCGCGTAGTGGCCCATCTTCTCGTAGAAATCGATGGAGTAGAGCGTCGTCCAGCACGAGAGAAAGTCATGGCTGGTCGTGTAGCAGAAGTCCGAAGCGTGCGCCGTCGAGCCGATATCGGTCGGGATGCCCGACTTGTCGATGCCGACAATGTCGTCCCAGCCGCGCTCGATAAGGTGATGGGCGACAGATGCGCCGACAATACCGCCCAGACCGACGATGACGACCTTCGCCTTTTTCGGAAACTCTGCCATGACCCGCGACTCCCAAGTGGTAAAGCGCGCGGACTATAGGGCCGAGCGGTAGGGTGATTGAAGCCTGTTTGCGACATTAGGAAAAGGCCGAGCGACCCTGACGGCCGAACGCGTCTCGCCCGGGGTGTCACCGGTGAGGATTTCCCTATGCGCCGGAGCCGGATTCGCGCTCGAAACTCTGCAGGAACTTCTCGAAGACAAGCCGCTTGCCTTCGCGCACACTGTCCTCGAGCGGCTTCGCGCCGGCCAGACGCGCGGCGATTGCACTGGCCAGCATGCAGCCGGTCCCGCGCATCGATCCGGCAAGCCTGGGCATGTCGAGGCGGATGGGCTCCTGCTCCAAGCTCAACAGGATATCCGTCGATCTGGGTCCCGCCGCATGGCCGCCCTTGATGAGCAGCGCCCGCGGCCCGGCCGCGAGCAATCGCCTTCCCTGCCGCAGCGCATCGTCGTCGTCCCCGGCCAGTTCCGATCCCGTCAGGATCGCCAGCTCTATGAGGTTTGGCGTGACGAGACGGCAGAGCGGCATGAGATCACGCTTCATGACGCCGATCGCGCGCGCTTGCAGCAGCGGCCCGCCGGACGAGGAGGCCAGCACCGGATCGAGCACTGCCGGTATCCGCGGATTTTCGCGCAGCACGGTGGCGACCGCAGCGATGATCTGCCCGGTTGCGAGCATGCCGATCTTGATGGCCGCCACCTCGTTGGCCTGCAATGCCGCCCGCATTTGATCAGCCACCAGGCCAGGCTGCATAGGACGGATATCCCTGACGGCGTCGTGTGTCTGCACCGTTACCGCAGTGATGGCAAGGCAGGTGCGCAAGCCGATGGCAGAGATCGTCTCGATGTCGCGCGCAATCCCGGCACCTCCGCTGGAATCCGATCCGCCAACGACAAGCACATGCGGGTCTTGCTTCAGCGCCATTGCTCCGTCTTTTCGATCCATTCCCTGGTGCGCGCCTCGGGATCCGGGTTCAGCGTTACGTCCGTCACCACCGCCGCGCTGTCGGCGCCGGCCTCGAAAACGCCATCGAGCCGCTCGGGATTGAGGCCGCCGATGGCGATCAGCGGAATTGGCGCGACCCTGCCCTTCCAGGCCCGGATCCTTTCGAGCCCCTGCGGCGCCCATTTCATCTTCTTCAGGATGGTCGGATAGACCGGACCCAGCGCGACATAGTCGGGCCCGGCCGCCATGGCCGTCTCCAGTTCGGCATGATCATGGGTGCTCAGTCCGAGCCTGATGCCGGCCGCCTGTATCTCGAGGAGGTCGGCGGTCTGGAGATCCTCCTGGCCGAGATGTACGAAGTCGCAGCCCTCCTCGATCGCCAGCCGCCAATGATCGTTGACGATGAGCTGGCAATGGTGTCGGGCGCACAAGGCTTTCGCTCTGCGGATTTCCGCGCGCAGCCCGCCCTCGTCCATATTCTTGATGCGCAGTTGCACCAGCCTGACGCCGAGCGGCACCAGCCGCTCGATCCAGGCAGCGCTGTCGACGATCAGGTAGAAGGGATCGAGCTTCATGAAAAAACCGCCCTGCCCAATGTCGGCGTCGACGGCACGGCGACGTCGCGCGGCTCGAGCAGTCCCGAACCATAGGCTTCGCGGCCGGCATCGACCGCCTTGCTGAAAGCGCGCGCCATGCCCACCGGATCGGCGGCCTTGGCGACCGCCGTGTTGAGCAGCACGGCGTCAAAGCCGAGTTCCATGACGGTTGCCGCGTGCGACGGCCGTCCGAGCCCCGCATCGACGATCAACGGCACGTCGGGGAAATGCCCGCGCATCGAGCGCAGCGCCATGATGTTGACCGGCCCGAGCGCCGAACCGATCGGCGCGCACCACGGCATCAGCACCTTGCAGCCAGCCTCAAGCAGCCGCTCGGCGACGACAAGGTCGTCGGTGGTGTAGGGGAACACGATGAAACCGTCCTCGCAAAGGATGCGCGCGGCCTCGACCAGGCCGAAGACGTCGGGCTGCAGCGTGTCGTGGTTGCCGATGACTTCGAGCTTGATCCAGGGCGTGCCGAAGACCTCGCGCGCCATCCTCGCGGTCGTCACGGCTTCCTTCGCGGAATGGCAGCCGGCAGTGTTGGGCAGGACCCTCACGCCGAGCGAGCGGATCAGCGACCAGAATTTCTCGCCGGCCTTGCCGCCGGCCATTTCACGGCGCAGCGAGACGGTCACCACCGAGGTCCCCGACGCCTTGACCGCATCGGCAAGGATCGCCGGCGAAGGATATTGGGCTGTGCCCAGCAGCAGGCGCGACGCCAGCTTTGTCCCGAAAAGATCGAACATGGCTAGCCTCCCTGCATGGGTGACAGGATTTCGATCCGGTCACCCTCGCTCAACCGGAATTCCGCCCGTCCAGCCGCGGGCACGACGTCGCCGTTCAGCGCGGTAGCGAGCCAGCCGCCCTCATAGTCAAGCTCCCTCAAAAGGGCGTCGAGCGTCGTCGCCTCGACCTCAAGCGCTTCGCCATTGACGATCAGCTTCATTTTCAGACTCCAGGTCGGCAGATGAATTGAAGAGAAGGCCGGCAGCTTGGTCCGCCATGGCCGGTGAGAGCAGGAAACCGTGCCGGTAGAGGCCGTTGATCGTGATCGCGCCGTCCCCCCAACGCTTCACCCGCGGCAGATTGTCGGGATAGGCTGGCCGCACGCCCACTCCTGTCTCGACGATTTCGGCCTCGCCGAACGCCGGATGGACTGCGTAGGCCGCATTGAGGAGTTCCATCAGCGAACGGGCGGTGATCGGTCCGTCGTGGTCGCTTTCGATCATGGTCGCGCCGACCATGAAGTGATGATCGGCCCGCGGCACGATGTAGATCGGATGACGCGGATGGAGGAGACGCACGGGCCGGGCGAGCGAGACCTCCTGCGTGCGCAGGATCAGCATTTCGCCGCGCATGCCGCGCAAGTCGTCATCGGCTCGCGCGATGCCCGTGCAGTCGATCACCTGATCGAAGCCGGAAAGGGCAACCTCGCCCGCCTCGAAAAGGAAGACGACCCCCATCGCGCGCAGTTTGCCGGCGAGGGCTTCGAGAGCCCGACGGGGATCGAGATGGGCTTCGCCGGCAAAGAGCAAGCCCTGGCGAAAGCGACCGGCAAGGTCGGGTTCGAGGGCGGCAATCGCCTTTTCGTCGGCGGTCTGATGATTGCGCGTGCGGGTCGCAAAGCGGGCAAGCTCGAAGGCGTCGCGCGCATGGGCGACGACGAGAGTGCCGGCCCTACTCACGAGACCGGGCAGTGTCCTTTCCCACCAGTCGGCCGCATTCTCGCCCAGGGTAATAACGGCCTCCTCGGCGCTTTCGCGTTCGCACCAAGGGGCGAGCATGCCGCCGGCGAGCCAGGAGGCATTGCCGCCTATCTGGCCCCGAACTTCAGCAACCGTGACGGACGCACCCCGCACAGCTAATTCATGGGCGACGGTGAGGCCTGCCACACCGGCGCCCTTGACAAGGACGCGGCGCATAGCTCAGCGCGTCTCCTGATCTTTCTGGGCCAAAGCCTGTTTTTCCGCCCCGGGCGTTTCGACGGGCATATAGAGATCGCCGCCTGCGCGATATTTCTCCGCCATGGCCGCCATCCCCTCCTTCTGGGCTTCGGCGCGAATGTCGTGGGAGATGCGCATGGAGCAGAATTTCGGCCCGCACATCGAGCAGAAATGCGCCAGCTTGTGCGCTTCCTTGGGCAAGGTCTCGTCGTGGAACGAGCGCGCCGTCTCGGGATCGAGCGACAGGTTGAACTGGTCTTCCCAGCGGAACTCAAACCGCGCCCGCGAAAGCGCGTCGTCGCGGATCTTCGCCGCCGGATGCCCCTTGGCGAGATCCGCGGCGTGCGCGGCTATCTTGTAGGTGATCACGCCGGTCTTGACGTCGTTGCGGTCCGGCAGGCCGAGATGTTCCTTCGGCGTCACATAGCAGAGCATCGCCGTGCCGAACCAGCCGATCATGGCGGCGCCGATTCCCGAGGTGATGTGGTCATAGCCCGGCGCTATGTCCGTGGTCAGCGGCCCCAGCGTGTAGAATGGCGCTTCGCCACAGACGGCGAGCTGCTTGTCCATATTCTGCTTGATCTTGTGCATGGGAACATGGCCAGGGCCCTCGATCATCACCTGGCAGTCCTTTGCCCAGGCGATCTTCGTCAATTCGCCAAGCGTTTCCAACTCGGCGAACTGGGCTCGGTCATTGGCGTCGGCGATCGAGCCGGGACGAAGGCCGTCGCCGAGCGAGAAGGAGACATCATAGGCTCTGGCGATGTCGCAGATCTCCTCGAAATGCTCATAGAGGAAGCTTTCGCGATGATGGTGCAGGCACCATTTCGCCATGATCGAGCCGCCCCTGCTGACGATGCCGGTAACCCGTCCAACCGTCAGCGGGATGTAGTGCAGCCGCACACCGGCGTGGATGGTGAAATAGTCGACCCCCTGCTCAGCCTGCTCGATCAGCGTGTCGCGATAGACCTCCCAGCTCAGATCCTCGGCGACGCCATCCACTTTCTCCAGCGCCTGGTAGAGCGGCACCGTGCCGATCGGCACCGGCGAGTTGCGCACGATCCATTCGCGAATGTTGTGGATGTTGCGGCCCGTCGAGAGGTCCATGACGGTGTCGGCACCCCAGCGGATCGCCCAGACCATCTTTTCGACCTCTTCGGCCATCGAGGAAGTGACGGCGGAATTGCCGATATTGGCGTTGATCTTCACCAGGAAGTTGCGGCCGATGATCATCGGCTCGCTTTCGGGATGGTTGATGTTGGCAGGAATGATCGCGCGGCCGCGCGCCACCTCGTCGCGCACGAACTCCGGTGTGACGAAATCCGGGATCAATGCGCCGAACGCCTCGCCATCCTGTTGCAGCCTGCCGCGCACGATCTCGCGGCCAAGGTTTTCGCGGATGGCCACGAATTCCATCTCGGGCGTGATGATCCCGGCGCGCGCATAGGCAAGCTGCGTTACCGCCTTGCCTGCCTTTGCCCTCAGCGGAGGGTTGCGGACGGAAAATTCCCGCGTCAGGCGCTCTCCCGTCGCAAATCCGTTGTCCTCCGGCCTGACATGGCGGCCGTCATAAGGCACGACATCGCCGCGTGCGGCGATCCAGTCCTGCCGATGGCGGGCAAGACCCTTTTCGATGTCCGTTTCAATCGCGGGGTCGGTATACGGGCCCGACGGATCGTAGACCGTCACCGGCGGCTCGCCGGCAGTCGGGTGGACCGCGATCTCCCGCATGGGCACCCTGACCTGCGAATGGAAGACGCCGGATTTGTGGATCTTGCGCGACGCCGGCAGCGGTCCGGACGACACGGTGGGGGTCAAGGCATTCATTTGAGGCTCCTTTGCTCGTTGCATTGGAGACCCAGTTCTGTGCCGGAAGGATGAAAGGACGCTTCGACCTGCTGCATGAGACAGGTCCTCGGGCATGATCTCCCGCAAGCGCTTGCACCGTCCCTACGCCAGTATGAACTGGATCAGGTTCAACGGGTCACTGCGCCGCAAAAGCCAGCAGTATCTCAGCCCCTTGCCGGGACTCCCCTGGTGAATGACTTAGGTTGAACGGGCCGGCGCCATCTTGTCAAGCGCCTTCGGCCGGCAATTGCGGCTCATTGCCGTCGTGAACACAAGGCAGCCCACGAAACTTAGGCGAAGGCCCAGATGTCCTCGGCCTGGAAGCCGACCTGATAGCCGGCGGTCTTCAGCTTGACCACGACCTGGCCGATCTCGGCAGCCGGCAGCGCGCCGACTTCGACCTTGATCATGCCGGGACGGTAGCGCTGCAGGTCGAGTTGATCGAACACCATCCAGTCGGCGCCTTCGCAGTCGACCAGGAAAGCGTCGATATGGGTGATGCCGTTGCGGTCGAGCAGCGTCTGCAAGGTCTCCGAAGGCACCTCTATGTCCTTCAGATGCGGCGCGAACCTGTTGAAATTGGCGTCCGCCTCGCCCCAGGCATTCTTGCCCGACATCAAATTGGTGTCGGTGACCGACGAGCAGCCGATGAACTCTATCGGAAGCGTGCCCGACTCGAGCGCCGCGGCGTCGAAGGTGTGGACGGTGATCGTGCCCTTCGTTTTGGTCACCGCCACCGGTTCTATGACGAAGCGGCTGGTATCGGGGTAGTTGGCGCGCAAACGCTTCTGGTTGTAGGGGATCGGCTCGACCAGCATGGCGCGCGCGCCCGGAATGCGGTGCAGCCAGGGCGTCACGTCGTCGAACAGCGCTCCGTCGCAGGCGCCGACATTGACCATCTGGAACGGCCGTCCGCCAAAACGCGCCTTGAGCGCCGCCTTGGCCAGGAACTTCGTGCCATGCAGCGCCGGTCCACGATCGAGCAGGCCTGACGGAAGGCTGAGCGAGAGCAAGACGCGCGCGAAGCTGGACAGCGAGCTCATGACTTGTCTCCGGGAATGACCTGCAGCGCGGCGCGGCGCCCGCCCTGGCTGGCCGCTGCCCACAGCGCCATCGTTGGCGCGGCCAGCAGCAGGAAGGGCGGCAGAAGATTGGGGAAATAGATGCGGGTGTCGTGGATCGGGAAAACGGTGAACTTTGCCAGCACGCCAAGCACGAGCGCCGCAAGCAGGATGCCGGTGCGACGGTCGAGCCCGAAGCCCGCGCGGCTCAGGCCATACCATCCGGCCAGTGCCAATACCGACACTCCGACCCAGCTGTTGACGCTGATCGCGCGGATCACCGAAGCGGCGAAGGCCTTGAGATAGGCCGCTACCGAGAACGGCGGTTCGAAGCCGACCATATTGTAATGCTGCTCGATGCTGGAAAACCACAGATGCGGCCACCCGCCCGGATGCTGCGCCCAGTTCGAAATGGCGAAATAGGCGATGAAGGATACCGCGAAGCCGGCCAGCGCGCCCCACGCCCTCTCGCGGTAAGCGACGAGCAGCACGGCGAAGATGGCGAGGAAGACGATGTTGTCGGGCCTGGCCATGAAAGCAAGGAAAAGCAGGACCGCCGTCGCCGCCTCGCGCTTGCGCACATAGGCAAGAAGCCCGCCGAGAAACAGCGCCGAGCACGATAGATCGGGCGTCGAGGCACGCGCCGCGTCACCGAAATCGGCCATGATCAGGACCGCGCCAACGACCGGCGCCAGCGCGAGCGCGCCTTCCGCGCGCAGCCAGGCGAGCGTGATGGCGCCGAACAAAAGCACCGAGAACACCTGCACCAGCCGCATTGCATCGACCGGCGAGACGACATGGCTGAGGCTGGACAGGATTTCGGCGTACAGGAACTTGATCCGGTACATGCCGAGCAGCGAATGGAAGTCGGCGGCATTCTCGGCCATATGGCTGCGGAAGCCGCCACCATCGTCGGTCAGCGTCTTGTAATCGCCCGCCGACACGCCCTCCCTGACCGTGCTGTAGGCATAGTCATGCAGGGCCTGCGGATCGGGATAGGTGCTTTCCTCGGCGATCGCCAGATAGGGCAACATGTCCCAGTTGGCGTCGGGCATGAACCAGGCAGTCACCGCGGTGAGCAGGATATAGAGCGAGAAGGCCGCCGCACCGATCGACGCGGCCCATTTCGCATAAGCCCCCTCGCCCCACGCCAGACCGGCGCCGGTCAACCGTTCCAGCGGATTGGTCGGAGCGGGCGGCCTGGTCAGCATCGTCAGCGGCCTCTATTTACCGACTTGGCTTTTCACGAAATCCTTCACGATCGCCACGATGCCGCGCGACAAAAGGCTGTCAAAGGCATCGACGAAGCGGTCGACATGCTCGGGCTGGCAGATCAGCGGCGGCTCGAGCCGGATGACGTTGCGATTGTATTCGGTGAAGGCGACGAGCACGTCATAGTCGCGCAGCAGCAGCGAGCCGACAAAGCCCGACAGCGAGCCCTTCAGCTTGTCGTCGAGCACGCTCACCACCGGGCGCAGCACCATCGGCAATGTCTGCGAGAAATCGTGGAACTCGAGCCCGATCATGAAGCCCTTGCCGCGCACATCCTTGATGATCTTGGGGTACTTTTCCTTGAGCGCCTGCAGACGCTGCAAAAGGTACTCGCCGGTCGAGGCGGCGTTGTCGATCAGCCCCTCGTCGTAGAGCACGTTCAGCCCCTCGATCGCGGTGACGCAGGCCTCGCCCATGCCGCCGAAGGTCGCCATGGCGTGGATCATCGCCGTCTTCGGCGTGCCATAGGCTTTCATGTAGACATCGCGTTTGGCGATCATGGCGCCGACCGCCGCCTTGCCGGCGCCCAGCGATTTCGCCAGCGCCGTCACATCCGGCACCACGCCATAGTGCTCGAAGGCATAGAAACGTCCTGAACGGCCATAGCCGCATTGCACTTCGTCGGCGACCCACAGCACGCCATGCCGGTCGCAGAGCGTGCGCAGCTTCTGCCAGTATTGCGCCTCTGCCTGGATGATGCCGCCGCCGCCCTGAATGGTTTCGAGCACAATGACGCCGATCTCGGGATCACTTTTGAACAAGCGCTCGACGGCGTCGATATCGGCGAAGGGAACGCGCACGACATTGTCGGCGACCTTGAAATCGGCACGGTAGAGCTGGCCGTCGGTGATCGCCAGCACGCCCTTGGTCTTGCCGTGGAAGGAATTCTCGGCATAGGCGACCTTCGGCCGCTTCGGACCCGCCGCGCGCTCGGCAAGCTTCACCGCCGCCTCCATGGCCTCCGAGCCGGACGAACCCAAGAACACCATGTCGAGATCGCCCGGCGAGCATTTGGCGATGTTGTGCGCAAGGGCGGCCGCATATTGCGACATGAAGGCGATCGCGATCTCCTGGCGCTTTTCCTCCTGGAATTTTGTCCGGGCTTCAAGGATGCGCGGATGGTTGTGGCCGAAGGCCAGCGAGCCGAAGCCGCCAAAGAAGTCGAGTATCTTGCGGCCGTTCTGGTCGACATAGAACATGCCCTCGGCGCGCTCGATCTTGACCCTGTGGAAGCCGAGCAGCTTCATGAAATGCAACTGGCCCGGGTTAAGATGCGCCTTGAACAGGTCGGTGATGCGGGCGACGTCCATCGCCTTGGCCTGCTCGACGCTGATCAGGTCGGGCTTGGCTATTGCTGCGGGCGAAAGCGCAGGCGCTTCGACCAGCGTGCGCGCGCCCGTGTGTTCCGGCTTGGCCATGACGGTCATCTCGAAATCTCCCCTTCGTCGCCCTTATTCGGCAGGCACGTGTTCGGTGGCGACGGCGTGGCCGTCCTTCTTGGCACGGTATTCGCTGTAGGCGGCGATCAGCATGTCCTCGTCGCGATGTTGCGGCACCCAGCCGAGCTGACGCTCGGCCTTGGACACGTCGAGCACGCATTCCTCGTCGGCGATCAGATACTGTTCCGGATCCATGATCGGCATGTTCAACTGGTCGAGCAGGTCTAGCGTGCGCTTGACCGCCCAGCCGGGCGTCGGCAGCAGGATCGACTTCGAGCCGGCATGGCGGATGAGGTCGCCCAGCAGTCTCCGTACCGGCGGCGGATTGAGCGAGCCGAGATTATAGGCCTCGTTCGGCACGCCCGCTTTCCAGGCCGCGCGGGCGGCTTCCGCGCAGTCGAACACCGAGATGAACTGATAGGGATTCCTGCCCGAACCTATCATCGGCACGGGAAAATTCCAGTCGATCAGCTTGAACAGCTTCTCCAGGATGCCTAGCCGGCCGGGTCCGATGATCAGACGCGGCCTGAACAGCGAGATCGACATGCCGCGCTTGCGCCATTCGGCGGCGAGCTCCTCGGTCTTGAGCTTCGACAGCCCGTACTCGCCGAGCGGCGATACCGGATGATCCTCGGTCATCGGCAGCACCACCGTGTGGCCGTAGATCATGTCGGTCGTGTAGTGGACGAGCCTCGAGGCGCCGGCCTTGTCCATCGCCTGGATGATGTGCTCGGTGCCGTGGAAATTCACCGGGAAAAAGAAATCATGCCGCTTGGCGCGCACCTGGATCGGCGACAGCATCTTGGCCGAAAGATTATAGACCAAGTCGTCCGCCCTGAGCCCGACTGCGGCAACCGAGGCCGGATCGGTGACGTCGCATGTGATGAACCGCACCGAGCGGTAATGCGGCAAGTCGCTCTTGACGATGTCGGCGACGACGACGTTCTCGCCGTCCGCCACGAGCCCGGGGGCAAGGTGACGGCCGACGAAACCGTCGCCGCCGAAAATCACATGTCTCATCGAACGATCTCGCTTGTGCCGATCTTGTCGGGAGTGATGGAGGCGGTCTGGTCCTCATGCCCGCGTCCACCCATTTCTCGGCCACTCTGCGCAATCAGCACGGTGCCGACGCAGATGCAGGCGATGCCGGCGATGCGCCAGCCATTGAGGTCCTCGCGGAAGACGAAATAGGCAAAGATCGCCACGGCGACATAGGCGAGGCTGAGGAACGGATAGGCGAAGCTGAGCTCGACCTTGGACAGCACATAAAGATGCGATGCCATCGAGATGACGAAGGTGCACAGGCCCAGGAACACCCAGGGGCTGAACACGATCTGCAAGAGCTTGACGAGCGGATTGACGCCTTCGAAGGAGATCGAGCCCATCGACATCATGCCCTGCTTCAGCATCAGCTGCGCCGCGGCATTGGTCATCACAGTGAAGAGAATGAAGATTATGTATTTCATTGTTGCCACCCGCCTTGAGCAGTCCTACTAAAGACCTGCAAATATTTCGTGAAGCCGCGATAATGTTTGAGTAAATCTGGGTTTAGCACTTCATTTCAAATCCTATCTATTCCGCGGCTTCCGCAACTCCTCTTCCCGCATCCAGTCTTTTTGCCGTCCGCGTCCAGAAGCTCGACAGGAAAGCCGGGTCGCGAAGCGCCTCCAGCCGCTGCCATTGCGGGAATGACGCGGCAAAAATCTCAGGACCCATCCGGGCGTCCTTGTAGGGGTTGACCGCCCCTCCCGCCTCGATCGTGATGCGGTCAAGCTCGGCGAGCAGCCGCAGCGTCCTTTCTCCCCGGTTGGGGAAATCGAGCGTCAGCGTGTAGCCGGGCCGCGGGAACGACAGCAGAGCCGGCGAGCGGACATCGCCGAAACGCTTGAGCACCGTCAGGAACGACCCCTGGCCCGCTTGCCGTGCCGCATCGAGCAGCGCCGGCACGGTGTGGCGGGCATTGGCCTCCGGCACCACGCTTTGGTGCTGGAAAAGCCCACGCGGCCCGTACAGCCGGTTCCAGTCACGCACGCCATCGAGCGGAAAGAAGAAGCCCTGATAGCCCGCCTGGCGCGGGGCCGGAGACTTGCCCTTCTTCCAGCGGTAGGCCGCGTTGAAGGCAGTGAGGAAAGGCCGGTTGAGGACATTGAATGGCGGCTGCGCCGGCACCGAAAGCCGGGCGCCGGCATGCGCGGCGGCGTGCGAGCCGTGCTCGGCATGATTGCCGGTGAACAAAAGACCGCGCCCGCGGCCGCGCCCGCCGGCAAGCTGATCGACCCAGGCGACGGCATATTCGTTGGCCTGGTCGGCCGCCTCGCCAAGATCGAAGAATTCGCCGAGGTCGCGAAACCGCGTCGCCCTTTCAATGATATCGAGCGACGGCACGCGCATCAGCTTGATCGATGCCGAAAGGATCAGCCCGGTCAGCCCCATGCCGCCGATCGTTGCCCTGAACAGGCGGACATTGTCGGTCTCCGAACAGCGATAGGTTCGGCCGTCGGACCGAAGCAGCGTAAAGGCCTCGACATGGCAGCCGAAGCTACCGCGCCGATGGTGGTTCTTGCCGTGGACGTCGTTGGCGATCGCGCCGCCCAGCGTCACGAACTGCGTGCCTGGAACCACGGCCGGAAAGAAGCCATGGGGCGCGGCACAGGCGATGATGTCGCAAAGCAGCGTGCCGGCATCCGCTTCGAGCAGGCCGGTCTCGGCGTTGAAGGAACGAATGCGGTTGAGCGGCCGCATGTCGACCACCATGCCGGCATCGTTCTGGCAGCTGTCGCCATAGGAGCGGCCATTGCCGTAGCCGAGCAGCGATCCCGGCATGGCCGTGCCGTTTTTCAAAAGCGCGATCGCCTCGTCCGCCGAAATCGCCTTGCGCGCCGGCGGCGTCGCCAATCCGAAGCTGCCGAAGCGCTTGGCGTCCATCACCAGCCTCCGGCGACGAGAAAGACCGCCCCGATGGCGACGACGATCTGGCTGCGCCAGTCGCGGATCATGAAGACGACCGGGTCGTCATGCATCTCGTCGCGCCGGGCGAGGATCCAGACGCGCATCGTGAGATAAAGCACGATCGGCGCCAGCGGCCATATCAACCACGGATGCGGGTAGAGCTCGCGCACCGCCGGGCTGTCCATATAGAGCGCCAGAACCAGCGCCGAGGAGAAGGCCGATGCCATGCCGGCCTGGGCGACGATTTCCTGGTCCTCGGTGCGATAGCCGCGCCCGGCTATGCGCTCGCCCGGCGGAATGGCGGTGGTGCGCAATTCGACGAAGCGTTTCACCAGCGCCAGCGACAGGAAGAAGAAGATCGAGAAGGCAAGAAGCCAGAAGGACACGTCGACGCCGGTGGCGGCAGCACCGGCCAGCACGCGGATCGTGTAGAGGCCGGCGAGCGTCAACACATCGACCAAGAGCATGCGCTTGAACGACAGCGAATAGGCGGTGGTGACGGCCAAATAACCGGCAAGCACGCCGAGGAATTCGATCGGAAGGAACAGGCCGGCGACTATGCCGATCGCAAGCAACGCGGAAATCGCGCCGAGGCCGAACGGGATAGACAATGCGCCGCTGGCGAAAGGCCGGTTGCGCTTTGTCGGATGCTTGCGGTCGAGTGCGAGGTCGAAGAAATCGTTGAGGATATAGATGGCGGACGCCACGGCGCTGAAGGACACGAACGCCAGCAGGCACTGCCAGATCATGTTCGGATTGAAATATTCGTGCGACAGCACCATCGGCACGGCGATCAGCGCATTCTTCAGCCACTGATGCATGCGCAGCATCTTGACGTATGTCCTGAGCGTCGGCTTCGGCGCCGGGATGGCCTCGGCATCATGCGCTGCCTGCCAGCGCCGGGCGCTGCGATCGGGCGCCACGACGAGCGCGTTGCGCGCGGCGTCGAACACTTTGAGGTCGTGGCGGCTGTTGCCGGCATAGTCGAAGCCCGCATCGCCATAGGCGGCGACCAGCACGGCGCATTTCCTGCCGGAGGTCATGTTGTGCGGGCCGTCGGTCGCCAGCACGTGATCGAAAATGCCGAGATGCGCCGCGATCGCTTCCGCGAATTTGCGCGGCGTTCCCGTCGCCAGCACGATCCTGCGACCCTCCCGATGCTCGGTGCGCAACCGGTCGAGCAAGTCCTGGCGATATGGCAGCGAGGCCGGATCTATGTCGACGCGTTTGGCGATCTCCTGTTTCAGCCGCGCCGGGCCGCCGGTCAGCCAGAACGGCAGGAGAAAGAAATAGAGCGGGTTTTTCTTGAGCAGGATGAACAGGCCTTCCCACAGAAGGTCGGTTGCAATCAGCGTGCCGTCGAGATCGACCGCGAGCGGAATTGCGTTCCTGTCCGATCTCGCGTCCATTGTCCTGCCCCGATCGAGCGCAGGATCCCGAAACTCCGATCTCGGAAAGGACCACGCGCCAATTCAACCCACGCCTGTGTCGGCGTCCTCGGGTTGGATATAGCGGGGGATGACGGAGCGAACGTTAAAACGCCCGGTTGCAACGCATTGTCATTCCGGGTTTTCGGCGTCATCGTTAAGCGACAGCTACCGGAAACGATAAAAGGCCGGACGTCTGTCCGGCCTTTGCCAATATTGCGCCGCCAATCTTGCGGCAACGGTTACTTGATGCGGGCCGCACCGCCCGAAATTTCGACCGTCTCGGAACCGGTCAGGGCTTCGAGGTCACCATTGGGCAGGGTGACGAAGCAGCCGTTCGAGCAGAACTCCACCGTCTCGCCGGCACCAAGCGTCAGCTCGCTCTTGGCGCCGCCTTCGGTCACGACCAAGGTCCGCGTCTGAGCGTCCCTGTTGATCGCGCTGGCGGCGAAAGCCGAACCGCCCAGGGCCAGCAAAGCGATGGCGGCAACGACAGACTTCCACATTGCAATTCCGGTGTTTCACACACCGCCTCTGTTCAAATTTGCAAGGCATTCTCGCCCTTTGCATCGAAGCTTATATGAGATGTTACCTGAACCGCAACTGAATGCCGCATTCATGCCACAATTGGTTTCGGCGCCGGATGAGCGCAGCGTGCCGCCATTTGCAGGCCGGCCTCAACTGAACGCCGATGCAGCCTAGCTGGGATCTGGCTTGCGCCCTTTGCGCTTCATTTTGGCGAGCCGTGCCTCCTCGGCGGCGGCTTCCGCCTCCAGCTTCTGGCGCTCCGCGAATTCGGCCTCGATCTTGTCATCGTCGATCGGCCAGGCTTCGTGCTTCTTGGTCTCGACCACGGCGCGCGGTGTGGACGGGATCTCGATCTGCTCCTCCGCGAAGATATCGAAGATGGCGAAGCGGATATCGTTCTGCACGATGCTGCCGTTCATGATGTCGGCCACGAACACGCGGATTTCGAATTCGAGCGCGGCAAGCCCGAAATTGGCGAAAAGAACGAACGGCTCGGGATTCTTCAGCACCATCGGATGGGCGCGCGCAATGTTGGTCAACAGGGCATGGACGCGCTTGACGTCGCTGCCATACGCGACGCCGATCTTGATGTCGACGCGGCCGAGCTTGTTGCGATGCGTCCAGTTGCCGACCGCATTGTTGATGAGGTTCGAGTTGGGCAGGATCACCGACTGCCGCTGGAAGGTCTCGATCTCGGTGGCGCGCACGCTGATCTTCCGCACCGTGCCGCTGACGTCGCCGGCTACGATCCAGTCGCCGACCTTGAAGGGCCGCTCGGCAAGCAGGATGAGGCCCGAAACGAAATTCGAGACGACGTTCTGCAGGCCGAAGCCGATACCCAGCGAAAGCGCGCCGGCAACCAGCGCCAGGTTGGAAAGATCGATTCCAGCCGCCGAGATCCCGACCAGGCCGGCAACCGCCACGCCGGCATAGCCGACGCCCAGGCGGATCGAGTTGCGCACGCCGGCATCGACCTTGCCGCGCGCCATCACCGAGCCGTCCAGCCAGCCCTGGAACCAGCGCGTCAGGAAATAGCCGATGACGAAAACGACGATGCCGCTGAGGATGCCGAGGAAAGAGATGGTCACCGAACCGATCGTGACGCCGGTCGCCAGCTTGTAGGCCCAGGCCTCGATATCGCCGGGCTGAAAACCCCACATCAAAAGGATCAACGGCAGGAAGACCAGCACGATCATCAGGTTGATGGCGATGCTGACGACCAGGCCGAGCTGATCGAGGGCGGTATCCTCGTAGCTGGAATTTGTCGAAAGCCAGCGCCCGACCGAAGTATCGGCGAAGCCGCCCTCCTCGCCGATCGCCCGGGCCGACAGGAAGCCGATATAGGCCGTCACCAGGACGGTCCCGGTCACCACGACCTGGAACGACACGAAAAGCGCCAGGCCGATATAGCCAAGCAGTGTCGCGGCAATGGTGAACAGGCCAAGTCCGATGGCGATGAAACGAAGCCAGCCCGGCCAGGGACGCCATGAGCCGTCGGCCGCCCTGAACGGCCGCAGCAACCCCATCAGGATCAGGATGACGCCAATGATGATGGTGGCGACAAAGCTCCTGGCGATGGTCAGCGAAAGCGGCGAGCCCATCTTCTCGTTGACGACCGACAAGAAGTAATTGAAGCCGAGCACCAGCGCCATGGCGGTCGTCAGCCCGACGAGCCAGCGCGCGGGACCGGTCGCGACCGGGATCAGGCGCCAGTTGGGCAGGCGCGGTTCGAGCGCTGCATTGGTCAGCCGGTTGACGCAGAACACCATGCCGATCACCGTCAGCAAGGCAATGAGGAACGTGCCGATATCGCCCCGCAGCACGTTGTAATAATTGAAGAAGAACACGACCGAGGCGAAGAACACGCCGAGCGCCAGCGTTGGCAGCAGCGTCGACCAGAAGGCCACCGACAGCCGGCTGAGATAGGACGGATCATCGACGGATGGATCGGCCTCGAATATGCGGCCGAACAGGCGCCTGCCGCCGATCAACAGCACGGCCGCCAGCGCCAACGCCATGAGCGTTGCGGCAAGAATCGCCTGGAACTTGAACTTGACGGCGAAGCTCAGCCAGGACGACACCGCCTTGTAGAGGCCGGTAATCTGTTCGTGCGCGTCGGAAAAGGCCTGCGGGCTCAGCGCTTCGGTCAGGTCATAATGTTTGGTGATGACGCTGCGGAAAAGCTCGCTGCGCATCACCGCGATCTTGTCGACCAGACCGTTGACGCGGATCGACAGGTTTTGCGCGCTGGCGACGACCGCGTTGATCTCGGCCTTCTCCGAGGCGAGCGCGCCGCGCTCGTTGCTGACGATCGCCGGCTCGGGGGGCTGCCCCTGTGCCGGTGGCGCGCCGAGCACTTCGACGCGGTTGTTGATGTCGTTGAGGCGCTGCCGGAATGCCAGCGCACTGGTCAGCGCCGCCCGCGAAATATCCTCGAGCTGCAACCGGATGTCGACAAGCCCCGCATCGTCCTGGTCGGGGTCGCTCAGTTTCTTCTCCAGGCCGTCGGTCTTGGCCGTCAGGTCCTGGATGACCTTCGTCTGGTCGGCGATGAGCTGCGACGAGCCATGGCCGATCGCCTGCGCCGACGCGTCGAGCGCCGGCTGCCCGAAGACAGCGACAATGGCGACCAGAATCAGGCGTAGCAGTCGGAAGAACATGACGTTGTGGCGAATCGCGGCCGGAAAATCCTCGAAATTTCCGCCCTTGATAAAGACCGGCCTATCAGGCGGCAAGCCGTCCCGATCGTGTCGGCGAGAGTCGGCCTGTCGAAAAGCGATGGCGCAATCTTGGCTTTGCGCTTCCCGCCTGCTCTATAGTCTGCCGCCTCGCATCATAAGGACGATAGGACGAATGGCGGAATATTCAGCCTTCTCGCTGCTCAAGAACGCGCTGACCGGCAACAAGGATTGGAAGCCCGCCTGGCGCAAGCCGGATCCCAAGGCTTCCTATGACGTCATCGTCATCGGCGGCGGCGGCCACGGCCTCTCGACCGCCTATTACCTTGCCAAGGAACACGGCATCACCAATGTCGCGGTGCTGGAAAAGGGCTGGCTGGGCTCCGGCAATGTCGGCCGCAACACCACGGCGGTGCGTTCCAACTATCTCCTGCCGCAGAACACCCGCTTCTACGAACATTCGATGAAGCTGTGGGAGAACCTTTCGCACGATCTGAACTACAACGTCATGTTCTCGCAGCGCGGCTGCCTGAACCTCGCGCACACACCTGCCCAACTCGACGACTATGCGAGGCGCGGCAACGCCATGCGCCATCTCGGCGTCGACGCGGACCTGATGAGCGTCGACCAGATCAAGCGGCTTGTGCCGGCGCTGGACGTATCCGGGTCGTCCCGTTTCCCGGTTCTTGGCGGTCTGATGCAGCGGCGCGCCGGCAGCGCCCGTCACGACGCCGTTGCCTGGGGCTATGCGCGCGGCGCCGACCGGCGCGGCGTCGACATCATCGAGAATTGCGAGGTCACCGGCTTCCTGCGCGACGGCGGCCGCATCACCGGCGTGTCGACGACGCGCGGCGAAATCCGCGCCAAGAAGGTCGCGCTTGCGGTTGCCGGCAGCACCGGTCGCGTCATGCAGCTTGCCGGCATTTCGCATATGCCGATCGAAAGCCATGTGCTGCAGGCCTTCGTCTCGGAATCGCTGAAGCCGATCATCGATACCATCCTGACCTTCGGCATGGGCCATTTCTACATCTCGCAGTCCGACAAGGGCGGCCTCGTCTATGGCGGCGACCTCGACGGCTACAACAGCTACGCCCAGCGCGGCAGCCTGCCGATCGTCGATGAGGTGATGAGCGAGATGGTGGCGCTGTTTCCCGGCCTGGCAAGGGTGCGCATGCTGCGCTCCTGGGGCGGGCTTTGCGACATGACGATGGACGGCTCGCCGATCATCACCACCGGGCCGCTGCCGGGCATGTATCTCAATTGCGGCTGGTGTTACGGCGGCTTCAAGGCGACGCCCGCCTCGGGCTGGTGCTTTGCGCACACCATTGCCAAGGACGAGCCGCACGAGTTCAACGCGCCCTTCACGCTCGACCGTTTCTATCGCGGCCTGGTCATCGACGACAAAGGCCAAGGCGCCACGCCGCGGCTGCATTAGGGTCTGGAACAAAAATGCTGATCACCTGTCCCTATTGCGGCCCGCGCGACGTCATCGAATTCACCTACCAGGGCGACGGCAACCGCGAGCGGCCGCAGCCGGCCTCGCAGAACCTCGACGCCTGGAACGCCTATGTCTATGACCGGCTGAACCCGGCGGGAGACCACAATGAGATCTGGCAGCATTCCGGCGGCTGCCGCGCGCACCTGAGGGTCGTGCGCAACACGCTCACGCATGAGATCCGGAGCACTGCCTTCGCCCGTGGCGGCCACAAGGCGGAGGGCCGCTCGTGAGCCCGCGCCGTGCCGAAACCGGCGGCCGGATCGACCGGCTGCGCACCATCCGCTTCACCTTCGACGGCGCGCCCTACACCGGCCATGCCGGCGACACGCTGGCCTCGGCGCTGCTCGCCAATGGCGTGACGCTGTTCGGCCGCTCCTTCAAATACCACCGCCCGCGCGGCCTGCTCTCCGCCGGCGTCGAGGAGCCGAACGCGCTGGTGACGGTGCTGCGCGGCGAAGTGCGCGAACCGAACATTGCCGCCACCATGGTCGAGATCTATGACGGGCTCGTCGCCGTCAGCCAGAACCGCTCCCCCTCGCTCGCCTGGGACATCGGCGCGCTCAACCAGCTCGGCGGCAAGATCCTGTCGGCCGGCTTCTACTACAAGACCTTCATGGGCCCGGTGATCGGCCCGCTGAAGGGCACGCGCTTCTGGATGTTCTGCGAGCATTTCATCCGTCGCGCCGCCGGCCTCGGCAAAGCTGGCACCGCGCCCGATCCATCGCGCTATGAGCGCATGAACGCGTTTTGCGACGTGCTGGTCGTCGGCTCCGGTCCGGCCGGCCTGATGGCGGCGAAGGCCGCCGCCGACCAGGGCGCCCGCGTCATCCTCGCCGAGCTCGAAGCCCATTTTGGTGGCTCCGCCAACTGGTCGGGCGAAACCATCGACGGCACGCCTGCCGCCGACTGGGCCCAGCGCACGGTCGGGCAACTCGAAGGCAATGACAATGTCCGCCTGCTGCCGCGCACGACGGTGTGGGGCTATTACGACGGCAACACGCTTGCCGCGCTCGAGCGGGTGACCGACCACAAGGAAGCGGCCGCCAAGGGCGAGCCGCGCCAGCGCTACTGGGCGATCCGCGCAGGCACCGTGGTTCTCGCCACCGGCTCCTTCGAGCGGCCGCTGGTGTTCCCGGGCAATGACCGTCCCGGCGTCATGCTGGCGCATGCGGCCGAACGCTACGCCAATGAATATGGCGTGCTGCCGGGACAGCGCATCGCGCTCTTCACCAACAACGACAGCGCCTACCGCTCGGCCCTTGCCTTGAAGAAGGCCGGCGCCGCGGTCGTTGCCATCGTCGACGTCCGCGGCGATGTCTCGAACGAGATGCGTAAGCTGGCGAGCGAAGCCGAGGCCGAACTGCTTGCCGGTCATGCCGTGGTTGCGACCGAGGGCGGCAAGGCTCTCACCGGCCTCAAGGTGCAACGCTTCGACGCCATGAGCGGTGCGCTCAGCGGCGACGATCGCAGCATCCATGCCGACAGCCTTTTGATGTCGGGCGGCTGGTCGCCGACCATCCATCTCGCCAGCCAGGCAGGCGCCAGAGCCGAATGGGATGCGGCCCGGCAGGCCTTCCTGCCGCCGCCACCGACACAGCGCTGGATCGGCGCCGGCGCCTTCACCGGCAGCTTCTCGACCGCCGAGGCCATCGCCGAAGGCCGTGCGGCTGGCCTTCAGGCCGCCGGCGGGGCTGCATCACCCGCTCCACTTCCCGTCGTCGAAGCCGCCCCCGGTGATCCCGATCCGGCGCCGGTCTTCGAGATCAAGGCCAAGGGCAAGAGTTTTGTCGACTTCCAGCACGATGTGACCGCCGAGGACGTGCGGCTCGCGCATCGCGAGGGCTTCGTCTCGGTCGAGCACCTGAAGCGCTACACCACGCTCGGCATGGCGACCGACCAGGGCAAGAACTCCAACGTGCCGGGCTTGGCCATCATGGCCGAGGCATTGGGCAAGCCGATCCCCGAAGTCGGCACGACGCGCTTCCGCCCGCCCTACACGGCGGTGTCGATCGGCTCGCTCGCTGCCGAGCGTTTCGGCGACCTCAAGCCCGAACGGCTGACGCCGATGCATGACTGGCACATCGCCAATGGCGCGACCATGTATTCGGCCGGCCTCTGGTACCGCCCGATGATCTACGGCCTTGCCGGCGAGACGGTCGAGCAGGCCTATGTCCGCGAAGCCAAGGCGACGCGCGAAAGCGCCGGCATGGTCGACGTCTCGACGCTGGGCAAGATAGCGGTTCAAGGACCGGACGCGGCCGAGTTCCTCGATCGCGTCTACATCAACATGTTCTCCACTTTAGCCGTCGGCAAGGCCCGCTACGGGCTGATGCTGCGCGAGGACGGGCTTGCTTTCGACGACGGCACCACCTGGCGGCTCGGCGAGCAGGAATTCCTGATGACCACCACCACCGCCAATGCCGGCAAGGTGATGCAGCATCTGGAGTATTTTCTCGACGTCATCTGGCCGGAGCTGAAGGTCACCGTGACCTCCGTCACGGACGAATGGGCGGGTGCTGCGATCGGCGGACCGAACGCGCGGGCCATCCTCGCCTCTTGTGTCACCGGCACCGCCGTCGACAACGCCACCCTCCCCTTCATGGGCATCGTTCATGGCCGAATCGCCGGCGTCCCGGTGCTGATCTGCCGGCTGTCCTTCTCCGGCGAAATGGCTTTCGAGGTCTATTCCGGCTCCGGCCACGGCACCCACGTGTGGGAGGCTCTGATCGAAGCCGGCAGGCCGTTCGGCTTGGTCACCTATGGGCTCGAGGCGCTGGGCACGATGCGCATCGAGAAGGGTCATGTCACCGGCGCAGAGATCGACGGCCGCACCACGGCGCGCGATCTCCACCTCGACTGGATGCTGTCGAAAAAGAAGCCTTTCATCGGCTCGGCCATGATGGACCGCGAGGGGCTGGTCGCGTCAGACCGGCTGGAGCTGGTCGGCCTGGTCGCTCTCGACAACCGGCCGCTCAACGGCGGCGGACATATCGTCGAGGAGCTGGACGAAGCCAATCCGCACGATTCGATCGGCCACATCACCGCCTGCTGCTATTCGCCGGCGCTCGGCAAATACATAGCGCTTGCGTTGGTCGAGGGCGGCAAGGGCCGCCACGGCACGCGCGCCTTCGTCTCCGATCCGCTGCGCAACCGGTTCGGGCCGATCGAGATCGTCTCCAACCACTTCTACGATCCGGACGGGAGCCGCATGCATGGCTGAGCACCAGTTGCCCGAGCGCCAATCGCCCCTCGAGCCGGAGTATCACCCGGGCTCGCATGGCAATTTCGAACATGGCGTCGATGTCATCCTGTCCGAAACCCGGCCGGGCTCGATCCTGCAGCTCGCCGCATGGCCGGGCGAAGAAAAGCGGCTGATCGAAGCCATCCGCAAGGTCACCGGGCTCGCTCTGCCCGACGGCGCCGGCGGCGGCGTGAGCAGCGGTGGCCATGCCGTTTTCGGCTTCGCGCCGGGAAAATTCACCGTGGTGGATGAGGCGGAAGGCCTGGCCGCTGCCTTCGCCGGCGCCATCACGCCGGCCATCGGTACGCTGACGGATCTTTCGCATGGCCGCACCGCGATCCGCATCGCCGGCCCGAAGGCCGAATGGGTGATGGCGAAATTCTTTGCCATCGACTTCGCCTTGCCGGCCTTCCCGCTCGGCGCCGGCCGCTCGACCAACCATCACGACATCTTCGCCCAGATCCAGCGCAGCGGCGCCGACCAGTTCGACATCTATGTCTTCCGCTCATTCGCACGCTCGTTCTGGAAGGCGCTGTGCCACGCCAGCGAGGAAGTCGGCTACGAGGTGCAGTAGGGCCAACGCCTCGGTCCAGCCGGTATCTGGCACTATCGACGGCTACAACTGCTGCTTGAGCGTTGGCCGGCAGGGCCGATAGATAAGGAATCATCGGCGTTTGCCATGGCAAACGTCCGCTCAGGCAACCAGTTCGACCATACCCTTCCATGACTGTTGAGACTTCGGCGACGGCCACGACCCGCTTTGCTCCGGCGGACGTCCCGTCGATGCTGCTGCCGGCAACCGTCGCCTGCGGCGTGTTCATGACCAGCCTCGACCAGAACGTCGTGGTCACGGCGCTCCCCGGCATCGGTGAGAGCCTCGATCGCCCGCCAAGCCAGCTTGGCCTGCTGATCACCGTTTATGTCGCGAGCCTCATCGTCACCATGCCGCTCGGTGGCTGGCTGGCCGACCGCTTCGGCCTGCGCAACGTCTATTGCTTCGCGCTGCTCGTCTTCGCCAGCGCCTCGGCGCTCTGCGGCCTTTCGGAAAATATCTGGATGCTGGTCGGCTCGCGCGCCCTGCAAGGCTGTGGCGGCGCGCTGATGGGCACGCTTGGCCAGGTCGTCATCCTGTCTAGCTTCCCGCGCGACCGCACGCTCAAGATCAACATGTATATCTCGCTCGCCGGCCAATCGGGGCCGCTGGTCGGGCCGCTCGTCGGCGGCGCGCTCACCACCTATGTCTCGTGGCGCTGGATCTTCTATATCAACATCCCTATCGCGCTAACCGCGGCGCTGCTGGCCGCCTCGCTGTTTCCAACGACGACCAAGCCGGTTCGCACGCCATTCGATTTTCCCGGCTTCCTGCTCGTCGGCAGCGGCATGGCGCTGCTGGTCTTCGGCATGGATTCGGTCGCTGCCAAAGATGCGACCGCAAGCAGCATGGCGCTGCAGCTCGGCCTGGCGATCATCATCCTGACGGTTGCCGCCTTCTACTGCCTGCGCGCCCGCAATCCGCTGCTCGACCTCAAGCTGCTGCGCATTCGCACCTTCCGCATCTCCTTCCTCACCGGCGGCGGTCTCGACACGATCGGTCTGAGCTCGGTGGTCTTCCTCCTGCCGCTGATGTTCCAGCTCGGCTTCGGCATGAGCGCCGTGCAGGCCGGATCGCTGACTTTCGTCGCCGCGATAGGGTCATTGATGATGCGCTTCTTCATGCCGCGCCTTTTGAACCGCTTTGGCTTCAGGCGCGTGTTGGTCACCAACACGCCGATCGTCGCCCTGTTGGTCGCGGGCTTTGCCCTGATGCACGAAAGCCTGCCGGCCTGGATTGTGCTGGCCTATATTTTCGCCTTCGGCGTCTTCCGCTCCGTGCAATGGGCCTCGACCGGTAATCTTTCCTATTCGGATATCGCGCCGGAGCAGCTCGCGCGCTTCAGCGCGCTCTATTACATCCTGTGGCAGCTTGCGGTGGCGATCAGCGTCGGCCTCGCGGCGGCACTGCTGTCGCTGCTTGCCGGCGGCGGCAAGGCCAGCATCAACGACTACCGCATCCTGTTCGTCATCGAAGGGCTGATCACGCTTTGCGCGCTGTCGGCCTATCTGAGGCTGACGCCGCAGGACGGCGCCCATGTCAGCGGTCATGGCGCCCATATGAGCACCGACTAACGCCTGCGCCGACGCTATTCCGCGAACCTCACCCAATCCTCGATCGGCGCGCGGTCGGTGCGGTACTCGTTCTCGGGCTTCGACGTGTCCTCGTGGCCGAGCGCCATGCCGCACACGACGATCTCTTCGTCCGGAATATCGAGCACCGACCTGATCTGCCTGTGATAGGGCGCGAAGGCCGCCTGCGGACAGGTATGCAGCCCCCTGCCCCGCGCCGCCACCATGATGTTCTGCAGGAACATGCCGTAGTCGATCCACGAGCCCTGGTTCAGTCTCCGGTCGATCGTGAAGATCATGCCGACCGGCGCGTCGAAGAAGATGAAGTTGCGGTCGTGCTGAGCCCGCATCTTGTCGACCTCGCGGCGGCCGATGCCCAGCGCGCCATAAAGGCCGAAGCCGTTGGCACGGCGACGCGTGAGATAGGGTTCGAAGAATTGGTCGGGATAGTAGCGGTACTCGTCCCACTCGGCTTTTTCGGCGCGGATGCCCGAGTTGAGGATGGCGTCGCTGATGCGCTGCTTGACCTCGCCCTTGGTGACATAGACGCGCCACGGCTGCATGTTGGTGCCGGACGGCGCGCGCGCGGCGACCGCCAGGATCGCGCGGATCGTGTCATCATCGACCATATCGGGCAGGAAGGCGCGCACCGACCGGCGCGATATGATCGCCTCGTCGACAATCTCCGCATCCGATGCGATCCGGATGTTCTTCTCAAGCATGGGCCGTCCCTTTAGGCATGGCCGGAAACCCGCAACCCGATTTCCCCAACGACCATCCGCAGACTATAAGCTAAACTGGTCCCCGACCGGACGCCCCACTCGCCGCTCGTGCGCGAGCCTTTGCATCAACCGCCGAAATCGCGCAAGCAAATCTTGCGGCCCATGAAAATCCTCTTGATTTTTTCACCGGTTTGCTCTCTCATGAAATTTATCCAGATTTTTTCACGAGAAACATTTGACCCCGGCGGCAACCAAATCGGAGCAGGACAATGGCGACCGGCTGCTGGCCGGCGACATCCGTGCGCTTCGCAAGGCGCGCGGCCTCACACTCGCTGAAATTGCGCTCAAGCTGGGCCGCTCGGTCGGCTGGGTCAGCCAGGTCGAGCGTGGTCTCTCGATCCCCTCGCTCGGCGACCTCAGGGCATTTGCCAACCTCTTCGGCGTATCGATCAGCCTGTTCTTCAGCCATGAAGTGCCTGTCGAAGAGGAGCGCGGCGTGATCGTGCGCGCCGGCCGCCGGCGTGTGCTTGGCACAAGTGAATCCGGCCTGGTGGAGGAGCTTCTGTCACCCGATCTCGGCGGTAGCTTCGAGATGGTGCGCTCTGTGTTCGCGCCCGGCGCGGAAATGAAGGCACCCGCGCTGCGGCCGACCGAGGAGGCTGGATACATCGCCTCAGGATTGTTCGACATCGAGATAGCGGGCGTCTGGCATCGGCTTGGCGAAGGCGACTCCTTCCGCTTCGAGGGCAAAACCTACCGCTGGCGCAATCCAGGCGCCGAGCCGGCGGTCGTCATCTGGGTGGTTTCACCGCCGGTATATTGACCAATGCATGCCGCCCAAAAGAGTTCAGCGGTTTTGGGACAACGGCATGCATCAAACAAAAATCAAAGCGCGAAGGCGCGCTTTGAACTGGGAGAAAAAGCATGGCCGGTTTGCCGACCACGGCACGCGTGGTGATCATCGGAGGCGGTGTCGTCGGCACCTCCTCGCTCTACCACCTTTGCAAAGCGGGCTGGACGGACTGCGTGCTTTTGGAAAAGAACGAGCTGACCTCCGGCTCGACCTGGCATGCCGCCGGCAACGTGCCGACCTTCTCCTCGTCATGGTCGCTGATGAACATGCAGCGCTATTCGACCGAGCTCTACCGGGGCCTCGCCGACGCGGTCGACTATCCGATGAACTACCATGTCACCGGCTCGCTCCGGCTTGCCCATAGCAAGGAGCGCATGCAGGAATTCCAGCGCGCCAAGGGCATGGGCCGCTACCAGGGCATGGACATCGACGTCGTCGGCCTTGACGAGATCAAGCGCCGCTATCCCTTCATCGAGACGCATGAATTGAAGGGCGCGCTCTACGATCCGAGCGACGGCGACATCGACCCGGCGCAGCTGACGCAGGCGCTCGCCAAGGGCGCGCGCGACATGGGCGCCAAAATCATCCGCTTCTGTCCGGTCACCGGCGTGCGCCGCGAGAATGGCGAATGGGTGGTCGCGACGCCGCAAGGCGAGATCCGCTGCGAGACCGTCATCAACGCCGCCGGCTACCGCGCCGCCGAGGTCGGAAAAATGTTCGGCCGCGAAGTGCCGATGATGGTGATGAGCCATCAGTACATCCTGTTCGAGGAAATTCCCGAGCTCGCGGCCTGGTCGAAGGAGCAGGGAAAGAAACTGCCGCTGCTGCGCGACGTCGATACGTCCTATTACCTGCGCCAGGAAAAGAGCGGCATGAATCTCGGCCCCTATGAGCGCAATTGCCGCGCGCATTGGGCAACCCATAACGATCCGATGCCGGAGGATTTTTCCTTCCAGCTCTTCCCCGACGATCTCGACCGTCTCGAGCACTACCTGGCCGACGCCGTCGCACGCGTGCCGATCCTCGGCACGGCGGGCCTGTCGAAAGTTATCAACGGACCGATCCCTTACGCACCGGACGGCAACCCGCTGATCGGCCCGATGCCCGGCGTGCCGAACGCCTTCGAGGCCTGCGTCTTCACCTTCGGCATCGCGCAAGGGGGCGGCGCCGGCAAGGTGCTGGCCGAATGGGTGACCGAGGGCCAGACGGAATGGGACATGTGGTCCTGCGATCCGCGCCGCTTCACGTCATTCGCGTCCGCGCCAGATTATTGCGTTGCCAAGGGCATGGAGATCTACGGCAACGAATACGCCATCCAGTTCCCCCGCCATGCCTGGCCGGAGGGGCGCAATCGCAAGCTGTCGCCGCTGCACGATCGCATCAAGTCGCTGGGTGGCCAGTTCGACGCCTATAATGGCTGGGAGCGCGCGACATGGTACGCGCAGCCCGGCGACGACACATCCGAGGAAGCGACACTGACCTTCCGCCGCGACGGACCCTGGCAGAAGCGTGTGCGCGAGGAATGCCTTGCCGTGCGCGACGCCGCCGGCATCCTCGACCTGCCTGGCTTCTCGCGCTTCAACCTCCAAGGCCCGGGCGCCGCCGACTGGCTGGCGCTGCAGGTCACCGGTCTCGTGCCGAAGCCCGGCCGCATCGGCCTCGTCTATTTCGCCGACGACAAAGGCCGCATCGTCACCGAAATGTCGGTGGTCCGCCATGGCGAGGACCAGATGACGCTGATCACCGCCGCGGTGGCGCAGTGGCACGACTTCGAATGGCTCAAGTCGCGCATGCCAGCCGATGCGGGTTTCACGCTGAGAGACCGCACCGAGGAATATTCAACCCAGATCCTCGCCGGTCCGAACTCGCGCAAGATCCTGGCCGAGGTGTGCGATGCCGATTTGACCCTGCCCTGGCTGACGCATCAGGAAACGACCATCGCCGGACGCCGGGCGAAGCTGGTGCGCGTCTCCTTCGCCGGCGAGCTTGGCTGGGAGATCCACACCAGGGCTACGGACACCCCAACCGTCTTCGAGGCTGTCTGGACCGCCGGCCAGAAGCACGGGCTGAAGCCGTTCGGCATGTATGCGCTGGATTCGCTGCGGCTCGAAAAGGGCTACCGCGCCTGGAAGGGTGATCTTTCGACCGACTATTCGATCCTGCAGGGCGGGCTGGAACGCTTCGTCAAATGGGACAAGCCCGACTTCCGCGGCAAGGCGGCGCTGCTCAACGAGAAGCAGCAGGGCGTGAAGAAGCGCTTCGTCACGCTGGTCGTCGAAAATCCCGGCGACTGCGATGCGCCCTCTATGTCGACGCTCTGGCACGACGGCAAGATCGTCGGCGAGACGACGTCGGGAGGCTGGGGCTACCGCATCGACAAATCGATCGCGCTCGGCATGCTGCGCACGGATCTCACGCAACCTGGCACGGCAGTCGAAGTCGAGATTTTTGGCGATCGCTTCAAAGCCGTCGTGCAGAACGACGAGCCACTTTGGGATCCGAAGAACGAGAGGTTGCGGGCATGACCTCCGTCATCCTCACCGATGGCGGCATGGGCCAGGAACTGGTCCGGCGCAGCAGTTCCGAACCGACGCCGCTATGGTCGGCCAGGGTGCTGATCGACGAGCCCGATCTGGTGCGCGATCTGCATGCGGAATTCATCCGCGCCGGTGCCCGCGTCATCACCATCAACACCTATTCGGCGACGCCCGAGCGCCTGGCGCGCGAGGGCGCGGAAGACCTGTTCAAGCCTTTGCAGAAGCGCGGCATCGAACTGGCCAGGCAGGCTCGCGACGAGGCCGGCGACACCGCGATCGCCGGTTGCCTGTCGCCTTTGTTCGGCAGCTACGCGCCGGCGCTGACCATATCGTTCGAGGACACGCTCGATATCTATCGCCGCATCGTCTCGGAGCAGGCGGATGGCGTCGACCTGTTTCTATGCGAGACCATGGCTTCCGCCGATGAGGCGCGCGCGGCGGTCACCGCGGCCTCGGAGAGCGGCAAGCCGGTGTGGGTGTCCTGGACGCTCGCCGACCATGGCGCGCCGCGCCTGCGCAGCGGTGAAACCATTGCCGATGCGGCCGGCGCCCTCGGCGACATGCCGGTCGCGGCCCGGCTGCTCAACTGCTGCCGGCCTGAAGCCATCGCCGCCGCATTGCCGGAACTTATCGCTCTTGGCGGACCGGTTGGCGCCTACGCTAATGGCTTCACCTCGGTCGAGGCGTTAAAGCATGGCGGCACGGTCGACGTGCTGCACGCCCGCCATGACCTTGATCCGCAAGCCTATGCCGACCAGGCCATCGGCTGGGTCGAAGCCGGCGCCGAAATCGTCGGCGGCTGCTGCGAGGTCGGACCAGCCCATATCGCCGCCCTGCGCGACCGGCTATTGCAGGCCGGCCACCAGATCTCGGGAGTTTCTTGATGCCAAAACCATCAAAGCGCATTACCGGCATCGTGCCTTCCGGCAAGGACGGCTGGGAAGTCCATTTCGCCGCCTGGATGCGCAAACAGGCCGGCGAGGACATCATCGTGCTGTCGGTCGGCGATCATGACTTCGACACGCCTTCTGAGACGATCGAAGCCTGCGTCAACGCGGTGCGCGGCAGCAATCATCACTATACGCCGCTGCCCGGCCTGCCGCGCCTGCGCAAGGCGATGGCGGCAGCCGCGACGGCTTGCACAGGCGTCCTGACCGAGCCCGACGAGGTCATCGCCACGCCAGGCGGCCAGGCAGCACTTTACGCCGCGGTGCAAGGTGTGCTTGACCCGGGCGATCACGCCATCGTCATCGCGCCCTATTACGCCACCTACCCCAACACCTTCAGCGCCGCCGGCGCCAGCTTCACCGTCGTCGAGACGCCGGCCGAAGACGGGTTCCAACCCCGTGCCGACATGATCCGCACCGCGCTGAAGCCCAACACCCGCGCCATCCTGATCAACACACCGAACAACCCGACGGGTGCTGTCTATTCGCGCGAACGGCTCGAACAGCTCGCCGACATCTGCAAGGAGCACGATCTCTGGCTGCTGTCGGACGAGGTCTACTGGACGCTCGGCGGCGGCGAGCATATCTCGCCGCGCTCGCTGCCCGGCATGGCCGAACGCACGCTGGTCATCAACTCGATGTCGAAGAGCCATGGCATGACCGGCTGGCGCATGGGCTGGCTGACCGGCCCGAAGGCGATGATCGCGCTGATGAGCGATCTCAACCTGGTGACGACCTACGGCCTGCCGGCCTTCATCTCGATCGCCTGCGCCGAAGCGCTCGAAAACCACTATGGCGTGAAGGACATTGCCGAGCGCTACACCGCCCGCCGCACCGTCTTCCTCGATGCCCTACGCGGCGCCAATGAAGTCACCGTGCGCGGCTCCGAAGGCGGCATGTACGTCATGCTCGATGTCTCCGCCGTCGAGGCCGACGACGAGAAATTCGCCTGGGCGCTGCTCGACCAGGAAAAGCTCGGCGTGATGCCCGGCTCGAGCTTCGGCGAAGCCGCCGCCGGTCACATCCGCATCAGCCTCTGCCAGCCTGAGCCAATCCTGAAGGAAGCAGCGCTTCGCGTGCGCCGCTTCGCTTCCAACTATCGCCGCGAGGCAGCATGACCAAGACCATCCCCAGCAAGGCCCGCGCCGTGATCATCGGCGGCGGCGTCTCCGGCTGCTCGGTCGCCTATCACCTGGCCAAGCTCGGCTGGACCGACATCGTGCTCTTGGAACGCAAGCAGCTCACCTCAGGCACGACATGGCATGCGGCGGGCCTGATCGGCCAGCTGCGCGCCTCGCAGAACATGACAAGGCTGGCGAAATACTCGGCCGACCTCTACGTCAAGCTCGAAGCCGAGACCGATGTCGGCACCGGAATGCGCCAGGTCGGCTCGATCACCGTGGCGCTGACCGAGGAGCGCAAGCACGAAATCTACCGGCAGGCCTCTCTGGCCCGTGCTTTCGATGTCGACGTGCGCGAGATTTCGCCGAGCGAAGTCAGTGAGATGTATCCGCATCTCAACGTGTCCGACGTGGTCGGCGCCGTGCATTTGCCGCTCGACGGTCAGTGCGATCCGGCCAATATCGCCATGGCACTCGCCAAGGGCGCGCGCCAGCGCCGCGCGACAATCATCGAGAACGTGAAGGTCACCAGGGTCCACACCAAGAACGGCCGCGTTTCGGGCGTCTCCTGGGCGCAGGGCGAGGAGCAAGGCACGATCGAGACCGACATCGTCGTCAACTGCGCAGGCATGTGGGCGCGCGAGCTCGGGCGGCAGAACGGCGTCACCATCCCGCTGCACGCCTGCGAGCATTTCTATCTCGTCACCGAGCCGATCCCCGGGCTTACCCGCCTGCCGGTGCTGCGCGTGCCGGACGAGTGCGCCTACTACAAGGAGGACGCCGGCAAGATGATGCTCGGCGCCTTCGAGCCGGTGGCGAAACCCTGGGGCATGGACGGCATCCGCGAGGATTTCTGCTTCGACCAGTTGCCCGAGGACATGGACCATTTCGAACCGATCCTCGAAATGGGCGTCAACCGCATGCCGATGCTGGGCACCGCCGGCATCCACACCTTCTTCAACGGCCCGGAAAGCTTCACGCCCGACGACCGCTACTATCTCGGTGAGGCGCCGGAACTCTCCGGCTACTGGATGGCGACCGGCTACAACTCGATCGGCATCGTTTCCTCAGGCGGCGCCGGCATGGCGCTGGCCCAATGGATCAACGACGGCGAGGCGCCCTTCGACCTCTGGGAGGTCGACATTCGCCGCGCCCAGCCGTTCCAGAAGAACCGCCGCTATCTCAAGGAGCGCGTCTCCGAAACGCTCGGCCTGCTCTATGCCGACCATTTCCCTTACCGCCAGATGGCGACCTCGCGCGGCGTCCGCCGCTCGCCGTTGCATGAACATTTGAAGGCCCGCGGCGCCGTCTTCGGCGAAGTCGCCGGCTGGGAGCGCGCCAACTGGTTCGCCCACGACGGCCAGGAGCGCGAGTACCGCTATTCCTGGAAGCGGCAGAACTGGTTCGACAATCAGCGCGAAGAGCATCTCGCCGTGCGCAATGGCGTTGGCCTGTTCGACATGACGTCCTTCGGCAAGATCCGCGTCGAAGGCCGCGATGCCTGCGCGTTCCTGCAGCGGCTTTGCGCCAACGACATGGACGTGGCGCCGGGCAAGATCGTCTACACGCAGATGCTCAACGCCAAGGGCGGCATCGAGAGCGATCTCACCGTGACGCGGCTTTCGGACACAGCCTATTTCCTCGTCGTGCCAGGCGCCACGCTGCAGCGCGATCTCGCCTGGCTGCGGCGGCACGTTGCCGACGAGTTCGTCGTCATCACGGACGTGACCGCGGCCGAAGCCGTCATCTGCCTGATGGGGCCGGAAGCGCGAAAACTGATCCAGAAGGTCAGCCCGAACGATTTCTCCAACGAGGCCAATCCGTTCGCCACATTTCAGGAGATCGAGATCGGCATGGGCCTCGCCCGCGCCCACCGCGTCACCTATGTCGGCGAGCTTGGCTGGGAACTCTACGTTTCGACCGAACAGGCTGCCCATGTCTTCGAGTCGATCGCCGAAGCCGGCGCGGATGTCGGCCTGAAGTTGTGCGGCCTGCACACGCTTGATTCCTGCCGTATCGAAAAAGCCTTCCGCCATTTCGGCCACGACATCACCGACGAGGACAACGTGCTGGAAGCCGGCCTTGGCTTCGCCGTGAAAACGAGCAAAGCCGACTTCATTGGCCGCGACGCGGTGCTACGCAAGAAGGAAGCCGGCCTGTCGCGCCGGCTGGTGCAATTCCGCCTGAAAGACCCGGAGCCCCTGCTCTTCCACAACGAAGCGATCCTGCGCGACGGCAAGATCGTCGGCCCGATCACCTCCGGCAATTACGGCCACCATCTCGGCGGCGCGATCGGCCTCGGCTATGTGCCCTGCCAGGGCGAGAGCGAGGCGGAAGTGCTTGGCTCGTCCTACGAGATCGAGATCGCCGGCGAGCGTTTCGCCGCGGAAGCATCGCTGAAACCGATGTACGATCCGAAAGCGGAGCGGGTGAAGATGTAGCACAGCCTTCCCCTTCTCCCCGTTCAACGGGGAGAAGGTGCCCGAAGGGCGGATGAGGGGCAGCGCCAAATGTCGTAGGTTCGCGCCGCCCCTCATCTGCCTGCCGGCATCTTCTCCCCGTTGAACGGGGAGAAGGACGCTAATCGCTCAAAACCTCTCCAACCTCGCCCTTACCTTCCCAAGAAACACCGCCCGGCTCTTCGGCGTCGAGGCATCCATCAGATAATGCGCCAGGAAGAACGTCTTGCAGCGCGTGGCGCAGAGTGCCCGCATGCCGCGCAGGATCGTCCTGCGCCCCGGCTGGCCGACGACGACGCTCCACCAGGTCGGCGCGCCGCAGGTGGTGATGACGCCGACCTTGGTGACATGCGTCATCAGCGATTTGATGCGGCCCCTTCCGGCCGGCAGCTGGAAGGCAATGTCGGTTGCCCACACGCGATCGAACCAACCCTTCAGCATCGCCGGCAAACCGTACCACCAGGTCGGATAGATGAAGAGGATCGCCTGGGCCCAGTTGAGCAATTCGAAATGCGGCTTCAGCGCCGGATCCTGAGGCGCGCGGTCATTGTAGAAGCGCCGCTCTTCGCAGCTCATCACCGGGTCGAATTTCTCGGCATAGAGGTCGAGCAGCCGCACCTCCCAGCCTCTTCGCGTCAGCACCTCCACGGCGGTGTCGCGGATCGCGGCGCAAAAGCTCTCCGGCACCGGATGGCAGTAGACCACCAGCGCGCGCATCAGAAGCTGTCCATGCTGGCCGCGACCTTGGCCATGAAGGCCTGTCGCGTCTGGTCCGAAGACAAGTTCATCGAATAATGCGCGAGATAGGTCACCGACGCGCCCGGCTTCACCGTGGCGCGCAGCATGCGCTTGATCAGCTTGCGCGGTGGATCGCCCATCAGCATGGCGCGGAACCGGCTGCCGCCATAGGTGGTGACCGCCGACACCTTGCCTATGTTGTGCAGCGACGGCTGGACCTTGCCATTGATCAATTTGAACGACACGCCAGGCAGGAAGACGCGATCGAAGAAGCCCTTCAGGATCGCCGGAAAGCCGTAGTTCCAGACCGGATAGGAAAGCACCAGCGCTTCGGCTCTCTGAAGCCTTTCCACGTAGCCGGCCACCGCATCGTCGGGTCCGCGCCGGTCGTGGTAGCCGAGCCGCTCGGCGCGCGTCAGCCGCGGGTCGAAATCCTCGGCGTAGAGATCGCAATCGTCGACCGCATGGCCCGCCACCGACAGCCGCTCGACGATCGTCCGGTGCAGGCCGGCATTGAAGCTGGTCTCCACCGGATGGGCGTAGAGGACGAGGACGTTCACAGGAGAACATTCCGCAGGTCAGCGCGAGGCACCCCCCTCTGCCCTGCCGGGCATCTCCCCCTCAAGGGGGGAGATTGGCAGTTTCGGCGCCTCGCCTGTCCTTCCAAGGTCGGAGATTGGCGGAAGCGGCGGGGCGAATAATCTCCCCCCTTGAGGGGGGTGAGGAGTGGTCGGCGAAGCCGACGGAAAGCCAATTGCTTGGCTTTCCGAGCGACGAACGCCCGAAGCGGCAGCGAAGGGCCGCAGCCGGCAGGCCAGAGGGGGGTACAGCGCCGCACGCTTGTCATAATCAACTCGCCTTCTGCAACCCCTTGAATAAAAAAGTCCGACCGGAGCGATAATCATAGTCAGGATTTTCCCAGGCGATCATCTTGCCGGGGTTGAGCAGGCCTTGTGGATCGGTCTCGCGCTTGAAGGCAAGCTGGATCTCGTCGGTCTGCTTCATGCCGCCCTCTTCCAGCGTGTAGCGATGCGGGTTGAAGATCGGGCAGCCATTCGCCTCATGCAGGCGGACGATCTCGTCCAGCCGCGCTTCGGTGGTGAACTTGACCAGCGGCAGCCCGAAGCAGGTGATGTTGCCGTCGAGCCGCACGAATTCCAGATGCGAGAACACCTCGCCCGGAAACATCGCGTCCATCTTCTCGACCAGCGCGAGCTGGTTGGGAAACGGGTAGAGCGACTGCAGGTAGGTGATCGACGGATCGACGCGCAGTGCCCTCAGCGTCGTGTGGTTCCAGGCAAGCTCGTAGGCCGGCGGCAGGCCTTTCTTGTCCTCATCCGTCGCGGTTGCCGCATTGAAGATGACCTCGCCGCCGGTGCGCCGGGTGAAGGCCAGAAAGGCGTCGAGCCCGTGCCTCGCGACCATGACGACGCAGATGCTCTGCCCTTCGCGCAGGAACTTTTGGTGCCGCTTGAAATAGAGCTGCGGCACCGGTGCTGCGATCGGCGTGATCAGCTTGGTCAGGATGCCGTCCTGGCAGGCAATCGCGTTGCCGTAACGGGCGGCCCCCATAAAGGTGTCGAAGCCGACGATGACGTCGACCCATTCATAGGCGGCGGTCAGCGGCATCTCGACCTCGGTGATGATGCCGTTGGTGCCGTAGGCATGCGTGACCTTGTGAAGGTCCTCGCCGGTGAGCTCGAGCGCCTTCGGTTCGCCCTCCATGGTCACGACGCGCAGGCGCAGCACATTGCCGAAATCGCGCAAGCCGCCGAAATTGATCGAGCCGACGCCGCCCGAACCACCGGCGATGAAGCCGCCGATCGAGGCAGTGTTGTAGGTCGATGGCGAAAGCCTCAGCTCCTGCCCGGAATGCGCCCGCGTCGCCTTGTCGATCTCGGCCAGCACAGCGCCCGGCCCGGTCACCACGCGTCCCGGCGCGATCGTCTTGATCTCGTTCATCTCGGCGAGGTTGAGCACCACGCCGCCCGACAAAGGCATCGCCTGCCCGTAATTGCCGGTGCCGCTGCCGCGCGGCGTCACCGGAACGCCGTGCCTGTGGCAGGCAGCAAGCACACGGATGACCTCGTCCTCGCTCTTCGGCGTGACGATCAGGTCGCCGGTGACATGATCGAGCTGCGCCTTCAGCACCGGGCTGTACCAGTAGAAGTCGCGGCTCTTTTGCTGGACGATGGCCGGATGGTCGTCGACCTTGATCCCGTCGAGATCGCGCTTCAGCGCTGCGATATCCATCATCCCACCATCAATTCGTCGAGTTCGGCATAGTCGGGCAGTTGGCGTTCGATCGCCCTGCCCTCGCGCACCACGATGCGATCCGATTCGGGCCGCGACAGCAATTCGGTCCAGCTCCGTCCCTTGAAGACGATGAAGTCGGCGCTGCCGCCGGCGGCAAGCACGCCGGCGCCCTCAAGCCGCATCACCTCGGCCGGTGTTGCCGCCACGGCTCGCGGCCAGTCGCCGACCGGATGGTCGAAATGCAGGATGCGCGTCGCCATGCGGTAGACTTCCAACATGTCGAGATCGCCATAGGCGTAGAACGGGTCGCGCGTGTTGTCGGAAGCGACCGCCACCTTGATGCCGCGCGCCTTCATCTCATGCAGCAGCGTCACGCCGCGCCAGCGCGGGGTCGTGTGATTGTTGCGGCGGTCCTGCAGATAGAGGTTGCACATCGGCAGCGACACCACGGCGAGCCCCGCCTTCGCCACCTTGTCGAGCGTGTCGAGCACCTCGAGGTCCGGCTGGCGCGCCAGCGAGCAGCAATGGCCGACCAGGATGTTGCCCTCAAAACCGTTCCAAAGCGAAGCCTCAGCGATCTTCTTGAGCGAGATGGCGGCTACATCGTCGGTCTCGTCGGCATGGAAATCGAGATCGAGCCCGTGCTTGATCGCCTGCGCGAAAACCTGGTCGAGCAGTTCCTCAAGATCAGGCACCATATAGGTGACGACGCCGAGCACGCCCTTGGCCGCGGCGACGCGCTTCGCCAGCCGCTCGAACCATTTCTTGTCGCGGACGCCTTCGATGCCGAGCAGGCAGGCGGCCTGCAGCTCGATCCTGCCGCGCCATTTTTCCCGCATCGTCTCGAACACCGGCCAGGAGATTTCCTCCTGCGGCGGCACGCTGTCGAGATGCGTGCGCAAGGCCTTGGTGCCGTGCGCGTAGGCCGAACGCAGCGAGAAATCCATGCGCCGCGCGACGTCCTCCGCGCTCCAACGCGCGGTCCGGTCGGCACCGGTGGCATTGAGCGCCCCCATGAAGGTGCCGTCGGGATTGGGTTTTCGCGGCCAGATATGGCCCTTGTCGATATGGGTGTGGCAGTCGACAAAGCACGGCAGCACGATGCGGCCGGCAAGGTCGATCGCATCGGCTGGTGCCGATCTTCCGGGCGTTTCGATGCACGCGATCTTGCCGTCGGCCACTGCGATATCGGCGAGCGTGAAACCGTCGGCGTCGAACGGCGCGGCAAGACCCGGCGTGAGCGATCGATGAAGCCGAACGTTAGCCAGGCGATAAGAACCAGTGGTTGGTATCAAGGCCTGCCCCCCGCTATCCTATGCAGCACCGTTCTCCAAAGGGGTCGGTTGGATCGGAGACACAGCGAACGGCCGTGCGGAGACATCGCGAACAGTTTTGCACCGCTGCTAAGCTCGAAGGGAACGGCATGGATCCTAGGGTCTGCGCGTCCGCTTCGCTCCCGCTCCGCCCTAGGATGACGAAGAGAAAGGATGCCGCCACCAATCGCAAACGTCGGGGATACCGGGGTTCCTACCAATCTCCAGCGTTGGCGATTTGCATATGCCTTCCTGTCCTTCGTCATCCACGGGCGGAGCGGGAGCGAAGCGGACGCGCAGACCCGAGGATCCATGCCGTTCCTTTCGAGCTTAGCGGCGGTGCAAAACTGTTCGCGATGTCTCCGCACAGCTGGTCGCCGTATCTCTGGCCCAAGCAGCCCCTCGCCGTTCTCAATCACGTCACCCACCTAGCGCTCCTGCTTGAGCGCGCTCTCGTGCCAGCGGCGCAGGATGAGATGCGACACCAGCGACAGCACCAGGAAAATCAGGATGCCTGTGAGCGAGATCAGGATCAGCGCCGCGAACAGGCGTGGCGCGTTGAGCCGGTAGCCGGCCTCGATGATGCGTGAGGCGAGCCCGGAGGACTGCCCCTGCGCGCCGGCGACGAATTCGGCCACGACCGCGCCGATCAGCGACAAGCCGCCGGCGATCTTCAACCCGCCGAGGAAATAGGGCATCGCCGCCGGCAGTCGCAGATAGCGCAATTGCTGCCAGCGCGTCGCACCGTTGAGCTTGAACATGTCGCGTAAGTTTCGGTCGACCGAATTCAGCCCGAGCGTGGTGTTGGAGAGGATCGGGAAGAAGGCGACGATCCAGGCGCACAGCAGCAGTTTGACCGTCTGGTTGTTCACATAGATGTTGATCAGCGGGAAGATGGCGACGATCGGCGTCACCTGCAGCACTATGGCGAAGGGGAAGAACGACATCTCCACCCATTTCGACTGCGCGAACAGCACCGCCAGCCCGACGCCGCCGATGACCGCGAGAGCCAAGCTGAGGAAGGTGATCCTGAGCGTCACCAGCAGCGAGGAGAACAGCAAACCGGCATCGCTATGCAGCGTCTGCAGCACCACGCCAGGGCGCGGCAGGATATATTGCGGGATCTCGTTCCAGACGCAGATGCGGTCCCACAGCACGATCGCCAGCACCATGATCGCAAGCGGCAGCACCCATTTGCCGATCCGCTCCAATCGCTCCTGACGAGCGCGGCGCGCCTCTTCCGGATCGAGCTTCAACGTGGTGTCTTCAATGGCCGTCATGGTGCGGTCCGGCGGTAGAGTTGATGGCATTCACCAGCACGTCCGAGGCCTGCCGGCAAAGTGCCGCGTAGTCGGGTGAGGTACGGAACACTTCGTCGCGCGGATAAGGCGCATCGACCGGGAGTTCGCCAAAGACACGGCCCGGACGCGCGGCCATGACGACGACGCGGCTGGACAGGAACACGCTCTCGAAGACGCTGTGGGTGACGAAGACGACGGTGAAGCGCTCGTCCTGCCAAAGCTCCAGAAGATCGTTGTTGAGCTTGAAGCGGGTGATCTCGTCGAGCGCGGCGAAGGGCTCGTCCATCAGAAGGATGCGCGGCTTCGTCACCATGGCGCGCGCAATCGATACGCGCATCTTCATGCCGCCGGAAAGCTCGCGCGGCACGGCGTTCTCAAAGCCGGTGAGATGGACGCGCGACAGCATCGCCATCACGGCAGGTTGCGCCTTGGCGCGCGACACGCCCTTGAGCCTGAGCGGCAGCCAGACATTGTCGAAGACGCTGGCCCAGGGCAGCAGAGTCGGCTCCTGGAAAACGAAACCGATGTTCGAGCGGTCGATCGAGCCGCGCCAGTCGAGCTGGCCGGAGGTCGGCGTCGACAGGCCGGCGATCAGCCGCAGCGCCGTCGACTTGCCGCAGCCGGACGGGCCGAGCAGGCTGAGGAAATCGCCCTCGCGGATCGCCAGGTCGACCTTGCTCAGCGCTGTCACGCCGTTGGAAAAGACCTTGCCGACACCGCGCAACGACAGCAGCATCGGGGTTTCGCCCGATGCCGCCGGCGTCTTCGCCACTTTTTCCTGGATCATCTCAGGCAGGCCGCCCTACTTCTTCAGCTCCAGCCCGACGCCCTTGTTGATGAAGGCGAGCGTATAGGCCTTCTTGATGTCGATGCCCGGTTGCGCGACTTTGGCCTTGACCATCTTGTCGTAGAAACTCTGGATGCGGGCTTCGTTCATGGTGCCGATGCCGAGCTTTTCCGAATCGCCGGAATCGACGACGCCGAACTTCTTCATCTGCTCGATCGAGAAGGCGATCTGCTCATCCGTCATGTCCGGATTGTCCTTCTTGATCATGTCGTTGGCGGCCTTGTTGTCGCCGTAGAGGTATTTGTACCAGCCCTTGGCCGAGCCATCGACGAAGCACTGCACCACCTCCGGCCGCTTGTCGATCGTGTCCTGCATCACCTCGATGGTCGTCGCATAGGTATCCCAGCCATGGTCGGCGAGCAGGAACTGGTTCGGCACGAAGCCGCCCTGCTTCTGCACGGCGAACGGCTCGGAGGTCACATAGCCCTGCTGGATCGATTTCTTGTTGGCGATGAAGGGGGCCGGATTGAACGTATAGGGCACGCGCTTGGCGGCATCGTAGCCGAGGTCGGTGACCATCCACTGGAAGAAGGTCTGCGCGCCCTCGTCGCCCATGATGTACTGGTCGGCGTTCTTGAGGTCCTCCCACTTGTCCAGCCCCTGCCCCGGCTGGGACATGATAACCTGCGGGTCCTTCTGGAAGTCGGACGCGACGACACGCATCGGAATGCCTTGCTGCACGGCGTCGAAGGCCGAGAGCAGATTGCCGCCCATGTAGAAATCGATCTTGCCGGCCAGCAGCATCGGCCGGCCACTGACCTGCGGGCCACCCTGCATGATGGTGACGTCGAGGCCGCAGGCGGCATAGGTGCCGTCGGCCACGGCCTGGTAGTAGCCGCCATGCTCCGGCTCGGCCAGCCAGTTGGTGCCGAACGTCACCTTCTCGTTCGCGGCCGCACCCAGCGTGCTGGCAGCAAGCAGGGCGGCAGCGCCCGCCAGGATCTTTTCTTTTCCGACCATAAACATCACCCTCTCTTGGCTCCGGCGCGCTGCGCGCTGGGCTCGACACCATTTGTTCAAGAAGCAAGACACATGCCACCGCCTGGGCCGCCTGCTTGCGCGGCAGTCATTTGCCAAGACCGGAAGGGGTCATGCTGTGCGCGAGGCATCGTGCCTATTTTTTGAACGCCTGTCCATAATCGCTCCTGGCGGCATGCACCGCATCTTGAAGCTTTCATGAATCGAGCCTTAGTCTGGCGGCGAACAGGGGAATGCCATGCTCAAATATCTGACGCCCAAGTCGATCAAGCCGCCCTTTGCCCGCTACAGCCACGGCGTCGAAATCCCCGCCGGGAAACGCCTGGTGCTGTGCTCCGGTCAATTGGGCATCGGCGCGGATGACGCCGTGCCGGAAGACGCCGGCGCGCAGACGGAGCTGTGTTTCAAGAACATCGCCGCTATCTTGAGCGAAGCCGGCCTGACGCTGAACGACATCGTGCGCATCAACGCCTTCGTCACCGGCCGCGAACATCTGCAGGCCTACATGGATGTTCGTAATCGGCTTTTTTCCGACCCGGCGCCGGCCTCGACGCTGATGATCGTCTCCGGTTTCGCTCGCCCGGAATTCAAGGTCGAAGTGGAAGTTCTGGCGGCAGGCTAGCTGTTGCCCGCAACCGTGAGGCGCCTTAGATCACCTCAGTTAGACGACCGGGAGACGAAAAGTGACGACAAGACGTGTGTGGTGGGGCGACTACCGGACGACTGAATATGCCTCGATCGACGCCGAAGCGACCATCGCCGTGCTGCCGGTCGCGGCGATAGAGCAGCATGGCCCGCATCTGCCGGTCTCGACCGATACCTCGATCATGATGGGCATGCTGGAGACGGTGATCGCGCGCCTGCCCGACGATCTCGACATCCGCATCCTGCCGGTGCAGGCGGTCGGCAAGTCGAACGAGCACCTGCATGCGCCGGGAACGCTCACTTTGCCCGCCACCACCTTGGTCGACGCCTGGACCGAACTCGGCCTGTCGGTCGCCCGCGCCGGGGTCAGAAAGCTGATCGTCGTCAATTCGCATGGCGGCAATGAAGAGATCATGGGCATCATTTCGCGCGAATTGCGCGTGCGTGCCAAAATGCTGTCGGTGAAGACGAGCTGGCAGCGCTTCGGCCGCCCGGCCGGCATGTATACCGAGCTCGAGGACCGTCACGGCATCCATGGCGGCGATGTCGAGACCTCCCTGATGCTGCACTTCCGGCCCGACCTGGTCGACATGAGCAAGGCCGACAATTTCGTCTCCAATGTCGCTCGTGCCGAAAAGGAATTCGCCATGCTGCGCCACACCGGAACGCACGCCTTCGCCTGGATCGCCAGCGACCTCAATCCGAACGGCGTGGTTGGCGATGCCTCGATCGCCACGGCCGAGAAGGGCCGCCTGACGGCGGAAATGCAGGCCGACGGTTTTATCAGCCTGGTCAAGGACGTGCGTAAGGCGAAGCTTGCCGATTGGCTGTCGTAGTCAAAAGCGCCAGCTCAACTTTCAAGAGTAAGCTCGAAGGGGACCCCTTCGAAAGCATCGGCGCCGCGGCCGATCGCCTCGATTGCCGCGATCATGCGGCCGTCGCGCTGAAGCAGCATGTCGGCGACGGCTATCAGCCGTGGATTGGGTGTTGCGGTCGGCGAGAGAAAACGCAGCGTCTTGGCGAGTTCCGCCTCGTCGCGCCTAGGCGCCAGCGCTGCTGCGATGATGTAGGCCGACGCGGTCGAGCGGCTGACACCGGCATAGCAATGCACCACCAGCGGCTTCACGCGGTCCCAGCGGTAAGCGAAGTCGAGCAAAGCGCGGACATGCTCCTCGCCGGGCATGGTCATGCCTTCCTGCGCCACGGCAATGTCGTGCATGACGAGGTGCAAATGGTTTTCCGCCAGGATCGAGGCCGGGCGGATCACTTCGGTGCCGGCGGCAAGCAGCGAAAGCAATCGCTGCGCACCGGTCCTTGCCACGGTTTCGTCGACCTTCGACAGCGAACAGACGTGGATCATCGTCCAAACTCCCTGTTCGCATCCTCGCGCCGCGCGGCCCATGCGGCAAGGGCACTTTCAACGCGCTGCCATTCCGCCTCGTCGCCCGGCAGACCGATGCGCAGGACCTGCGGCCGCTCGGCGAAATGACGCACCAGCACGCCGCTCGAACCAAGTGCCGAAAACAGGCTTGGCGCTTCGGGAAACGACACAAAGCGGAACAGGCTGGTGCCGCCGGCGACCGGAACATCGTATCGGTCAAGCAACGTGTCGAGCCGCGCGGCATCTTGCGCCAGGCGTTGCCGCATATCGTCTTGCCACTCCGCATCCGACAAGGCGCGGATGCCATATTCGAGCGCCGGGCCGGCCACGGCCCAAGGTCCCAGTTGCGCATCCAGCCGCTCGGCCGTCAGCGCATCCGCCAGCGCGAAGCCGAGCCGAACACCCGCCAAGCCGAAGAATTTGCCGAACGAGCGCAGCACGACGATGCCGCCCGCCCCGACATCGCCGGCCAGGCTTTGCTGAGTGGGACCGACATCCATGAAAGCCTCGTCGACGACGAGCAGGCCGCCCTTGGCACGAAGCCGCGCGGCAAGGTCAAGCAGGCGAGCCTTTTCGATCACCCGCCCGTCCGGGTTGTTGGGATTGACCAGCACCGCGAGGTCCGCCTCGACCAGCGCGTCGAAATCACTGACTTCGGCGACGGCATGGCCGGCGATGGCCGCGGCCCGGGCGTGTTCGGCATAGGTCGGGCCGAGCACCAGCGCCTTGCCGGGCCGCACCAGCGAAGCGACGCGCGGCAGCAGAATCTGCGTGCCGGGCGCCGCTGCCACATGCGCCGCCGACGGCGCGCCATAGGCCGTAGCCGCAATTTCGGCCAATTCACGCAGTTGTCCTGCCTCCGGCAGTCGGGATAGGGCGGTGGCGGGCAATTCGAAAAGCGGATAGGAGTGCGGATTGATACCCGTCGAGAGGTCCACGAAAGGTTTTGGTGCATGAGGAAAAAGCGCGCTTGCGCGGCCAAGGCTGCCGCCATGATCAACCGCTGCAATCGCTCCGCTTAGAAGCTTCATGTCGATCCTGATCGCTTTCCTGTCACTCGCCGTCGAACGTGCCCTTGGCTATCCGGACTGGCTGTTCAACGCTATCGGCCATCCGGTAACCTGGATCGGCAGGCTGATATCCTTTCTCGATCGCCGGCTCAACCGCGCCACAGATTCCGACGAATTGCGTCGCCGCCGCGGCGTTCAGGCTCTGCTCGTCATTTTGCTGGTGCCCGGCGTCATCGGCCTGGCGCTGCATGTCCTGCTCTGGCTGATCTTTCCGTCGGGCCTGGTCATCGCGGTCATCCTCGGTTCTTCGCTGCTTTCGCAAAAAAGCCTCGCCGAACATGTCGAGAACGTCGCCGACGCGCTGGAGACCGGCGGCCTGGCGCTCGGCCGCATCGCCGTTTCGCGCATCGTCGGCCGCGATCCCGAAAAGCTCGACAAGGCAGGCGTTGCGCGCGCCGCCATCGAAAGCCTGGCCGAAAACTTCTCCGACGGCATCGTCGCGCCCGCCTTCTGGACCGGCATCGGCGGCTTAGGCGGAGGTGCGGCATACAAGGCCGCCAACACCGCCGATTCGATGATCGGCCACCGCACGCCGCAATATAAGGCCTTCGGCCGGGCCGCCGCCCGCTTCGACGATTTGATCAACCTGCCCGCATCGCGGCTCACCGGCCTGCTGATCGTGCTGGCGGCCTTTCTTGTCCCGGGCGCCGATCCGCGCGGCGCCTGGCAGGTCATGCGGCGCGACGCAAGGAAGCATCGCTCGCCCAATGCCGGCTGGCCGGAAGCCGCGATGGCCGGCGCGCTCGGGCTTTCGCTCGCCGGCCCGCGCAGCTATGGCGGGGAGGTCGTCGAGGACGCCTTCATGGGCGAAGGCGGCCGCCGCGAGGCCGAAAGCACCGACATTCGCCAGGCGCTGAAGCTCTACCGCACGGCAGACTGGCTGCTGCTCGGCCTGTTCGCGGTCCTCTCGGCGGTGGTGATCTATTTGACCATTTTGATCGGCGGCTAAAATTCAATTCCCTGCTGGGCTTTTACGCCCGCCGAGAAATGATGCTTGGTCTGCCCCATTTCAGTGACCAGATCAGCCGCCTCGATGAGCAGTTGCTTGGCGTTGCGGCCGGTGACGATCACATGCAAATCTTCCCGGCGCGCTTTTAGCGCCGCGACCACTTTTTCCAGATCGAGATAGTCGTAGCGCAGCGCGATGTTGAGTTCGTCGAGCACCACGAGGCTGATCGACAGATCGGCCATCAGCTCGAGCGCCCTGGCCCAGGCGGCTTCGGCGGCGGCGATGTCGCGCTTCAGGTCCTGGGTCTCCCAGGTGAACCCTTCGCCCATCGCATGCCAGACGACACGGTCGCCGAAAGCCGCGAAAGCATCCTTTTCGCCGGTGTGCCATTTGCCCTTGATGAACTGGACGACGCCGACGCGCTTGCCATAGCCCAGCATCCTGAGCGCCAGGCCGAAGGCGGCTGTGGTCTTGCCCTTGCCCGGCCCGGTGTTGACGATCAAAAGCCCCTTCTCGATCGTCTTGCCGGCCACCTCGGCATCCTGCACCGCCTTGCGCTTGGCCATCTTGGCGCGATGGCGCTCGGCGTCCTTATCTTCGATTTCGGCCATGTCACTTCACCTTGAGCGGCAGCCCCGCCACCATCATCAACACATTGTCGGCCGCGGCCGCGACCTGCTGGTTGAGCCGGCCGGCAGCGTCGCGGAACCGGCGCGCCAGCGCATTGTCGGGCACGATGCCGAGACCGACCTCGTTCGAGACCACGAACCACGGCCCACGCGGCCGCGACAGCACATCCGCCAGCCGGCGGCACTCGGCCTCGACATCATGTTCGGCCAGCATGTGATTGGTGAGCCACAGCGTCAGGCAATCGATCAGCACAGGCTGGTGATCCGGCAAGGCCTCGATCGCGCCAACCAGGTCGAGCGGCGCATCGACCGTGACCCAGCCTTCGCCGCGCCGCGAGCGATGCAGCGCTATGCGCTCGCGCATCTCATCGTCATAGGCTTGCGCCGTGGCGATGTAGGCCCAGGGCGATCGATGGGCGGTCGTCAGGCTCTCGGCATGCGAGCTCTTGCCCGAGCGCGCGCCGCCCAGGATGAAGGTCAGTTTCCGATCGGAAGCTTTATTGCCTGTCGCGGCTATCGCGCCGGTCATTCCCTGCCTTTTTTACTCGGATGAAATCCTGTCGCGGCCACAAGGCTGACGGGTCGCGACTTTAGGCAGAAGCAAAACCACCGGCAAACCAAATTCCGCCACCCCACGGCGCGATTGCGCCACGAGTTCTTACGAAGCCGCGATCCGGGCGGCGACCAGTTGCTGCAGCCGCCACAAATGCGCGTCATGGATGCCGCGCTGCTCGAGATTCCTCACCGTGCTGTAGAGATAGTCGGCGCCCGATCCCCAATGGCCGCAGGATGTCGCAAGCCTCTCTACCACTTCCTCCTCGCTGAGCGGGCCGGCATAGGTGGTGCCTTGGCGGTTGATGACGAAGGCCAGCGCCCGCAGCGGTCCTTTGTCGGTCGAAAGCTGCAACAGACGCGGCCAGTAGCTCGTCGGCTTCAATGTCATCTCGCGCCGGAAAAGCTTGTCCAGCGCTTGCCTTCGGTTGCCGTCGGCCAGCCGGAAGGCAACGCCCTTGCACTGGCCGCCGCGATCCAGCGCCATCATCAGGCCGGGGCTCTGCTTGGTGCCGCGCCAGCGCGTCATCTTCATGCAGAAGGAACGGTGCCAGCCACGCGCCAGCGCCACGCGTTCCTCGGTATGCTCGATCTCCGGCTTCCAGATCAGCGAGCCGTAGCCGAACAGCCAAAGCGGCTCGGTCGCCGGCAGTTGCGCCTCGAACGCGTCGAGCATCGCCTCATAGTCACTGTCATCCAGATGCGCCGCGTCGGGGTCCGGTCCCGCATCCTCGACCGCGCGAAAACAGCGGGCGACCAGTTCCTCGGTAAGCGACATGGTTCTTGGATACATGCGCGTGACCTTAAGGTCCCCGCGCAGCCGCCACAATCGGGGGAAGCCGGCAATTGACAACTCCTTTGCCCGGGTGGTGCGCGAGCGCCACGCCGCATATCAGCCCGGATCAAAACGACTTCGGCAGATAGCGCCAGGTGACGAAGCCGCAGAAAGCGGCCAGGATGCCGAGCGTGACGAACACCGAACCGAGGCCGAAGAAGGTCAAAACAACCGAATAGACCAGCGGCGGCGTCAGTTCGGAGAAGTCGAGATAGGTGCGGTAGACCGCCGCCATCTGCGCCTTCTCGTAGGAGCGCACCGAGCGCATGAAAGCGGTCGAGCCGAGCGCGTCGAGCGCGATGGTGAACAAGGCGCCAAGGAGCAGCAGCGCGCCGGTGAGGAGCGGCGCGGCCTCGCCGACGCCGCCCGCCGCAAGCAGCACGGCCGCCATGGCGAAATAGGCGAAGGTCATGACCCGCCGCCCACCGAAACGCCTGCCCGCCCTGCCCCAGAAGATTGCCATGAACAAAAGCGCATTGCCGGCCGAAACCAGCAAACCGCCGGCAAGCTCGCCCTGGCCGGTGATCACCATGAACAGCGGACCATAGACGAAGAAAGTCGTCCAGAAGCAGGAGCGGCCGAAGGCGATTAGCCAGGCGAGCCGCAGCCTCGGTTGCGCGACGAAGCGGCCGATATTGGCAAGCGGATTGGCGGGGCGCGACTTGCCGGGCCGGATAGACTGGTTGTCGGTCAACCGGTAGAACCAGAACAGGCAAAGCAGCGCGAAGGCAAACACCACGACCGCGCCATGCGCGGCATAGATGCCGAAGTGGGTGTAGAGGAAGATGCCGAGCGTCGGCCCGCCCGTCCAGGCAAACATCGACCAGGCCATGCGCAGCGATTCCGCCTGCATGAAGTCGGTCTTGCGGATGTGATCCATGATGTAGAGGTTGAGCGTGATCGACAGCGCGCTCGCTCCCATGACGCGGCAAAGCATGCCGGCGATCTGTCCGGCCAGCGTGTGGGTAACGAAGAAGGCGGAGCCGATCGCCAGCAACACGCAGCCGGCCGTATAGACCCAGCGTCGCGCGAAGCGGCGGATCAGCATCGGCATGAACAGCGTGACCGAAAGGCCCATCAGCGACACGATGGTGTAGAGGATCGAGACGATCCGTTCGTTGTGCAGGATCTCGTAGGCCTGGATCGGGATCACGCTGGAGATGGTGGCGCGGGCGAAGGACTCCACCGCGTAGAGCGAGGCGAAGGTGCGCGCATCCGCCGGCCGCAGGGCCGGAAGCCAGATCGGATGGCGCACATGGGTGGACATCGGCCCTCCGAGACGTGAATCACCCGTCAAATCTGGCCGGACGAGCTGCCGGCCATTAGCAGTAAACCGACCCCGAGAGGCCGAAAAGCGAAGCCTGTCAAAGGCTTTCCGCCGCTGGCCTAAAGCGGAATTTCATGGCTGCCATGAAACGCGTTGATGGCTGCCTGCTTCTGTCGCCCACTTGAACCGTGATAGTCATTCGGCTCGACTGAATCGGATTGCGTGACGATGAGCCTTCAAACGACCGGCGAACCTGTTCAGGACACTACAAAGCACCGCCGCATCCAAGCCATCGACATCCTGCGCGGCGTCGCGCTGCTTGCGATGGCGAGCTACCACTTCACCTGGGACCTCGAAAACTTCGGCTACACCACACCAGCCCTCACGGCTTTCGGCTGGTGGAGGTTTTACGCGCGCTGCATTGCCTCGACCTTCCTGTTCCTGGTCGGCGTCAGCCTTTTTCTCGCCCATGGCCGGCAGATCCGCTGGCCTGGCTTCTGGAAGCGTTTTGCCATGGTCGCCGTGGCGGCGATCGCCATCTCCGCCGTCACTTATTTCGTCACCCCGGACGGCTTCATCTTCTTCGGCATACTGCATGAGATCGCACTCGCCAGCCTGCTCGGCCTCGCCTTTCTCAGGCTGCCCTGGCTGCTGACGGCCATTATTGCCGCGGCGGTCATTGCAGCGCCTTACCATCTGCGCTCGGAACTCTTCGACCATCCGGCACTGTGGTGGGTGGGCCTTTCCGCCACCAACCCGCGGTCCAACGACTATGTGCCGCTCTTCCCCTGGTTCGGCCCTGTTCTGCTCGGTATCGCCGCGGTGAAGCTCGCCTCCTCATCCGGCCTGCTCTCCCGGTTGGCAACATGGGTGCCCGGCCGCTGGTCCAACCCGCTGATCTTCATCGGCCGGCACAGCCTCGCCTTCTACCTCATCCACCAGCCGCTTCTGTTCGGTTCGGTGTGGCTGTTCGCGCAGGTCATGCCCGCCGCTCCCCAGGACAAGGAAGCCGGCTTCCTGCCGGCGTGCCAGGTACAGTGCGAACAGCAGCGGGACAGCAAGTTCTGTTCCAGCTATTGTGGCTGCATGCTGGACACGCTGAAAGGCGAAGGGTCTCTCGACAAGCTCTACGGCAACGACCAGTCCAGCACCTGGAAATCGCATCTGGCCGATCTGGCGGGCACCTGTACCGCCGCGACGGAGGACGAGATGGAGGGAGGGCAGCAATGACAGGCATCGCAAAGCCCAGACACGGGATCATTCCCTGGCCGCCGGTGATCTATGTCGTGGCGATCGCGCTCAGCGTCGTCCTTGGCCTGCTCTATCCGCTGCCTTGGATCGGCGACATCTTCGGCGATCTCCTGTTCGGCGTCGGCTGGGTGGCGCTGTTCGGCGTGGCCATGCTGTGGATCACGGCGATCCGAGCCATGTTCAGGGCCAAGACGACGCTCGATCCCAACGCCGAGCCCGACCATCTAGTGACATCGGGCCCCTTCGGCATCACCCGCAACCCGATGTATCTCGCCAACACGCTGCTGCTGATCGGCGTTGCCTTCATCACCGGCATCGCCTGGTTCCTGCTCTTTGCCTTCCTCGCCGCCTTCGCCACGCAGAAGCTTGCGATCGAGAAGGAAGAAAAGATCCTGACGGCGAAGTTCGGCAAGAAGTACCGCGATTACGCCAAGCGGGTGCGGCGCTGGATTTGAGCTGGCTCGGCCTCTTTCCCATGGCGGTTCGCTAAGGCATAAAAAACAGATCGCTGACCTCGGCGATTAGCCCAAGCGATCCGAATGTCGTCATCCTCGGGCTTGACCCGAGGATCCATGCCGTGACCTGGTCGGAGAACGAAGCGGAGCAGAATTCTGTAATCGTTGCAACGCCTTAGCGTCACGGCATGGATCCTAGGGTCTGCGCGCGTCGCTTCGCTCCTTGCTTCGCCCTAGGATGACGACGTTGCGAAGCGCTTCGGCTAATCGCCAACGTTTGCTGTGGTAGCTCTGCTTAGGTATTAACACCCAGCTCGGCCAGCCGCTCCACGCAGGACTCTTCCGCCTGGTCCAGCTCGGCCAGCGTCTCTTCCAGGTCGCGCCGCTTCTGGCGCAGGTCCTCGCGCTTCTCCTCTATGCGCTTGATCATCAGCTTGAGCTGGCCTACCTCGCCGGGCGGCTCCTTGTACATCTGGATGATCTCGCGGATCTCGTTGATCGAGAAGCCGAGCCTTTTTCCCCGCATGATCTGGCGAATGAGATGCCGGTCGGATGGGCGAAACAGCCGTGTGCGGCCGCGCCTGACCGGCTGCACTAGCCCTTCGTCCTCGTAAAAACGCAGCGTCCGCGTCGACACGTCGAATTCGCGTGTCAGCTCGGTGATCGTATAATATTCCCGCATCCCAGCTCCCAAGCCCGGGCATCGCCGCCTGGAGCGTCGCCCTTCCCTCCGATTTGACCCATCCCGCGCCGGAATCGGCACGTGACCCCGGGGCAACCTCGCACGGCACTTACGTAAAAGTCAATTAACGCCGGCTTGTTGGTTTAGGGCACGCTAAACCACCATGTCGCCAATCCGAGAAAGGCAAAAAAGCCGACACAATCGGTAACCGCTGTGACGAAGACAGCCGAGGCCACCGCCGGATCGATCTTGAAGCGGTCGAGCACCAGCGGGATGAGTATCCCGGCAAGCGCGGCGGCGAACATGTTGATGATCATCGCTGCAGCGATGATCCCGCCCAGATTGGGGTCGCGGAACCAGAAGCCGGCGACCATGCCGATAAGCACGGCAAAGACGATGCCGTTGATGAAGCCGACACCCAGCTCGCGGCGGATGATGCGGGTGGCGTTGTAGATATCGAGATCCTTGGTCGCCAGCGCCCGCACGGTCACCGTCATGGTCTGCGAACCGGCATTGCCGCCCATGCCGGCGACGATCGGCATCAGCACCGCAAGTGCCACGATATGCTCGATCGTGCGATCGAACAGGCCGATGACCGAAGCGGCGAGGAAGGCGGTGAACAGATTGACCAGCAGCCAGGGCACGCGCGAGCGTGAGGTGGCGAGCACCCTGTCGGACAGTTCTTCGTCGCCGACGCCGCCCATGCGCAGAAGGTCTTCCTCCGCCTCCTCCTGGATGACGTCGACCACGTCGTCGATGGTGAGCACGCCGACCAGCCGCTCGTTCTCGTCGACCACGGCGGCGGAGAGCAGGTTGTATTGTTCGAACTCCCGCGCCGCCTCTTCCTGGTCCATCGTAGCCGGGATCGCATGCAGGGTCTCATGCATGACGTCCTGGACCTTGACCGCACGCTTGGTGCGCAGGATCTGGTCGAGGTCGATGGCGCCGACCAGCTTGAAGCTCGGATCGATGACGAAGATCTGGCTGAAGCGCTCGGGAAGGTCCTTGTCCTCGCGCAGGTAGTCGATGGTTTGGCCGATCGTCCAGAACGGCGGCACGGCGACAAACTCGGTCTGCATGCGCCGGCCGGCCGTCTCTTCCGGATAATCGAGGGCGCGCCGCAGCCTGATGCGCTCGGTGAACGGCAGCTGCGACAGGATCTCGTCCTGGTCTTCCTTCTCCAGGTCCTCGAGGATGTAGACGGCATCGTCGGAATCGAGTTCCTGCACTGCCTGCGCGATCTGCGCATTCGGCAGATTGTCGACGATGTCCATGCGGATCGCTTCGTCGACTTCGGTCAGCGCGGAGAAATCGAAATCGGAGCCGAGCAACTCGACCAGCGCCCGGCGCTGTTCGGGATGAAGCGCCTCCAGCACGTCGCCAAGCTCCGACTGGTGCAGGTCATCGACTTCGCGCTTGAGGGTGATCGTGTCGCGGTCGGCGATCGCCGCGCCGATCCGGGCGAGGAAAGCGGCGAGAACGGCGCCGTCCTCGCCATAGATGTCGGCGTGCTGCTCCTCGGCGGGCGCGGCGCCGGTCGTCTGTGTGTCCTGGCCTTCCACCAGCGCCTCCCGCCATCAGAATCCCGAAGGGTATCAAATCAGGTCTAGCGCATGACCCCGAGAACGGGAAACCGCTTTCGGAGAAATCTCAGACCTTTGCGGCAGATAGCGCTGCGATGAGATTCGTCTTGGGAAGATGTCGCGCTAGAGCCCGGAATAGCCGAGGAAATATCGCGGTGATCTTGCCCCGGAGCCGCTGACTTACCACGCGCCTCAGGTGTGACGATCGCTTCAGCCGACGCGACAGCGCATGTCGCTGGGGAAAGAGCACCCCTTCCCCATTGAGGCAGAATTGTCATGATGCATCATCCAGCAGGATCAGCGCATCGCTCAACGGCCCCAGGACAAACGCTGCCCTTGAACATCGAGTCCGCAAAGACCAACGAGGCAAATACCGATCGGCGCGTTCGCGTGGTCGTCGCCGAGCGCAATCCGCTCGTTGTTTCGGCGCTGCGCGAAATGCTGGAATGCGACGGCCGCTTCGATCTGCTCGGCGCCGTGCAAAGCGGCACGCAATTCCTGGAGCTGGCCGCCACCACGCAATTCGATGTCGCCGTCATCGGCTGGAAGCTCGCCGATATGGATGGCGCCGACGTCCTAACGGAAGTCCAGAGCCGCCAGCTTGGCGTGCGCATCACGGTTTTTTCCAACGACCACGACATCGGCATCCTGAAGCAATGCGTGCGCCTCGGCGCCCAGGGCTACTGCTTCCAGTTCGACGATCCGCCGGTGATCTTCGAGACGATCCTGGCGGTCGCGCATGGCCGCATCTGCATCCCCTATATCGACATCAACAAGGTCAACGACACGCCATTGTCCCGGCTCACCGTGCGCGAGCGCGAATTGCTCGCGGTGCTTTCCGACGGCTGGACCAACCTGCAGATCGCGACGCGGACCGGGATTTCCGAGAACACGGTGAAGTACCACCTGAAGAATCTCTACGACAAGCTGGACGTGCGCAACCGCGCCATGGCCGTCGCGCTCTATTCGAGCGAGAAACGCCGCCCGTCCAAACCGCCTATCGGGTAGTCCGACCGGGTAGGACCATCCCACCCGCAAGGGCCAACAACTTACCCGGCAAGGTGTTGTTGGCGAGCCTCGCCAAGACGAAACTTCCTCCACAATCCCAAACGGTCGGAGGAGTTTCGCGCATGGCTGGGTTCACGCATCTTTTCATCCCGGGACCCACCAACATTCCGGAACAAGTCCGGCAGGCCATGAACCTGCCGATGGAGGATATGCGCGCCTCCTCCTTCCCCAACCTGACGCTGCCGCTGTTCGAGGACATCAAAAAGGTCTTCAAGAACGAGACCGGCCGGGTCTTCATCTACCCCTCCTCCGGCACCGGCGCCTGGGAAGCGGCGATGACCAATGTGCTCAGCCCGGGTGACAAGGTGCTGATGTCGCGCTTCGGCCAGTTCTCGCATCTGTGGGTCGACATGGCCGAGCGGCTCGGCTTCGAAGTCGACGTCATCGATTGCGAATGGGGCACCGGCGTCCCGCTCGAGCTCTATGCCGAGAAGCTTCGCGCCGACAAGGCGCACCGCATCAAGGCTGTCTTCTGCACCCAGAACGAGACCGCGACCGGCGTCACCAGCGATGTCGCCGGCTGCCGCGCCGCGCTCGACGCGGTGAACCACCCTGCCCTGCTTTTCGTCGACGGCGTCTCCTCGATCGGCTCGATCGATTTCCGCCAGGAGGAATGGGGCGTCGACTGTGCCGTCAGCGGCTCGCAGAAGGGCTTCATGCTGCCCGCCGGCCTCGGCTTCCTGTCGGTCAGCAAGAAGGCCCTTGCCGCTTCACGGGTCGCGACGCACCGGCACTGCTACTTTTCCTTCGAGGACATGATCCGCACCAACGATGCCGGCTATTTCCCCTATACGCCGGCGACGCAGTTGCTGCGCGGCCTGCGCGCCTCGCTCGACCTCATTGCCGAGGAAGGGCTGGAAAACATCTTCGCCCGCCACCATCGGCTGGCCGAAGGCGTGCGCAAGGCCGTCGACGCCTGGGGGCTGAAGCTGTGCGCCAAGACACCGCAATGGCACTCCGACACGGTGAGCGCGATCCTGGTGCCGGAAGGCATCGACAGCGCAAACGTCGTCAAGCGCGCCTTCGGGACCTACCAGACCTCGCTTGGCGGTGGCCTCAACAAGGTGGCCGGCAAAGTCTTCCGCATCGGCCATCTCGGCTGGCTGAATGAGGTGATGGTGCTGGCCTCGCTGTCGGCCGCCGAAATGGCGTTGCTGGATTGCGGCGTGCGCCTTGCGCCTGGTTCAGGCGTGGCCGCGGCGATCGAGCACTTCCGCCGCACGGCCGACATGCCGGTCGCCAAGGCTGCGTGAGGAGCGGATCATGAGCCACACCATCAACCACCTGAAGAAATTGCGGCTGCAGCGCAGCGAACTGGCTGTGCCCGGCTCCAGCCCGGAGATGATCGACAAGGCGGCGAACAGCGCCGCCGACTTCGTCTTCCTCGACATCGAGGACGCGGTCGCGCCGCCCGACAAGGAGCGTGCCCGCAAGAACATCATCCAGGCGCTGAACGACATCGACTGGCGCGCCAAGGGCAAGACGGTTTCGGTGCGCATCAACGGCCTCGACACGCATTACATGTACCGCGACGTCGTCGACGTCATGGAACAGGCCGGCGACCGGCTGGATACCATCCTGGTGCCGAAGGTCGGCGTGCCGGCCGACCTCTATATGGTCGAGGCCATGGTCAACCAGATCGAGATGGCCAAGGGTTTCAAGACCCGTGTCGGGCTTGAAGCGCTGATCGAGACGGCGCTCGGCATGGCCAATGTCGAGGCGATCGCCGCCACGCCCGGGCGGCTGGAAGCGATGCATTTCGGCGTCGCCGACTATGCCGCCAGCAACAAGGCGCGCACCGTCAATATCGGCGGGCTGAACCCCGACTACCCCGGCGACCAGTGGCATTTCGCCCTGTCGCGCATGACGGTCGCCTGCCGCGCCTATGGCCTGCGCGCCATCGACGGACCGTTCGGCGATTTCTCCGATCCCGAAGGCTACAAGGCGGCCGCCAGACGCGCCGCCGCGCTCGGCATCGAAGGCAAATGGGCGATCCACCCTTCGCAGATCGCCTTGGCCAACGACGTGTTCTCGCCGCCCGAGAAAGAGGTCACGCGCGCCCGCCGCATCCTTGAAGTGCTGAAGGAAGCCGAGGCGCTCGGCAAGGGTGCTGCCGCGCTCGACGGCAAGATGATCGACGCCGCGTCGGAGCGCATGGCGCGCAACGTGCTGGTGGTGAACGAGGCGATCGAGCGCGCAGGGCAAACTTTGTCGGCTAATGGGCCGCACGCCGCGCAATAAGAACTACGGGAGGACAAGATGGACATCCACGAATACCAGGCCAAGGAACTGCTTGCGCGTCACGGCGTGCACGTGCCGCGTGGCGGCCTTGCCTACAGCCCCGAACAGGCGACCTACCGTGCCAGAGAGATCGGCGGCTCGAAATGGGTGCTGAAGGCGCAGGTTCATTCCGGCGCGCGCGGCAAGGCCGGTGGCATCAAGCTCTGCTCCAACGACGAGGAAATTTCCAATGCGGCGGAAGCCATGCTCGGGCGCAAGCTGGTAACCCAGCAGACCGGCCCGCGCGGCAAGCTGATCTCGCGCCTCTATCTCGAGGAAGCTGTCGACATCGCCCAGGAGCTCTATCTCGGCTTTGTGCTCGACCGCAAGGAAGAGCGCGTCATGATCGTGGCGTCGGCCGCCGGCGGCATGGAGATCGAGGATATCTCCGAGAAAAAGCCTGATTCGATCATCCGTGCCACGGTCGATCCCGGTGTCGGCATGCAGGGCTTCCAGGCGCGCGAGATCGCCTTCGGTCTCGGGCTTGAAAGCAACCTGATCGGCAAGGCTACCGAAACCATCCTCGGCTGCTACCAGGTGTTCCGCGACTACGACGCCTCGATGCTGGAGATCAATCCGCTGGTGGTGACGCGCGACGGCAGCCTCGTCGCGCTCGATGCAAAAATGTCCTTCGACGAGAACGCGCTGTTCCGCCGCCCGGAAATCTCCGAGCTGCGCGACAAGAGCCAGGAAGACCCGCGCGAGACGTTCGCCAGCGATCGCGGCCTCTCCTATGTCGGCCTGGACGGCAATATCGGCTGCATCATCAACGGCGCCGGCCTCGCCATGGCGACGATGGACATGATCAAGATCGCCGGCGGCGAGCCGGCCAACTTCCTCGACATCGGCGGCGGCGCCTCGCCAGAGCGGGTGGCGAAATCCTTCCGCGCCGTGCTTGGCGACAAGAATGTCGAGGCCATCCTGGTCAACATCTTCGCCGGCATCAACCGCTGCGACTGGGTGGCCGAGGGTGTGATCAAGGCGATCCGCGAGGTCGGCGTCGACGTGCCGCTGGTGGTGCGCCTTTCGGGCACCAAGGTGGAGGAAGGACGCAAGATCCTGGCCGATTCCGGCGAGGCGGTGATTGTCGCCGAGACGCTGGCCGAAGCCGCCGAAAAAGCGGTCGCCGCCTGGCGCGAAGCCACAAAGAACAAAAAAGCAGCCTGAGGGAGGTCGAGAAAATGGCAATCCTGCTCAACCGCAGCACGCGCGTCATCGTGCAAGGGTTCACCGGCAAGATCGGCAGCTTCCACGCCGACGACATGAAGCGCTACGGCACCAAGCTGGTCGGCGGCGTCACCCCCGGCAAAGGCGGCCAGACGCATCTCGGCCTGCCCATCTTCAACACCGTCAAGGGCGCGGTGCGCGAGACCCGCGCCGAAGCCAGCATCGTCTTCGTGCCTCCGCCCTTCGCCGCCGACTCGATCATGGAAGCGGCCGATGCCGGCATCAAGCTCTGCGTCTGCATAACCGACGGCATCCCCTCGCAGGATATGATGCAGGTGAAGCGCTACATGCGCCGCTACCGCTTCGAGGACCGCATGCGCCTCGTCGGGCCGAACTGCGCCGGCGTCATCACGCCCGGACAGGCGCTGATGGGCATCATGCCCGGCAGCATCTACCTCCCCGGACGCGTCGGCATCGTCGGCCGTTCCGGCACGCTGGGCTACGAGGCCGCCTCGCAGATGAAGGCGCTGGGCATCGGTGTGTCGACCAGCGTCGGCATCGGCGGCGATCCGATCAACGGCTCGTCCTTCAAGGACATCCTGCAGCTCTTCGAGCGGGACGAGGACACCGACGCCGTGGTGATGATCGGCGAAATTGGCGGCCCGCAGGAAGCCGAAGCCGCGATCTGGGCGCGCGACAATATGCGCAAGCCGCTGATCGCCTATATCGCCGGCCTTTCCGCCCCGAAGGGCCGCCGCATGGGCCATGCCGGCGCGATCATCTCGGCCTTCGGCGAATCGGCGCAGGAAAAGGTCGAAATCCTGAAGGAAGCCGGCGTCGTCATCGTGCCGACGCCTGCCTCTTTCGGCGAGGTCGTGGCCGACACGCTGGCGCGGACCAAGAAGGCAGCGTGACGGCCGACCGCCGCGCGAAGGCCGCGCAGCGCAGGAGGTAATGTCTGTATCGGGTCGCCGGAAACATCGCGGCGACCCATCGATCGGCAGGAAATTCGATGAAACCGCGTTTGATAGTCACCCGCAGATGGCCGGCCGCCGTCGAAGCGATCCTCGCCGAGCGCTTCGACACGACGCTCAACGCCAGCGATATGCCGCTGAGCCCTGCCGCAATGACTTCCGCCTTCGCGGACTTTGATGCGATTCTGGCAACGGTCAGCGACCGTTTGCCTGTCGCGGTGTTTCCCGACAGCGCCGCCCGCACCCGCATCATCGCCAATTTCGGCGTCGGCTTCAGCCATATCGATGTCGCGGCGGCGCGCGACCGCGACATCGTGGTGACCAACACGCCGGGCGTGCTGACCGATTGCACCGCCGACCTTGCGCTTAGCCTGATGTTGGCTGTCGCGCGCCGGACCGGTGAAGGCGAGCGGCAGTTGCGGGCCGGTGAGTGGCGCGGCTGGTCGCCGACCCACATGGCCGGCGCGAAAGTGTCGGGCAAGACCTTGGGCATTGTCGGCATGGGGCGCATCGGCAAGGCGACAGCCAGGCGCGCGCATTTCGGCTTCGGCATGAAGATCGTCTTCTTCAATCGCTCGCCTGTCGACGATGACGAGACGCGCGCCATGGGCGCCGTGCAGATGCCAAATCTGGAAGATGTGCTCGCAACATCCGACTTCGTGTCGCTGCATTGTCCGGGCGGAGCGGAAAACCGCCATCTCATCGATGCTCGACGCCTGCGGTCGATGAAAGCCGGCGCGTTCCTGATCAACACGGCGCGCGGCGACGTCGTCGACCAGGATGCCCTGATCGGCGCGCTGGAAAGGCGCGAGATCGCAGGCGCGGGTCTCGATGTCTTTGCCGACGAGCCGGCCGTTCCGGAGGCGCTGAAGCGCCTGGAGAACGTCGTGCTGTTGCCGCATCTCGGTAGCGCGACCGAGGAAACGCGCGTGGCGATGGGCATGAAGGTGGTGGAGAACCTGACCGCCTTCTTCGAGGGTCGCCCGGTTCCCGACCGGGTCGCCTGACGCCGGCGCCACCTCGATTTGAGGGGCGCGGCTGCGATCGATGCGAACGAGGAAGCGGCTTTGGAACAGAGCAGACGCATCAAGTTTCGTGAGGACGAGCGCAGCCTGTTGTTGCGCCTGCTGCTTCAGGTCGCAAGCGCGCGCGAGCCCGAGATCGCCGCGGTCCTGAGCGGGCGCAGGTCTCTTGTCTCCCTCGCCGCCGAGCAGCGCATTCCGGCGCTTCAGGCGAGCGGCGTGTGGTTCCAGTTGCTGACGATCGCCGACGAGCTGCTTGCCATGCGGGCGCGCCGCGAACTCGAACAGGGCGGGGGTGTCGACGAGGTGCCCGGGTCCTTCGCCAGCGTGGTCGCGCAGATGGCGGCGAACGGCCACTCGGCGGAAGAAGTCCAGGCGGCGCTCGACGGGCTTTGCGTCGGCCCGACCATGACCGCCCACCCGACGGAGGCCAAGCGCGTCACCGTGCTGGAGATCCATCGCCGTATCTATCGCAAGCTGACCGAGCTCGACCAGCCGCGCTGGGCGCCGCGCGAACGCGACCTGTTGGTCGCAGACCTTGAAAGCGAGATCGAGCTTCTTTGGATGACGGGCGAGCTGCGGTTGGAGCGCCCGACGGTCGAACGCGAAATCGCCTGGGGCCTGCATTTCTTTCGCGAAGTCATCTTCGAGGCGACGCCGCAGCTCTATGGCAAGCTTCAAGGCGCCTTCGAGCGCCACTATCCGGGCGAGCCGATCAGGATTCCCTCCTTCATGCACTATGCCTCCTGGATCGGCGGCGACCGCGACGGCAATCCCAACGTGACGGCCGCGGTCACCAGCCATGCCATGGCCGAATACCGCAACACCGCCATAGGCTGGTATCTGACGCAGGTGCAGCGGCTGGTGGCGGTGCTCAGCGCCAGCTCGAACGTCATTGAGCTGCCGGCCAGCTTCAAGCCGGTGCTGCAAACGGCGCTTGAAAAAAGTGGCGAGGCTGAAGAGATCGCCGCCCGCAACCCCGACGAACCGCTTCGCCAGTTCGCGTCGGCCTTGCATGCCCGGTTGGTCGCGACACGAGACGGCGGTCAGGCGGCATACCTCTCGGCGGAGGCGTTTCGCGCCGATCTGTACGGGCTGTCCTGCGTTCTCGAAGCGATCGGCGGACGCGCGGTAGCCAGGCGTTTCGTCCAGCCTCTGCTTTGGCAGGTCGGAAGCTTCGGCTTCCGCACCGTGTCGCTCGACATCCGGCAGAACTCCACGGTCGTCAACCGGGTGCTGGCCGAGCTGTTTGCGCTGACAGATCCCGCCGATCCGGTCGCGACCGGCACGCCGCAATGGTCGGCGCGCATTCGCGCTGCGCTCAGCCAGGGCGAGCGGCTGGAGATCGACGAAGGGCGGCTCTCGCCTGAAGCAGGCGAGCTGCTTTCGACATTTTCCGTCATCGCCAAGCACATCTCGGGTTCGGATGCCGACGCCGTCGGCTCTTTCGTGCTCAGCATGACACGCTCGGCCGACGATCTGCTCGCGGTCTACCTGCTGGCGCAATATTGCGGGCTTTCAACCGCGCCCGGCGGCGGCGGCGCGATCAGGCTGCGGATCGTGCCATTGTTCGAGACCATCGCCGACCTGCAGGCCGCGCCTGGCATATTGAACGGATTGCTCGACACCTCGCTGGTGAGGCGCACGGTGCGCGATTTCGGCGCGCGCCAGGAAATCATGCTCGGCTATTCGGATTCCAACAAGGACGGCGGCTTCCTCGCTTCCAACTGGGAACTCGCCAAAGCGCAAAAGCGCCTCGCTGCCATCGGCCGCAAGCACAAGGTCCGAATCAGTTTCTTCCACGGCCGCGGCGGCTCCGTCAGCCGTGGCGGCGCACCGACCGGCCGGGCGATCGCGGCGCAGCCGCAAGGCACTGTCGCCGGCACCATGCGGGTGACCGAGCAGGGCGAGGTCGTCTCGTCGAAATTCGCCAATCGCGGCACCGGCCTCAATCAGCTCGAAGTTCTTGCCGCCGCCGTGCTGGCCCATGGTGTGGGATCGCCCGGCGATGCCGTGCCCAAGGAAACGCCGGAGTTCGACGAAGCGCTGGAGGCGCTGGCGGGCATGTCGCAGGCGTCCTATGCCGGGTTGATGGCCGAGCCCGGCTTCCTCGATTATTTCAACCAGGCAAGCCCGGTCGCGGAACTTGCGCTGCTGAAAATGGGCTCACGGCCGGATCGCCGTTTCGGCGCCAGCGGCATCGCCGACCTGCGCGCCATTCCTTGGGTGTTCGCCTGGAGCCAGAACCGACATCTGTTGACCGGCTGGTATGGCATCGGCAGCGCGCTGAGTTCTTTCGTCACGGTGCGCGGCGAGGCCGGGCGCGAGCTTCTGGCCCGCATGTTCGAGCACTCGCGCTTCTTCCGCCTGATCGTCGACGAGGCCGAGAAGACGCTCTACCAGTCCGACATGGAAATCGCGCGGCTCTATGCGGGCTTGGTGTCCGACAGCGATGCGGCAGGGCGAATCTACGCCCGCATCGCCGCCGAATACGAGTTGACGCGACGCCTGATCAGGGACCTCACGGGAGGCGATCTTTCCGCGCGCTTCCCGATGTTCAAACGGCGTTTCGACCATTTGCGCCGGCAGATGGACGACATCCACCGGCTGCAGGTGGATCTGCTGCGCGAAGTTCGTGCAAGCGCCGCCACGGCGGATCAGAAGCGGGCGACCGACGCGCTGCTTGTATCGATCAATTGCATCTCGGCTGGCCTGGGGTGGACGGGGTAGGCTGGGTTTGCCGGGCCACCTGTTAAAAAAGCTCAAAGCGGCGGCACGGCCTCAGGCCTGTCGCCGCATCTGTTTTGGCTCTCGGAAAAGAGATGGCGCGCCGACCCCGCTTCGGTCACGGGCTCATCCAAGAAACATTTTGGGGGGAGAATGGTGCGGTCGAGACGGCTCGAACTGAAATTTAGATGTTTTAAATCAAATAGTTACAAGACGAATTTCGGGATTTTGTAGTGCAATTGGTAGTGCATTTCTATCGACGACTGGGTGCGTGAATACGCTCCACGCCTTTTCGAGGATCGTCGAGCTCCGGGATCTACCGTAACGAATTTGGCAACCATCTTTCGCAGATTTGGTAGGTAGGCCCGGAGGATGACCTCAAGAATCAGAAATCTTTCCCGCGCGAGCGGCGGCACCGACCTCAAAAGGCCAAGTCGGCCGGAAGATCGCGTGGCGGAGGGTACTCGAGAGACGAAGTTTGACCGTTACTAATCGATCCCTCGTGCCAGCCGCAGGAACGTTTGATTTTTGCACACGTTCCGCCGGAAACAACACCAGCCCCGAAGCGTTCAAGCTTGATGGAGACATCCGGGATTCGTGCCCAGACTGCCCCTGTCGCACGAACGGGCGGTTGCCTTTGCGGCAAGGTTCGTTATCGCGTGACCCGCGACCAGCGGGCATCCTATTGCCGCTGCGATACGTGCCGCCGCTCGGCTGGAGGTGCATTTGCGGTGCTTGTCTGGACGACCGGCGTCAACCTGTCATGGTCGACCGAAGAACCCGCCTTTCGCCGCTCTTCGCCGATTGCACCAAGAGGATTTTGCCCGGCCTGCGCTTCTCCGCTCGCGCTCGCGCGCCATGAGCTCGCGCATGTCGGAACCTTTGACAATCCGGCGGAGCTCGAGCTCCGATACAATTATGGACCGTTGCAGCGACCAGGCTGGGTTTGCTGCGGCATCGATCTGCCGAACCGCAACGCGGAAGAGCGATGGTAGCGGCGACAGAAAACAACTTCCCCTTGCCCTTGGATACGCGGCCTATGGAAGCGCGGACGGCGGAGGAGCTACCGCGCGGTGATGGTGCCTGGCAGTACGAACCGAAATGGGACGGCTTCCGCTGCCTTGCCTTCAAAGCCGATCAGGATGTCGATCTGCGCGCGAAATCCGGCAAGCCGCTCGGCCGCTATTTCCCGGAACTAGTCGCCTTGCTGCAGGGCCTCGGCTCCAAGAATTTCGTCGTCGACGGCGAGATCGTAATCGAGAAAGGCGGTCGCGCCTCCTTCGATGCGCTGCAGATGCGCCTTCATCCAGCGGGAACCCGTATCCGCAAGCTGAGCCTGGAGACGCCGGCGCAACTGATCCTATTCGACGCTCTGATCGCGCCGGGCGGAAAAAACGTGGCTGAGCTGCCGCTTCCCGATCGGCGCACGGCGGTCGAGGATTTCGTCGCCAAATCCGACAACGCCTCATTGCGCCTCTCGCCTGCTACCAGCAGTCTCGCGATCGCCGAGCGATGGCTGCTAGGCGCGGGCCATGGCTCGACGGACGGCGTTGTCGCCAAAGCGCTTGCCGATCCCTATCGGCCGGGCGAGCGCGCGATGGTCAAAGTCAAACGGCTGCGCACGGCCGACTGCGTCGTCGGCGGCTTCCGTTATCTGAACGGCAAGCAGCAGGTCGGATCGCTGCTGCTCGGCCTCTACGACGGCAACGGTCTGCTTGACCATGTCGGCTTCACCTCGACCATAGCCAATGACGAGCGGGCGGAGCTGACGAGCAAGCTTGAAAAGTTCCGCGGCGAGCCCGGCTTCACCGGCAAGGCGCCAGGCGGGCCAAGCCGCTGGAGCACCGAGCGGAGCGGAGAATGGGAACCACTCCGGCCAGAGCTGGTGGTCGAGGTCCGCTTCGACCACGTCACCGGTGACCGCTTCCGGCATGGCACAAAGCTGCTCCGGTGGCGTCCGGACAAAGCGCCGCGCCAGTGCACTTTCGAGCAGATCGTATAATCGCAACCAATCGCCCGGCGGATGCCAAGCCTCCAAGATCACGTTTTGAACGCGAACAGGTCCGCGTCCATGTCGTCGGCTCCGGCGACCGACGCTGAGATGATCTCGGAGGCAATTTGCGAAAAAGTGATCCCGTTGCCGCCATAGCCCATCACTGCATGAACACGCGGGTGACCGGGCACGCTGCCGATGATTGGAAGCCCGGTGCCCGTGGCGCCGAACGAGCCGCTCCAGGCGAAATGGGCCGTCGTGTCGAGCTGCGGGAAAATCTCCACGAGCTTTCTCGACAGAAGCTGCGTCTTTGCCGGCGTCAGCCCATCACGGCGTTCCTCGTCAGTAAAGTCTTCGTCCTCGCCGCCGCAGATCACGCGTCCGTCGGCCGTGGCGCGAACGTAAAGATAGGGATCGGAAGCTTCCCAGATCATGGCCGCGTGCGGCCAGATTTTCCGCGGTTGGGGGCTGGTCGCGATAGCCCATGTCGAGATGACGCGGTGGTTTGCCACCGGCACGATATCGAGCAGCTCGTATCCGGTCGTCAGGATCAGATGCCGCGCCGTGATCACCGGCCCTTGCCGCGTCGCGACCGTCACACCCAGCCGATTGTCCTCGATCGACGTTGCCTCCACCGGCGCGTAGAAACGCGCCGTGCGTTCCAGCGCCGCAAGCAACAGGCCGGAGGTCAGCTTGCGTGGGTCGAGTGCCAGGTTGTCGTGGCTGAGGATCGCTGCTGGGCGGTCGATGCCGAACTCGCTTCGCAGCTCTTCACGGGTCAAGAAAGATGCGGCAATCCCCGTTCGCTGCCGTGCTTCCGCTTCCCGGCGCAGGTCCAACGCGCCGAGCCTGTCGCCTGCGAGATAGAGCGACGGCGTAGTTGCCGATCGGCAGCGTAAATCGAGTTCGGCGATGCGTCCTTGCAAATTCAACAGCGCCAGTCGCGAGCGTCGCCAAGCCTGCCGAGCGGCGTCGCCGCCAATCATCATCGCCAGCCTGGTCAGCGGCTGGTCGATTTCGAATTGGACAAGCGCCGTCGTCGCTGCAGTCGAACCTTTCAACGGCCCGCGCCTGTCGAGGCAGATGACGGAGTGGCCGTCACGGGTCAGCGCTTCGGCCACCATCGCGCCGCTGACGCCCATGCCGACAATCAACATGTCGGTCTTCATATCCCGCGTGAGCCGGCTTACCGGCACCGAGGGTGAGCGATAGGCAGACCAGACAGGGATGCCGCTTCTGAGATCGAGCTTGCGGAGCATGAGTCTTTCCGGTTCCCACAATAAGTCGAAACCGGCAACGCCGTTCCGTGACAGCGCATTCCTTCGAAGTTATCCCATGGAACCATAGCCCTGGCGAACGATTGCTCCTCGGAGTTCCTAAGCATGGGAGAACAACGTGGACCCCCGCAACAAACGGCAATCCGAAAAACAGGACAAGGCAGAAGCTCCGGCAATCGAGCAACAGGATTGGGATACCTTCGAGGGCAACAAGGTCCTCCCAGATAGCGTCATCGCTGAGAATGGCGCCCCGGATCCGCAGGAAACCAAAGGGACGGTGCCCGAAGAGGACGACGACAATCCATATCAAGAGAGCGACGAGGCTCTGCCCGACGATGCGGAAGAACGTGGCCTGTCGCGCGATCCCTCCAAGGAAGGCAGCCGCTTCGACGAGGTGTAGTCCGAAGGCGAACGCAGCGCCGATCCGACCTCCAACACCGCGGCCCGGCCACCTCAGCTCGACTGTCCGGAAGGTTCGGTCTAAACGCGCGCTTATTCCTTCACACAATCCCCGGGCTGGCGACCCGCCTTTGGCGCCTTGGCGTCTTTCGAGCGTTCCGAAACGCCCGGGCCGGCGCCTGAGGTTTTTTCCGTCGACGGGCTTGGCGTCGGCCGGCGCTGTCCATCGTCCGCCATTCGCCATCGCCCTCTTCCCTTGACTATTTCGGTGGCGCGGCAGGCTGCGAGGGCTGGACACCCTGCTGGTCGCCTCCGGTGCTCGATGTTGCGGTTGGATCCTTGTCGACCTGCGGATGCTGGTCTGGCGGCTGATTACTGGCCGCGTTCGATGATACCTTTACGCCCATACCAGATAACAGTGTAGGCCATCGAGGCTCCCATGCTTTGCGGTAAGCATAGAGGAGTTTGCGCCAGCTCGCGATAACGGCGTTCGCGACGTCAAATTTCAAACTGAGACACTGGGATACGCTCGAACTTGAGCGCAAATACGACATCTTCCTGTCGGAGGGATCTGTGATAGCGAGCGCACCGCTGTGATCACCGCTTCGGCGAGGACCAAGCCACAAAGGTCAACGACAGGCTCATCAAGTGGAAACCAAGCAGGCGCAAGATGCTCTATCGAGCGAGAAGTTCCAGAATGCCACGTTGACACGGCTTGATCGAGTTCAGGACAGCATCGTGGGGCTGTCCAACGCGGCAGCGCTCCCGCCACCGTGCAGGCAATCGCTCAAGAGAGGCACGGAGGCCAAACCAAGCCCTGATAAGCTAATTTCCTCGGGGACTTCAGTCGGATGGCTTATGGGACCGTAGCCTAGTTCGGGGAACAAATACATCCAAAGTTTCTTTTCTTCGGAGTACAACCTCAAGAAGGAGAGAAAGTCATGGCTGACGGACCTACCATTGTAAACTCCGGAGGTGGCGGAACAGTCGTTGCGGTAATCCTTGGAATCATCGCAATTGTTGTGTTGTTGTTCTTCACGGGAGTGATCAACATAAATGGTAGCGGAGGGAAGGACGTGAATGTAAGCGTCAACACCCCGAAGGTTGAGGCGCCGTCCGCGCCGTCCATTACCGTCAAACCCGCTGCTCCGGCCAAGCCTGCCCCGGCACCTAACGGGGGCTAAGTGTGGCGGACTATCACGGGCTCCGGCATTTTGCGCCGGAGCCTGTATCGCGATCGGTGAACAGTGCAAGCTGGGCATCCCTGGTGAGATGCTCATGAGCGCGCTGGGTGCCTTCCTGTTGGAAGGTGCGATCGGCCCCACATAGCGACCGGCCAGAGCGCGGTCGTCGCTGGGCCGCATTCTCTACGCCGCCCGGAGTCCAATCCCCCTCTGGCGGGCTCGCCATGCACTGCAGCCCCATCTTAGGGTTCAGACCAGGCTGCTTCTCAATCCACGGTAATGCCCGTGCGGCAGGGTTTCCTTCATGTGCATCAGCCGGCACCCCGGCGAACTGACGGACCGTCATGCCGCAGCCGAAGGGGCTAGCCGGGCGATCCCGGAGATTGCTGAGATCGGGCGCCGTCATGCTCGCCAGCGCCGTTGGCGCTGCGGGCGAGAATGCTGATTTCGGCTCCGGTAAGCGTGATCTGATAGCGCTGTGTGGAATTCTTCGAGTAGATGTCCTCAGCAATAATCGAAACGGTCACATCGCCATTCTCGTCGATCTGAACATCCTCAATCTGCAGCGGCGCTGAGTATATGCACTTCGGTGATCCTGGCCTTCGTGCAGGCTGAGCAGACAGTCGCACTGTGAAAGTCCGACAATCCGTCTGACGCAAAATTGATGCCAGCAATTCGGTCCCGAGATGAGGCACACTGAAGACGGCGTCTACAGGAACGTTGGGTTGGGCCACTCCACGTTCGTCCTTATGGATACGTGCCTAACTATTTCGGCCAGAGCGTATTGTTTCGCCAGCCGGCGCCGCGTTCGCCCCCGACACCCAGCGACCGGTTAGGTCCGCCGTTTGCTGTCCACCTACCCCCGCCAGCCTGCCGGGCCGCTCCCGTGAAGAGGTAGAGTGGCAATAACATAAAGGCGCGCCATGACCGGCAATGCGCTAAAAGCCTCCGAGCAAATGCTCGCGAATGCCTACGACACCGGTAGGAAAGACTACATTAGAGGCTTACGTCATTCATGGTATGAATTCTATCCTGAACTTGACGTTAGGCAAGTCTATTTGCGCGTCTACAATGACGCCAAAGCAGAAATGAAGTAAAAGCCGGCGTCGAGTTCATCGGCGAGAACGGCGGCGGCGCTGGGCGTGAGGCTGAGCAAGGCGTGATTGTTTCCCAGGCCCCAATCCAGATCATTCAGACAAAACCTATGCTGGATCGATGACTGTATTTTGCTGATTAAGCAGCGTTGATATGGCCGTGATGATCTGTGGGAGAAAGAACGGCTTGGTGACCATGATGCTGTTCGGAACGCCCTCGGCGCCCCACTGACCAAAACTATCGCCACTTATATAGACCACCGGCATCGTGGCGTTCGTCTGCCGTATATGCCGAGCTACCTCCCAGCCCGACAATCCCGGCCCCAAACGGATATCAGAAAGCAGGGCCTTGAATTTATCGGGCGCTTCATCGAAGGACGCTATAGCGTCCTGTGCCGTGCTGGTGCCAACGACTTCAAACCCGGCTTTCGAGATCGAGTAAAACCATCGTCTCGTCTTCAACGACCAGGGACAGCGTCATTTGTCATTTTTTGTGGGAGTCCCCCAAGCGCTCGATAACGTGCGGGTCGCATTCCGGTTCCATTAACCATTTCAGATACCGACGGTTTTCTTAGGACCTCAGTCCGACGCCAATTGACTCGAAGCTGACTTTTTTTGGGTGTATCTTGTCCACATCGCCCTCAAGGCAAGACGAAACGAGCGGCGATTGGGGAGTGCTGGCGTGTACGGGGTAGCCGATTCCGACGAACTCACGGTCCTTGCTAGAGCTCTGAATGACTACTGCGCAAGGCACCGGATCAAGTGCGAGGAAGAGCGTGAAAAGATAGCGCTTAAGGTCATGTGCCTTTTCCGGCGCGGCATAAGCGAGACAGACCAGCTATCAGCGGAGCTTGAGCGCATAGATCAGCATAGAGCCGGCCTTACCGAACCGTATTGAAAAGTGGCTGGACCGTTTCTCGCATGTGCGAGATTGTAAGCCGCTGTGCCACGGTTTTTCTTCGATCTCTCCGACAATGAGGACGTCTATCACGACGCGCGCGGGGTGATGCTCCACGATGCCGAATCGACCAAGGATCGGGCACTCGAAATAATTCGCAGACTTCTGGCAAAGCCACCTCCCCCGGACTGGTGGGTACTTCCGCGACGTCAACGGCCTCCGGCTTCTGCAGATCAAAATTGAGTTCGGTTAGCCCGCTGGGTGGCCGGTGCAGAGAGGGGTATGCTAGGGTTTTGGGGACTGCACCGGCCGATGCGGGTTCGGTGGCATGGTCTCCCGGCTGATCAATCTACGCGCATATTAGCGTTTGCCCAATTAAGAGAATCTAACGACCGTTGATTGCCTTCCCACACCGGCCGACGAGCCCGGGCCTGAGCCATTCGGCCTTTTGCTTCTTCTTCGCTCAAGGCGTTCTTCCGGCGTGCCGACTGGTTTGCGCCCGCGAGCATCAGGCAAGCCCGAATACAACGACCAGGATGTGACGAAGGCCAGGACTGCGAGAAAGACCGACACGGTCATAGGCGCGCCCCCAAGCCCTGCGCCCGCGTCGCAGGAACAAAAGTTCCCGGTGCCTGTTGATTTTGTGAAGGGGACCGGAACCCGAAGGAGTCGGGTCGATGGTCGAAATTTTGAATCTCGAGGTTGCCAGGGCGCGCCAGCGGATCAACCGAGCAAATCACTCGCACAACCGCGCTAACGAGTTGGCGGATGAATGCGGCGGCGTCGCGGTCAATATCGCGCTTTGCAACCGGATCCGGGTGGACCAGCAGCGCGTCATAGATGCCCGTGCGCGCTTCGTGAAGCTCAACCCACTGCACGCTACTGAGGAGCGGGACCGATGATGCTGTTCGCACCATTGGACTTCGCGCACGGCCATACTCGAGCCGATCGTCATCGAGCCGCGCGACTCGCTTTGCTGCGCGGTCGAATGTTGAAGCGGATGCGCAAGCTCGACGACGCGGCCGACGAGGTCGAGCAGGCGGCTATGTTCTGGTGGAAGCCACCCACGACTCTGCCGGTCGAGGCTTTTCGGGACGCGATGTGCAGCAGTTCCTCGGCAGCTTTCGCTATGCCGGTCAGAGGTGAAAGATCCCCTTCCTCGGGTTAATCGATATATTCCTCCCCACACTTCAAAGTTTAATGCAGGCGCGGCTGCGGTTGTGATAGGAGCCAACTTGAGTAAGTCTCTCGGGAGGAGTCCTTGGACATAAAGTCGAAGCTCGCCAAAATGTCGGCGGCGCTGCTCACCAGGCGTGTTGCCGCCGCTCAATCCATCGCTACTGTCAAGCCTATCCGAACCTCGCTCGCTGACGTTCCTCTGAGGCGCCAGACATCTCCGTTCAAGCCGAAGGCGCCGATCCGCCCCTGCAGCAACATGTGAAAGAGGAACGGTGGCCATAACGTGATGTAACGCTACGTCACGTGACGGGCCCGAGCCATTAATTCACCTTGCGCTTTGCGAAATGTCGGCGAAGTGCAGCCAAAAATACCCGCTGCATCCCATGACGCAGCGGGTATTTATTCACTTGGCAACTAGACTGGCGAAAAAGGGACTCAACAGCGCCAGTCCGGAACACAATGAGGGGGCGGGCTATAGGTTTCATCCTCGGGACCTATGCACCGTGCGATGCGACTTCAGTCGCATGGAATTGACTCGGTCCTGAGCTTTCTTGGTGTATCATTTCTGGGTCCTCCGCACCCAACCGACACAAGCGGACGCTTGGGAGCGGTCGCCCCGTTTAGAATGGCATGCGAACGGAGGATGACGGTTAGAAGGCCGGTTCATTCCAACCGTTTGATACGGCCCTTGTCCAGACGAAAGACCCCATCGCCTCCGCCTTGCTGTTCGAAATCGGTCTGGATCTCGTCCCATGTGCCGAGATACCTGCCGCACTCGGCGCAACTGATCGGCGTGGATGGTTCCGCATTGGCCGGGATCTGCAGGCGGATGATACCGCAATGCGGGCACTCCAAGAGATGGTCCAGATACTCGCCTGGTTCAGTGCGAGCAAGCCTCGATCGATGACCGTTGCCTATGCTCATTGCTTCCTCCACTTTCGGCGAAAGCATGATGACCGCTCCCAAGCACCCGCTGCCGTTAAAATTGCGGACGACCACCCAGCATACGAGCTTTCCCAGAGCCGGAAATTTACAAATGAGCTTAGTGCCCTTGTGGGGGCAGGCAGACCGGTCATCTTTTGCAGAGCGCGTTTGCCTCGCGCTCCAACGTCTGGCGATCGTTGCCGTGCTTCCTGATCAACTCGCGGACCTTTTGCACCGTGAGCCCGACCTTGTCGTCTGCTATGTTGTTCCACCTGAAAGACACCAACACCAGCGTTGCTTGGAGCGACAGACCTTAAGAGACCAAAAATCGAGAAGATTCCTGCGAACCTTGAAACCGTCGTTTGAACCTCTCGTCGTTTGGGAACCTCTCTCGGTACGCGCACGTTTTCCTTCTAGGATTATTATCTCAAGGAGGTAGTCCGATGAATATCAAGATGTTCACAATGGGCGCCCTTGCGCTCGCAATGATGAGTGGCGCAGCAATGGCTGGGTCCACGTCTGCGCTCGATGATCCGGCCAAAATGTCCCCGTTCTTCACCGATGCCGGGATGAAGACGCTCAGGTCGGAAGCCGATTTCAAAACGGCCTGGATGGCGATGAAACCTGACGAACGAACCGCGGTGCTGAAAGACTGCGGCGATGCCACGCTCAATAAGGCGCACGCCGATTTCTGCGCTATGGCCAAGAAGACGGGTGGCTAACTCGTTCTGACGGCTATCCAAGAGAAAGGCGGACCCCCTGGTCCGCCTCTCTACCGGTGGCATGCGGTGATCAGGCGTTGCCTCCAAGCGCCTTCCTCCATCGAGAGCATACGGTCAGGTAGGCATTGGTCATGAGCCTGTCTCCACGATAGTCTTTCCCAGTTCCGTCCACGACACTCCCATTTCTTCCGCTAGGCCGACAGCGCTTCCAACGCGGGGTTCGAGCACGAGCCCTATGACGTTTCTGAGCATGAGGGCGGGCTCCGCCGGGCCCGCGCAACACAGCCCTACCACGCTGGAACGTTAGGCCGAAAGCGTTACAGATTACAGCTTTGCGTTACATCGTGCCCAGAGGACAAGGACCAGCCACCAGCATGAGTGACTGGCCCTCGACGAAGCTCGCAGCGGGCCGAAGGTGACACAAGACGGCGGCTGCAAACATATCTTGCAAGATATCAAATTACCTCGGCGCGGCTTATACAAACTATCTCATAAAACGGGTTTGCAGGCGAAGGAAATACCGTGTCCCATTGTGGAACGAATTCACGGCTTTGAGATTAATAGCTCAGTGGTCGATCTCTCCGTGATTCAGCCGCTTTCGCAACAAAAGCCCGTCGCTTACGCTCATTAGTTGCGGCGGGCTTTTCTCAGTTCCGCAACAGGGAACAGAAGGCCAGCCAGGTTCGTTGGGGTTAAAACAGGACGGCTCCATTGGCCAACAAAGAGCGAGGGCCGACCGGTAAGAGTAACGACTATTTCGTTCGACGCTTGGTGGACGAGACAGGTATAACCGAGGAGCAGGCTCGAATACTTATCGCTTGGCTACGAATGGACTTCGCTCCTGAGAGAGGCCAACATTCTCGCCCGAAAACGCAAGCCTTAATTTCAAACCGATGCGCTGGCTGCGACGGTAGTCATGCGCTCAAAGCAAGCCTCAATCATCAGCAGCATGCCCACTTCCGTGGCCCCAGCCTTGAATGCGATGCGCACCTCGTCGGCGGACAGATCGCCGCGAATCCCCTCACGACAATCATCGGCACATGACCGGTCGCCAGTTGTTGCGTCGTCCCGGCTACGAGCTCGACGTCGACAAGGTCCTCAGAGCGTCCGCGAAATATGACGCACCCTTTCCTTTGGCGGTCAACATGCCCTTCGCAGGTTAAGCGAGAGCATGCAGAATCGCTCTGCTTCTCAGCGTTTAGACCGGCGTTTTGGGTTTTGGATGCCGAGGAACTTTGCCGGGTGACGCAAAGTTTGGAATCGTCTTGGTTGGTATGAAGGCCTTAAAGCCATGCAAAGTCGAAGCTCGTCAAGGCCGTGCTTATCAATCAGATCGATGCGGTTCGGCTCAGTGTTTCATCGCTACAGGCGGAGCTATGCACCGGCTTCAAGCCAAACTGGAAGTCCTCGCGTTCCGGATATGAGCTGAACGCTAAGAAGACGCGTCTGGCTGGAGACAGTGCTAGCGAACTATCCATCAGAGGCAGCCCGGAGTCGCGTTCGGATTCAAATATGAGAGCCAGCGTGGGGGCCGGACGCCGCGCGAAAGACCGTCTAGAATTCTATGCCGTCGGCCGGTCCGGGATGGCTCCCTTCCCCAAGCCGCGCGACTCCTATCGCCAACGTAGCACAGGTTCGGCGTGCCCCTCCAGTCTATGCCGGCAGGACCCATGGACTCCGGAACGTAAGGCCTTTGTTTTCGTTGGTCGAAATGGCGTTGGCCGATACCGACGCTCAGTCAACCAGGCAACAGGAGGAATTTCACAATGGTCCGCAAGATACTCGCTACGGTGGCGACGGCTGCTCTCATTACGACGGCGCTCTGCACCGCCGGTGCACACGCCGCAAATACCAGCAAGCCCGCTGCCCAGACGGAGGTTGTTGCTCCGGTTACTGATGGCAAGCTCGTCTCCAAGATCATGGGAGCCGCGGTCTATGACAGCAGCGCCGATGACGCGACGAAGATCGGTGATGTTAATGACATCGTCCTGGACAAGGTCGGGAACGCCAAACTCGTCGTCATTGGCGTCGGCGGTTTCCTTGGCGTGGGCGAAAAGAATGTCGCCTACGACTTCAACAAGCTTGAATGGGTCAACAAGAACGGCGATCGCTGGCTAGTCGCAAAGACGACCATGGAAGAGCTTAAAGCTCAGCCCAATTTCGATACCAAGGCTTACGATACTGCGGCAGCCTCGACGGCCCAGCCGACTAACAGCACGGCAGACACCAAGGCGGCTAATACCAAAACCGATACGACCGCGACGGCCTCGATCGATAAGACGACCTTGACCGAAATGCCGTCAGACAAAATCAGTGCGGCAAATCTGATCGGCACCAACGTCTATGGCGCAGATGATGCGAAGGTCGGCGAGATCGGCGACGTTATCGTGACCGGTGACAAGAAGGTCGACTCGATCATCGTTGATGTAGGTGGCTTTCTGGGCATCGGCGAAAAGAAGGTCGCCGTCGGTATGGAGAACCTCAAGTTCATGGCCGACAAGAACGGTAACCGTTACCTCTATACGAACTTCACCAAGGACCAGTTGGAGGCGCAGACTGCCTACGACAAGGCAACTTACGCCCAAAACCGGGACAAGCAGCGCATCATCATCAACAAGTAAAAAATCAGCGGTAGCGCGCTCGCCTATGGGCGGGCGCTTCCGCTGAAAGATAGCAGGAGCGGAATTGAAATTAGCCGACGAGGTCCGTCATAGCTCTGAAGATATCAGCGACCTTGTTCTGTCTGATGTCGTTTCCGCGCTTCATCGACGAGTCAAGGTCAGCCACGAGTTCGATATTCCCTACATCGCTGGGTACAGCCGGGATGCCACGACGATTTACATTGACCGACATCTGCCCCGCACCTTCAGATGGAGAGGCAAGGACGTTCGGCTCGAACCGTTTCTGGTGTGCCACGAAATTGTTGAAAAAGCGCTATTGGACGAGTTGCGACTTCATTATCTGCACGCCCATCAAATCGCCTCGCGCATCGAAAGAGACGCGGTCAGAGGAGCTGGCCTGACCTGGCGGCACTACCAAAGCGTCATCAAGAGCCATGAGAAAGAGATCGATGACGAACAGCTTCGCTCTGTGCCGGGGGACCTAGATCTCACGCCTTACAAGGATCTGAAGGATTACCCATTGCTCCAACGGCTGGTCCAGGCATCGCAGTAGCTTGTTGCGTGGGATGGGCCAAGGCAGCGAGAGAGCGGGAAATAGAAGCAGGCGCATCGTCAAATTTTCTCGCCAATGGAACTTCCCGACGGACTGCTGGTTCGCCCGCATAGGGACGACTGAGGCTATTTCGTCCTGCGGGTTGCAGGCGGAACGCCTCGCCAACGGGAGACGGCCATGAAACATCAGACACTTGAAGAACTTCACCAGGTCGCGGAAGTCGATGCATTGTTTCCGGCTATGACGCGGCGCCAGCGTTTGGAACATTGGGCAATGCTGCTCGAGCGAAATCCCGAGCGGTGCCTCGCCGCCTTTCCCGGGACGGAGTACATGACCTTGGACGTGCGCGACAAAGCCTATTCCCTGGGCTCCGCGCTCAGCATCGCTTTCGCCGATCCAACTTTGTGCGCTGAAGGGCTGAAGAACGATACGTATGGCGAAGCGAAGCGCTTCTTCGAGCTTACGGATTGGCAGTTGCACGCTATTGTCTGCCATTGCCATGTCGGCGGGACGATGAAAGCCGAATGGGCTGCCGTTCGAGTTCGGTCTGCCATCGGCATCGAAGGCAAGCTTTTCAGCAAATTGCGTGAAGCGATTGCCCATTGGCCGGTACTCCGCATTTTCGCTCATGCCGGGGAGTAAGGGACGAAAACTGAAATAGGCAGCGAAAAGGTCCACGGACATGAAAGACGGTATATGTTGGACCTCGACATCGCTAACTGTGACAATAACGGGCGAGCGTCGCCCGTTTACCTTTTTCTTATCGGGCTATTCGGAGATCACTCTTTTCGGAAGTAATCCCTGAGATCCGCAGCGGTGATGACTATGTATCTCGTCCAATCCTGTTGCCGCGCTCAGACAACCAGGGTCAACCCTTCCCCGGAAGTGATTTCGACGCAGGACTAGCCGCTCACTTCAGTGGCGTGACAGCCTTCTCCGGGCGCCCGCGGACAGCGACGATATCGTCGTCTTCGAGGTGATGACGCCAAGCGTGGGATGTTTCAGATTGGCAGCGCCGACGCAGCGATCTAGAGGGGCCGCTTCCGGCAGGATAAAATTGTCGTCCGCTACTCGGGGGCGCGTCGAGACCGGAAACATACCAGACTGCCCTTTGTGCGACTTTCGAAGCACAAAAGCGAATGTGGATCAGCGCTTGTGTGTTTGCGACGTCAGCATCTTTGGCTGAGTTCGGCGATCGGCGGCCGCTGTATGGCTGGAAGGGACCGTTTCCAGCCCGTCCGGTTGTGGACGAGCTTGGCGATACCTGACACACTCTCCAACGGTTCTCAACGATTGTTGGAACAGCTACGCCTGGCTTTGTCGGCCGAGCGAGCGCATCGTTTGCGCACCATTAACGCTTGCGCAATAGAACCGGTACGACGTGGTGAAAAGCGATCCCTTCATCGCGGTGTTCACCTCCGGTAATCGCTGCAAACCATGCTGCCGCCGCGCCAAGCGCGGAGCCTGCAGCTGTCGCGAAGCTAAATATGGCAGTTATGTGGGCGGAAAGGCGCGCGGTGCTTTCGTTGACTTGCGCGTCAGCGGGATTGATCACGGCGGCCGCGCCGTGGCCACCAATCATCGCCAAGAAAAACGCTGCTCCGAGTGTCGCTAGAGCCCAGACTGCAATGCCATGTATGCCATCGCGGAATTCGCTTTCATTCTGGTTGCTATCTTCCCAGCGGGTGCGCATTCGTCCGACTACATAACCGCCAGCCGCGGAACTTGCTATGGCGATGATAACTACCCACAGTCCGGCCACGAGCACATTCCAAGAGGCGGCACCATTGGGAAGAGTTGGAGAACCCAACGCCAAACCCGCGCTTGCCCCAAATTGCAAAAGAACCACTGAAATGGCGCAAGCGATAACACCCCCGCCAAATATGCCTCCCCATTCAAGATAGGACGAAGCGGCCACGTTGGGGGTCACTGCAGCGCTTTCTGTTGGGGGTATTTCGACCATGATCTTACCGAAGTCCAAAAAATGACAGAATGAACAAAACGATCACGACGAGGCCAACAAGATAGATTATTCCGTTCATGGCATCCTCCTCCTGATTGCGGACCGTGAGACAACGTGTCCATGAGTGTTTGGTTGCAAAAGAGCCGGGCCTAGCTGGTTCACGGGAAGCGCAGTGGAGTGGCGGCGGGGCCTCGAAGTTGCGTGTCTCACCCCAGGCGGTCAGGCGGCCTGCTGCAATGCGCTTTCGTTTCACCAAACCAAGCGCGGTCATTTGCTCCCGGTACTTGCCCGGAGTCACTCGGCTTTGTTCTCCTCGGAGCCAACTATTGCTGCAAGGATCGCTTCGTAAGCGCTCCCGATCTCTTCCTCGATCTCCTCCTCGGAAATGCCAACAACCTTTGCATCGGCGAACAGCTTGGCCGTCAACTCGGCGACCGAAATGATATCTGCGCCGACGCTGCCGCGCATCACGTTGTCGGTGATCCACTTGCCATAGAACTCTGCCCCACGTTTACTCATGGCGCGACCACTAGTGCCGTCCCTTCAAGAAATGAGCCTCGCGACGCAGGCAGTCCCAGTCGGTTCCGATCTGCTTTATCAGTTCTTCGGCTTCCTGGTGGGTAATGCCCGCCTCTCTCACCAAACGACCTGCCAGCAAATCAACAGCGAAGTCCGCCGCCTTGTCGCTTTCATCGCCTTCACCCCGACTGCCCTCGCGGTGCTGCATCGCGTCGAAGATCACACCAAAGACACTGCCGACTTCTTCGGTAATCTCGTCCGGTTCGATGCCTTCGCGTCTTGCGGCCTTCATCACCTGGCCGACCAGGTCGCAAATGGCGGCAGGGTCGTCCGTCATTGCGTTTGGCAGATGCTCGGTCATCCATCTATCCAGGAAATTGATACCGCGAGTGCTCATTTTCCATAAGCTAGAGCCGCATATTAGGTTCCGCTCATCTTATTTGGCGCCTTGGACCGCCTCATGAAACCTTCCCCTCCGGGCCGCGTTGCCATTGGCAATTCGAATCTTCGGGAGAACACATGCCGGTGTATAATATGAAGAACAGGGCTGGCCTCGGCAGATGCCTACGATCCTTCCGAGTTCGCCAAGAAGCATGGCATGACAAGAAGGCAGGCCGAGATAGTTATTCACTCAAACGGACCGTCAAAGGCCAAATGCGATCTTGCCGCACAAGCCTTCATATTAGCCCTAAGGCAGTGCGCCCACTTGCGTGAAGGACGGCGTGTGAGAAGCAATCAATAGGCCTTCCGATTGCGCATTTTGAAATCGATGAGTTCTATGGTGAACGCATCTTGCCACGACGTCCGCAGAGGCACACCTGATGCGCTCAGAGCCGCAGAGAATGTGACGGGAAAGGCGATCTGGCCCGGGCCTCGCAAGAGCACTGGTTTCGCGTTGTCGACGAATCCGAAGGAAGTGCCCACGAATTCAGGATTGCCGAGAAGCCCACCAAAAGATCTCGCCGAATGACGAATTCTGATGCGGTCATCCAAAGGTCGCAAGTCGCGTCAATGCCGATCTTTCAGGAAGCGTGCTTCACGAACCAGAGAGGCCCAATCGGTGCCGATCAACTCGACCAGATCTCTGGCTTCCTTTTCGGTAATATGGGTTTCTTTGACGAGCCTGCGAACCAACATTTCGGTTTCCTTGCTCTCGCCGCTGCCATCTCGAGCCATGCGAACCTCCTTCATACGGCACCGAACCGGCAGGTTCGAGGAAGGTTTCAAACCAAAGGCGAGTGTAACCGAAGTTGAAGAAAACTATGCATCTAACAAATGTGGAGGGTCCGCAGTCAACGGAGGTATATGCTATAAAAGTCGTCCGCCTCTCCCGGCACAGGACGCTTGGAAGTCAACTCAGGTGCTTTCGCCCAGGAAGCAATAAGCAATGGCTCTGCGAATCTCATTTCCGCTTTTGAATTCGACTTAATCCGCAACCGAACATGAGTGGGAGCGGCCGCATCGGACCTTGTCCGAAGCCTCACAGGAGATGAGGTCACGGAGGAACTGCTTGCGGTCTTGCTCGGGCAATACAAAATACCTGCGGCGGCTATCGACTTAAAGGTCGCCTCGATAGGGAAATGAGTTCCTCGTCATCGGTGATGCCGGCCATGAAGTTGGCGATGATGCGCGAGGCCAGAACGTCGCGTTGCTCGGCGGTTTGGCCGTCGAACTTCAACCGGTCAACACGCTCGCAGGAGATCAAGGTCCGCCGGCTCGAAAATTCCTGCATCCTTTGCTCTCTGGCGGATCGGCATGGGCTGTCTCCTCGCTATTCCTCGCGAAAGTCCTGCAACGATGCGTAGCGCAGATACTCCTCGCCCCGTAGGTGGTTCACGCGACCAATCAGGCCCGGCTTAACCCATTGCGTAGCCGGCCCCTTCACGTCCTTCGGCGCGGCCTACGCCGCCGCCGCATCCTGCCGAGGCGATGGAGGCGCGCGACGGCCAATGGCTGGAAGCGGCAGGCATAGTGCTCGTCCGGCAGTGCCCGGGTTCGGCCAACCGATGGCCGGTATCTGGCGCTCGCCGCCGGAAAGCGTCTTGCACCTGCTGGATGCTGATGATTTGCCGAAATCGAGTGTTAGCTCCGCTTCACCCCATGGACCTTGGGCTGCCCCGGGAAAGTAGTTTTCTGCAAGCGACAATCGCCCTCTCGTCGGGCCGCCTTCGTGATGGGGATTACAGAAGGGATCCGGTTGCTGGCCACTTCGGCATCGAGGAACGGATGGACTTTCTTCGACGCTGCCGAACGTACCGAACTCCGCGTCATACTCGATGCGGGTTGTGGTGCCTTTGAACTCTCGCAGTCTCTTCATGTCAGATTTCCGGTTTGTCGTTGACCACGCCGGACCAAACGTCGCGCAGAAATCTCTGCCCGCGAGGGGCGGGATTAGCGGATGTCAGGCAACTACGCTTTTGCGAAAAGCCTGCAGGCACTTGTGAATGTTCGGCCTTAGCTATTGCTATTCGTGGTGGACTGCGCACTGTCGTCCGCATGGTGGCCGGGCATGTTGAAATGGTTCTGTTCGAGCAATCGATCGCCAACACGGATGGCATCCAGCGACCTTTTTCCGACCGAGTGATAGACGCCGCGGATAAAACCGCGGGATCTGTGCTGTTCGATGTACGTGTCGACGGCGACGCCAACATTCAGCGAATGGCCGCAATAGGGTACGGAGAGTCGGACGCTGCGATAGTCGTGCTCGATAAGAGCGGCCAGCTACGATGTGCCTCGGTGAACGGTGATGCATCCGCCTTGGTGGCGGATTTGGCTGCTTGGGAATCGTCTCCGTTGAGCGAACATGTGCAGTCTCAATATCATGGGACCGCACTGATCCTGCTGGCGAAGCTTCGCGAGTCTGGTCGTCTCACATGATCAGTCCCTTCCTGGGCCGGCGGCTCGCGAAGGGGCCAAAACTCAGTCAGAAATCTCCGAGGACCGTGCCGCTCACGGCGAAGCTGCCGATAGATGATCGCGTTTTCGACCGGATACTGGACGGAGTGCGAGATATTGACCATGCATGCGTCGCTTCGGAACCATGCACTTGAGTTGCCGTTCCTAGCGGGTCCTCACGAATTTTAGGCGCCGGCAGCACAGACGGGCAGAAGGATGGCTTTGACCAAGCACAGATTTGTCTATGCCGCTGCGTTGATATCTGCCGTCGCCGCGTCTCAGCTACCGGAATTCGCCCAACAATATAGGCAGCGGCTGGGCGGGGCGATCGAGGAGCTCGGCCACGTCGTCAGCGACTTTGACCGGGATGCAACAAGCTCCGGTCTCTCGCGCACCCAAGCGTTGGACCTGCATCAGCAATCCAGTCTGCCATTGTTCCAGGCGCGCGGCCGCAGCATGCGAGAAACCATATTCCGATACGAGACACTCCTGAGCCAAAGAGAAGCATTCCAAACGAGTTCGACGCTGATCCAGCCGTTTGTTCTCGCCTATAGCGACCGCGCCACATTCAGAGGAGCTTGGCAAGATTTCAGCCCGGCCGTGCCCACCACCTACGACGGCCTGTTGTGGGCCGCGCTCGGCTTTCTACTGGGTTGCTCGGGCGCATATTTGATAGCCGCCATTCTCGGCTTGGGATGGCGCCGAAGCGTGCGGGCCATACGCGGGCGTGTCGCCCGCCCTTCGCTGAGCCGGTCTGAGTTCCAGGGCAACCGTCCCGGCGGCCCAGATCGGCGTATTTAGCCAACCTGATGGGCACACGTATAATAGTGCCGACCAAAGGAGGCTATCCGCGCTTGCAAAGACCGTGAGGCGCCCTTCGTAGCCTTGCCCGCAAGAAGGACATCCTTATCGAAAAAGGGGCGACCGCTCAGCCTAATGAGCAGAACTGGCCGGACGCGCGTTTAACTGCTAGAGAGAGTTCCCGAACTGGCAATTTCGGCCACTCTTATTTTCTAAAGTGGCCGCTCGGGCGCAGGAAGCAAGTCCTTACCCAATAGCGATTGCCGGCTGGTGGCATGAACTTGAGACTGACCTTTCTTGGCACTTCGGCTAGTGTGCCCTCAGCAGACCGGAACCATCCCAGCCTGCTCGTGGAGGCCGACGGGCACCGGATTTTGGTCGACTGCGGAGAAGGCACGCAGCGCCAGCTGCTGCGCAGCGGTGCCGGCTTCAGACGGATCGATCGCTTGCTGCTAACTCATGCTCATTTCGATCACGTGCTTGGGATACCCGGATTGTTCTCGACGCTCAGGCTGCGGCAAAGCGAAGACCTTTTGACCGTTCATGGAGGCCCTGAGACCCTCAAGGTGGTCGGACACATGCTCGCCGGGCTGTGGGGTGAAGGTCGAGCGCCGATCCAGGTCGAGCTTGCGCCGCTGGCGCCAGGCCGCTTTTTCGATACGGACCAGTTCACGATCGACTGTTTTCAAGTGCAACATCGGGATACCGACAGTTACGGTTTCACTTTCGAGACGCCGGCGCATCGCCACCTCCGGTCGGACCGCTTGACCGCCTTGGGCGTGCCGGGTGGTCCGATCCGGAGAGATCTGGCGGAAGGTCGCTCTATTACTCTCCCCGACGGCAGGAGGATCGCTTCGGAAGGCGTCCTCGGGCTACCTGAACCAGGCAAGAAGCTGGTCATTGTCGGCGACACCGAAACCACCGAGGGACTGGCCGATCATGTGCGGGGCGCCGATCTCCTGGTGATCGAAGCCACATTCCTTCATCGTGACGCAGCCATGGCGCGCGACTACGGACATCTGACGGCTGCAGAGGCGGCATCGCTTGCGGCGACCAACGATGTAAAGGAACTTGTGCTCACGCATATTTCCGGCCGCTATTCTGACGAAGAAATTCTCGCGGAAGCGGTTCACACGTTTCCGGACAGCCGCATCGCAACAGACTTCATCTCACTCGTCGTTTAGGTCGCTCGAGCAATGCCGATTAAACTCGGCATCATCTCGGGCGAGCGCTCGGAGGAGACCGCAAGGGTGCCTTGCTTGAAGTGCTTGGGTTTCAGATACTCGGTGCCTCTCAGGGTGCCCTTCGAAGGAAGAAGGTGGCCGCCTTTGGCCCAATTCTTTTGGCGACGGAACTTTCCGGCCGATTGATGGTTCGAGCGCCATTGGGACGAGGGCAACTCAGACCTGTCGCAGGATTTGCAGCAGGCAAAGCAGCCTTCGGGCCGAGACGCTTCAAGAAGCCGCCGGCGCATCAGCGGATTCTTGGTTCCGGCGGCGGCTAGCGGGCTCCTCCAGGTCACGGCAATAGATCAATCAATCGGCTTAAAGTTTGGATTTTATTACCATTTAAGGAACCGCTAAGGAACCGACGCATCAGGAACGGGTTTGATTAAAGGCGGCCTCCCTTCTGAGTTACCGCGTTTTGGAGAATTTGATGTCCGACATCGGCGCCGAAGCTGCTGAGAAGCAACGCAATATGCTTTCGAAGGGGCCGTTCCAGAAATTTCTGCGAACAATCGGGCCTGGGTTTATCACCGGGGCCTCGGACGATGATCCCTCCGGGATCGGGACGTACAGCCAGGCGGGGGCACAATTCGGCTTCAACGTGGGCTGGACCATGCTATTTACGTTTCCGCTGATGGCTGCCATACAAGAAATCGCGGCGCGGATTGGGCGGACAACCGGTCGAGGCATCTCCGGCAACCTCTGCCGGCACTACCCGTCCTCGCTGATATATTTTGTGGTTTCGCTTTTATTCATCGCCAATGTGATCAACATCGGGGCGGACCTGAGCGCGATGGCGGATGCGCTGCGACTGCTGGTGGGTGGTCCCAGTTCGCTTTACGTGGTCGCGTTTGGCGTAGCCTGCGTTTTGGCGATCGTGTTCCTGGACTACAGTCGATACGTCACTATCCTCAAATGGACCACATTGAGCCTGTTCGCCTACGTCGCTGCGGCTTTTATGACCAACATCTCCTGGAGTGACGCGATCAGAGGAATTGTAATCCCACATGTGGAATGGAACCGAGGTTTTTTCGAAACACTCCTGGCCATCCTCGGCACGACGATTTCTCCCTATCTGTTTTTCTGGCAAGCGTCTCAGGAAGTCGAAGAAGCTGCGATCGACCCCAAGGCCAAGCCACTGAAATGGGCGCCTTGGCAGTCAACTGGAGCGTTTAGACGAATTCGGGCCGACACACTCATAGGGATGGCATTTTCCAACATCATCGCCATTGCCATAATTGTCACTACAGCCGCCACACTCCACAAGACAGGAGCCATTGAAATCAGTTCCTCCACAGATGCAGCAAAGGCTCTGGAGCCCATCGCAGGGAAATTCGCGTTCGTGATCTTCGCGATGGGGATAATCGGTACCGGCCTTCTCGCCGTGCCGGTTCTTGCAGGATCGGCCGCTTTCGCCGTTGGCGAGGCGCGCCGCTGGCCTGTGGGACTCGAACGCAAGCCAAAGGAGGCAATAGCGTTTTATGCCACCCTGGCGGCCGCAGCGCTGCTAGGAATGGGAATCATGTTCACGCCGATTGACCCCATCAGAGCGCTCTACTGGAGCGCCGTGATCAACGGCATCTGCACCGTTCCGGTTATGGTCGTTATGATGCTCATGACCGGGCGCTCCGACATCATGGGCGAGTTCCCCGTGCAAGGCTGGTTGCGAGCGCTCGGCTGGGTTGCAACAAGTGCAATGGTCGTAGCCGTAGGCGGGCTCGCGCTTCAATGGGCTTATTGAAGGCCATCCTCGCAGGATTGCCATTCGGTTGGCATTGATTAGACGCAAGCGCCCTCTCTTGATCAAGAGCCACCGTCTATACGTTCGGCTATTGCGAACGCCTGCAAGTTCTTGACCTTTCCGTGGTCCTGGTCGGCGTTCGCGATAATCGAGAAGAACGCCGCGCGGGCGATATCCTTTTTCGAGTGTTCGGGTGCTCCTTGCGTGCCGCCGTGATCAATTGCTTGGGCATCATGTCCGGCGTCACGATCCGCATCAAAGTGTACGCCTACGTGGCGAGGAGGATCTGCGGCGGCACGCATCGTTGCGAGATTTCCGCGACTGCGACTGACTGACTGACAGTCTGGAACCTGCGAAGGGCCGGCGGGTTGATGATCATCTCAAGAATGATCCGGCGCAGGAGAGATAATATGGCGGCCCCGCGGGCGGTGTGGAAGGGCTTTCTGAAAGTTGGTTCGGTCTCCTGCGGGGTTAAACTCGTTGGCGCGACCAGCGAGGCCGGCAAGGTTCATTTCAAGATCCTGAACCGGGAAGACGGCCTGCCAGTCAAAAGCGCCTATGTCGACGAGGAAACCGGCGACGTCGTTCCTTCTGAGGATCAGATCAAAGGTTACGAAGCGGACAAGGGCGAGTTCCTGGAAATCGAGCCCGATGAGATCAAGAAGCTGAAGCTCCAGTCGCAACATACCCTCGAAGTCGAGGGCTTTGTGGCGATCGATGACATCGACACACGCTATCTCGAAAAGCCTTATTACCTCATTCCGGCCGACGGGGCGGCGCTAGAGGCGTTCACCGTGCTTAGAGAGGCCATGGCCGCCAAACGGGTTGCGGCCCGATCTTGCGTCGTGCTCTACCAGCGCGGGCGCGAGGTCGTGATACAGCCTTACGGCAAGGGGATGCTGTTGACCGAGCTGCGCACCCACAATGAGATGATCTCGGAAAGCAACGTTTTCGACGATCTGAATGACCCCAAATACGACAAGGACCTCCTAGAGATTGCCGGGCTGCTGATCGATAAGAAGGTGACGAAATTCGATCCGTCGAAGTTCGAGGACACTTATGAGGACGCGTTGATCGCGATGATCGATGCCAAGCGCAAGGGCAAGAAGCCGCCGAAGGCAGCGCCGCCGCCGAAGGAGAATGTCGTCAACCTCGCATCGATTTTGAAAAAGAGCCTCGCCAAGGAAGGCATCAAACCGACATCGAAGGCAAAGGCGACGCGCAACTAGCATAACTATTCTTCTGGTTGAGACATCGCAGTAAGGCGCCCCATGTGCCTTATGTTCCAATTTGGCGAATGTCGTGCGGTTCATTGTGATGCGACAAAGAGGTGAAATCGCGGACAAACCCGCCTTGGGGGATTCATTGTTCGTTTACGATATTAGCGGAGGCTTATAGGCGGACATGCCGGTACCGCGTACATGGCCAAAGCCCCAGCCCTGATCCCCTCACCGCACTTGAAGCTTCCCGTGGCCTGATGATGTTCGAGCTTGAGGTGAACGGGCACGCCACAGAGTTCCGATAGCGACCGTGATGTTATGAGCGGGGTCGCGAGAATGCTGCCGCGGATCCGATCGCAAGCCCTTTCGATGTCTTCTAGATCAGTCAGTCAACCGCACCTCGACTAAATATAAATGCATCGAATTCCCTGCGCTATTTGAGAGTCCAAGCCAACGCCCACGACTTTGAGGTCTGCTGGAATAAATACTTGGCTCTTAGTCACCAACGCAGAGTTGACCTTTCCTACCAGGTAACCGCGATATACTTGGTCTCACAGAACTCGAGTATCCCATGGTGGGCGCCCTCGCGGCCGAGTCCGCTCTGCTTCGTTCCGCCGAATGGCGCTGCGGGGTCAGACACGAGACCGCGATTCAGCCCGACCATGCCGCTGTCCATTTGTTCCGAGACGCGCATGCCACGCGCCAGATCTCGGGTGTAGACATACGAAATGAGTCCGTATTCCGTGGCATTGGCCAGGTCGATAACGTCATCCTCAGTATCGAAAGTGGTGATTGCCGCAATCGGTCCGAAAATTTCCTCGGCCGAAATCCGCGAATTCGGAGAGACGCCGGACAACACGGTTGGAGCGAAGAAGTATCCTTTACCGTCGAGCGGTCCGCCCCCGACAAGCACCTTGGCGCCTTTCGCCCTTGCGTCATTTACCAAACCGCTGAGCCGCTCGACCGCATTCCGGTTGATCAACGGACCGCATTGCGATTTGGGATCGTACCCGGCTCCGACCTTCAGCAACTTCATCCGCTCGACAAGCCGCGCGGAAAATGCTTCGGCGATCCCCGACTGGACGTAGAAGCGGTTCACTGCCGTACAGGCTTCCCCGCCGTTGCGCATCTTCGCGACCATTGCGCCCTCGACGGCCGCATCCAGGTCGGCATCGTCGAAGACGATGAATGGTGCATTTCCGCCGAGTTCCATAGAGCATGATACGACGGTTGCAGCTGCTTCGCGCAGGAGTGTCCTGCCGACCTCGGTGGAACCGGTGAAGGAGAGCTTACGCACGCGGGGATCGTTCAGCATGGCCCTGACGACCGGTCCGGACTGGGACGTGATGACCACGTTGACCGCGCCGTCAGGCACTCCTGCCTGCTTGTAAAGGTTGGCTAGCACGAGCGCGGTCAGCGGCGTCTCCGCAGCAGGCTTCAACACGCATGTGCAGCCCGCTGCCAGCGCCGGCGCGATCTTGCGGGTGGCCATGGCAGCCGGGAAATTCCAAGGAGTGACCAGAACAGCGACCCCGATCGGCTGATGTTGCACGATGATTTTGTTGGCGCCGCTCGGCGCGGTCGATATCTCGCCGTTGAGACGAACGGCCTCCTCGGCAAACCAGCGAAAGAACTCCGCAGCGTAGACGACCTCGCCCTGCGCGTCGTTCAACGTCTTGCCGTTTTCCAGGCTGATAAGCTCTGCCAACATATCCTTGTTTTCGATCATGAGCTCGAAGCAGCGGCGCAGGATCTCTGAACGCTTGCGCGGAGCTGTGGCCGCCCAGCTCTTCGCGGCTCTGTGGGCGCTCGCAATCGCCTCCATCGCGTCGTCGACGGTCGCGTCCGCGACAGACACGATGACGTCTCCGTTCGACGGATCAATGACGTCTATGTTCTTCCCCTCTGTGCCGGCTCTCCATTGCCCGTCGATAAAAAGGCCGGTAGGCAGTGAAGCGACACTTAGAGGCGTCGATAGTTTTGCAGCAACGTTCATGTCTCCAGCCTTTCTTTATCTTTGATCGGAAGAAATCGATCCGGAAAGTTCCGCAAGATCCACCAATCCCGTTGGATCAGCGCCGACGAGAAGACGCTGTACGTTCTGCACGGTCGTTAACGCCGCGCTTTCCGCCTGCGTGCTTGCTGAGATATGCGGAGTGATGACGACGCGCGGATGCGCCCACAGAGGTGTGCTCTGGCGGCAGCGGCTCGGGATCGGTCACGTCGAGGAACGCGCCCGACAGCCCGCCGCTATCCAACGACGACAGCAGCGCGTCGGGATGGAGTTGACGTCCCCTGCCGGCGTGGACGAGGCAGGCGCCGCGCGGAAGGGCGCTGAACAGGTCGCCGTCTATGGATCGCTGCGACCGGCTCCATCCCGAGACGTGGAAACCGAAGGGCTGTAGCCCGCGAAGCGCGGCCTGACCCAGCATGCCCATGCCCAGCACAGACACCCTTCGGTCGAATGCCTGCGGATGTTGCTCGAGCGCCTTCCAGACCCTACGCCGCTGCTGATCGATATAGAGATGCAGGTTTCGATGAAGCGAAAGAACAGCCATAGTGACATATTCGACGACCATCCTGGTGATGCCGCCGTCCACCATTCGAACAAGCTTCACATCTGGAGGTATCGAAGCGCTCGCAAACTGGTCGACTCCCGCGCCGATGCAGAACACAGCCTGGGGATTGCGATACCGCCGCAGGTTTTCCGGCACATCCCACGTCATGATGAAGCGGATGTCCTCGTCGCTGATGGGGTCCGGGCCTATGCAGAACCGAACGTCCGGCAGGTGCTTCGCGAACAAATCGGCAAACACAGCCCCTCGTGTCGCATCACAGAGAAACAGGAATGCCATGCCGCCTCACGCATTCTTGCGACGACGCAGCGTCTTCCGGTCATGGCGCTCATACATCCAGTACACAAGCGGAATGAACCACGGACGGCCGCGGTAGAACGGTACGGCCTTGGGGGCCTGATCGAAATCGAAAGCCGAGCGCGGCTGCTCGGTGTCTTCGAGGATCTTGAGGGCGGCCTTCTTGCCGAGCCACCGCGCCCACACGATGCCCGAACCGCAATAGCCGGTCGCGTAAATAGTGTCGCCGCGCGAAAAGATGCGTGGGATCATGTCCCGGTGCATGGCGACATTGCCGAACCAGCTGTGCGTGATGCCCACATTCCTCAGTTCAGGAAACAGTCTGGCGAGTTCCGTCCGCAGACTGACGGTCGGCGTGAGCGGATCGCCCGCGGTCGTGCCATCGCGTCCGCCGAACAGGATACGCGACCCGTCGGGCGACGGCCGGTAGTAATAACTCAGCCTACGCATGTCGCCATACATCATGCGCGCGGGCATCAGCCGCTCCATGACCTGCCTGTCTAGCGGTTCGGTGGCTATGATTCGACTGCGAACCGGCACCAAGCGCCGGCGTAGCCAAGGATCGAACCCATTGGTATATCCGTCGGTGCATACAAGGAGTTTCTTCGCCAGCACGTCGCCGCGCTGGGTGATGATCCGCACGCCTGCTCTATCACTGCTCCATTCCAGGACGGCGGCATTCTCATGAATAACAGCCTCGGTCTCGCGCGCGACTTGGATCATGCCGGCCAGCAACTTCGCTGGCTGAAGGCCGCCAATGTCCATACGGACCATGCCACCAACATAGAGGTCGGTTCCGATATACTTCCGTACGTCCGATCCTTTGACGGCGAAAGTATCGATGCCAAGGCTGTCGTGAAGAAGGCCCGCATGACGCCGCAGCTCCTCTGTCTCTTCGGCGGTCATCGCCCCTTCGAATAAGCCGGACAGCGTGAAGTCGGCCTCAATACGCTCCGCCTTGAGAAACCGCCAAAGGTCCTGCCGCGCGGTTTGGCCCTCCAAGAGGATGCCGTTCGCTCTATCCAAACCGAAGCGACGGATCAGTTCCTTGCGGCTGGGCCTGATGCTCCCGCTTGCCATGCCACCGTTGCGGCTGGAAGCCGCTTGGCCGAGCGCCTGGCGATCGAAAAGCTGGACGTGCTTGCCGCCCCGCGACAACTCGATCGCAGCGGAAAGACCCGTGTAGCCGCCGCCGACGATCGCCACGTCGCAGATCTTATCAAGCTTGCGGACCGGCAAAGGCGGAAAGGCGCAATCCTCCCACCAATAAGGCGTCGATTTGATCGTCGGGGAAAGCGTCTGTGTCATGAACCGGTACTGCTGCTGGGTTGCAAGGGAAAGCTGGGCCGCCGACTAGTCGCGACTAACCCAGAGCTTGCGCGTGGTTTCGATGACCTTCCAGACGCCGGTGAAACCCGGATGCATGACAAAGGCATCGCCAGCCGCAATGCGACGCGGCGCCTTGCCGTCCTCGGTCAGCTCGGAAACCCCTGATAGGATAACGCAGACCTCGAAAGTGCTGCCTTTGATGGAGCGATAGGTTCCCGGCGTCGCCTCCCATACGCCGGACTGGACCACCCCGTCTGCCGTCTGTGCGATGTCCCAACTAAGGAACCGCGGATCGCCCTCGATCAGCCTGTCTGGAGCAGGCCTGCCTTCGCGGGGTTTGGGAAGGTTATTCTGGTCGATGAAAGTGAGGTTGGACATGGTCTTTCCTTTCAGGATTGTTTCAAGCCGGGATGGACAAACGGCGTTCAAGAAGTTTCATCGCCGTCAGCGCAACGACGCTGATTACAAGGTAGAAGGCAGCGGACATGACAAAGATATCCATCACTGCGAACGTCTCGCTCATCAGGCGCTTGGCGTAACCCGTGATCTCCAGGACCGTGATCGTAGAAGCCAGGCTCGATTCTTTGACAATGATGGCCACCTCGCTGCTGTAGGCCGGAAGTGCCTGTCGCAGCGCGAGCGGGAATTTGATACGAAGGAAGATGTGCCATGGCTTCATGCCGCAAGCTTCCGCAGCTTCGATCAGGCCCTTGGGAAGCGACTTGAAGGCCGTGCGAAATGTCTCTGCGGTGTAAGCGCCGGAGTTCAACACGACGGCGAGGATGGCTGCATGAAGCCCATCGCCGATCATCCACCACAGAACCATGTTGTGGCGCATGAAACTGATCTGGGCCAAGCCATAGTAGATCACAAAGATCTGCACCAGCATTGGCGTGCCACGAAATATCGCGCAGTAGCCGTCGCAAAAACCGCCAAGTACCCGGTTTTTTGATCCCCGCGCCAGGCCGACCAGGACTCCCAGCGGCAGACCCAGAACAATGCCGAAGACTGCGATGAGAAGCGTGATCTTGACGCCCTCGAGCAGAAACGGGAACGCATACGCCATAATGCCAAAGTCCATGTCACATCCCTCCGAAGCCGCGATTGAGGACCCGTTCGATCCTGGAAAATGCGGTTTGGCTGGCGAGCGTCATGGCGAAGAACAAGGCCGCAGCGATGCAATAGAAAAACAGCGGCGATCGGGTGATGCCGGCGGCGATTGCAGCGGTCCGCATCAGTTCCTGCAGGCCAACGACCGAGATCAAGGACGTATCCTTGATCGTCATCTGCCACACATTGTTGATGCCGCCCAGTGCGAGCCTCAGGGCGAGCGGAAAGGTGATGCGAAAGAACGTCACCATTCGCGGAAGCGCCAAGGACCGAGCGGCCTCCAGCATGCCGGCGGGCACGGCTTGGAGTGCGCCGCGAATGACCTCGATGGAGTAGGCACAGGATATCGCGGCAATCGCTATGACGCCGACGATCATCGGATAGGCATTCTCGGCAGTCTGCTCGTAGCCGAACGTGCCAGCGACCGTTCTTACCCAGTCCAAGGAGCCGTAGAACAGCAGGTAGATCACCAACAGCCCAGGAATGCCGCGGATCAAGATGCTGTAAGCATCCACCATCTGTGAGACGACCACCACCTTCTGCCAGCGCAGGATGGCCAATGGCGTCGCCACCACGAAACCGAGGAGCATGCCGAGGAGCCCGATCACAATTGTCACTGCGCTCCCGCGCAGGAGAGCCAGCGCCCAGCCATGCCCCACCATCAGAACCCAGAAATCCTGCATAGACTCCTCCCGTCCGCCTGCCTTGGCGTTGCCCAAGGCAGGCCGCTCCTATCGAAGGATCACTGCTTGCAGGGGATGGTGTAGTCGTCCTGGAACCACTGCATGGAAGCTTTCTTGACCGTGCCGTCGTTAATCATTTTGCAGAGAGCCACGTCGACCTTTGCCTTGAGATCGGTGTTGCCTTTGCGCATCCCTACGCCCATGCCTCGGCCGAGGACTTCCGGATCGTCCGTGGAAATTATCTTGACGTCGATTTTCGCGAAGTTCGCGCCGTCCGGCGTTGCGAGGAAGTCGACCCAGGTTGGTGAATCTCCGAAAGCTACGTCGATTCGACCGCTAGCGAGGTCGGCCGTCAGCTGGGTAACGGCGTCGTAAGTTTTCAGGTCGGCGCCCGTCATCCGCTTCTCTATGAACCTGGCGTAAGTAGTGCCTGTGGGGACACCGACACTCTTGCCGACGATCGCCTTCTTGATTTCATCAAGGCTTTTCAAGGCGGCCAGTGGAGAGTCCTTCGCAACGACGAAGTAAAGAGGCGTTGTGGCATAAGGGATAGAATAATCAATTTTCTTTTCTCGCTCAGCTGTAATGCCAAGACCTGAGATGATGACGTCAAATCGGTCGCTGTCCATTGAGGGGACAAGCGAACTGAACGTCTGGACGACGAACTTACATTGGACCTTCAGTTCGGCGCAGATCCCATTGGCGATGTCGGCATCGAAGCCGGTGACGTTGCCGCTCGGGTCGGCCATGCTGAACTTCGGCGCGTCGCCTTCGGTGCCGATTCGCAGAGCACCTTCCTCGGCGAAGGCCATGCCCGCCGCCCCGGCGACGAGCAGGCCGGATGCGAATGCGGACTTAATAAGCTTGCTGATTTTCATTTCAGTTCCCCTTGGTTGGTTCTTGATCTTCCCAGTGCCTGCCTTCAGGCATTGGCCGGCATCACGCTCGAAAGAAACCGCTTGACCGCTTCGCTTGCGGGGTTTCGAAACAGTTCTTCCGGCGTGTCATCCTGCTCGAGGCGGCCCTTTTGCAGGAATAACATTCGGTTCGACAGCTTCCTTGCGAACCGCATTTCGTGCGTCACGAGGAGGATTGTCGCACCTTCCTCGGCGAGTTTGCGTATGATCTTCAGGACCTCTCCGACCAGTTCCGGATCGAGTGCGGAGGTCGGCTCATCGCACAGCATTTCGGGCCCATCGCCAGGACGCGCGCGAAGGCGACACGTTGCTGCTGGCCACCCGAAAGTTGCTGCGGGTAGCGGTCGCGGAAGGTTTCCATGCCGACCTTCGACAACGCCCACAGCGCGATTTCTTCTGCCTCCTTCCGCGACAGCTTGAGGACGTAAACGAGTGCTTCGGTCACGTTGCCGAGAACGGTTCGGTGCGGCCAAAGATTGAAATTTTGAAACACCATTCCGATGTGACGTCGAACCGTTCTGACCGCGGCCGCATTGACAATGCTTGGCTTCCCGTGGGCGTCAGAGGTCACAGAGAGGGCCTCTCCCATGAATTCGATCTGCCCGGAAGTCGGCGTCTCCAAAAAATTGGTGCAGCGAAGCGCGGTGCTTTTCCCGCACCCCGACGACCCGATGAGCGAGACGACCTCGCCCTGCCTTACGGTGAAGCTAACTCCGTCCAACACCTTCGTGGAGCCAAATACCTTGACGAGATTTTCGACCTTCAGGACTTCGGCGGCGCATGAGATCTCGCGGTGCAGCATGCTAACCGGCCACCGCGCCTTGCGCATTCAATTCTACGGACACGCCATCTACAGCCGCTTTGGCGATACCGATCATCTCATCGCCGAACCCGACGAACGCTACGTTCCTGCCGAGTTCCGTGGAGTAGCTGATGATTTGGCCGGCCGCCTCCGTGCAAGGCTCAGCGACAGCATCCACCGAGGCGATCGCATCCGCGACATCGCCGTCAGTGACTGATGCAACGGCTCGAGCCATCGTAAGATCGAGCACGTCGAGGGCGAGTGCGTTTTTCGCATTCCGCCACTGCACACGGATGACGAGTTGGGTCCGCGCTTTGCCGGCGGCGACGGCCACGTCACACCGCGATTCCGCGTAGGGCTTCTGGACTCGATTTGGCCTCACAGGGGCTCCATTCGCAACCAAATTGGTTTCAAATTGCGACCAATTTAGCATTGGTCTTGATATTGGTGTCAACATGGATCAAATTGGTTGCGAAAAAAATCGAAGGCAGGATGATGAGCGTCATACTCAAGGATTTTATCGAGGCGGAGGGGTTGGAGGCAGGCGACCGCCTGCCACCCGAGCGTGATTTGGCGCTAAAGCTTGGCCTGCCTCGCACCGCGCTACGGAGGATGCTCGCTTCCCTCGAGAACGAGGGGCGCCTAATAAGACACGTAGGAAGGGGCACCTTCATCGCAGGCGGCGGAGTGACGTCAACGGCATTACGCAGTCCGCCAGGCAGCGCAGGTGACGCGATCCGCACCTATCCCGCAGAAGTGTTCGAGACGCGTTTGATCATCGAGCCAAAAATCGCCGGATTGGCCGCGCTCAGGGCGACGCCGCAGGCAATTGATGAACTGGAAAAATCGATCGACAGAGGGAGCGCCGCCGAAACGCTTGTCGATTTCGAAAAGTGGGATGCAGTCTTTCACCGCATCGTCGTCGAGGCGGCAAGAAACGGTCTTCTGTCGTCACTATACGAAGTAATCCATAAGGTGAGGGCCGGAAACTTGTGGGGTCGAATGAAAGAGCAATCACTCACACCGGACAGAATGAGAGGTTACATCACCAGCCATCGAGAAATTCTAGGGACCATCAGGGACCGCGACAGCGTGGCGGCAGAGTTAAGTATGTACAACCATATTATGGAAGCGAGGGCGAACATCCTTGGCCCGCATGCATGACGCCATGGAACGGACGTGTCGAATACATTTAATAGCTTGGTCAACTCCAAGCCGGATATGCTGTGCCTACCAGCGCACTTGTTCCTGGGGACCTTCGAGTTCAAACCGGGCGCGATGGAGAGATGGCCTTGCTGTCGCAGGACGCCTGCGATGGCGAGCCCGGGCTGACATCCTGGCCAGATGGCCAAGAAACGCCGGCAATGCCGCTTCAGCGCATCAGCACATTTCTCAGCCAGGCTAGAAACTTGTTCCCACGAATGGTCCTGCGGACCCTCGCGGCGGCCCAACTGGCCGGCATGGTGCCTCCGGCATGGCAGCTACAGACGATTTCATGCAGCTGCCAATCGCTGAGTTTGAAAAACCGCTTTGCCTCCCCGTAACTGTCGCCCTCGAGCCCTGAGGCACGCAGCATCGGATCCTCGAAGGCAACGGTAATCGGCGACCCAGCCGCGCGTGCTTCCTCGCGGACTCTCGGATGCAGATATTCCGTGCCTGTGAGCGCTCCAAGGCATCGCGACGGCTGCTTCTCGAGAAGTTCTGCCCAACGCTCAATCCTTTGTATTCTGGTCATGATAGCGTTTTGTACCGAGGGGCTCACATCTGCGATCGTCTGCAGTTCGTGAAGTGTTTGGTGTTTCATGATCGGCTCCTGTTGATGTCCCAATATTCACCGCTTTGTTGGGAACTATCGCGACAGCATGCCCCGACAAGAGTGTTCTCAAAGAGAGTTTCATTCGCCATTCCATTGGGGCGCAGGAGCGGCCTCTTCAGGACCATTGCCGCCATTTTTGATCTGCAGAAATCTTCTCAATTGTCGTCTCTCAAGGCCCGAGGTCGCCCTTATGCCATAACGGCCAAGGCATCCGCGAAGGACCCGTCGCTGCTGAAATTGCCCGACTTGAGGGCCATGCCGACCTCCATTTGTTCGCAGCGCGGCCAAGCATAAAGGATCAGGTGGATTCTGATGCAGGCCGCCGTTTCTCGGCGGAACTGCTTTTGTCCGATCCACGTTGCTGCGAAAGAAAATGCCACATGACCGAAACCTGCCGAAGCTGAACGCTGAGGTTCGTTTCCGTGACGCAGGCGCTCCGTCATGGCCGATCTGGTGCAAAGCAGCATTAGTGGAAGCGCAAGGTAAGCGCCCCAAACGACTGGAGGCCGACATGCTCGATGGGCCGCATTCCCGCAACCGCATGGTTGACGTGCAAATCGTTGGTCGCGGTGTTCGCGACCGCAACGTGCTGGATGCCATGCGCGAAGTTCCCCGCGAAAAGTTCGTCGACCCTGGTTTCGAGGAATTCGCGTATGAGGACAGCGCCCTGCCGATTGGAGAAGGCCAGACCATCTCGCAGCCCTACATCGTGGCATTGATGATCGAGGCCGCCGAGGTGAAGCCTGGCGACCGCGTGCTCGAAGTCGGTGCCGGGTCAGGTTACGCAGCCGCGGTGCTCAGCCGCATCGCCGCCCGCGTCCATGCCATCGAACGGCATGGGGCGCTCGGGGAAGCGGCGGAGAAGCGCTTCGACAGGCTAGGCTACCGGAACATTGACCTGCGCGTCGGCGACGGCACCAGGGGTTGGCCGGAAGCAGCGCCTTTCGATGCCATCCTGGTCGCGGCCGGTGGTCCGGCAATACCCCAGGCGCTCAAGGACCAGCTCAACGTGGGCGGCAGGCTGGTCATCCCTATCGGCGACAAGCACCGCACGCAGCGCCTACTCAGGATCACCCGGATCGGCCGAACCGGCGGTGCAGAATTCCAGGAAGAGGACCTGGGCAGGGTGATGTTCGTGCCCTTGGTCGGCGAACAGGGTTGGGCCGAAAACGGCATCCGCGCCGCAACCAATCACGTTCCCGGTCATTCCGCCGGGCGGAGACTGTCCGAAATGATCGCCGCCGTGGCCGAGCCGCTGCCAGACTTCGATGATCCGGCATTCGGAACCGCGTTTGACCGTTTCTCGGATAAAAAGGTGGTGCTGCTTGGCGAGGCCAGCCACGGCACGTCGGAGTTCTACAAGGCCCGCGCCGCGATCACGCGGCGGCTGATCGAGGCACACGGCTTCACCATTGTTGCGGTCGAGGCTGACTGGCCAGATGCCGCGGTAGTGGATCGCTATGTGCGCCATCGCCCGTCTGTGACATCGAACGAAATACCGTTTCGGCGGTTTCCCACCTGGATGTGGCGCAATACCGATGTCGCCGCATTCATTGACTGGCTTCGCGACCGCAATGAAAACGCGGCCGTCAACGCCCGGCGAGCGGGCTTTTACGGGCTCGACATCTACAACATGAGCGGTTCTATCGGCGCCGTCCTCGACTACCTGGACAAAGTCGATCCCGAGGCTGCCGCGGTGGCCCGCGAACGCTATGGCTGCCTGACGCGGTGGCAGAAGGACCCTTCCACCTATGGCCGTGCGGTGCTCAGCGCAGGCTACGCCAAATGCGAGAAGGCGGTGATCGCCCAATGCCGGGAACTTCTGGCGAAGCGGCTGGACTATGCCAGATCGGGCGGCGAATCCTACCTGGATGCCGCCCAGAACGCCCGGCTGATCGCCTCGGCCGAGCGCTATTATCGCATCATGTATTATGGCGGGGCGGAGTCCTGGAACTTGCGCGACAGCCATATGTTCGAGACACTTCAACATCTTCTGGAAGCACAGGGACCTAACGCGAAGGCCGTGGTGTGGGCCCATAATTCGCATATCGGCGATGCCCGCTATACCGAAATGGGCACGGCGCGCGACGAATTGAACATCGGACAATTGTGCCGCGAACATTTCGGCCGGCAAGCGGCCCTGATCGGGTTCGGGACCCATACCGGAACAGTCGCGGCGGCAACGAACTGGGACGGCGACATGGAGGTGAAGCAGGTTCGCCCGTCGCATCGCGACAGCTATGAGCGGCTCTGCCATGATGCCGGCGTGCAGCGCTTCCTGCTCGACCCTCGCCGCGACGAGGCATTGCGCCGCCGCCTGCTCGAGCCGCGGCTCGAACGCTTCATCGGCGTGATCTACAGGCCGGAAACCGAATTGGTAAGTCACTACGCAGAGGCTTCGCTGCCGCATCAATTCGATGCCTTCGTCTGGTTCGACGAGACCTCGGCGGTTATGCCGCTCGGGCCTGAACACGCTAGAAAGGGTGTGCCAGACACTTATCCTTTCGGGCTCTAGTGCGCGTTACATAGTCCTCATGGTACTTACCTCTCACGACACTCTCGGCGAAACCGGCAAGAAGACCGGCTTCTGGCTCGAAGAGCTGGCAGCGCCATACTACGTGTTCAACGAGGCCGGCGCCGAGGTCATCCTAGCCTCGCCGAAGGGTGGTCAGTCGCCTCTCGACCCGAAGAGCGACGAGCCGATGTTCCAGACCGACCTGACGCGGCGGTTCAATGCCGACGAGGTTGCCAAGGCACAGCTCGCAGAAACCGTGCCCCTCGACAACCTCGACCAGAAGGACTTCGATTCGGTCTTTTACCCCGGCGGCCACGGTCCATTGTGGGATCTGGCCGAAGATCCGAATTCGATCCAGCTGATCGAAAGCTTCATCGCGGCCGGCAAGCCGATCGCCCTCGTCTGCCATGCGCCGGGCGTCCTGCGTCATGTGACCAATGCCGACGGCACCCCATTTGTTCAAGGGCGCTACGTCACCGGCTTCACTAACTCCGAGGAAGAGGCCGTGGGTCTCACGAAGGTCGTGCCATTCCTGGTCGAGGACCAGCTAATCAACCTCGGCGCGGTGTTCTCCAAGGTCAAGGACTGGGGTGTACACACCGTCGTCGATGGCCTGCTCGTCACCGGTCAGAATCCGGCCTCATCGAGTGAGGCGGCGGAGGCACTGGTCGCTACTCTGAGTCAGATGAAGACCAGGATCGCCTGAGCGCGCTGAGCCTCGTGATCCGGCGGCAGCTCGCGCCGGCGGATGACCTTCACAAACTGGCGTTTGTTATGTCCTCCCCATCGTGGATTGGCCAAGCCTGGCGCCAAAACTTTCATGGAAGGATCGTGTCTTTGATAGGGCATTCCCATCCGGTCCGGCCGATCGGTCCCAAATTAGCGTGCGATCAGGTTAATGGCCAGGTCTTCGGTAATCTCGCTTTTGCGGTCTATGCCACCCCGAGCGCAGATCTGGTCGAAGATGTTCTGGAGAAGCGACACGTCTTCAGGCTCGAAGACGCCGACATCGGAAGCGTCGCCTGGTGCCGGCGCTGATGGCAACGGCCTCCCTCGCGATTTCACCCTTCGCGCTGGCAATATTTTGGCCTTCGTTATTCAGAACGTTCTGGATACCTTTGAATACTCCAACCGCGGCGCCGTCGTCACAGTGGTCGATTCACATTGCGGCCGCCTTCGTCTTCACACCACCACGGTCACCGGGGAGATTGCCGCCGAGATTTGCCACTTTGAAGTCCTATCGGCGTCTCGGCTCAAGACGCACGCCGGTCGTCGGCCATAGGAAACGGTCTAAGCCTCCTGCTTCTTTGCTTTCGCAAAGCCGCGGTCCGTTGCGATGAACCGTTCAAGCATCGGCGCGATCAAGCGCGATGGATCGGCAGATGGCCGCCCGGTCTCGCGCCCAAGGATCTCTCCATATTTCACCAAATCGCGATGCAGAGGCGCCGGTAGTTCCACCGTAATCTTCACTGGCTTGTCGTCGGCGATCGTTGCGAGTTTCAACTTGGCCATGTCAACCTCCGTATGGTTCAAGGGCAAGGTCGCGGGTGACGAGGACGCGAACGGGAAACCCCGGCCGGATCGTGAGCGTCGGCGCGATAGCGAGTTGCCGCTGAACGACCTGCTGTCCGACCTGGTTGACGCTATCGGAAGCGCCGCTTCGCAGAGCACGCACGATATCGCTGTCTTGATCAGAAGAACCGGCCTGCGCGCCAACGCTCAGAATGGTCGACAACGCCGCGGCCTTGAACAGCTCGCCCCAGTGATAGTCGACGTCGTCCTCGAGTCCGGCATAGCCCTGAGTGTCTGCTCCGGGCTGCCGCTCCAGCACGATGGACCGTCCGTCGGGAAAGATCAGCCTGTTCCAGACCAGCAGCACGCGACGCTGCCCGGAACCAATTCCGCTATCGTACTGCCCAATAATACGAGTGCCTTGCGGGATGAGCAGCGAGCGGCCGGTGGGACTGTCATAGACATTTTCGGTTACCTGAGCGTCGATCTGCCCGGGAAGGTCGGACCGGATACCCGTAATGAGCGCGGCCGGGATTACCGCACCGGCTTGAAGCACATAGGGTGACGCGGGAGGCGTAAGGTGATCCGGGGCCACGGTACGCCGGTCAGCGGCGGCGGACAGGAAGGAAAGCTGGCGATCCCGCGCATTTGGCTGAGCGTTCTGACTGGCAAGGTCGTTAATAGTGGGGGCGGACGCCTCGGCGGTCCGGGCAACTCCTTGCGCTGTCTGGAAAAAGACGCGCGAGGTCCTGGCCGCCTCCTCTTCGGCCCGCCGGCGTTGCTCGGCTTCGTCAATCGCGGGGGCTGGGATGGACGGCGGCACGACGGCCTGTCGACTGTTTTGGGCATCGAGGATCGGCCTGCCGAGATCGCCAGGCAGCGGCGGCCCAAGGATCGGGCCGGCATAGTCGCGCGGCAGGCTTGCCAGTCCGTCGGCGGGCGGCCGGTGCGACGTCGGGTAGACCTGTTCGCCCTGCTTGAATGTGTTGGCGTCCTGCAGAGCGTAAATCAGCGCGCCCCCGACACAGAGCGAGGCGACGAAGCCGATGCCTGCAAGCATCTTGCGCGACAGACGCGTCACACGCGGTGGGTCGGCGCGAAGCCGCATGGGTTCGACGTCCATATCGTTCTCGTTCATGGCTGCAGCGCTCCCCTTTGCGTTGCGTTCGGCACCTTCGATGCAGCGCCGTCGCCTGGCCTCCGCCACAACCCATGGTCTCCATCGATTCGCACGATCCTTACCGTCTGCTGCCGCTTGCCAGCGCCAAGACGCAGTTCGGCCGCACCAAAAAGGCGGTCGACGATCAGGACGTTTTGATAGACGCGGCTGTTGGTGATTTCAGCCTCGCCGTCCGGACCGATGACGAAAATCGGTGGCATCTCACCTTGCACGATGCCGCGCGGAAACTCGACCATGACGGCGCGATAGAACCAATCGGGCAGGATCAGTTCGACGCCAAGCGGGCGGCCGTTTCGACCCGAGCGCTCCTGCCATTCATTGATCCAGGAGAAGCGATGGCGACGGCCTGCAGCAGGCTGGCGAATGGAGGTGACGACGCTTGTCGACTGCAGGCGATCAAGCGCCGCCTTGAGGCGCAGATAGTCTCGCTTGGAGACGCCGCGGCCGATGAAGGTCAGCATTTCATATGGCGTCGCGGCCATCAGGCGCGACGTGCGCAATCCGGCATCCCGCGCGTTGACTATCTGGCTGGCGGCCCAGATCAGGATATCGGCATCCCAGATCGTCGCCATGCCATGGTCGGGCATCGCTTCGACACGGATAGCCACATCGCCGGCGCGAAAGTCGATCGGCGCGATGCGCCTGGATTTGGCGAGGGAGAAGAAGGGATAGGCCATGAGATCCTGCGCATCGCGTGGCGCGACGACGCCGGGCAGCGCTTGAAACAGGTCGAGCTGTTCGCGCTCCAATGGTGAGCGTGGTCGTGCCGACATGGGGGAGATCAGCGGGCTCAGCGCCTTTCGCGTCCGGCATAGGCGATCAGGCGGGCGGCCTGAGGCTTGGCGGGCAGCACCGAGCCATGCGGATCGGTTGTCGACGTCATCGCGCCGCGCTGCACCCAGGCCTGAAGGTCGTCGACGGCATAGACGACGCGGCCGCCAAGTTTTCGATAGGCAGGCCCGGTCCCGTAGCAGCGGTGTTTCTCCAGCGTGCGCGGAGATAGGCTGAGGAAATGCGCTGCTTCCGAAGTGCGCAGGTAGCGGGGCGGCAATGGCGCGGCGTCGGCGTTCATGGGGTGTCTCCTTCCGGCCGTTGCGTTTGAACGGCGATCGATGGCCAGGATGGAGGAGCGTGGGGACGGTGATCAGGTGCGCAATTGAAGGGCGCTATTTCGCACCGCTAACGGCCTTCAGGAGTGGCGCCGTCGCACGCGCAGCAATCGATGGTACCGGCGCTCAACTCTCCTCAGCGCCATCGCGCATCACGCAACGCTTCCGATGACAGGAAGCCAGGCCATGGCGGCCGGCGGCGCGGAAAGATTTCGCGTCATGGGGAGACGCCTCGCCCGGTACCGGGCGAGGCGTTTGCCGATTCACTCACCGTTGCGGCGGCTGGGGCGGGACCAGATGAGGCTGTGGCCCTCGCCTTCCTCGTCGGCGAAGAGGTTGGCGTAGATCGGAGCGGTGAAGCTCGGATCGTCCAGCTTGAGCCCGAGATAATCGCGACCCTCGTTGGAGCGCTTGGACCAGGCGGCGCCGATCTCGGCCTTGCCGACCACGACGCGGTGGCTTGGAGCGTTCTCGCCGCTGGCGCGGGTGTCGGCGACGATGCGCACGTTCTTGGCCTGGACGCTGAGGGTGACGATCTCGCCGGTGAACTCGTTCGCATTGGTCTTCTTGAAAGTGCCGATGGTAGCCATTTTCAGTCTCCGTTTTCTTCGTTTCCGAGCCCGCACCATGCGACCTCGATGGCGATCGTCGGGCCGAAGGCGACCGCCGCCGCATCGCTTGCGACCGCAGCAAAGCGCAGGATGGCGCAGGCGCGCGTTTCTTGTTTCCGCGAGGAATGGGCTTCGCCCAGGGGAAGAAACGCGCGACGCGCCATTGCGGCATAGGCGGTCGAGGCTTCAGCCGTCCTTCGGCCAGATCAGCCCGTTCGAGAGGTCGTTGGTGCCCTCCGCGAAATGGCCGACGGAGGCAATGGCGCCATGCGGGATCAACAAAGATTAAGCGGACTGTTTCGCTAGCGGATTTCCTGACACAGACTCGGCATGTACTGCATCAAAGCCTCTTTCCCTCCAGTGCCAAGCGCACGCCTACTTGGAGCGACTTGGTGCTCGGATCAAAAGCGCTCGCCCACGCTGCAACCTCGACATGTCGTGCTGCGGGCGTGAAGCTATTGAGATCGCCCTTCCCGCAGATATACGATTACGTGTTGGACGCCTTTGGGAATCGGCTGCAAAGAAGTTTTGGAAGCTGCCTTTACGCCCCGCGGCATTTTATGAATGTCTCATTTGGGGCCGGAAGTTGTCCGTCAGCTTTCGGGACAATCGCGTCGATAAGCCGACCTTCCGCTTCCGGCCAATCCGGTCTTTTTCATAGCGTCGGTTGAACGACCCTTGGCGCGGCGCCGCTTTGCCCGTCAACGCGCACCTAGCAGGCCACCTCTCGACTAACGTGAGCCCGTGGCAACTGTGTGGGCACCGCCATGAGCCCCGAACGACCGACCGGTTAAATCGGGGACATGCCATCCCGCAAGACGGGATAGAAATATATCATCATGTCTGTGATGTCAGCCGGTGATGACGTCGGTGTCGGGTCTAGGTGCTTCGTGGCAAGCCATGACGAAAGTGCAAAATTGCGCCGGGACGCCCGCGAATGGGGTGCTTGGGTTTTAGCGCTCGTAACCCCTCACTCGACCGTCAGAGATCGAAAGTGGCCGCCCCCAGCCAAATTCGTTTTGGCTTTGGAACTTTCCGGCCGGATGGGGGTTCGACGGCCATAGGGACGAGTGGGGCCGCTCAGACCTGTCGCAGGATTTGCAGGCAGAGCAGCCTTCGGACGGAGACGGCCATGAAACACCAAACGCTTAAAGAACTGCATGCGGTCGCGGAGGTCGATGCAGCCTACCCCGTGATGACCCGAAGCCAGAGGCTGGACCATTGGGCATCGCTTCTCGAGCAGGATCCCGAGCGGAGCCTCGGCGCCCTGCCGGGCACTGAATACATGAGCCTGGATGAACGCGACAAAGCGCAATGCCTCGAATCTCCGCTTAGCGTGGCATTCGCGGATCCAATCTTGCGCTCTCAGGGACTGAGGAGTGCCACCTACGGTGAAGCGAGGCGCTTCTTCGAGCTAGCGGATTGGCAATTGCACGCCATTGTTTGCCATTGCCATGTCGGCGCAAGCATGAAGGCCGGTTGGGCTGCCGCAAGAGTCCGGGCCGCCACCAAAGACGATGGAAAGCTGTTCGGGAAATTGCGCGAGAGGATCGCCGATTGGGCATCGACGCGCCTTTTCCCTCGTCATCAGGCATAGGCGAACCTAGCGCAATCCAGTTCTATTTTTGACCGCGGCATTCGTTGCGTGCTGCGCGGTCAGGATCCTTGGTTCGATCTTTATCTACGGCGCTCGAAGCCATCGCCCCGCGTTCTTCGTTAGCGCCGGGCTCCAGCGACTTCGCCGTGTCGCGGCCGCTCCCAAGGCTCGGCGGAGATCCTCCAGCCGTTAGTTACCCTGGACTTTGGTCTGATGCTGGAAACGCATTGGTCCCAGTCGATCTCCTCTGTGAAACATCAAGCTGGGAACGTCATTTCTTTGGCGGATCGCCGAGATCGTCCCCTATCGGCGTTCTGCCGGTGTCGCGCCGGCATTGGCAAAGGGGGAGTAATGGAGATATCGAAATGAAGACGATGATCACCAATTCTGTTGCCGGCCTGTTGCTCTTGTCCGGCATCAGCGTCGCTATCGCGGATACGGTGGTTCTGGCACCTGAACAGGAAACGACCATCCGCGAATATGTGAAGAAAGAACCCTTGGCTTCGATCAAGTTGCCGGGCGTGGAGTTGAAGATCGGGAGCACGGTGCCCGAGAAGGTCGAGCTTCATAAAGTACCCAACGTGAAATACGAATACACGGTGATCGACAATCGGACCGTGGTCGTGGACCCCGAAACCCATACGATCGTCAAAATTCTCGACTGACGGTCGTATCCTGGCGGGAGCGCCGCTCCGGCGCCCCGTCAGTGTAAGAGGCCGTCCATATCGAAATCTTCCCAGCCTCTCAGCCGTGGCGCATCGTCCCCGCCCTCGTCGGTGTGATCTGCAACCCCGCCGCGCTTCTTTTGGGAGCGCTTCAGAGCCGCCCTTGCGGCGGCGCGTCGCCGGTTCTCCGCGGCTGTCGCCGCATCTTCGTCGCGCCAGACAGCGACCAGATCGCGGTCGAGCACATCCTCGATGTGGCGCGGGTCGAACACGTGGAAGGTAATCTTCCTGGCCCGGCCGCGAAGTTTCACGGTTCGCGTCCCGGCGCTCTGAAGCCGACCGTCCTTCAGCCAGCGGTGCCGCTCGCCGGTCGAAATCGTCAGGATGTCCTCGACTTCGCGGGGGATGACCGGCAGGTCTTCGATGTCGCGCATGGCCTCGGACACGATCTCCGCTGCCGCCTTAACGTCGGCATCTGAGCCCTCCGGCAGGCGCAAGGTGAGCACCCGGGATTCAATGTGGAGGAGCTTTCGAAGTTGCGCAGGAAGGCGAGCGCGTATCTCGAGGAAAATGCCCCGCGCCCGCATTGATGACCCTAAGGTGGTTGCCGGCGAAAGCGGCCACTCTGCGATTAGTTTTGCGGTCGGTTCGGTTTTTCGGCGCACGGGCATGTCAGATAGATAGGGCGTCCGCACTGGAGACACTATCCAACACGGGGCACGTGCTTCCGTAGATGCGAAGCTCAGCGGCGTGGCACCGAAATCGAATTGGCGTTGGAACAAACGCCGCGCCCCTCTGTTTGCCTCCAAGCACAATTCAGTGCGTTGGAGGGCATCATCTATGAAATTGCGTTTGCTATGGGCCGGGCTCTGCACGGCCGTCGCGCTGGGCTTTGCCCAGCCGGCGCTCAGTGCCGAAAAGGCTCAGGATTTCGTCAACAAGGCAGCCAAAGGCGGGATCTTCGAGGTCGAGTCCAGCAAGATCATCCAGGGCAAGCCAAAAGACCCAGCCATCAACGATTTCGCTCAGAAAATGATAACCGATCACGGCGCGGCCAACGCCAAACTGCAGTCGATCGCCGGCGAGCAGAAGCTTCAGGTTCCCGCCGAAACGGCCGCCAAGCACAAGAGCGATCTCGAGACGTTGAAATCGACCAACGGTTCGGTCGACCAGTCCTACGTGGAGATGCAGCAAGACGCGCATGCCGACGCGATCAAGCTGTTCCAGGACTATGCGGCCGACGGCGACAACGCGGATCTCAAGGCGTTTGCCCAGCAGACGTTGCCGGCGCTGAAGATGCACCAGGAAATGGTCGAAAAGATCGCCTCCGGCAAAACCGATGATACCGCGACCACCAGCACCGCACCCGCGGCGACGAGCACAGACCAGTCGAACGCATCCGCTCCGGTGCCTGGAGCGAACAGCTTCACGGAAGCGCAGGCGAAATCGCGAATCCAGGATGCCGGCTTCGCCAACGTCAGCGCGCTGACGAAGGACGACCAGGGCATTTGGCGCGGCACATTCGACGCCAGAGCCCTATGATGACATCGAGGCCGAACGCGATCGCGTTCGCCGAACCACACCGCTCTAAGAAATGCGGCCCCGTCGAACTCTCGAGGGGGCTTTTTCTTGCCAGGCGAGCGAGGCATCCGGCATTTTTGATCGTTTGCTCGGCTGGAGCATCTAAGGCAACCCCACGTAGGAACAGAGGGGATGATTCGGATCGCGACCTTCAACGTCAATGGTGTGAACGGCCGACTACCCGTGCTCCTGAAGTGGCTTGGCGAGACCGATTATGACATTGTCTGCCTCCAGGAGCTGAAAACGTCCGACGAGAAATTTCCCATCGAGTCAATACGGGACGCTGGCTTCGGCGCCATCTGGCACGGCCAGAAATCCTACAACGGGGTGGCAATCCTGGCGCGTGGAAGGTATCCGGTCGAGCGCCGCCGCGGCTTGCCGGGCGATCCCGATGATACGCACAGTCGCTACCTAGAGGCGGAGATCCACGGTCTCGTCGTCGGTTGCATCTACCTGCCGAACGGCAATCCGGCGCCAGGTCCCAAATTCGATTACAAGCTCCGCTGGTTCGACCGTCTCGTCGACTACAGCCAATCATTACTGGGCGAGCGCACGGTGCTTTGTGGTGACTACAACGTCGTCCCTACCGAAATCGATGCCGTTGTACCTCGGCGGTGGTTAGGCGATGCCGTATTCTTCCCCGAAAGCAGAAACGCCTACGCTCGCATGCTGAACCTGGGCTGGGTGGATGCGATGCGCCGGATCCACCCGGGCAAGGGCATCTACACCTACTGGAACTTCTCCTATCGCGGGGGTTACGATCGAAGCTCCGGCCTGCGCATGGATCATCTGCTTGTAAGCCCGTCAATTGCGGAGGGCATTCTGGCCGCCGGTGTCGATGTCGACACCCGTGGGTGGGAAAAGCCGAGCGATCACGCACCCGCGTGGATCGATATAGGCGGATAAAGCGCTTTCGACCAAAAACAAAGGGCTGCCCAAAGCTCGGCGGAGAATTCTTCAAATCCGCTCACTTGTTCAAACGGTCGGCGCGCGTTTCTGAAATCGACTTTCGCGAAAGTCAAGCAATCGTTGATATACCTCAAGATGCCCGGCAAAATTGCGCGCCATAAACCGCACTAGCGTGGGGTTGTTAAGCAATCTGTCAATATAACTCGTAACGGCGATCAGGTTGAGCACTGTTGCGCCATGGGTGCTGGCGACGCTCAGATATTCATGGCTGACCTTGGCTAGTTCAGTTTCCATGGCATCCAACTGCGACGGGGAGATGCCCTCATATTGCTTTCTTCGAGCAAAGGGATCGGCGAGCTGCGATCGTGGTGTGAGCGCGATCAAGATTCTCACCACTCGAAATTGCACGCGGTCCAACGCTAGCATGAGGCGCACGATTTCAACCTGCCGGCTCGGCACGACCTCTCGCAACAAGGGGAAAATCTTCAAGGGGGCGCCAAAATCGTTCAGGAGTTCGAGAGCCTCGAGACAGACACCGCCGACAAGCTGCGGCTCGGCCGCGAAGCTAAACGGGACCTGCTGTTCCTCAGAAAGGGAATTGGACCGGCTTGGCGAAACTTGCGTCAGGATCCAAGGCAGCGTTCCGAGATCATGCACATGCAGCAAGGCGCGGAACGCAGCGTTCGTTAGGATCTGACCGGTGGCGTTGACGACGCTTTCAAGCTGGCGCCGCGCCGCATCGGCTTCTCCGATGAAATCCTGCATCCGATCGAATTGGCGCTTGTAGGTCTGCAAGAACGCGGGGCCACGCAATGGATTCAGCGGCGCCTGCAAATCTTCGGTCAGACGAATGGCATGCCGGTTGTTCTCGGCGAAGCCCAGAAGCTCGGCCCTGGTCTTTTTCACGGAATTGCCGAAATCGGTTCCCGTCTCGCCATCTCCACCACGGGATCGAGCGAAGCGAAGAGGAAGGCATCAAGGCGCACGCCGTTGTTTGCGTTGAGCATGCGAAGGGCGGATTGCGCTTCATGCGCGGGCGCAATGAGGAAGTCACGGACAGTTTGATGATCAGGCTCCATTCTGATCAAAATCGTCACATCTGGCCCGACGAGACCCCGGTTCCAAAACATCCAGCGTGGATAGCCGGTGACGATAATCCGATAGCGCGCAATCCATATCGCGACGGAGAATTCTTCATTGACGCGCATAAGCCTTGTTTTGGGATCGTACAGTGCCGAACCACCGACCTTGTCAATTTTCGACATCAAGTCCTCGACGACTTGCTGCCGGATCTGTTTGAGCCGGTTGCTGACATCGAGTTTCCGATAGTTCGCCGACGCGTCGTATCCGATCAACTGATAGGCGGCCTTCATGCTTCCAAATCGGTGTACGTAAATGTTGGCTGAATGACAGAACGGGGCGGCGTCAATGATTGGGCTCGACAGCCTTCCCCGCTCCTTCAGGAGCTTGGTCAGATCGGCAAGCAGCTCCTCATCGGGCTTAAGGTAAGCACGCGCGCGCCTGACAGCTTGCGCGCGATCGAAAAGCGCCCGGGTCACGAGCGGCTCGATGACATTGTCGGCGCGAACAAATGCGCTTGGCGGATTTCTCACCCGATCGTGTAGAAGCCTATGGGATATTCGATTCCAGACATTGTTGCCGATATACTTCTCGCTCGCCAGTATTGTGCCCACGCATGCTTTGGTCCATGGTCTGCCGCGTTCGGTAACCAGGCCGCGAGCGTTTAATGCAGTCGCAATTTCGGCTTCCGTTTTCCCCTTCACGAACTGATTGAAGATCCGTCGTACGGTCGAGATCTCATTTTTTGGTCCCGGGACGAGAATGACACGGTCACTGGCCAGCCCTTTTCGCTCGTTGCGATGAAGCATTGCCTTGGGATTTCCGGAGCCGTCAACAAGAAGGCGCCTGAAGCCGTAGCCGGCGGGGCCACCGCCGCTGAAACCCAGTGCGACTATCCGGCTTTGACCGGCGAAGACCCTGTTCGACAGCATGCGGCTGTACTCCGCGGCCATGCTGCGTTTGATTGCCTTGAGCACGTCGGACCCGATGCTCCCATCGTTGACGAATAGCTCGGCGCAGAACTCGATCCGCACTCCAGCCATCTGGCACCGGTATTCATAAGTTGCGCTTTCATCGGTATTCTGGAAGCGCCCCCAACGGCTCACGTCATAGACAACGACGGTTTCGAAATCGGCGCGCCGGCTTTCGACATCATCCAATAGCCGCCGCAAGCCTGGGCGCCCCACGAGGCTGAGGCCACTTCGCCCGGGATCCTCATAGGTTGCAACAATGTCGTAACCCATGACGTTCGCATAATTGCGGATCGCATCTTTCTGGTTGTCGATCGAGTAGATCTGCCTTTCTGTGGACATGCGCAGATACTGGGCCGCGCGAACCCTTGGCCTCCCAAGGGGGCCGGCGGGAGCCGTTGCAAACTCGTCCATCGCCTTGCACCGTCGTGCTGGTGCTTTAAACTAGCGGTCGTTGACCGAGCGGCAAGGGAACGGAATGCGTCAATACGTCGGGCTGATCCATAAAGAGGACGCCAGCGATTATGGAGTGTCTTTCCCCGACTTTCCCGGTGTCGTCACGGCTGGTGCAACTCTTGATGAGGCCCGTGAGTTCGCGGAACAGGCCCTCGCTTTCCATGTCGAAGGAATGATCGAGGACGGTGCGCCGGTACCAAAACCTCCCCCGATCGAACAGATCGAGGCAGACCGGGACCATCCCGAACGCGCTTCCATCCTGGTGCCGCTGAAGATCAGCTGACCGCTTGGATATATACCGTCGCGAGCGACACCTTTCCCGTTTGGCAACCATGCCCTTCAACCGCCGGGAAACCTTGACTCATTTCGTGAGCGGCCTCCGCCGCCGTTCCGCCGCAATGCGACCGCACTCGGGCTTTGTTCGCCCCAGCAGTCCCCCGGGGCTTCAGAGGAGTCGAGTCATGTTTATCAAGAAGGCCATTCTGGCGGTGCTGATGACCGCGGCACTTGCCGGCTGTGAGACGCAGACCGAGGGCCAGCAGCGGGCCACAACCGGCGCATTGGTTGGTGGTGCCGGCGGCGCGTTGGTCGGCCAGGCGATCGGCGGCAACACCAAGAGCACCGTCATCGGCGCGGCGAGCGGCGCGCTGCTCGGAGCCGTCGTCGGCTCGGCCACCACGCCGCAGCGCCGCGGCGAGCAGCTCTGCCGCTACCAGGATCGCTACGGCCGCATCTACACCGCGCCTTGCGACGACCGGTACTACAACGGCAATTATTGATCGTGTTGGCTCTTCCTTCTCCCCGTGAACGGACCGTTCACGGGGAGAAGGTGCCCCGAAGGGTGGGGCAGCGCCAAGGTCTCAGATTCTGACACTGTCGAGTGCTGGAGGGGACGCACACCGGTCGCGTGCACCGCAAAAGGTTCTTGTGCGACGCAACAATCAATGCGTAGATGGGTTTGGGTAGGCTGGCGGCTTCAGGATGACCGGAGAGCGGATCTGAGACCGGAGACGACCCACTTCGACGCGTTGCACGGGTTGCGAGGCATCGCTGCCGTTCTGGTGATGCTTGGTCATTTCAGCGAGCTTACCGCGCAGCATCTTGATCTGGCGCCGTCAGGCTTTCTCGCCGTCGACCTGTTTTTTCTACTGAGCGGCTTCGTGATTGCCCACGCCTATGACGAGAAATTCCGAAAAGGGATGTCTTTCTGGCAATTCGCGGAGGCCCGTATCATCAGGCTTTACCCGTTATATTTCGCCGCCATCGGTGTCGCCATGGTCGGCGTGGGCGCGGTCATCGCAATGCAGGGGCTAGGCTCGTATTCGCGGCTGGATTTGCTTGCGAGCCTTGCGTTTTCCCTTCTTTTCCTGCCCACGCCGCCGTCGCTTTCAGTCGGTCCAGATGTGCTTTTTCCGCTGAACGGTCCGGCATGGTCGCTTTTCTATGAACTCGTCGCCAACGCGGTTTTCGCCGCACTGGCCCTGAGGCTTGCGCGCCGCTCGCTGGCCGCTATCTTCGGCCTTGGTTTCCTGGCGCTGGCGCTGATGGCCTGGGACGGCGTCATCCTGGGCGGCGGCGCCCATTGGGACGGCACGATCGCGGCTCCCGCCCGGATCGCCTTTTCGTTCTTCCTCGGGGTTTATCTGCGGCGATATGCGACCGGGGACAGCCGGGATGGCAATCTTTACATGCCGATCCTGCTCGCGCTTTGTGCGGGACTGATGATCTTCCGTCCCGCCGGAAATGCGCAATTGTACGATCTGGCGATTATTGTGCTGGTCTGGCCCTGGCTTGTTCTCACGGCTTCCCGCTTGCGGCTCTCGGGCTTCTGGCGCGCGATCGCCCTGTTCTCCGGCAATATCTCCTACGCCATCTATGCGCTTCACACGCCGCTGATCAGGATCGTGAACATCCTGGACGAATCCGTGACTGGAACCTTGTGGAACCAGCACGGCCTGCCATTCGTCGTGGGAACATCCATTCTCGTCATCGCGGTCTCGGCGTTCGCGCATTATGTCTACGACAAGAACGTCCGGACGTTGCTGCGGCATCTGCTTTCACTGCGGCGCGCAAGCGAGGGGGTGACGCAGTTCTAACCGAGGTCCTTATCGGACAATGCGCCGGACCAGCGATTTGCAACCATTGCCGATGCCTACTCGGCGGGACTTGGCTTCAGCGCCGGCTTCTTGCGCGCGAACCGCCGCAACACCGCGCGGCCCAGTTTCTGGCCGGGCATTTCGATGACCGTGTAGGTGACCCAGGACAGGAGACAAACCACGGGCAGCACGACCGCGAGCACGATGGCGAAGCGCAGCGGCACGCCGAGGCCGTCGCCATAGCGGGCAATGACGAATGCCGCCACGGGTTGCAGGACCAAAAGGTGGATCAGATAGATGCTGTAGGACAGTTCGCCGAGCACATGAAAGACGCCTCCGCCCAATGCGACCGCGATCTTTCGCGTCACGGCGCCCGCCTGGCCCGGCAGCATCCGGTAGAGGACGAGGGCAAAGAACCCGAGCACCAGCGCTTCGCGTATCAGGAGCTTCGAAAGGCCGTAGCCATCGCCGAAGGGGATGGCCGCGAGCGCCATGGCCAAGGCCAGGTGCAACAGCGGCCGCGGTTGCCTCTGCCCCAGAACGCCTGCCAGAAGCATGCCGCACAGGAAGACCTGTATCTTCAGCGGCAGCAATGACGGCATCGGGAAACGGACCGACATCCAACCAAGGACCATCACCGCGAAGCCGCCGAGCGCCGCCACGACTATCGCGCTCCAGACCCAGTCGAAACGGCGCACCAAAAGCATGAGCGCCGGGAAGACCGCGTAGAACTGCATTTCCAGCCCGAGGCTCCAGTCGGGCAGCGGCGTCCGGTAGGCGAGGTTCGGGGAAAGGCCGAACAGGAATGTCAGGTGGGCGACAATGTTCTTCAGGCCGCTGTCGAGGAAGCGCTCGGGCGCCTGCGGCGCGCGCTGCAGGAATGCATCGATGACCATCCGCGATTCATAAAGATACGGGCCGAGCGCCAGTGCAAAGAACAGCATGACGTAGAACAGCGGCGCGATGCGGAAATAACGCCGCGTCCAGAATTTGAGCCAGGTCTCGGGCCTTTGCCAGGGCTCCTTGTCCCGGCGCAGTTGATAGTGAAACACCATCAGGAAGCCGGACAGCATGATGAAGAGATCGACGCCGAGCGCAGGATCGCCAAGCACCGGAACATGCCAGCCGGTGAGGAGCAGGCAGTGGCCGACCAGCACCCACAATGCGGCGGCAGCGCGAAGGCCGTCCAGGCATTCGATGCGCGATGACTCGGTCATGCTTTCTCCATGTTGCATTGCAGCATGGTCACCGAAGTGGGAATGTCAACCCGGTTCGGCTTTAGGGCGAGAGCCGAGGTGCTCGAAGTGCAGTTCGGGAGCCGGAAGCGGACTGGCGGTTTTCGGGAAGTGGCAAATGTAAGCTGTACGACCGAGATGCGGCGCAAAGCGGACGTTGCAAGGCGGTGACTGCGCTTCTGCCAGTTGGCCGTCTTCGGATGATCTAAAGGGAGCTGACCGGGCTGTGGTCTCATGGCTCCAAAATCGTCGAGCGAAGAAGAGCCTGCATGTGCTCTGGCAGATCGAGTTCGCCTCGCGCCTCGATCGATAAAAGATATCGAGCCTTAGCTAGGCGATCGCTCGCGCTGACCGCAGGACATGCACAGATAGCCAACAGCGCCCTCTCCTCCTCCCGGGTGGCTCGGTCGTAGCTGCTGCTGGCACCTATCTCGTGGACGACCTTGCCGAACGCGGCGTATGCCGTCATGTGAGCTTCGATCAGCGCCAATAATTTGCTGGGCGGCGACTCTGCAGCGCATGCTGTTTCCACCACTGTCGGCGCGAAGACGACGGCGCTGGAATGGAAGAGCAAGACGCGGCGGTTGATCTTGCTCGTAGTGATCTTTCCTCGTTCTTTCATGCCAAGGCATCCCCGGATGTTGAGAACTTTGCCGGGCAGTGTAACACGACGACTCGCGCCATTATGTCAGGATGGATAAGAGTCCCCCTCCGGCAACCTCAAGGTTCTGCGAGCCGTCATGAATGTCCGATTCAGGTGCACAAATTGACTTCTACGGCCGGCGTGAGGCACAAAGCGGCCGTTTCCCTTCAGGATCGAAATCACCTTCGGCTTGCAAACAGTCAAGAAAGCGGCGGGCTGAACCCTTTCAGGAATCACGCCGGCGCGCGCGCAGCAATTGGCGATAGCCGCGCTCAACCATCTTCACACCGTCCCGCACGAGACGATGCGTCTGGTAGCGAAAGGCCGAGTCATGCCAATCGGCCGCACTGACCAGCCGCCGGCCGAACAAGGCGGTCGCGACTTCAAAGTGGGATGCCTGCTCTTCCCGGCCATCGAGGCATCGCAGCATATGGCCAAGGCGCCGGCGCCGGGCCGCGTTCAATCGGGCATCGGGAAGGTGTTGCCTGTGGATCGAGCGGATGAATCGCTCAATCGCCTGAAGTCGATCCTGCGCCATCTCATCGAGCGGAATGATCGCGGCGAGCGGCTCGCCCGGCTGAGCGTCACCGAGAAGCGCCAGTTGCGTACCGCCCAGCGAAGACCGCATGTGAAGGCCGATCTCGTCATGCAGGCCGGCGGCAAGCGGGACGTCGGAAGTGCCTCGCCCGGCGCGCAAGCCCGGCGGAACCTCGACAAGGTTGACGACCCCAGGGTCGACCTCAGGCGCCCAATAGACGGGCTGCTCGACTGCGGACTGATCAGGCCTGGCTGCGAAACTGCAAACCCCATCGCTTGCGCAACGCGCGCGTCGCTTTGACGGAGCGGGAGGTCGCGAAGTCCCGCTGATACTGCGGGTTTCGCCGCAGGAACTCCCAGGCAATCACATCGGCGGGGGCGCCTTTGACGAACGCATATGCCTGTGGGTCACGCCACTGCGATGTATCCGGCTTCATCCGGACCCCTCCCTTCTCAAGGATTTGATAGGGGGACGCGGCGTTGTGCGAAATCCTTGGATTCCGTCATTGACGAATAGACGAGTGGCGATCCCGACGCCGTGCGGTCAGGTCGGACTTTTGCGATGCCTACTGGCTTGCGCCTTGCAGTGTCTTGAATGTGTTCGTCCAGGCGCGATAGGCGTCATCGTCGCCTTGGCACCACGCACCGAAGGCGCGCCAGGCCGCGACAGACGATGCGGGCTGCTCGAGCAGTGAGCCGACCGACTGGTCGCCGGCGGGCCAGCTGGCTGGCCTATTGCTTATCGCGTCCTGCGTGAGGCGCCGCAGGTCAGCCAATGCTGAGCGGATGTGCTGTAGCGGGAATTCGCAGAGGTCTGTGTTATCACTTGCCTCCCTAACGACGACTGCAAGCTTGGCGACCACACCCGCCAAGGATTCAGCAGGCGTCCCAGCAAATTCAGTCAACAAGGCTTCGGCCGTCTCAGCGTCACCCTGCTCCGTGGACCGAGCATCGAGATAGCTGCGGTCGGCGATATCCCCCTCCCCGCGCCCGATGACACCGGTAGACAAGAGAGCGCCGCTCTCAAAAAGATCCTCCTCCGCCTGCTGCTGCCGCACACACGAGGCCAGCATCGCAACGTGCGCATGAATCCAGGCAACAGATAGAGCCACGACCGGATCCACTGCCGGCTGATCGACGACGATCGATGAGATTTGTGAAGCTGACCGTTTTCCACTCACTCGTGCGCCCTTTCTCACTCGTGACGAAAGGACAAGTCGTGGCTATTGTCAGAATCAGCGAAGATTCTGAGCTATCAACGACATCGTGCAGGTGGGCCGAGCGAAGCTATTCCGCCAGACCTCATCAATGACTTCCGTAGGGTTTGATACTAAAAGCGGCTTTTTTGACCTATGTCAACCAAAAAGAACGATTTTGAGAGCGAAACAATTTCTGTTCAGCAGTGTCGCGCTGCAAGAGCAATGCTCGAATGGAGTCAGGGCGACCTGGCCGAGGCAGCTGCTGTTTCGAGGACTACGATAGTAGACTTCGAGAGGAGTATTCGTATTCCGCACCGAAACAACCTTGCTGCGATCCGCCGTGCGTTCGAGGCAGCGGGTATAGAATTCCTGGCGGAGAATGGCGGCGGCGCTGGCCTGCGATTTGCACGAAGGTCGGATCGGACCTAGAAACCTCTCGCCCGGCGCGATTGCCAGGCGAGAGGATCCTGGTTCACTCACCGTTGCGGCGGCTGGGGCGGGACCAGATGAGGCTGTGGCCCTCGCCTTCCTCGTCGGCGAAGAGGTTGGCGTAGATCGGAGCGGTGAAGCTCGGATCGTCCAGCTTGAGCCCGAGATAATCGCGACCCTCGTTGGAGCGCTTGGACCAGGCGGCGCCGATCTCGGCCTTGCCGACCACGACGCGGTGGCTTGGAGCGTTCTCGCCGCTGGCGCGGGTGTCGGCGACGATGCGCACGTTCTTGGCCTGGACGCTGAGGGTGACGATCTCGCCAGTGAACTCGTTCGCATTGGTCTTCTTGAAAGTGCCGATGGTAGCCATTTTCAGTCTCCGTTTTCTTCGTTTCCGAGCCCGCACCATGCGACCTCGATGGCGATCGTCGGGCCGAAGGCGACCGCCGCCGCATCGCTTGCGACCGCAGCAAAGCGCAGGATGGCGCGGCGCGCGTTTCTTGTTTCCGCGAGGAATGGGCTTCGCCCAGGGGAAGAAACGCGCGACGCGCCATTGCGGCATAGGCGGTCGAGGCTTCAGCCGTCCTTCGGCCAGATCAGCCCGTTCGAGAGGTCGTTTGGTGCGCTCTGTGAGATGAAGGAGAGAGGCAATGCCGATGTCATGAGCGAGCAATCGCTGATGGAGAATTTCTTCCCGGCCGGTGCCGACAGTTATCCGGATCCGACTAAGGGCCGACTTCATGCCGCTGCGCTGCCCGAACGGCCTTGGCCAAGAGCCTCACGCTGGAGGCAATAGCGCTATCAGTGATGCGGCCATAACCAACGAACAAACGACGCGGTCCTTCTGCGGTCAGTGAGTATCTGCCGAGCCCCTCGGTCGCCAATCCCCATTCCCGCAGACCAGAGACGATTTGGGCTTCGTCGGCGCGGGTAAGTTCGGAGGGCAATCGTAATGTCACGTGAAGACCTGCTGCCGTGCCTTCGATTTCAAGCTCCGGGAGCTCTGCCGCAAGGCAATCGAGAAGGTGCTTCCTACGGTCACGGTAGATTCGCCGCATTTTCCGCAAATGCCGGTCGTACGCGCCCGTTTCGAGGAGATGGGCCAAGGCATCCTGTTCGATCCGGGGAGATCCCTCTTTCCACCGGCGCAGTTCGGCATCCATGGGCCGCACCAGTTCCGGCGGCACCACGAGCCAGCCAATCCGGAGTGCCGGAGCGAGCGTCTTGCTTGCAGTCCCGGCATATATGACGCGATCCGCGGCAAGACCCTGTAGCGCTCCGACCGGCGCTTGGTCGTACCGGAACTCAGCATCATAGTCGTCCTCCAGCACATAGCCATCATGTTGCTCGAGCCATCTGACGAGGCGCAGCCGGCGGCCTGCGCTGAGCACGCCGCCGATCGGAAATTGATGCGACGGAGTGATCAATGCGCCTTCCGCACCCGTTGCGATAAGTTGATCGACATCGATTCCCTGCTCATCGACCGGGATGGGCACTCTCTGGAGACCCGCTTTGTCGACGGCGACCCAATCGCTGTAACCTGGATCCTCGACGGCGACCCTGCGAAGCCCGGCGGCTCGCATTACAACGCAGGCCAATGCCCGTCCTTCCGCGAAGCCACTGGTGATGAAAATGTGAGATGGATCAGCGACGAGTCCCCGCACCCGGCCAAGATAGTCTGCGAGCGCTGATCGCAGCCTCGGGCTTCCGCGAATATCCCCATAGCCAAGATCGTTGGCCGGGACGGCATTGAGCACGGTCCGTATGGCGCTGGCCCAGGCTTTGCGCGGGAAGAGTCCAACGTCCGGCATCGCCGGGCGAAGATCGTAGCGGATCGGCTGTTCACGCTTCTCCTCAAGCGGGGGAGCGACACGCGCCGCCCCAGATGCGACGATCGGCCGAGCACCGCGCCGGACGATCAGGAAACCTTCAGCGGCCAGCTGCGCGTAAGCGTCTACGACAAGTGGCCGAGATATGCCCAGCTGGGCGGCAAGCGCGCGCGTCGACGGGAGCACGACGCCTGGGCGCAAAATGCCAGCGCGGATGTGCGCGAGCAGCTCCCGGCGCACTTGGTGTCCCAGGCTCTCTTTACCGTTCCGGTCGATTTCCAGCGCTAGGTCGGCGATCAATCTGGACAACTATTCTATCACCAAAGTGGTCATGTCTCTTGGACCAGTAGCACGCTACACGATAGCTCGTCACCCGCGAAGGAGAAGCGACATGGCCGCCACCGCAGTTACCATCCATTCAGACAAGGACGCTGCAGGGCCGATCTTCACGGCCTCAATGCTCGGGATGGCTGGTGTCATGTTTTCAGCGATGAGCAGCTTCTACCTGCTTCTGTCGGCGATTGCGGCGCATGCGGCGAGCCTCGGTGGGGCTGGTGCTGCCGGGCACGCGACGGGTGCATTGATGGCGGCCACCATCGGCGGTGAAATCGCCGCGCCACGGATCATCGCTGCCTGCGGTCGGAAAGGGTCGCTGGTGTTGGCGGTTGGCGTGTTCGGGACAGCTTGCCTGATGGCATTCCCCTCATCGCTTGCACTACTCCTCCTCAATTGTCTCGTCCGCGGTTTCGCCCTCGGCGTGTTGCTGGTCGCCGCCTCTGGCATCTCGGCCAAGTTGGCACCTCCCTCACGTCGGGCAGAGGCAATGAGCCTCTATGGTGTCGCTTCTGCGGTTCCGGCAATCCTTGCGGTGCCGCTCGGCCCGTGGGTCCTCTCTCATCTCGGTCCGTCGATGACAGCCTTGGGTGGCAGCGGCCTGGCTGTTATCGCACTCGGGGCCACCGCCGTCCTCCCGGTCGATGTCAGGCGTGATGATAACCGGGACCACAGGATGCCGCCATGGCGCGTCGTTGCCATCCCGGCGACATCCTTGGCCTGCGGCGCAATCCTCGTTGGCGCCGCGGTCGCCATTCTTCCACTGGCGCATCCCGAGGCGAGCAATGGTGCGATCATGCTTGGACTGCTGTTCCAGGGCGCCGGTGCCGCCTTCACCCGCTGGGCCTCTGCCCGGCAGGTCGATCGCCATGGGCCAAAGGCTCCGACCGGTGCGGGCCTTGCGAGCTGCGCACTTGCCGCGGTCTGCCTGGCCCTCCCCAGCCAAGAAGCGATGCTTACTGGGATGCTGCTGAGCGGGATGGCCTTCGGCGTGCTGCAGAGCGCAACCTTTGCTGACGTCTTGTCGCGGGCCGCTCCCTCGCAGGGGGATGGCGCGGGGGCCTTGTGGAACGTGGCCTACGATGCAGGCCTGGGCGTCGGCGGACTGGCCGTCGCCGCACTTGCCACTTCGGTGGGCTTTAGCGCCGCATTCGCTGCGACCGCCGTCTTGTTCGCGCTCGTCACGCTGTTCGCTCTCAAGCCGGATGGGGGGATCACCCAATGCTGAGACGACAGTTCCTCACCGGGCTCCATCCTCGCCTCCGCAGCAATCCCAACCAGCGCAATATCCAAGGAGGATGACGGGTACGGGGGCGAGCGCTGGGCGCTCGAGGCGCCGGGCCCGCAACACCACCCCAACCACCCTGGAACGCTGGGCCGAAGCTGCCTTGCGTGCATCACGTCACGCCGCCTGAACTGACAACCACTCATTGAACAGGAGGATTCCAAGATGAGAAAGCTGATCGAAACTACGCTGATGTCGCTGGACGGGGTGGTCGGCTCGCCATGGGCCTGGACCGGGTCGTACTTTGACGCGGAGAGCCGCAGCCACGCGCTCGCCGCGCTGGATCGCTACGACGCTTTCCTGTTCGGTCGCGTCACCTACGAGACGTTCGCGGCGACCTGGTCTCAGGTGAGGGACGACGCCTACCTTGACCGGATCAACGCGATGCCGAAGTACGTCGCCTCGACGACCCTGCGCGAGACGACCTGGAACGCGACGCTGCTCAAGGGCGACGTCGTCGAGGAGATCCGCCGCCTCAAGCAGCAGCCGGGCAAGGATCTTGTCAAGTACGGAACCGGCAGGCTCGATCGAACGCTCCTCGAGCACCATCTCATCGACGAGATCCAGGTCTGGATCATCCCGGTCATCGTCGGGAAGGGACAGCGCCTCTACGACGCAATCGACCCCGCAAGCCTAAAGCTCAAGCTCGAGGCGCAGAAGGTGTTCGGCAACGGCTCCGTCCTGCTGACCTACGTTCCGGAGCGATGAGGACCAGTTACCGCGGGCCGGGGACCTCGAAGTGCCGGGCCCGCGCAACACCGCCCGAACCACGCTGGAACGTTAGGCCGAGGCGTCTCCGGTGCATCACGGCACACCGCCTGAACTGGCATACTTTAAAGAACCGAGAGATTCCGAAAATTAGAAAAGCTCATTCTGCAGATGCAGATGTCGGTCGACGGCTTTGTTGGCGCCACGCCAGAGGCTTTACACGTGGGTCGAAACCTAATCCCACCAGGAGTGCGCCGACACTCGGCCCGCCTCGCAACCGAAAACTATTTCATTGGCAATCCCGCAGCTACGAGGTCGGACACCTGTCGGTCAATTACTGCACGATTGATGTGAAACGTCATGTCTCTCCAGCGCACGGCTGTGTACCATGGTTGCATTTTCAATGCCTTCGCAACTTCGCTGTGCGCGTCGTCGGTTTTGCCTAGGTGCATATCGTTTATGGCACGCAGCAAGGGAACGGTTATCTGGATGTCCGCCGTCTTGGCGATCAGCAGAGCAGACTCGGCGTATTGCTCGATATCTGTTAAGGCGTTGGCCTTCACCATGAGGTAATAATCGGCGAAGTTCGGGTCGTTCCTGAGCCCGTAGTCAGCGCGTTCGACAGCCTTGTCCGTCAAGCCATTGAAGCGGGCGGCCTGCGACAGGTCGCCGATCAGAAATGCATCTCCCGGCGATAGCGCGATCACCTCGTCTGACCTTCGGAGAGATAAATCGAACTTTCCTTCATAGGCGCTGACGTAGACGGACGACCACAAACAGCTTTTTTTTGCGTCGGGCCCGAGGTTGGCCCGCGGAAGGACCTTTGCTTCAAGTTCGGACGCAGCCTGCCAGTGCTCCTTAGGTTTGTTGTCGAACGCCAGGTTGGCCGCCAAAACGTGATCCCAGGCGAGTCCGCACGACAACAGCGAGGAGTCGGGAAATTTGGCGAGGCCCTCAAGAATTATGTCCGTCGCCTTCACCAGGCTCTCTGGCGTGAACTGCCCGAAGAAGAAATTGGATCGAAGGAAGTAGTCGTACTCTTCGAGATCAGGCGTGTCCTTTTCCCACACCTTCTTATATTCGCTGTCATACATTTTACCGCGCTGGCCGCCGAGGGTGCCGATGATGCGTTCGATCACCTCGTCCTGCAGCGCAAGCGGATTGTTGCCAGTGCGATCGAACTTTTCCGCCCAGAGATTTTCGCCTGTATGTGCGTCGATCAACTGCGCGGAGATGCGCACCCGGTCCGTTTCCTTCCAGATGCTGCCTTCGATGACATACGCCGCGTTTAGCTCCTGGCCGATCTGGCGAACGTCGGTTGGCTTATTCTTATAGACGAAGGTCGAGCTTCGCGAGAGCACTTTGAGTTCGGTGACACCTGCTAGCATGGAGATCAGATTGTCTGTCATGCCGTCGCTGAAATATTCCAGCGCCGGTTCACCGCTCATGTTCTTGAACGGCAGAACCGCAACGGTTGGGATACCACTCTGATCTATCTTCCGCTTCGTTCCATAGGACTGCCACCACGCGACCGCCGTGATTGCTACGATAAGCGATATTATCGCCGCTATGGTGGCTAGCCGAGAGCGGTCGCGGCTCGCGCGCCGGGGTAAAGCCTTGCCGTCGATCGTAACACGATAGGCTTCCACCGGTTCCGCGATGTTCTTGACCCTATGCGGGCCCATCGGCTGAAAGCCAAACGCCAGCTTCTTCTCGACCTCGCGCGCGACCTTCGCTGAAACCCAAATGCCGCCCGGTTCGGCAAGTTGTTCGAGCCGGGCAGCGATGTTCACGCCCTCGCCGAACCGATCGTCGCCGTCGACGATCACCTCGCCGAGATTGACCCCGATGCGCATTTCGACACGGTGGTCTTGCGGCAACGAAGCATTTCTCTCCGCCAACCCGCGCTGTAGGGAAACCGCGCATTCCATTACCTCGACGACAGAAGGGAATTCCGCCAGCAGCCCGTCGCCCATCAGCTTGAAGATGGTGCCATGATGCCGCGCTATGGTCGGCTCGAGAAGTTCCATACGACCGGCACGCACTCGCTCATGCGTCCCCGCCTCGTCCCGTTCCATCATGGCCGAATATCCGACAACGTCGGCGGCAAGGATGGCGGCGAGCTTGCGGTCCATTGCGGAACACTCTTTGGGCGGCCGTACCTCAGAGGCAAGGCGACCAACCCCTCCAGGTCCCTATCAGCTTCGCCCATCAGAACCTCGCTCGCAAGCTTTACCGAAGCAACGGTTCGATTTGGACGGAAAGCGTAGATTTTTGTGGCCGGGAGTTCGAGGACTGGCGGAGCCGCGGGAGATGATCTCGGCGAGCGCATCAATCGACTGTAATGAGAGTTCGATTTCATCCGCCAACTCTACAGCAGCTCAGTGCTGAGACTCAGTGAGGATACCCTGCGATGAGGGCCTCTGGCGAAAGGGCGCTTGAGCGAATTCGCGGTTAGTCGTAACCGATGATTTCCGGTGTCGGAGGGACGCAATAATCGACGGAATGACCGACATGAGGCGCAAATCTGTCGTTCGCGTCTCGACCAGACTGAATGGCTGAATTGGGTAGGTAGCCGACTTCAACCTAAGGCGGCTCCGACTAGGCTGAGACAGGATTTCGTAGGGGCGATTGCAGCTTCGAAATCAACTGTGGCGTGTGAATGGCGCACGACAATTACCTCGAATACTGCGTGAATTTCCACGGTAGTTCCAACGCTGGTTTCTCCGGCGGCGCCGCATTGTTCCTCCATCGACGGCGCGATGATCGCGTCGCAATGATGGAGACAAAAATGACAACGCTTGACCGTACAAATCATGAGACCGCTGATGCCGGATTCAAACTTTATGGCTTCATACGCCACGCCGTGCGGCTAACTTACTACGTTCTAAAGGTGCGCAACGAGCGCGCCGCACTACAGGCAACGCCCGACTATCTGCTGAAGGACATGGGCATCTCGCGCTCCGAAATCCTTCACTACACCTCGATACGCTATGCGATGCTCAATCAGGGCAGAATGGATACCGGGAATTTCAGATGATGGTCGGCTGCCTGCTTGCTGACCGGGCAAGCGGCGGATCATCGGCCGAAAGATGAAAGTGATGGAAGATCAACCCTATTCCGTATCCGCCAATGTCCGTGCCGCGCTCGATTTCCTCGAGGCGATCGAGCGCGGCGACGCTGCCGCGGCCAGTCGTGCCTATGACGCTCAGGCCATTCAGACCGAATTGCCGAATGCCTTGAAGCCTCGGGGTGACAGGCGCGGCGTGGAGCAGCTCGCCGCCGATTTCGAGCGCGGCAGGAAACTGCTGGCAAGGCAGACTTACGAAGTCGGCGCCGTGACCGCGCAAATGAACCGCGTCGTGCTGGAGGTCAAATGGACCGGCATCGTCGCAAGCGACTTCGGCAAGCTCAAAGCCGGTGATGCCATGGTGGCTCACAGCGCCATTTGTTTCGATTTCCGGGACGGCAAGATCGTGGCGCAACGCAACTACGACTGCTTCGAGAGCCAGCCCCTCCCGAGCCTCGATCTCGCGAGATAGCGACACCGCCGACCATTCCCTCAATCTCGACCTGACCTCCGGGCGGCCCTTGCCACCTGGAGTTTTTTGCGTGAGCCTGCCTCCGAAACCCACAGCGGGTCGCGCGCGCCGCCGCTTCCATCCCGTTCCAAAAGAACCGCAGCCGCGCAGATTCCACGGAAGCCGCATCAAAAAATCCACGATCGCATCCACTCTCGTTCACACGCTGCGAGCCCAGAGGAATGTCGTCCGGCAAACAAGCCGCACCAACCTTTGGAGAGACGAAATGCAACCCAACACCAAGCCTGCACGTGGACCGCTTAACGGCGTCGATACGCCGAATTTGCTCGCGACGATCAACTTTGTCGCCGGTCAGCCGGAACTCGCCAAGTTCCAGTTCCGCGCTCACAACCAGTGGGTTGAAGGCACGCATTCCAAGAGCGCCATGCTCGGCTTCTACGGCGCCGGCCAGGAGCAGAACCACGCCAGGGCGACATATGCCGACAGCGACCACCCGACGGTCCTGTGCGGCGCGGATCGCGGCCCGACGCCCGTCGAGTGGCTGCTGCACGGGCTGGCGAGCTGCCTTATGGCGGGTGTCGCGAACATCGCGGCAGCGCGCGGCATCAAGCTGACGAAGGTGCAGTGCGCGGTGGACGGCGATATCGACCTGCGCGGCATACTGGGCATCTCGGAGGAGGTCCGCAACGGCTTCCAGAACATCCAGGTTTCCTTCGAGATCGAAGGCGATGCTCCGGCGGAAAAGCTGAACCAGTTGATCGAACAGGCCCGTGCCCGCTCGGCCGTGTTCGACGTGCTGACCAACGGCGTGCCGGTGACCGTCGGCATCAAAACCATCCAGTGAGCGATGGAAAGGCGGTCCGGATCAACTTCCGAACCGCCTCCCCCGGAATTTGGAAAAGAGCCATGAAACACGTGGATGTCATTATCGTCGGCGGGGGCCAAGCCGGGCTTGCGCTAAGCCATTGCCTCGGCCGCCTAGGCCTCGACCACCTCGTGCTGGAGCGCGGTCACATCGGCGAACGTTGGCGTTCGCAGAGTTGGCATTCGCTGCGCCTGCTGACGCCCAACTGGCTGAATGAATTGCCGGGATCGCCATATCAGGGCGATGAAGCAGACGGGTTCATGGCCAAGGACGGCTTCGTCGAGTTCCTGGAAGATTATGCCAGGCGCTGGCGGATGCCGGTAGAGTGCGGCGTCAAAGTGCTGTCTTGCATACGAACCGGCGGCATTTTTCACATCGATACCAGCGCCGGAGCTTTCACGGCTCGAGCAGTCGTCGTGGCGACCGGCCATTGCGACCGGCCGGCGATGCCTTTTGCCCTCCACGGTCACGCGGCTAGCCTCCATGCGAGCGCCTATCGTTGCCCCGGCGATCTCGGCCCAGGCGACGTGTTGGTGGTCGGAGCCTCTTCTTCCGGGGTGCAGATAGCCGACGAACTCGCTCGCGCCGGCCGTCAGGTCGTGCTCGCGGTCGGCAAACATACAAGGCTGCCACGGCGCTGGCAGGGCAAGGATATCTTCTGGTGGTTGCGCGAGATGGGCTTCATGACGCAGCGCCCGGCCGATCTCGCCAATCCCGACAGCGCAAGGCGGCAACCTTCCCTGCAGCTTGCCGGCCGGCCGGACAACGCAAATATAGACCTAGCCTCGCTGCAGGCGGCAGGCGTTACTCTGACAGGACGGGTGCAGGCCATTGACGGCCGGGTTATCCGCTTCGCCGACGATCTGGCCGCCAGCGTCACGGCGGCCGAGACGAAACAGGCTCGGCTGCTCGACCAGATCGACCGCTTCGGCGGACACCCGTCACCGGAACCTTACCCGGAACCGGTCAAGGTGAAGCCGGTCTATCCGCGCCAGCTTTCGCTGGGCCATGGATCGATCGGCACCGTTATCTGGGCGACCGGCTATACCCGTTCGTTTGGCTGGCTGGAACCGTCCGCCCTACGCGCCGATGGCGAATTGGCGCACCGCGACGGCATCACCAGTGTCGCAGGCCTCTACGCGCTCGGCTTTCGCTTTCTGCGCAAGCGCGACTCCAACTTCATCGGCGGTGTCGGCGCGGACGCGCAGGCCATAGCCGCGGAAATCGCCCTTCATCTCAACTGCCATGGCCGCGAGGCCGCCTGAGGACCACGACAATGATCCCTGCCCGTTCCCATTACGACGCCGTTATCGTTGGTGCCCGCTGTGCCGGCGCCTCTACCGCCATGCTGCTTGCCCGCGCCGGATTGAGCGTGCTGGCCATAGAGCGGAAAGCCTATGGGTCGGATGCGCTGTCAACGCATGCGCTGATGCGGCCGGCGGTGCTTCAACTCGTGCGCTGGGGACTGTTCAAACCCCTCATCGATGCGGGCACGCCGTTGATCGAGACCGCAACATTTCACTACGGCGCCAGTGAAACCACCATACCGCTTTACGCAAGCGCGGACCTCCCGGGCTTGATCGCGCCAAGACGTACCGTGCTTGACCGCACGATCGTCGACGCCGCGCGGCAGGAAGGGGCCGAGTTCCTGCACAATACAGCCGTCGCCGACATCTTTGCGGACGCGCACGGCCGGGTGCGCGGCGTCGAAATCCGCGGCATCGGCAACGTACCCCTTAGGGTTACCGCCGACATCGTCGTCGGCGCGGACGGCATCGGATCGCTGGTGGCGAAATGCTGCGGCGCTCAGGTGCTTCGGCAGGGGCGCGTGTCGGCCGCCCACGTCTTTGCATACGCTCCGGCCATTCCGGGCGCGTCCTACCACTGGTACTTTCAGCCGGGGATGGCCGCCTCCTTTATCCCGACCAATGATGGCCTTGCCTGCATCGTCGCGACGGTGCCGACCGCGCTTTTCGACGACCGCTTTCGCGCCAACCGTGATCAGGCTCGCATGGATGTGCTAGCAGCGCTCTCGCCCGAGCTTGCGACGCAGGCCGCCCGTGCCGCGCCGGACAGCCGGTTGCAAGCGTTCCGGGGCGTGCCTGGATATCTGCGGCAAGCGCACGGCGATGGCTGGGTGCTCGTCGGAGATGCCGGCTTCTTCCGCGACCCGATAACCTCGCATGGCATTTCCGACGCGCTGCGCGACAGCGAGAGCCTGACGCGGGCAATTCTCGATGGTTCGAGCGCTGCGTTCAAAGCCTATCAGCAGGAACGCGACGCGATCGCCGGTCCGATCCTCGATACGACGGATGCGGTCGCCGGTTTCGACTGGACGCTTGGCAGTATCGAGGAACGGCATCGCCGGTTCAGCGCGGTCATGAAGACGGAGATGGCACAGCTTTCGGCCGCCGAATTTCCCGAGGCCAGAAAGTTGGCTCTCGCCAGCTGACGAGCTGCCAACCCGATACGGCATAAGTTGCCAGCATTGTTTTGGCTCAGCCGCCTGTTTCAGCAACGAAGGCGCGGACGTGAGCCACGAATTCGTCGAAGGCGGGTTCGCCGCTGAGGAGTATATGGTTCTGGCTCTCCAGCTCGAAGAAACGCGCGCCGGGAATGCCCGCGGCGATGGTGCGGCCGGACTCGACAGGAGCGACCGCGTCCTGGCGCGCATGCAACACCAGTGTCGGAACGGTCACCTTCTCCAGAAGATGACTGACGTCGATCATGGAAAATGTGTTCTGCAGGCGCCAGGCGTCATCAGGCGTCATGGTGCGCCGCTGCAATTCATCCATCCAGGCGAACTGTTCCGGCGTGGCGCCTCGGATGAAGATCGACGAGAAGAGCTGGCGAAACAACGGATTGCTCTTGCCCCAGCCCTCACGCATGAGTGTCGCCAACGCCTCGCGTGTTGCAATCTCGCCGGGGTCTCCACGCGCCCGCCAGCCTTTGACATAGCCGCCGTAAAGGATCATTCCCGAGACTCTCTCGGGATGCCGCACGGCATATTCAATCGACAAGGCGCAGCCCTGCGATATGCCTAGAAGGGTAAACTGTTCAAGCCCAGCTGCTTCGACAACACATTCGAGGTCCGAAACCATGGCTTCGAACGAGACATCGGGCACGTGCCACTGCGAAAGGCCGTTGCAGCGCTCGTCATAGCGCACCAGTCGGTTGTCGCGGGACAGTTCTGACATCCAGTGCCGCCAGATCGGGCTGTCCCAATCATAGGTCAAATGCGACATCCAGTGCGCGGCGCGCAGGATCGTGGGCCCCCTGCCCGTGCTGGCATAAGCCAGTCTGGTGCCGTCGCGTCCTCGGCAGAAATGCACGGCACGTCCGGGGCCCTGACCTGTAGCAGGGATATCGGTACCTGGTGTCTGTTTAACAACGTGCGGAGCGGCTCGAGAGGCTCGGCTGATTGGCCTGGCTGCAGCCGACCTGACCTCACCCTCCAGAGTGTTGATTTCGCGCGCCAGACTAGCATCCTCCGGCACTAGACGTCGCAACCGCTGGGCAAGAGGTAACGCTCGTTTCGGTTCATCGGCCAAGCGTCCAATGAGCTCCCGCAAGATACTCAGTTCGACGATCTCAACCTCACTGGCAATACCCTGACGCCAAGCCTCGTATTCGAAGCATCGCTCAAGAGAAAGATCGGCAAGAAATGAGCCGCTGATCGAACCCAGGACTGCTTCGAGTTCATCTGTCGCAACGACGGAAAGGTCTGCCTTCACCAACGGTCGAAGCTTCGCATAATCAAGCCCGCCTTCAACCCGCAAAGCGACGGTATTGCGGTCGGCACTCAACGCGTCATCGTGCTCGCCAAGCACCTGACGAATTTTTGACAGACTCCAGCGCAACGCGCCGCGCGGATCATCGGGGATGTCCCAGAAGATTTCGCACAGCCGCTCACGCTGATGCTGCCTGCCAGTCACTGCGAGATAGGCCAATAACGCCCGGGTTTTCCGCGAAGGCGGCAAATCAACCAGGTTCCCGTGGCGGGCGACTTTGAAATCACCGAGGACGCGTAGCTCCAGCAGACCGGGATGAGGGCGGGTGCTCATGCGGGCGGTAGGATTTCCAGACAAATTTCGCTGTTCGGTTTCGCCTGGGCAGGTCATTCGAATTCAATATCAAATTCAGCTAATAATCGAAAGGGCGCGTCGGAGGGACAGTGAGGCCGTCGCGGCATCTCCTCTCCCAGGGTGTACCAGGTCGCGGTCCCAAGATATCTTCTATGTCGCGTGGATCGAACACATAGAATGTGATCTGCCGACCCCGCCCGCGAAGCGCGAGGAAATGATCGAGAAGGCAATGAATGGGGATGCCAGGGACGGCATATGGGGTGAGTCGATATCCAGTCCTGGAAAGCCTCGCTATCCTACTTCGCAGGTGATCTGCCCGCCGGGCGCGACCCCGCTGTTTCGGACGCGGACGGCCGGACGACAAAACCTACGGTCTGAGTGGAGATCGCTATTAAGAGCGCCGCGCAATTTGGATATCGAGTGCGCAAGTGGAAAACGAATTCTGCTCGTCGAGCGCTTGACTCAAAGCGGTGCATCGGTCGACAGGGTATCCATGGCGAGTTCCTCTCGTTGAAGGAACTCCATAGTCGGATCGCAGCTTCTACCCGCTCAAGACCAATGCCTGTCGAACCATCTCACAATGAGGCGCCCCTCCCGCGAAGCGGGTTCGTGCATGAGGCGCAAAGCGGACATTTGGCGCTGACGATTTGTAGGTCCGCAAGGGGCAAAAGCGGAAGACATTCTGGACGCGCAACCATTCTTGAGTTCAGACAACCTTCGATTGGTGAGCCGATTAGCCGTCATCAGCGGTTCAACGGAAAAGAAACTATTCACCTTCAAACTATTGTTCTTTCGACGCAGCTCAATCGTCGGAACGAGCGTTTGTCGCGCCGACAACGATACCCCCATTGCTGAACCGGTTCCATGAAGAGTCTGACAATACGCCACCGCATCCTCGTCAGTTTCGCTGCCGTCCTGGTGGTCATGTCGGTGATAGCTGTCGTCGCGTACGCCTGGTTTCTCCAGGCGGAGCAGGAGGCGACTGAGGTCGAGAAGGGCATCCTTCCAGACCTCTATCACAGCACCGAGATCATGATGGGCCAAATGACGGCTCATAGCCTGCTTCAGGAATATGCCCTTCAGGACAACCCCTCGGATAGACGCGCGCTTGAAAGCACGATCGCGACCAACCGCGACCAAGTGCAGCGCCAGATGGACAACTATGAGGCCACAATCGTCTCCGATATCGACAAGCAGAATTATGCTGTCGTCAAGGAACTCGCCAACCAATTTCGTCAAGCCGAAACAGCCGTGCTGGACACTAGCCGGGCTGCCTTGTCGAAAGGTGAAACTCCCAATGAAGGCCCGGCCATCAAGAATACCGTAGAGCCGATCTTTCTAAAATTGCAGACCGCTCTGCAGGCCATGGTCGAGGATCACCGAGGCGAGGCAAACAGCGCGACACAGCGGATCAGCTCGATCGTTAGAACGGCGGAAGTGGGCTTGAGCGTTGGCTTGCTGATAGCGCTCTGCCTAGCCCTTCTTTTGGGGTACCAGCTGTTTCGCGCTATCACAGGTCCGCTCACCCGTCTGGTCGACGCGGTTCAGTTGATGAGGCAAGGCGACTTCAGCGACCGCATCGATCTCAGGCGCCGAAACGAATTCAGCGTGCTTGCCGACGGCTTCAACGCAATGGCGGACGATCTCACCACCCTCATCGGTCAGGTTCAAAGGTCCAGCATACAGGTCAGCACGTCGATCACGGAGATCGCCGCCACCTCCAAGCAGCAGCAGGCCACCGCGACTGAAATCGCAGCGACCACCACGGAGATCCGCGCCACAGCCAAGGAAATCTCCGCCACATCGAACGAACTGGCGCGCACGATGAACGAGGTCTCGACGGTTGCCGATCAGACCGCTGCCGTCGCCGGCGGAGGGCAAGCTGGGTTGACCCGCATGGAAGAAAGCATGCACCAGGTCATGGAAGCGGCTGGCGCGATCAATTCCAAACTCGCGATCCTGAGCGAGAAGGCCGGCAGCATCAATCAGGTCGTGACGACCATCACCAAAGTCGCCGATCAGACGAACCTGTTGTCGCTCAATGCTTCCATCGAGGCGGAGAAGGCAGGCCAGTATGGCCGGGGCTTTGCAGTGGTTGCGACCGAAATCCGAAGGCTCGCGGACCAGACGGCCGTGTCCACTTACGATATCGAGCAGATGGTCAAGGACATTCAGTCGGCTGTCGCGGCCGGGGTGATGGGCATGGACAAGTTCTCCGAGCAGGTCCGCCGGGGCATGCAGGAAATTCAGCAGGTAGGTGGGCAACTCTTCGAAATCATCCAGCAGGTTCAAGGCTTGGTGCCACGTTTCGAAGTGGCCAACGAAGGCATGCAGGCCCAGGCGACCGGCGCGGGGCAGATCAGCGACACGCTTACCCAGCTGAGCGAGGCAGCTCAGCAAACTGTCGAATCTCTTCAGCAATCGACGCTTGCGATCGACGAGCTCAATCAAGTCTCGGGCGGCCTCCGAGGCAGCATTGCAAGGTTCAAGCTGAGAGCATAGCGACCTGGCAGTCGGAGGTGATAATGCTATTCCTCGCCTTCAGCATGGGTACGGATCGCTACCTGATCGATGTCCATCAGATTGAAGAGGTCTTGCCCTACATTGATGTCAAAGCGCTGCCGGGGGCGCCCACCGGTGTGGTCGGTCTGGTCAGCTATGACGGAATACCCATCCCGCTGATCGATGTTACTCTTCTGGCGCTTGGCCGCCCATCCGAGCCGCGGTTGAGCACCCGCATCGTTGTGACACGCTATCCGGCGCAAGATGGCGAGCAACGCCTGGTGGGGCTGATCGCGGAACGGGTGACGGATACGCTCGAGCGAGACCCTGCTGATTTCGCACCGTTTGGACTCGAGGCGGGAACGCCGCCCTATCTTGGTCCCGTGGCTTCGGACGGGCCGGATATCATCCAGTGGGTCAAAGCGGAAGCGCTGCTTTCGGAAGAGATCCGCAGCGCATTGCTCCGCCAGGCCGAGATGAGTGGTTGATGACCGGCGCAGTCGAAAAGCTCCTGGCGGAAACCATCGGACTGGACAGTGCCAGCGTTGGTCCGACAGTGGTCCGCCAGGCGGTCAAAGACCGGATGGCAGCATGCCGGATGACCGACCCTCATGCGTATTGGGAACATCTGACCGGTTCCGCGCAGGAGCTGCAGGAGCTGATCAATGCGGTGGTGATCCCGGAGACCTGGTTCTTTCGCGACCGGGAAGCGTTCACGATGCTGGCGCGACATGCGCGCACTAGCAAGCGTGCCCAGCCGATAAAAGTCCTGAGCCTGCCATGTTCAACCGGGGAAGAAGCCTATTCGGTCGCCATGGCCATGTTCGATGCCGGCTTTGCGGCGCACGAGTTCAAGATCGATGCTGTGGACATCAGCAGCCGCAATATCGCGACGGCTGAACGCGCCGTCTATGGGCGCAATTCGTTTCGCGGCAGCTATCTCGAATTCAAGGATCGCTATCTCGAAGCGACCGAGGGCGGGTTGCGGCCAAATGCTGCGGTGCTGAAACAGGTTCGGTTCAGGGTCGGAAACCTGTTCGATTCTCGCGCGTCTTTCGGGCAAGGGGTCTATGACATCCTGCTCTGCCGTAATTTGCTGATTTATTTCAATCGAGAGCTGCAGGATCGCGCATTGATCTCCCTGAAGGACCTCCTGGCCAAGGACGGACTTCTTTTGGTCGGCCCCGCGGAAGCAGCTCTTCCAAGGCTGCATGGCTTCATTTCCGCTGAATGGCCTTTGGCCTTTGCCTTCCTCAAGTCGGAGCGCGTCAACACCGCGGCGCCGAAAGTATCCGCCGCCATTCCGGTGAGGACAGCGGTCCCGAAGGTCAACAAGAGCAGGCCTGTTCTTCCCCGACCGGCAATCGATGTGCAGGCGCCGGCCAAGCCGCTTGATCAGGTCTCGGAAAGCCTGATCGCGGTTGAACGGATCGCCAATGCGGGACGGGTAAAGGAGGCACGGGAAGTCGCCCTGGCGCATCTCAAGACGTTTGGTCCTTCCGCAGAAATTTTCTACTTGCTGGGTCTCGTTCAGGATGCAGATGGCGCTGCGCCGGAAGCCGCGCAAAGCTATCGCAAGGCGCTGTATCTCGCGCCAAATCATCGGGAAGCTCTCGTCCATTTGGCTTTGCTGCTTCGCAAGCAAGGCGACCATAGCGGCGCCGAGGCATTGGCCGGCCGGCTGGATCGGGCTCAGAAAAGGAGCGGCACCTGATGGCTTCGATAGGGATCGCCCAGCCAGTGGGGGAGATTGAAATCGACGACTGCTGGCGGCAAATCGGGGTGCGCGGTGACCGGTCATGTCCGCTACTTGACCAGCATCTCCACTGCCGCAATTGCCCGACCTATAAGACGATTGCACGGCTCCTCCTCGACCGTGCGGCACCCTCGGCCTATCGCGGCGGATGGCCTGACAAGCCTAGTCGCGCCGAGCTCGGTTCGGCAGACGAGGAAGCGCTGCAGACTGTCGTTCTCTTCCGCTTGGGGGAGGAATGGCTGGCTCTTCCCGTCGGCATTTTTCGTGAAGTGGCTGAATCTCGCCGCGTTCATTCGCTTCCACACCGCAGGAACAGTGCGGTGCTCGGCATTGCCAATGTCCGCGGTGAATTGTTGATTTGCCTGTCGCTGGCTGAATTGCTCGGAATTGCCGAGCGCAAGGAGGGGGAACAAGGCACACCAAGCAAGGCGTTTCGCCGCCTGGTCGTGGTGGGCGAGCGCGACGACAAGCGGGTTGCGTTCACTGTTGACGAGATCCATGGCCTGCATCGCTACCGGGAGCGCGACAGGCTCGCCGTGCCGGCCACGATCGGCAAGGCGCTGTCGGCCGCCACGGTTGCCGTGCTGCGGTGGCAGGGACGAGCCGTTGGCTGTCTCGACCCGGGGCAATTGCTGACGATGCTGGATCGGAGCATCGCATGACTGACGAGGACTTCAGCCAGGTTTCGATGCTGAGCCTCTTCCAGGCCGAACTGGAGACGCAGTCGCAGGCTCTGACCTCCGGCCTTCTGGCGTTGGAACGCGAACCTGTCGCCGCCGATGCCCTGGAAGCATGCATGCGCGCCGCGCATTCGCTGAAAGGAGCTGCCCGCATCATCGACCTGATGCCCGCAGTTAAAGTTGCAAATGCAATGGAAGATTGCCTGGTCGCTGCTCAACGTGGGCATCTTAGTCTGCGGCGGGAGCACATCGATGCGCTTCTGAAAGGCACCGATCTTCTGAAATTGATCGCATCGGGACCATCGAGCGAGAGCGCCAACTCTGAAGTCGAAATCTTTCTCGCCAAGTTCGAGGGATTGTTCCTCCCCGTCGCCACGCACTTGCCCCACAGTTCCGACGCTGATTTCGTAGATCTTGCTCCGGAAGAACTGGCGACGACCCTTTCAGCGAGCCCTCTCGTTGGGACGGAACCGCAAACCCAAGGAAGCATCGGCTCCGATAGAATGGTTCGGGTGACGGCAGACAGCTTGAACCGATTGCTTGGGCTGGCTGGCGAGTCGCTGATGGAAGCTCGGCGGCTCAGGCCATTTGCCGACGGGCTGCTGCGGCTGAAGCGGCTTCAATCTGACCTCGCAGGCGCATTCGACGATCTTCATGCAGTGCTGTCGCCCGTTTCGAAGGAGGAGCCAGCGGTGGAGGCGCTCGCCGAAGCGCAGCGAAAGCTACGGCTGAGCCAGGCGTTCCTAGCGGAGCGTCTGGAGGAGCTGGATTCCGTGGATCGGAAAGCCACTGATCTAGCCAACAGATTGTACGACGAGACGTTGGCGAGCCGGATGCGGCCGTTTGAAGACGGCGTGCGGCACTATGCGAGAATGGTCCGCGACCTCGGTCGCACCCTGGGCAAGCGGGTGCGGTTGGAGATTGTAGGCGGCTCGACCGGCATCGACCGCGACATCCTCGAACAACTCGATGCACCTCTGGGGCATTTGCTGCGTAACGCCGTCGACCATGGGCTTGAACCGCCCGAGGACCGCCTCGCTTCAGGTAAACCCGAAGAGGGTCTCATCAGACTCGAAGCGAGGCACAATGCCGGCCTTCTGCAAATAGCCGTGGTGGACGACGGCAGGGGGATCGACCTCACGGAACTACGCGAGACGATCGTCGCCCGGCAGCTTGCAACCAGGGAAAGCGCCGACACGCTCAGCGAAGCGGAATTGCTCGCCTTCCTGTTCCTGCCGGGCTTTTCGATGAAAGCAGGCCTTACCGACGTCTCCGGCCGTGGTGTGGGGCTCGACGCGGTGCAGGCCATGACCAAGGAGGTTCGCGGTATCACCAGCGTCTCCTCGGATTTTGGGCACGGAACCCGGTTTCAACTGCAATTGCCGCTGACATTGTCGGTCCTGCGCACCCTGCTCGTCGATGTAGATGGGGAGCCCTATGCGTTTCCGCTGGCCAGCATTTCCAAGACACTGAAATTGCAGCGGACGCAGATCAACTTCCTGCAGGGCCGGCCGCACTTTCGTCTGAACGACCGACAGATCGGGCTGGTCACGGCACGCGAGGTGCTAAATCGTGGCGAGCCCGGTGCGGAACTGGACGATCTTTCTGTCGTCGTCGTCGATGCCGGTCAGGGCGAAGCATACGGCCTGATCGTCGATCGTTTCCTCGGCGAACGCGAGCTGGTGATCCGGCCTCTCGATCCGCGTTTTGCCAAGATCAAGGATATCAGCGCGGCGGCCCTGATGGAGGACGGTTCGCCTGTGCTGATCTTCGACGTCGACGATCTGATACGATCGGTGGAAAAGCTTGCGTCTTCCGGTGGCTTTCGAGCCCTTCGGCGCGCCGCGGGCGGTCCAGAACCCGGCAGGCGCAAGCGCGTGCTGGTGATCGACGATTCACTCACGGTTCGGGAACTCCAGCGCAAGATGCTGGGCAATCACGGTTATGAGGTCGAAGTGGCGGTCGACGGCATGGACGGGTGGAATGCCGTCCGGTCCGGCCCCTTCGATCTTGTCGTTACCGACATCGACATGCCGCGCATGGACGGCATCGAGCTGGTGAGCCTGATCCGAAAAGACGCTCATCTCAAGAACACGCCGATCATGATCGTTTCGTACAAGGATCGGGAGGAAGACCGCTCGCGCGGGCTTGACGCCGGTGCCGACTACTATTTGACCAAGGGCAGCTTTCAGGACGAGGCGCTGATCCATGCCGTCGTGGACATGATTGGCGAGGCGACTGGATGACATCGAAATTGGAAGCCAACGAATGAGAATCGGCATAGTCAACGACATGCCGATGGCGGTCGAGCTTCTGCGCTGGCTGGTCGTGTCGACCCGCGAACATCAGGTCGTATGGATCGCGACCAATGGGCGTGAGGCGGTCGAGGCCTGCAGACGCGATCTGCCGGATCTAATACTCATGGATCTGGCTATGCCAGAGATGGACGGCGTGGAAGCGACACGCAGAATCATGGCAGAAACCCCCTGCTCGATCCTGTTGGTGACCGCAAGTATTGAAGCCAACATCGCCGGGGTCTACGAAGCAATGGGTCATGGCGCGCTCGACGCAGTCGATATTCCGTCAGTGGGCATCGAAGGTAACGCGTCCTCGCAATCTGCCCGGCTTCTGACCAACAAGATAGCAACGATCGGCAAGCTGGTCCGCGATGCGCCATCCAAGGCAAACGGGCGGATGTCGGTTGCGGCCGACCCATCCCCTCGGCGCCTGGTTGCGATCGGCGCCTCGGCGGGCGGGCCGGCTGCCGTTGCAGCGGTGCTCAGCGCATTTCCTATTGATTTTGGCGGCGCAATCGTGCTCGTCCAGCATCTCGACGCCCAGTTCATTCCGGGCCTTGCCGATTGGCTGGGGCAGCATACCCCGCTTCCGATCCGTGCGGCGCGGGAAAAGGACAAGCCTCAGGTGGGCACCGTTCTTATCGCCAGTTCGGAGGATCATCTGGTGTTCAAGTCGGCCCAGCAACTTGGCTACACGCCCAGCCCCAGGGACAATGTCTATCGGCCGTCTGTCGATGTGTTTTTCGAAAGCGCGGCACAATGGTGGCCGGGCTCGGTGATCGGCGTCCTGCTTACTGGCATGGGTAGAGATGGTGCGCGCGGGCTGAGACAGCTCCGCGACAAGGGGCATCTCACAATCGCGCAGGATGAAGCAACGAGTGCCGTTTATGGCATGCCGAAGGCCGCTGCTGCGATCGGTGCGGCTGTCGATATTCTCCCCTTGAGTGCGATCGGCTCACGCATAGTCAAAGCTTGCGAGCACTCCACGTGAAAGGGCTCGTCCGATGACGCAAGAACCAGACCTGGTGCCGCCGCTGGCGGAAAATTATTCATCGATGGTTCTGCTCATCGACGATCAGGTCATGGTTTGCGAGGCGGTCAGGCGCGCCTTAGCGAACGAGCCTGACATCGCCTTGCACTTCTGCACCGACCCGCTGAAGGCGATGACGGTCGCGGAGGAGGTGAAGCCAACAGTTATTCTGCAGGACCTTGTCATGCCCGGGGTCGATGGGCTGCATCTGGTCAAGGAATACAGGAAGCATTCCTCGACACACGCGGTTCCAGTTATTGTGCTGTCGAGCAAGGAAGATCCAGCGACCAAGGGCGAAGCCTTCGCTGCCGGAGCCAACGACTATCTCGTCAAAGTGCCAGACCGAATCGAGCTGATTGCGCGCATTCGATATCACACGCGGGCCTATCTGGATCACGTCCAGCGAGACGCAGCCTACCGCGCGCTGAGGGAAAGCCAGCGACAGCTGATCAGCGCAAACCTCGAGCTTGAGCGTCTGACGCGGATCGATGGCCTGACGGGTCTCGGCAACCGGCGCTATTTCGACGAATATCTGGCGGCCGAATGGAAACGCGCGTTTCGCGCACAGTCGCCCCTGTCGCTGCTGATGATCGATGCCGACAACTTCAAGCGATACAACGATGCCTATGGCCATATGGCCGGCGATGAGGTGCTCAAGCAAATCGCCCGGGTAATCCAGGGCGGTTCCGGCCGCTCCACCGACCTCGCCGCGCGCTACGGAGGCGAAGAGTTTGTCATCGTTCTGGTCGACACTTTGCTGGAACAATCCAGCAGCATCGCAGAGCGCCTCGTCCAGAGTGTGCGGAACCTGAACATACCGCACGGCCCGGATCGCGTGACCATCAGCGTCGGCGTCGCGTCAACAGTGCCAAGCGAGCAGGAGACGCCAAACGATTTCGTCAATGCTGCCGATCTTGCACTCTTCCGAGCCAAGGCGGAGGGGCGAGATCGTGTGGTGGTGCATCGCATGCCCCGCAAATAGAGAAGCTCGATGGACGTCCGAGAACGGCATTCGGTTCGGTCTGCACGAAACACCTTGATGAATCGGATTGCGGCTTTTGCGTCGTTGTCGGAAGGGCTGCTTTTGGGTGCATTGCTGCCCGGCACCCTTGCGGCCAATGCAGCACCGGAATCTTGAGGCCGGCCAGCGCGTCGGCGTCATCGGCCTAGGCGGCCTTGGGCATGTCGCGGTCAAGCTCGCCCCCCAGAGGCTCAAAATGATTGAGCCCTTGAAACGCGCTTTAAGCTCACCTACGTCATTTTCGCCGGATGCTACAATAGGATCCAGGCACGGGAACGATGTCCGCTGATGTCGTACCGGGTGCGGTTCATATCGCTTCGCAAGGAGGATGTGCTCCGGGTCTGCCCGAACCCTCTTTCTCGCGTGTGCGCGATCAACCGCCTCGGTCTTGGCCGGTGGTTCTCTCTTCCCCAGCGCCTCCGATGGATTCTGACTCCGGCATGACGTGTCTGGCGCATAGCGGGACATGTATGACCGCGAATCGAAGGAGGATGCACATGTTGTTATCGGATTTCGGCCGCGCGGGCTTCGACCCGTTTTTGGAAATGCGGCGCATGCAACAGGAAATGAATCAGCGTTTGGCCGGAATGACGGCCGCAACCACCCCAGAATTTCCGCCAATCAACCTTTGGGCGGGCGAGGAGAGTGTGGCGGTGACCGCCGAGTTGCCTGGGTTGGCGCCGGGCGATGTCGACCTCACGGTCCGCGAGAACACACTGACATTGAAAGGCGAACGCGGATCCCCGACGACCGAGGACGAGAAGTCTGTCTGGCACCGGCGCGAACTCTCGTACGGTAGCTTCTCCCGGACTGTACAATTGCCATTCCGCGTCGATCCGGAGCAGGTTGAGGCTCGTTTCGCCAATGGGCTACTCGAAGTCGAACTGCACCGACCGGAGGCGGATCGGCCGAAGAAGATCCAGATCAAGGGGTAAGGAGGCGAAGATGGCTCAAGAACTGAAAACGACCGAGCGCCAGGTCCCAAGCAAACTTGACGGCAGCGAACGAACCCGTTCGCGCCCGGTTTTTGTCCCTCGGGCCGATATCTATGAAACACAGGACAATGTCGTCCTTCTCGTCGATATGCCCGGCGTCGCTTCGGATGGGATCGACATCACGCTCGAAAAGCGGACGCTGGCGATCCGCGGCTACGCGGCGGACCAGTTGCACGAGAACTATCGACAAGTCCACGCCGAATATGCCTCGGGCGATTATGAGCGTGTCTTCACTCTGTCTGAAGATATCGATCGGGACGGTATCGAGGCATCGCAAAAGAACGGCGTCCTGCGGCTAGTCCTGCCGAAGGCCGCACCAGCAAAGGCGAGAAAGATCCAACTCAAGATGGCCTAGTCGTTTCGAAAAAGGAGGTTGGCAATGCAGATCAGAGACCTGATTCCCTGGAGTGACAACAGCAAGGGAAGCGGAATCGCGAAGCGGCACGAAGAAAATCCCGTTTTTTTCCCTACAGCGCGATGTAAACCGCATCTTCGAGGATTTCTGGAAGCGGTTCGATCAACCGTTTGGGCGCTGGGATGCCGGCGGCCCGCGAACGGATATCGCCGAGACCGAGAGCGCGGTCGAGGTTTCAGTGGAGCTTCCCGGACTCGATCAGAAGGACGTCAATGTCTCGCTGACGGACAGCGCGCTCACGATCAAGGGGGAAAGGAGGAGCGATCGAGAAGAGAGCGACAAGGGCTATCACTTGGCGGAGCGATCATACGGATCGTTTTACCGTTCGATCCCGCTACCTTCAGGTGTCGACACTGACCAGGTCAACGCCGAGTTCAAAAACGGCGTTCTGACCGTGACGCTCCCCAAGACTCAAGAAGCACTGTCGCGCGTGAAAAAGATCGAGGTGAAGGGAAACTAACATATGAGACGCGGAGGAATAAATCCGTCGCATCTTACCGCAAGAAACGGAATAGGATGTCGTTATTCCGCAAGATTTGATCGGCATCGGAATCGTGATCGTCCTCGATGCGATCGTCGGCAGCGGCTTCATGGGAAAGAAGGCGAAGCTCAAGGCAAAGCAGGCGGTTGAGGCCCCGATCGATGGCGAGCTTGACGCGGAAGCCGTCTACTATGCCCGGAAGGTCGGCATCACCAAAGACGAAGCTCTCAGGATTATCAAGCAAGCCAGTCCGCCGAAGCTCTCGATAGTGCCAAAAGGCAAGAGCAAATAGAGGAGCGCCGGTTGCCAATCGGCCAGCTACAGGGACCGACAAGCCGGCGCTCGACGGCGCAGGTGTGGCCACGCCAGCCATGAAACTAGCGCGATCTCGTTAGCCGGCTAGAGCGTGTAAATTCTGGTCCCGCTCTCCATCGCCGCAATCTGCCTCGCCATGCTCGTCAGCGCTGTCTGGCGCTACCGGCGGGGCGATCTGATCGGGATGACAGCGAGCCTGGTGATGTCGCTCCTGGCGCTCTACGTGTTACGCACTGGCAATGAAACTTTTGCTGCCGGCGACGTCCTAAAAAGCTGCTGTCCTACACGGCCGAAGCCTCTCCCGCGCTGTGGCGGCTTGCTATGGCCCGCAGGAAACGTTCCTAGGCCGTCGATGGCCGGGCTTATTTTTTGAGAGGCGTATCAAGCCCGAGCCTCGCGCGTTCCCTGTTGGCGAAGGCTTTTGCGTCTGCCTGAGAACCGAAGCTCTTGATGCTTACCGCGCTGTCCTCGATGACGCGCACATAATGCCTATTTTCAAGTTCCTCGATCTCTACCGACCACTTCCACGGTTGCTTGTTCATCGGCCCCCGTCCATCCCAAGGGCCCAATTATTGGACATCTTCGCCAGGCATTCAACCTAAAAGTGCACGTAGGAATTTTGCCACCCGGGGGGCCACCAACTGCCGGCGACATCCTAAAAGCTCTTCCCAGCTTCGTCCGTATAGATGATGCCGGTCATTTCAGTACGAGCATATACTTTGTTGCCAGCCGGCGCCGTATCGCCCCCGAGCCCCCGCCGCCGGTTAGGCCCGGCATTTGCTGGCCACTACCCGGTCAGCCTGCCGGGCCGCCCCTTCGTTGTTCGGGCGTCAACGCATGGTTCGTGAATTGCAGGTTTCGGTCGTCGCGGCCGGTGGCGCGGCACTCGTGACAATAGATGATTTTCAGTAGATCCCAATGCAGGCAGGGCTGATCCGGCCCGAGCCGCTTCACCATGTCAGCGACATCGAGCACGGCGCGACGCTTGCACGTCAGGCAGTAGACCGACAGACCTGTCCCGGCCTCGAGCTTCTTGCCGAGCGTGTCTTCTGCGAAGGGGTATTTGTTCGACATTGGCGATCCTCGAAGAAATGGGGGTCGCCGCACCGGAGAGGATTATATTCCTTAGATGCTTTCAGATGGCAAGGGCTCAATGAAAGAGCCCGCTCTTCTGACGTTTGGGCGGGCTCTTTGTCGGGACCTCCTAAGGAAAGCCGGCGTC